>NZ_JBDGAW010000008.1:0-88695 GCF_040910265.1 Collinsella aerofaciens | reverse complement strand
GCGGTGTCCCCTCCCTTTCAAGAAAGGGAAGAGGCGGGGCATGCCCCGCCTCTTACACCACATCTCTGCGCGCTACCCTTCGGTTAACTGATAAAGACCTTTACCTTGCTGAATACTCTCAATTTTGCACGTCGCTACAGGGGGTACCCTTGCTTACGGCAGGATATGGAAGCCCAAAGCGGCGATATCCTTGGCAAAACCGCGCACGGTGTCGAGCGAGACCTCGTACGGGTCGCGGCCGATGTTCTTGCGCTTGGCCAGGATGCTGTTGGGCACCGTGATGATCTGGCAACCGCAGGCTTCTGCCTGGTAGATATTGATGAGCTCGCGCGTGGACGCCCACAGGACCTCGCAGTTGGGCTTGGCGGCGGCCTTCTTGACCGACTCCGTCATAAACGGAATGGGGTCGACGCCGGTATCGGCGATGCGGCCGGCAAAGAGCGAAATGATGGACGGGGTCTCGGCGTCAACGGCCTCGACCATCTCGTCGACCTGCTCGGGCGTAAAGATGGTGGTGACGTTGACCTTGATGCCGTCGGCAGAAAGCGTGCGGACCAGCTCGGCGGTGGACTCACCCTTGGTGGTCACGCACGGAATTTTGACGTAGACGTTATCGGCCCAGGTAGCGATCTCGCGGGCCTCGACCTCCATGGTCTCGACGTCGTCGGCAAAGACCTCAAACGACACGGACACATCGGTGATGTGGGCCAGGACCTCCTTGGCAAACGCGCGGTAATCCGTCACGCCGCCCTTCTTCATAAGGGACGGGTTGGTCGTGAAGCCCTGAACGTTGCCGTTCTCGTACATATCGAGCATGCCCTCGAGGTTTGCACCGTCAGCGAACACCTTGATTGCCATCTGCCTGATTCCTTCCGTTTGCATAAGGCCGGTAAACTGCTAAACACTTTACCTATGTTTATCAAGGCGTGAACTGCAGTTATTTACCTTCTCGGTGAACGGTATAAACACTTTAGCGTTTTTGACCATGCGCTCCAGCGGCAAAACGATTTTGCAGGGCGGGCCGACTTGAGCCGTCCGCCGCGGACGAACGGTAGCTGAGCGGGCCTCTTAAATTAAGCCGAAGTGGCGCATGGCCGTAACGGTGCCATCGTGTGCGACGTCGTCGGTCACGTAATCGGCAACCGCCTTGACCTCGGGCATGGCGTTGCCCATGGCCACGGCCGTCTCGACGGCGGCGAGCATGCCCAGGTCGTTGCCCGAATCGCCAAAGCCAAAGGTGCGCGTATTACCCGCGCGGCCCAGATGCTCCAGCGCTCGCGCCACGCCCACGCCTTTGTCGATGCCCTTGGGACTGAGCTCACGATTGGAACCGCCGGTGTTACACAGCTCAAAGTGGCGCTCGATAAAGCCGTCGTCGTTGACCACGCGAGCCAGGTTGGGCGCGTTCAGGCACACCTTGCCCACGCAAAGGCGGCCGTCGACGCGCATCTCATCGGCGCCATGCACCACAGTGGTACCGATCAGAGACGACTGTTCAACACCCGCAGGCTCTAGAGCAAAGGTTGCTCCATTGGTCTCGAAAAAGGCCTCGAATCCTGCCGAGATAATGCGGTGCGCAAGTTCCTCGGCTACGTCCTCGGCAAAGCAGTCCTCGTGCACCACGCGTCCCTCGACCTCGAGCGTAGCACCCGCCATGGCAACGATGCCTTCGGGATCCAGCTCGCGCAGGCTGTCGGCGATGAGCCACAGGGGACGGCCCGTGCAGATAAACGCCTTATGGCCCGCATCGCGCAGCGCGTGGAAGGCCTCAATTACCGCCTGCGAAGGACGGACCGCCGAAAAATCCTTATCGGTCATGTCATCGGGGTCGAACGACGTCAGCGTGCCGTCCACGTCAAAAAAGAGCACGGCGGAATCGGGGCACGCATCAATCATATAGGTTCCTTTCGGGGGCGAGAGTAAACGAAGCATCCATCATATAATGGAGCGACGCAACCAGAGAGGTCACCCATGGAATTTTACGCAAGCTGCCCCGAGGGCTTTGAGTCCGCACTCGCCGATGAGCTTAAACACCTCGGGCTTTCGCATGTTCGCCGGCTGAAGGGCCGCGCCACGTTTGAGGGCGAGCTTGAGCAAGGCTTGCGCGCGTGCCTGTGGTCGCGCCTGGCCAGCCGCGTGTTTGTGGTGCTCGGGCGCTTTGAGGCGCAGGATGCCGACGAACTGTACGACGGCGTTTACGACATCGCCTGGGAAGGCATCGTCCGCCCCGGCGCCACCATCGCCATCACCGCCCGCGGCGTGACCGAGCAGCTGCGCAACACGCGCTTCTCGGCCCTGCGCGCCAAGGACGCGCTGTGCGACCGTCTGGCCGAGGCCACGGGCCGTCGCGCCGACGTCGATGCCGCCGACCCCGATGTTCACCTACTGCTTTCGCTGCGCCAGCGCCGCGCGAGCATCAGCCTGGACCTTTCGGGCGACCCGCTGTTCAAGCGCCTGCCGCCCGCGGCGACCCGTGCCGGCGAGGGTGCGCACGTGTTGCGCCCCGACTACGCCGCCCTAGTGCTGGCGCAGGTCGGCTGGACCGCACTGTGCGAGCGCGAGTTGACGGCCGACGATTACGAGAATGAAGCCCTTCCCACGCTAATCGATGCCTCGTGCGCCGGCGGCGGCCTGTTGCTGGAAGCCGTGAACATTCTGACCGACCGCGCCCCGGGCGCCGCACGCGAGCGCTGGGGCTTTGAGGGCTGGCAGCTACACGACGCCGCTCTGTGGGAGCAGCTGCTTGCCGAGGCGCGCGAGCGCGAGGCGGCAGCGCGCGAGCGCCAGGCGCGCATCGTGGCCATGGACATTGACCCCACCGCCCGCAAGACCGCCGAGCGCATGGTCAAGTGTGCCGGCTACAGGCGCTTTGTCGATTTTTGCGCCGCCAAGTCTGCCACCGTGCTGGATCACGCGGGCGCTGTCGCCGGCGCCGCCATCGTCGCGGACACCACCGAGACCCCGCTTTCGCTCATGCACGATGCCATGACACTTGTCGGCGAACTGCGCCGCGCGCCCGAGCTTGCTTCGGCACCGGTCGCCGCGCTCACCCGCGATGGCCTCATGGCCCGTGCGCTCCACGCCGAGCCCGAGCGCTCCATCGCCGTCATGCCCAACAATGAAGAGGCCACCGTCGAGGTTTGGCCCTCGCTCGACCACGCCTCCGCGGCATTTGAAGCCGCGACCAGCGCGGATGCCACGGGGGAGATCGCGGATGCCGGCGATGCCGATGATGTGAGCAGCGCTGCGCCCGCCATGCCCGAGCCCGCTGCCACACTCGACCTGGGCGACGGCAAGCCGCTGCCCGTGCTTATCCCCGAGTCCGAGCAGTTCGCCAACCGCCTGCGCAAGAATGCCCGTCTGCGCCGCAAGTGGGCCAAGCGCGAGGGCGTGAGCTGCTACCGCGTCTACGATGCCGACCTGCCCGATTACTCTGCCGCTATCGACCTGTACGAGGGCTGCCCGCAGACGCCGGGCCGTTGGCTCGTCATCGCCGAATACGCTGCGCCCAAGACCATCGACCCCGCACTGGCTCAGGCCCGCATGCTCGACATTTTGGCCATCGCGCCGCGTATCCTGGATGTTCCGGCCGAGCACGTGCACGCCAAGGCCCGCATGCGCTCGCGCGGCGGCTCGCAGTACGGCAAGCAGGACGCCGGCAAGGGCGGCTCGAGCGAGCGCGCCAACATCGCACGCCGTCGTCTGCCGCTCATCGAAGAGGGCGGCCTCACCTTTGCCGTCAACTTTGACGACTACCTGGACGTCGGCATCTTCCTGGACCACCGCGTCACCCGCAACCTGGTGCGCGAGCACGCCAAACAGGCGCGCCGCTTCCTCAACCTGTTCGCCTACACCGGCACCGCCACCTGCTACGCGGCCGACGGCGGCGTCGAGGAGACCGTGACGGTCGACCTTTCCAACACCTACCTGGACTGGGCCGAGCGCAACATGCGCCAGAACGGCTTTGTGGGCCCGCAGCATCACTTTGTGCGCGACGACGTGCTCGCTTGGATTCGCGACCAGCGCCAGACGCGCAACCGCTGGGACCTGATCTTTGTCGATCCGCCCACGTTCTCAAACTCATCCAAGATGGGCCGACGCACCTGGGATGTCCAGCGCGACCACGTCGAGCTGCTGGCCGGCGTATCGCGCCTGCTCACGCAGGGTGGCCACGCCATCTTCAGCTGCAACCTGCGCGGCTTCCGCCCCGAGACGCGCAAGCTTGCACGCGCGGGCGTGGTGCTGGAGGACATCACCTCGCAGACCATTCCCGAGGACTTCGCACGCAACCAGAAGGTGCACCACTGCTATATCGTGCGCCGTCTGCCCATCGAGGACGCCATGGCCGAAGTCGGCTTTAGTGCCGAGGAAATTGCCGAGCGCGTCGAGGAGCTGCGCAACCCCGAGGCTCGCAAGCCTCGCGCAGCAGCGCCTGGCCATGCGCACGCCGGCAACAACAAACCTCACGGCGACGGCAAACCCTCCCCTGCCGGCAAACCCAAAAAGAAGAAGTTCTACGCCAGCAAACCCAAGGGCAAATAAAAAAGTTGCGGTGGAATAGTTCCTAAAAAGCCCCCATAAAGGCATAAACAGGAACTATTTCACCGCAACTCATATGGGGATGTGGGCAACGGGCTAGCCCTGGGTGACCAAGCGGTAGCCGATGCCTACGTGGGTTTGGATATAGCGGGGATGTGCGGGGTCGGACTCGATCTTTTTGCGCAGAGTGCCCATGAAGACGCGCAGGCTCGCCAGGTCGCTCTTGGTCGCGGTACCCCAAATCTCGTGCAGGATAAACTGGTGCGTCAGCACCTTGTCGGCGTTGTGCGCCAGCAAGCACAGCAGCTTGTACTCGATCGGCGTCAGATGCAGCTCCTCGCCGTCCATCGTGGCGATGCCGGCATCAAAGTCGATATGCAGCTCGCCGGTATCGAACGTCCCCTCGGACGAACCCGCACCTATCTGCGCATACGAAAGGCGTCTGAGTGTGGTGCGTATGCGCGCGAGCAGCTCCTCGACCGAAAACGGCTTGGTCAGGTAGTCATCGGCACCGGCATCGAGCGCGCGGATCTTGTCCGCATCCTCGCTGCGCGCCGAGACCACGATGATCGGCATGCCCGACCACGTGCGCACCGACTCCACCACCTTGACGCCATCCATGTCGGGCAGGCCCAGATCGAGCAGCACGATGCTCGGCGCTTGCGACGATGCGGCGGCGATGGCGGCATGGGCGGTCTCCACGGCCATATGGCGCAGGCCGTGCGCCTCGAGCGCGGCGACGATTAGGTTGCGGACGGCAGGATCGTCCTCAACAACCAAGATGAGCGGTTTCACGGCAGAGTTCGGCACGGCGCTACTCCTTATCAAACGAAACATCGGCAGCGGGAAGCTCAATCGAAAAGACCGAGCCATGCGGATCCGCCGCGGTAACCTCTATGCTACCGCCATGCGCCAGCGCAATGGAGCGGCAGAGCGAAAGCCCCAGGCCCACACTACGGCGGCTGTCGGCCAAACCATGGTTGACGGTGTAGAACGACTCAAAGATGCGCTCGCGGTCCTCGGGCGCGATGCCCGGCCCGTCGTCGGCCACCGAGCACGATACACGCCCCTCGTCGACGCCAATCGAGATCACGATATGCGAACCCGCCGGCGTATAGGTAATGGCGTTGTTCACCAGGTTCACCACCAGCTGCACCATCAGGCGCGCGTCGACGTTGACGAGCGCCGGCTCGTCGCACGCAACCACCTTGAGGTCGTGTTCGCGCACGGCGGGGTTCACGTGGCGCAGCGCCTCCTCGACGATATCGTCCATCAGCTCGAGCGTAGTCGATAGGTGCATGCCGCCGCCTTCGAGCTTGGTGGTGGCGAGCAGGTTCTCGACGGTAGCGTTGAGCCACAGCGCATCCGAGCGAATGGACAGCAGCATGTTGCGGCGCGTCTGGTCGTCGAGCACGGCAGTACCGGTCGAACCCTGGTCGAGCAGCACGTCGGCGTTGCCCGAGATACTCGTGAGCGGTGTACGCAAATCGTGCGAGATGGAGCGCAGCAGGTTGGCGCGCAACTGCTCGTTTTTGGCGAGCACCGCCGCCTCCTCGCGCGCCTCCATGGCGCGGGCGCGGTCGAGCGCGAGCTCGCCTTCGCTCACGATGGCGTCGGCCAGCATCCGCTCCTCATGCGTCAGCACATCGGGCTCAGCAACGATGGCCAGCACGCCCACCACCGAGGCAGGGTCGCTCGAGCGCACGATGCTGTCGCCCGAGCGCACCGTCAGGTAGATGCCATAAAATGCCGAGCCGCCATAGGTGGCATCGAGCGGCGTTCCCACGTAGGCCGAAGCCGAGAGCAGCGGCGGCATCTGAGGCGCCAGATGGTGCACCGGCGCAGCATCGCCCACCGCCGTATACGTCGCGCGCGGCAGCAGGTCATCATCCTCGGCATCGGCGCTGTACCACACGACTGGGCAGCCCGAAAGACGCGCCAGCTGCGTGGCCATGGCGTGCACAATCTGCGGTTGATCGGCGCAGCGCTGCAACATGCGGTTGGTCTCGAGCACCATCTGCGTGCGGCGATCGCTCGCGGCGGCCTGGGCCAGGGCACGGCGCAGGGCCAGTGCGATCGAGCTCGAAACGAGCGAGACCACGAACATGATCACGAACATGCCAGGATAGATACGGTCGATGAACGTCAGCGAATAACGAGGGTCGATAAACAAAAAGTTGTAGAGCGCCACGGCGGCGGCGGAAGCGAGCAAGCAGTACAGGCGGCTCCAGGTGAAAAACGCGCACAGCTGCACCGCGAGCACGTATACGATCATGATGCTGGGTGCGAGACCCGGGTGGTCGAGCAGCGCGCCGATAACCGTCGCCGCCAGCAGCAACCCCGCCGAAATGCCAAGATCGTACAGTGGGCCGCGCCGCGTCAGTGTCGTACGCCTCCACCAAAAGTTATCGGCAAGATCACCGTCCGCGCGAACGTCCATCGGCACCGCGCCCCTCCCTCAAAAACAAAAACCACCACAAAGGGGACAGGCACCTTTGTGGTGGTTCCCTCGTGGTGGTTCTAAGTGTAAAGCCTTTACTACCGGCAGTCGCTAGACAAACAGCACGTGCGCGAGCAGGGCGCAAACGCACGCCGCGGCAAATACCAACGCCACGACCGAGATCACGCGATCGGCCATGTCCATGTTGGCGCGATTCGTGAAGAACTGGTCCTCGGCGGCATCGATGCCCGCCTCGCGGACATCGAGTGTCCTTGCATCCATGTTTACCTCCCCGGCTTTCATTTCATCCATCGATCATCAACTCTGCTTAGCCCGCCGACGTCTACGGGCGCTCGTTGGGAGCCAGGCGCTGCATCTTGTTCACGGCCTTGAACTTGGTGAACAGCGGCACGTACTCAAAGCTCACGTTGGAGTTCTCCAGGCCGTACCAGCGCGCGGGCGTGCCGGCGGCGCGGCGGATGATGTACTTGAGCGTGATGGCCGTGCGCTCGCTGGGCTCCACGTCGCTCTCGGGCGCCAGCAGCTTGCGGATCATGACGAACTTGAACGTACCGATGTTGCCCGGATCCTTGTAGACCGAGTAGTCGTGCTTTTGCGCGGGCAGCTCGCCGGTGGCGGCAAGGTCCTGAACGACCTGGCGCAGGTAGGCATTGACGCGCTGGTTGACCTTATAGCCCAGGTACAGATGCACGCGGAAGACGTAGTCGGTGTCGAATGTCTCAACCGAGTAGGCAAACGTATACGGCTCGTCCATGGTCTCGACGTTGACGAACCACCAGGCGCGGGCACGCTTGGGATGCTTGTCCAGGATCGAGTAGACAATGTCGCGGTCGATGTAGTCGGTATGGGTGTCCTTGGTCAGGTACACGATGTTGTCGCTCATGCGCTCGTAGCGATCGTCGTCGCGCAGGCGCTTGAGCTGCGGCAGATAGCTGCGCAGCGGCAGCAGCGTAAACTGGCGCTGCTCGACCGCCGTACCGTTGTACCAGCACACCATGACGCCCATGATGAGTGCGGCCATGAGGATGGTGAAGTAGCCACCATGGAAGAACTTGGTGAGCGAGCTCACAAAGAAGAAGCCCTCGAGCAAAAGGAAGAACGCGACGAAGATCCACGGTGCGACCTTAAGCTTGCGTTCCTCGTGCAGGTAGAAGAAGAGCAGCAGCGTGGTGCACATCATGGTGAGCGTAATGGCCAGGCCGTAGGCGGCTTCCATGTGCGCGGAGTTCTGGAACAGCAGCACCACGATGACGCAGCCCACAAGCATGACGTTGTTGACCATGGGAATGTAGAGCTGGCCCTTGGTCTCGGCCGGGTAGAAGACCTGCATGTGCGGCATGAGGTCCAGACGGCTGGCCTCGGACACCAGCGAGAACGCGCCGGTAATGAGCGCCTGCGAGGCGATGATGGCCGCAACGGTGGAAAGGCCGACGGCAAACGGGCGCAGGCCGGGGGCGAGCATCTGGTAGAACGGGTTGAGGTCGGCAATGCCCATGAGCTCGGGGTTGGCGGCATTGTTGATAAGCCAAGCGCCCTGGCCCATATAAGACAGCAACAGGCAGCACTTAACGAACGGCCAGGTGGCGTAGATGTTGCCGCGGCCCACATGGCCCATGTCGGAGTAGAGCGCCTCGGCGCCGGTGGTGGCGAGGAAGCAGCTGCCCAAGATCATGATGCCCGCGTGGTTGTTGGGGCTCAGCAAAAAGGCGATGCCGCGCACCGGGTTGAGGCACAGCAGCACCGCGGGATGCTGGAAGACAAAGAACAGGCCCGTGCCGCCCAGGAACAGGAACCACAGCGTCATGATGGGGCCAAAGGCATGGCCAATCTTGGCCGTGCCGATGCGCTGCACCAAGAAGAGCACGATGATGATGGCGAGCGTGATGGCGACGACGCGACCCTGGTCGTCGCCCAGCACGGCATGGACCGCGGGAATGGTGCGCAGGCCCTCGATGGCCGTGGTAACGGTAACGGCCGGCGTCAGAATGCCGTCGGCGAGCAGCGCGGCGCCACCCAGCATGGCGGGAATAATGAGCCATTTGCCGCAGCGCTTGACCAGGCTGTACAGGGCGAAGATACCGCCCTCGCCGTGGTTGTCGGCGCGCAGCGAGATGAGCACGTACTTGATGGTGGTCAGCAGCGTAACCGTCCACACGACAAGCGAGAGCGCGCCGAGCACGAACTCCTCCGTGACGCTCCCGATGCCGCCGTTGCCGGCAACGAGCGCCTTGGTTACATACATGGGGCTGGTGCCGATATCGCCGTACACCACGCCCAGCGTGACGAGCATCGCCGAGATGCTCACCGGAATCGCAGCGTGCGATGCCGCCTCTTTAGTCTTTTGTTCCATAAGCCGGTTTCCTTCCCAACTTTAATATTCGAAGGAATTATAGGTAATCGACCCATGGTTGTACGGCACTGTTTGCCCAGCTAAATAAACATTTATGCGGCCTTTAGGCCACCGCGGCGATATGCAATGTGACAAAGGGGCTGTCCCTTTGTCACATTCATCGCATCCGTTACTTGCCGAGCCAGTTTTTGAACCACCACTCCATGGAGCGGCTCATCTCGGCCATAAAGGGGCTCGTATGCTTGCGGGTGTAGATATCCACGACGCGCTCGCCCACCTCGCGGGCATGCGGACGGAACATCGCGTCCATCTCGGCCACCTGCGCATCCATGGTCGCGGCATCGGCGCGGCTGTAGTGCTCCTCGTGCACCAGGTTCACCACGGGATGCGCGATCGCCGGGCGCTCCTTGCGGGGTGTGCCGATGATAAGCATCGACAGCGGCATGGTGTAGGGCGGCAAATCGAGCAGCGTGGCAACCTCCTCGGCGTTCTCGACGATGTCGCCGATATAGCAGCTCCCCAGGCCCAGGGCCTCGGCGGCAACCACGGCGTTTTGCGCGGCGATCACGGCATCCTGCGCCGCGATGGCAAAGTCGCCCAGACCCGGCGCGCGGCGGGGCTGCTTGCCCGTGCGCTCCACAAACTCGGGCTCAAAGCAGCCCACATGCTCAAACAGATCGATCCACTTGGCGTAGTCGACCACAAATATAAGTGCCCACGGGGCCTTGGCGATCATGGGCTGGTGGTCGCACAGGTCGGCCAAGCGGTCGAGCGTAGCCTGCTCGCGGATACTCACGATGGAGTACATCATCATGGCGCCTGCCGACGGCGCGCGACTCGCCGCGTGCAGGATTGCCGCGCGCTGCTCGTCGGTCACCGCCACGGGGCGATCGTCATCATCGCGCGCAAAGGCACGCGTGGAAGAACGGTGCTCCAAGATGTCCAGCACCGCATTGCCCGTAGCTTCGACCGGATAGCCGCCGGCGTCCACGCCCACGGCACCGCCGCAGCACTCAACGTCCGTCTTGCAAACCTGCTCGTTCATCGCCTCATCCTCGCCATTTCTTTAAGAAGCCTTTACGTTTCCGTGTAATTCCCGTCCATTATCGCGCAGGTCGACACTCCATTGCGCAACACCGCCACACCCGCGCGTTATTATGGCTGGTTGTTGTACGCAGCCCTCAAATGCTGCGCATATCTTGGTAACAATCGGGTAAACCCCCGCTTTCGTAGGTTTTAAGTTTGTGAGGAGTCTCAGCATGTTCGCAGCCGCCATCTCGCTCGTCGGTCTTGCGGCGACCGTCTACCTTGTTTTGCGCGAGGCCAAGGCCATTCGCGCTCAGTCGGGCACCGTCGCCAAAAGCGCTCTTGGATGGAGTGTCGCCTTTGGCCTGTTCCAGCTCTTTTTGACCGTCTGGGGCGCTATTGGCCTCGTGGCACAGAACGAGCCGCTCGCCTTTGTGATGCTCATCCTGACCAACGCCATTCTCACCGGCTGCGCCTGGGCGAGCATCGCCCGCGATCGCATCGCACCGCGCGTCTTTGCGTTCGCCGCGCCCGACGTCCCCGCCCCCACGGGCAAGCTCGCCCGCCTGCGCGGCGCCTTTGTGGGCAAGCCGCTTGTCGCCGCCGTGCTGTGCCTGCTGTTTGCCGGCGTCTTTGCACTGCTGGGCATGGAGGTCTCGTCCAACCACGACTTTACCTGGGTATACCCCCTGTGCATCCTGCTCGAGTGGGCCATCATCACCGCGCTCATGGCCGGCCTGTTCTTCCTGTTCCAGCGCCACGGCGCAGCTCCGGCCGTCCTGGCCTTCGCCCTCTTTGTCCTGGGCATTGCCGAGTTCTTCGTCATCACGTTTAAATCCATGCCCATCCAGCCGGGCGACCTTTCGGCCATCTCCACCGCCGCCGCAGTCGCCGGCAACGGCTACACCTTCTCGATCTCGCTGTTCTGTGTGCTGTCCATGGGCTTTACCGCCATCTCGATGCTGCTGTGCGAGTACGCCGGCATCGTGGCGCCGCACCGCCAGAAGGGCGCCGCCAACGCCAAGCGTATGCTGCTCACCAACCTGCTCGTGGCCGTGCTGTGCTTGGGCGGCGTGACCGCACACGTCACGCTCATCGACTACTACAACACCCTCGGCATCACCGTCTACACCTGGCGCCCGCTCGAGAGCTACTGGCGCGAGGGCTACCTACCCGCATTTATTAGTGCGGCGCAGTCCATCAAGCCGCCCAAACCCGCCGACTACTCCGTCGACGACGCCAAAGCCACGCTCAAAAAATACGCCAAGGCCTACGACAAGTCCGACGCCGCCAAGAGCGATGAGCGCGCCGCAGCCAAGGAGCAGTTCGATAGCGAGAAGCCCACGGTCATCGCCATCATGAACGAGACGTTCTCGGACCTGTCGATCTACCAGAACATGCGCGCCGGCTACGAGGGCCCGCAGTACTTTAAGAGCCTGTCCAACTGCCTCAGCCGCGGCAAGCTCTACGTGAGCGCCTACGGTGGCGGCACCGCCAATACCGAGTTTGAGTTCCTGACCGGCAACTCCATGACCAACTTGGGCTCGGGCGTGTACCCCTACACCATCTACAACATGGAGACGACCGAGAATCTGGCCGAGCAGTTCAAGTCGCTCGGCTATGCCACCACGGCCATGCACCCCAACCACGCGACCAACTGGAACCGCGAGAACGTCTACAAGGACTTTGGTTTTGACCAGTTCCTGTCCATCAACGACTTCCAGGGCGCCGATACCCTGCGCGGCATGGTGACCGACCAGGCGACCTACGACAAGATTCTTGAGTTGCTCAACCAGAACGCCGACCCGCAGTTTATCTTCGACGTGACCATGCAGAACCACTCGGGCTACGACACGGGCCTGCTGCCGGTCGACAAGCAGATGCATCTGGACATCGACACGACCGACCTGGACGCCAAGACCGTCGAGGACGGCACGCTGTCCGATGTCGACGAGTACGTCTCGTGCATCGAGCAGTCAGATCAGGCGCTGCGCTACTTCCTCAACGCCCTGAGCAAGCTCGACCGCAAGGTGGTCGTAGTGTTCTGGGGCGACCACCAGCCGTTCTTCCCGTCCAAGTTCAACGACAAGTGGTTTACCGACGAGGACGACGCCACGCACCAGGAGCGCCTGTGGCAGACCGACTACATCATCTGGGCTAACTACGATGTCGCCGGCTGCGACCAGACGAGCGAGACCGACGACCTGTCCACCAACTACCTGTCTACCCAGCTCATGCAGCTGATCGGCGCCCCGCTTTCCGACTACCAGAAGGCGCACATGACGCTGCGCGAGTCGCTGCCCGCCATCAACTCCGTGGGCTACGAGGACGCCAGCCTGCGCTGGGCGCTCTCCTCCAACGTCACTGGCGATGACGCCGTTGCCGCCGCTGCTACCAAGGCGCGCGAGGATTACGCCAAGATGCAGTACTACGAGATGTTCCGCGACGGCAAGAACGTGTACACCGAGCACTTCCAGACCGAGGCCAACGAGACCGACCCCAACCTGGCGCCGGGCACGACCAAGATCAAGTAGCGGATCCATCCCGATTCGTCTGCCCGGGCGGCGCGGAGTGTAAGATTCCCTGCTCGGGCAGTCCTGCTCGCACGGAGAGCACATTAAGTGCTCTCCGGCTCGTGCGGAACTCGCGATGAACCTTACATTCCGCGCCGCCCGGGCAGACGCCTTGTTGTTGGAGCGCGGCTTGTCATGGGAGCATCCGCCGAACATATATAAGTTGAAGGCCACGTTATGTGGCCTTCTTTGTTTGCGGAAATTGCGACCCGGAATTCATGTCTGGAATGGGATGCAGTTTCCCCTTGGGGGTCAGCTGGGAAACTGCGACCCGTTTTGAGCTTGGATTCTGGGATGGGATTTCCGCATGCGGAGTTCTCGATCAAGAAAACCCGGGTAGCCAGTTGTTTGGCTACCCGGGTTTTGGTTTGTCGATATGTTCGACTGACTCCTAGTGGTTCTTGCGGCGCTTGATCAGCATGATGAGGGCTATTACTACGAGCGTTACACCCGCTGCTGCTGCGGTGGCGACCATGGCGAACGTTTGGTCACCGGTACCTGCGAGGTTCTTGGCTGAGGTCGTGGCCTTGGCGCCGGTCTTGGTTCCGTCATCCGTCTTGGGCTTGTCCGGATTCGTCGGGGTCTCAGGGGTCTCAGGGGTTGCTGGAGTCTCGGGGTCCTTTGAGCCTTCGGAGTCGGTGGGGCCGGCAGTGTTTACCAGCGTATGGTCCAAGAACTTCTTGGCACCCGCGCTTGCCTGCGAGAACAGGCGGCGTGTGCGGATTGGAGCGGCGTTCACCGTTGTGGGCTTCGTCTCCTCGGCCGCGATGTTCACCAGTGTCACACCGGTATCGAGGCCAACGTTGGTGTATCCCACGTGGCAGTAGTACTGCGCGCCGTCATCGTCTGCGGTCAGGTCAATCTCGAGCGTTGAGGCCGTTCCGGCTTGGAGGTTGCCGTCGGCGCCCACGAGCTGGAACGCGGTCTCGCCACGGCCCTTGCGGTACCAGATATACGACGGTGCCAGCTCCGTTTCACTTCCGTCGGCATTGCGCTGCGTCACATGGCCAATCGCCGAGAGCGTCAGCTTGTCTCCCTCCGCGCACTCGACCGAAGAGTCATACTCGAGGGCCGACCTCTCCGCTGTATCCGCCGCAGGTCCGCTCACGGTCATCGTCATGCCATCGGGCATGGTCTTGACCGTGATGATTGCCGAGCGAATACCCGTCTCAATCGTAGATCCGTTCTTAACGGCGGCAATGGCGAATCGGTACTCCGTATTCGGCAACAGCCCGTCCCACTTAAGCGAGGTCTGCGTGTTGTCGGCAATCTTCCAGCTATTGACGACCGCATCCGCCGCATTGCTCTGCAGCATGCCCACGCCGTAGCTAAAGCCACTCTTGTTTGCGAGTACATCGTCCCAGCTAAACGTAACGCTGGTCGAATCGACGGCGTTTGCCGTAAAGCCCGTCACGGCCGGCGCGTCGGGCATCTCGACGTCCTTAACGTCATAGCCCACGATCCAGAACTGGTCGGTGTCCTTGGTGCCGAGCTTGTCGCCCGAGTCTGCCTCGAACTTGTCGACATCCACCGCGTTGACGCCCAGGCGCCACGCAAAGCCGTACTTATCCTTCGCGGCCTCGGGCAGGTTGTCGACGGTGCCGCCGTATTCGGTCGATTCACTCGAGGAGTTACCCGTAGTAAAGCCGGCGTTGGCACCAAAGCACAGGCCGCCAAATAACTCGTGCTTTGCAAGCTTCGCGCCCATGACAACGCTGCCGTTCAGCGTAAAGCCGTACTCAAACTCCTGCTCCTCGCCCTCCTCGACTTCGATGGTCTGCTCAATACTCGCTCCCGACTGCGCGACGGCGCCGTTAAACCCATCGTGCGTGTAGGCGCGCGTTACGCCAGGCTTGCCCAGGCCAAAGGAATCCCCAACGGGAGTCTCGCCGTTGAGCGTCGTTTGATAGGTTCCGGGTTCTCCCGACCGGTTGGTCAAAAAGTAGCTGAGCGGCGTCATATTGTGCTGTTTGGCAATGCGGTCATAGGCCTCGACATTAACGACCGAGGTCTGCGCGCCGAGCGACACGGGCGCCGCCATCACGCCCTTACCACCAGTTTCCTCATTTTCGATCTCATACTCGTAATAGACCATCGGAATCGTGTAGAGCACGGTCTTGTCACCCTCGCCGGCATGCGACTCATAGCTTACGCTGGCGCTCACTGTGCGCTCGCTCCGGTAGTCATAGCATCCCTCGGCGGCAAAATCGACTGAAGCATTCATCGCGACCAGGGGCGGACCGGTCTGCACCTCGACGGCAACGCCCAACTCGGCGCCAATGGTATAGCCCTGGGATGTCCCCGTGCCCTTTTCCTCTCCGTATGACGTGCCGCCCAACACCAGATAGCCGTATGCCTGCTCCAGATCCTCAACATAGGGCGCATCCTGCAGCACAGCAAGCACGCGCGGGTTGGTATAGACCTTGTAGCGGTCCTTGTACGTGATCTTGACGCTGTCGTTGTCGACATCGGGCAGCGCGAGCGAGATAAATGTGCCGTAGGTAGTGCCGCGACGGTTGCTCTCGCTAATCACCTGCTCCTCGCCGCGGCGCACCTTTCCGTTCTCGTCGAGCGAAAAATGCGAGGCGGTCATCCAATAGTAGTCATCGTTCTTGCGCAGGTCCTCGTCGCGGTGCTTGCCCACCACGGCGATAAAGCTCTCGTTATAGCGGTCCGAACCCGAGACGCTGCCCGCCTTAACGTCGCTGATCCACACCTGCTCGATACCCTTGTGGTCATGCTTGTTGCTACTGTTGTATTGCTGGCCGCTCATGCTCATGGTTCCGACCATGGAACCCAAGCCCTGGGCCCCGCTCTGCGCCGTGTTGCAGGCAAAGTCGCGGAACACATCGCCGCCCACGAGCACCTCGTCGACCGCCGGCTGCTCGGACAGACCGTCAAGGTTGGCAGTGGCAAGGGCAATAGGCGCCAAGGTGCACGGATAGCGCTTATCCTGAGCACTATCCTTCCATGCGCTGTTGGGCACATGCATCAGTCCATAGGAGGCGAGGAGCCCGTCTCTGTATTCCTTGCAATCGGAAAGTTTGAACTCGCCAGACTCCGAGTCAAAATACGCGTAGCGGTACAGCGCGCCGTACAGCGCCTTGCTGCCGTCATAGGCGTCGTAATCAAAAGCGCTGCGTTGCCAGTCATAGCCCGCAAGAATAAGGCCCGTGACGGTTTCACCCGTCTTCTTTCCTTCTTCATCGTAGGCGGCAAACGTGCCGAACGTCGCATTCGCAGCGACCATGGTCTTGCCGTTCGAGGAGAGGGAGATTGCGCCCGCGTCACCCAGAGCATCGACATGGACGAGTGCACCCTTGGATGCATCCCACGAGAACAGCTCGCAATGCGTTGACTTGGCGATATTCTTTTTGCCGTAGGGTGCCGAGACCACGATGGCGAGGTCATCGCAAAAATCGCGGTCGAGGTCTCCGGCAGCCAGCGAAACGACAGGAGCTGACTGCAGCTGCGTCCAAGAGTCGTTCCCGCCCTCGTTGTGCGTGGTGTAGTCCGCGGCGTTACCGGCGTCGATTTTGACGACACTCTGCCTCCAGCTGCCGCCCTCCAGGTCGTACATATCGACTACAGCCTTACGCACGCCGCTCTCGTCGACATAGCAGCCCGCATAGACAAAAAGCTCGTCCACGCCGTCACCATCGACATCGCCCGCCTCGACATCAAAGACGGCGTCGTGCTCTTGCAGGTAGCCGGCGTTCAGATACTTAAAACGGCCTCCGTCCATCATATTGGTGTTGACCGTCACCGGCAGGCGCGTATCAAGGCTGCGCGTGCGCCCGTTGCTAAACGAATAGAGGACCAGCTCAACCTTTCCGGCGTACGACTTGCCGTCAATCATCGTGGAAGAACTATCGCCGTAGGCACGAAGCTCGGCAACGCGGCTCTTTTTGCCTGTACTGGCATCGCTGCAGAACTCAACACTTGTGGCGTGAATGCCCGAGAAGCCGTTATTGTCGTTGGCGAGCACCGTCGAGGACCCGTTGTTGCTCAGGTACGACCAGTCGCCGCCGCCATAATCGCTGTGCTTGTAGAGGTCGCTGTTCGTATCGAAGCTGTTGACGTTTTGCCAGAACTTTGCGGCGCCCCACACACTTCCATAGCCATCGGTGAGTTTGCTGCTGCCGCCAATATCGCCGCGCTCGACGTTCTCGAGCTTGTCGCGCAGAGTGTAGCGATTGCCATGGCTACCGTTAGCTGCCATATAGACCTCGCTGCGCGTGGCAAACGTCGTGGGGGTATCGGTGGAATAGGGGCCAACGGTATCGGCCGGAATGTCCTCGCTCGTGCCCAGGCCCAGGTCGCTATAGTCCTGCTCGGTCATATCGGTGATCTCAGGCGTGTCGGCCGCCTGGGCGACGTTGGGAGCCGCCGTGAAACAGGCGACGCTCGTTGCGATCAACGCAGCAAGCGCCGCCGTCCCAACAAGCGGGATTTTCGACAACCGACGAATGTGGGGGTGTGGAACATACATGGGAGGCCTCGCTTTACTCAAGTGGAGTCGGCTCATTTTTGCAAATGATACGTCCGACGCCCGATATCACGTGTCTCATTTTCGCCAACGGCGTGTCTCATTTTTGAGAATCCGAGATGCCGCGGAAATCTTATCCCAGCTCAAAGGCCATTTCTGGGATGTATTTTCCGTCGAGTGCCTCATCGGGAGACTGCATCCCATTTCAAGCGTCGATTCTGGGACGCACTTTCCCCTTAGACCCTCAACCGGAAACCGCATCCCACTTTGAGCGCAAATTCCGGGATGCTTTTTCCGCTTGAGCCTCATTGGGAAACGGCGTCCCACTTTGAGGGCGGATTGTGGGATGCATTTTCCGGTTTTGCTCTCATTGGGAAAATACATCCCGTTTCTTGACCGAATAATGGGACGCAATTTCCCGTTGGAGCGCCTTTGGGAAAGTGTGTCCCACTTCGACCGCCCAGAGTGGGATGCACTTTCCGCAAAGCACCTCAACGGGAAACTACGTCCCATTCCAAAGGCAAATTCCGGGACGCATTTTTCGAAAGCCTGCCCATCCGGAAAGCCCGTCCCACTTTGGACGCATCCGGGCACGGAACCATCGACCTATCAGGCCTCCCATCAATAAAGAGGCGTCCTCCCGGACGGCGGGGCACGAAGTTCATCGCGAGTTCCGCACGCAAAGAAGGCCACTTAATGTGGCCTTCGTCTTGCGCAGGACTGTAGAGCAGGGAACTTCGTGCCCCGACGCCCGGGAGGACGTTTCATTTAGAAAGATGGACCGACCGCCGTCAGCGATGGGAGCTACTCCCCCAGCACGGCCTTTTTGGCGGCTGCAGCCATGTTGTCCAGATCTTCCTTGGTGGGGTGATCCTTTGCGGCGACCCAGTTATCGAGCAGCAACTTAGCGCGGGCGTTGTCGGGATCTTGCTCGAGCATGGCCTCGTAGCGCTGCTTGACCGCGGGACCCATCTTGCCCTGGCACATTGCCCAACCCACAAGCTCGGCATCCTCGGCCAAATTGGAGGTCACGCGATTGATAATCTGCTGATAATAGCTCTGGTCGGCGCCAAAACCGCAGGTACCAAAGAGGAAAACGCGCTTGCCGTGCAAGGCGGAGAGCAACGCCGCGACCGAAGGCGTGCACGCGCCCTTGTCGCACCAAAAACCGACGAGCACCGTGTCGGCCGCGCAGGCGCCCTGCGCCTCGAGCGCAACCTGATCTGCATCCGCATCGTCGCTCAACGCCGCGGCATGGACAAACTCAACGCCCGCAGCCTGCAGAGCGCGCTTGATCGCGCCCGAAACCATCCTGGTATTACCGCTCTTGCTGTTAACCACCAAAGAGCACGTCATAGTCACGTTGCCTCGTTTCCCCCAAAACTAAAGCCACTAATGCAATTTATTAGATGAATATCTTAGTACTAACGTGACAGATGTAAACCACCGTCTGTCGATTGGCGACGCAGACGACATCTTTGGACAGATTTCGAACAGTATGTACTTCGGATTGAAACCGCCGCAGAACGTTTCACGAATGGCCGAAAAACTGTTTCACAAAACGCCGTCAAATTGTGTCACGGAGTATCGTCAAAATGTTTCACGCGCTGGTAAAACGCTATATAACAAGATCGCTCTATGGGACAAACAAACCCGATTCATTTGCCCCGCGTCTTGCTTACTGGGCGAATTGGCTGCGGTAGAGCTCGGCGTAAAAGCCGCCTGCCGCGAGCAGTTCATCGTGCGTGCCGCGCTCGATAATCTCGCCGTCGTGCATGACCAGGATGCAGTCGGCGTTGCGGATCGTCGACAGGCGGTGCGCCACGACAAAGCTCGTGCGGCCGGCCATGAGCTCGTCGAATGCCGCCTGCACCTGTAGTTCGGTGCGGGTATCGATGCTCGAGGTTGCCTCGTCCAGCAGCAGAATCGCCGGGTCGGTGAGCATGACGCGCGCGATGCACAGCAGCTGCTTTTGGCCCTGGCTAAACGTGCCGCCGTCCTCGCCGATCACCGTATCGTAGCCGCCTGGCAGCTGCACGATAAACTTATGCGCATGAGCGCGCTTGGCCGCCTCGATAACCTGTTCGCGTGTGGCATCGGGACAACCGTAGGCGATGTTTTCGGCCACGGTGCCCTCGAACAGCCAGGTGTCCTGCAGCACCATGCCAAAGGCACGGCGCAGGCTTGCGCGCGTGTAGTCACGCGAGGAACGGCCATCGACCATGATGCGTCCGGCATCGATATCGTAAAAGCGCAGCAGCAGGTTGATGAGCGTTGTCTTTCCGCAGCCCGTGGGACCGACGAGGGCAAAGCGCGTACCGGGCTTGGCATCGATGCAGATATCCTGCAGCAGCTTGCGTTCGGGCACATAGCTAAAGTCCACATGCTCAAACGAAACCTCGCCCTTCGGGGCGGCGAGTTCAATGGCATCCACGGCATCGGGCTCTTGCTCGCGCGCATCGAGCAGCGCGAACATGCGGCGCGCCGAGGCGTACGCGGTCTGGATCTGCGTGATGACGTTCGTGACCTCGTTGAACGGTTTAGTGTACTGGTTGGCGTAGGACAGGAAAATCTGCACGCCGCCCACCGTGAGCGCCGCAGGCACGCCCGTGATCACGCCCGCGCAGCCGATTACGGCGACCATGGCATAGATGATGTTATTGATGAAGCGCGTACCGGGGTTAGAAAGCGAACCCATAAACTGCGCGCGCTCGCCCGCCGTATAGAGATCGGCGTTGAGAACATCAAAGCGCTGTTGAGCGTGCGGGCCGTAGGCGAAGGCGTCCACGAGCTTTTGCTCACCCACATACTCCTCGATATGAGCGCCGAGTTGGCCCTGGATGCGCTGTTGAGCAGTGAAGCTCTTATTGGAAAACTTGGCGATGGCACCGGCCGCAAAGATGGAAAGCGGCGTGACGAGCACCACCACAAGCGTCATGGTCAGGTTGATGGAGAGCATAAACGCGAGCGTGCCCACGATGGTGATGACGCCGGTAAAGAGCTGCGTAAAGCCCTGCAGCAGGCCGTCACCCACCTGATCGACATCGTTGACCACGCGGCTCATGAGGTCGCCGTGGGCATGGCTATCGATAAAGCTGAGCGGCATACGGCTGAGCTTGTCGCTCGCCTCCACGCGCATGTCGCGCACCGTCTCGTAGGACAGGCGGTTGACGCAGTAGCCCTGCAGCCACTGGAAGGTCGCAGCGCCAACCACGACGATCGCGAGCTTGGTGACAAGCGGCAGCAGCGCGTCAAAGTCCACCTGTCCGGCGGCGACGATGAGGTCGATACCCTCGCCGATGAGGATGGGCGTGTAGAGCTGCAAGATCACCGAGATGGCGGCACTCACAAACGACGCCGTAAACGAAATGCGGTGCGGGCGCACATAGCCCAGCAGGCGTCGAGTCACCGCACCCACGGGATAGCGCTCGGGGTCGCCGGGCTGACGCGGACCGTCACCCAGGTCGTTAAGGTTATCGTTACCGGACACGTTGGCCGTCATCGTGGCGACCGAACCGGAAGAAGTGTACGGATTCATCTAGCAGCCCTCCTTTGCGCAGACGGATGCGGAAGCGGTTGAGGCGGACGCAAGGCTTGGGGCGGACACGGCCGCCACGCTCCCCTGCTGGCCCTCGAGCTCCTCGCGGCGAAGCTGCGACTGGCAGATCTCGCGGTAGAGCTGGCAGCTTGCGTACAGCTCGTCGTGCGTGCCCAAGCCCGCGACCGAGCCGTGGTCGAGCACGCAGATCATATCGGCATCGCGCACGGTCGAGACGCGCTGGCTCACGATCACCGTCGTCAGCGGCAGCCCGCCCTCAGCGGCGCCGCGCACGCTGCGCTCGCGGATGGCATGGCGAAGCGCCGCATCGGTCTTAAAGTCGAGCGCCGAGGCGGAGTCGTCCATGATCAGAATTTGCGGCGAGCCCACCAGGGCGCGCGCAATGGTCAGGCGCTGGCGCTGGCCGCCGCTGAAGTTCTTGCCGCCCGCCTCGACCGGGGCGTCGAGCCCCTGCGGCTTGTTGCGCACGAACTCGCTGGCCTGCGCTATATCGAGCGCCGCCCACAGCTCCTCATCGGTTGCCGACTCGTCGCGCCAGGTTAGGTTGCTGCGGATCGTGCCGCTCACGAGCGACGCGCGCTGCGGTACGGTCGCGACCACATGGCGCAGCTGATCGAGCGGCCAGGCGCGCACGTCGGCACCCATTACGCTCACGCGGCCGGTGCTCGCATCGTACAGGCGCGGGATGAGCGAGACGAGCGTCGACTTACCGCTGCCCGTGCCGCCGATAATGCCGAGCGTTTTGCCCAGCGGGAGCTCCAGGGTCACATCGTTGACGGCGTTGGCAGCGCCGGCGCCAAAAGAAAAGCTCGCATGGCTCAAGCTCAGCGCCGGGACCGGAACAGCGCCACCCGCCAGTTCGCCCGGCTCGGGCAGCGCAACCGGCTGGTTGCCCTCGTCGGTAATGCTCGGCACGCAATTGAGCACCTCGTTGAGACGCGACGCACTGGCGCTCGCCTTGGTAAAGACCACGACCAGGTTGGCGACATACACGATGGAGGTCAGGGTCTGCGTCATGTAGTTCACAAACGCCATGACCTGGCCCTGCGTGAGCTCACCCACATTGACCTGGATGCCGCCCACCCACAGGATGGCGCACACACCCAGGTTCATCACCAAAAACGTTACGGGGTTAAGGACCGACGAGAGCTTGCCCACCGCGATGGCGGTATGGGCCTGGTCGTCGGCGGCTTGGGCAAAGCGCTCGCGCTCGTGGTCTTCGCGCACAAACGCCCGGACCACGCGAGCACCCGAAAGTCCTTCGCGGCAAATAAGCGCGATGCGGTCGAGCTTTGCCTGCAGCTGCTTGTAGTACGGAATGCAGCGCGCCATGACAAACCAAAACACCAGGCCGATGGCGGGCGTGCAGATCAAAAAGATCATGCCGAGCTTAAGGTCGATGGCAAGGGCCGCAATCATGGAGCCCACCGCTAGGAAAGGCCAGCGGATGAGCATGCGCACGCCCAGCGCCACGGCGAGCTGCACCTGGTTAACGTCGTTGGTAATGCGCGTGATGAGCGACGGCGTGCCAAAGCGGTCGAGCTCGGCATAGCTCAGCTTGTTGATGTGCTGGTAGAGTGCGCCGCGAATGTCGGTGCCCATGCCCTGCGAGGTGAGCGCCGCCATCTTTTGGCAGACGAGCGTAAACGAGATGCCGATCACAGCCATGGCGGCGAGCACCATGCCGTAGTGGACGACGGCACTCACGTCGTGCGCGCCGATACCCTTGTCGATCATCTGGGCAATCACGAGCGGCGTCAGCAGGTCAAAGATCACTTCGATCAGCTTGCACGCAGGGCCAATCACCATATACCGGCGAAACTTACCGCCAAAACGCCTAAGCAACTCAATCATAAAAAGGCGCTCCCTATCATCATCTCTATTCAATCTGATTCATGATAGTACGGAGAACCCTGGAGATGCGTAAGCAACTCGTTACAGATGTAAGGGCAACGGTCACTAGCGCCCAAGGTCCGTAGCCGCCAATGCTTTGGCAAAGCCAGCGAGCTCCACAAAGCACGGGATTGAATTGTTCAGATAAACGCGCCCTTACGGGTGATTTTTGGACGACGGGGCCCGGCCGGCGACGAGGTATTTGGTAGTCGAGCGATCCCGCAGGCGCAGCCGAGGACCAGCGAGACACCAAATACCTCGTCGCCGGCCGGGCCATGCCACGGCACCAAAAAGCGCCCGTGCGCTCGATGGATTCGGATGCCCGACAGAGGCTCCTTATGGCTGCTTCCTTCCGGACCTGACCAGATTCGGAACATGTCGTCATCCGAACCCATCGAACGCGCTAGGCGCTCGATATATCTTACCCGCTCCCGCCCGATGGGGCAAGGTAGCTAATTTGGGACGGGGCTTTTTTGACTACTTTTAGATGCGGCCAAGGTCGTAGGCTTGGGCGGCCGCTTCGCCGGCGCAGATGAGGTTGGTTGTGGCTTCCTGGGGATCGAGCGCCAGCTCAAGGCCCATGGGCTTGCGGCAGACCGGCAAAACCAGGTCGACGCCCTGCCCATACACCGCATCCAGGTTGTCGGCACGACCGCCCACGACGGCAACAACCGGCTTGCCATAGCGTTTCGCACGACGGGCCACGCCCACCGGCGCCTTACCGGCTGCGGATTGCTCGTCCATATTGCCCTCGCCCGTTATGACCAGGTCGGCATCGCGCACGCGCTCGTCAAACCCCACGAGGTCAAGCACCGTCTCCACGCCCGAGCGTAGCTCCGCACCGAGCGCTAGCAGCGCGGCGCCCAGGCCGCCGGCGGCGCCGGCACCGGGCACGCCGAGCACCGATCCAAATGTCCGCGCGCCCTCGGGCGCGCGCAGCAACCCCTGAGCCCGCGCCTTAGCAATCGCCGCATCGAGCAGGCGACCATAGCCGACCATCCAGCTGTCGTACCTGCGCAACACCTCGTCGTCATCCGTCGGCAAGCCCTTCTGCCCACCAAACACCGCCAGTGCGCCTCGACGCCCCACGAGCGGATTCTCGACATCGGAAAGCACCACGACGCGCGCGCCATTCAGCGCCCGAAGCGCTGGTGCCAAATCGATACTCGCCACGTGTTCAAGGCCTGCGAGACCGGGGGCGATATTGCAGCCACGCTTATCGACAACGTGCGCGCCCAGCGCCTGCAGCATGCCGGCGCCACCGTCGTTGGTGGCGCTGCCGCCCAAACCAATATAGATAGTCTTTGCCCCGCCACGAACCGCACGGAGCATCAGCTCACCCACGCCATAGGTCGAAGCCGCAAGCGCCGCCGATTCCGTGCAAGGCGAATACCCAATACCCGCCGCCTCGGCCATCTCAATAACAGCAGATTCGCGCTCGCCGTCCACCAGCATCCGGGCAGACACCCGGTCGCCCAAGGGGCCTGCAGCCTCGCAGGTCGAGAGCTCACCGCCGCACGCGGCAACGGCATCGAGCGTTCCCTCGCCGCCATCCGCCAGCGGCAGCGCGCTTACCTGGGCATCGGGCCACACGCGGCGCACACCTTCGGCAACGGCCTCCTCCGCCTGCGCGCTCGAAACGCTGCCCTTAAAGGAATCAATCGCCAGCAGCACACGGCGGGGCCGGCGGCACGCGGCACCAAAATCGACCGCCTCAACGGCAGTATCTTCGACACACGCGAGCGCCTCGGCATGAGCGGCATGCGCCTCAAGATCGGCCCCACAACCGCAGCCAGCACCATCGGCGCCACGCAGCCCACTAAAATAACCACTTAGCACCGCGCGACACTCGTCTGCCAGGACGCCGGCGGTCACATTAAACCGATGATTCAGGCGCGAATCGGCATTGAGGTCGTATAGCGATCCCAGAGCGCCCGCTTTAGCATCAGCCGCGCCGTACACGCAGCGCCCCACGCGCGCGTTAACCATAAGCCCCGCACACATGCAGCAGGGCTCGAGCGTCACGTAGACCGTACAATCGGAAAGGCGCCAACGACCGAGCGACTGCGCGGCGGCGCACAGGGCCGAAAACTCGGCATGCGCCGAAGGGTCCTGGTCGAGCTCGCGGCGATTATGCGCCCGCGCGACAATCTCACCCGCGCGCACTACCACGGCACCAATCGGCACCTCGCCCACCGCAGCGGCGGCGCGCGCCTCCACCAGCGCCTCGCGCATGAACTTCTCATCGATTTCGATGCTCGTCATCGTTCGCCTCCCCTGTTGCAAATCCAAAACGATGCTATCATTACGACTCACGGAGAGATGGCAGAGCGGTTGAATGCGGCGGTCTTGAAAACCGTTGAGCGCGAGAGCGTTCCGGGGGTTCGAATCCCCCTCTCTCCGCCACTCTTAGTGACTCACCGGCGTCATGGTCCGCTCGAACAGTGCATCGACCACGTCGGCGATTTCGGATCGGCGCTCTAGTACGTGGCCCGATTCCCACCACATGGTAAAAAGCCGAATAATGCCACCGGCGACAAACTCAGACGTTGTCTCGAGCGATACGGGCGCGAGCGCGTCCTCGTCAAGCGCGCTCATCACGCGCCCGCGTATGGAGCGCGCGATGCGGTCGCAAATCATGCTGGTCAGCATACCCGACATGCTGCTCGCCAAAATGTTATCCATGAGCTGCTCATGCGCCAGAATCAGATCCATGGCATCGGCGAACACTTCGTGGCGAAGCGCGCGCACGTCCTCGGCGCCCTCCGCGCCATCCGCATCGGCCCGCTTTTGCGGCAGGCCCGACATGAGCTCATCGATATAGAAGGCAAAGTAATCGTTTTTGTCGCGGAAGTGCTTGTAGAACGTCGTCCGACGAATCATAGCGCGGTCACACAGCATGGCAACCGTCACGTCCTCAAACCGATGTTCTTCGAGCAGCTCGGTAAAGGCCTCGAACAGAGCCCGATAGGTTTTCTTGATGCGAAGGTCCATACGTATCGCCCTCCTCAAGGAAAAGACAGCACTCACTAATCTGTCGCATATCTTACACCTGTATCGCCCGCCCTCTGGCGAATGGCCTCACCTTGGTGGAAACATAACGCTTACCGGAAAGTTCGGTATCGCCAAAGGTTGCGGGTATACTAGTAGCGTTACACCAACGGCAGCCGGCGGAAGACGCCGCGGCCATTCGAAACGGAGACACCATGATTCCCGTCATCATCGGTATCGTTGTTGTCGTTGTGATTGTCTGCGCCATCGCCGGCATCTACAACAACATGGTCACCAAGCGCAATCGCATTGATAACGCCTGGCAGAACATCGACACGCAGCTGCAACGCCGCAACGACCTGATCCCTAACCTGGTCGAGACCGTCAAGGGCTACGCCAAACACGAGCAGGACACGCTTGCCGCCGTGGTCAACGCGCGCAACGCCGCCGTGAGCGCCACCACGCCCGAAGCCAAGATGGAAGCCGACAACGTGCTGACCGGCGCTCTGCGCCAGCTCTTCGCCGTGGCCGAGGCTTACCCCGATCTTAAGGCGAACACCAACTTTACGCAGCTCCAGGCCACGCTCGAAGACACCGAGAACAAGGTGAGCTACGCGCGCCAGAGCTACAACGACTGCGTGCTTAGTTACAACAACGCCATCCAGACCTTCCCGGCCGTCATCTTTGCCGGCATCTTCCAGTTTAAGGAGCGCCAGGGCTTCGAGGCCGCCGAAGCTGCCCGCCAGGCACCGACCGTCAAGTTCTAGCAGGTTGGCAGTACGCCCTTAATTGCCTAAATGCACAAACCGCCCCGTCGAATGCATACTTCGACGGGGCGGTTTCCTTTCTCGCGAAGGTCCCCCTCAAGGCGCCGTGCATTTTTTGGAGTATTCAGCAAATCCAAGGGCTCCGAGGGCCGCAGCAAAGGCCTAAGGCGGCGAATATCCCTGCAGCTCGATCCTCGGCAGCCCATAGCCCCGCTCGATATTCGCAAAAGGCATCGCAAGACACCGTTTTTTGCCCGATAGCCAGTATGCAAGGACCTTCGGCTGCAGAATACTCCCAAAAATGCACGCCGCCCCCACACCCACGTAGCGCACGACAGGTATCGTGCGGCTAAAAAATACAAAAGGCGCGGCCGAAAGGCCGCGCACCATCTTTACTTCAGATTAATCATTGCCCGCACGGCGATACCAAGGTAACGCAGGCCCGAGGGCAGCCTTCCTTTCCAGCGCACTCCGCAGGATGAAAGAGCCTCCGCCGCACGAAGTACGCAGCGGAGGCTCTTTCATGTCCGAGGACGCGCTGGAAAGGAAGGCTGCCCTCGGGCCGGACATATCCGTAAGACGGACTACGCGACGGTGTAAACCCAGTTGTGCTTATCCTCAACAGCACCAGACTGGATGCCCGTCAGGGTCTCGCGGAGCTTCTTCATCACAGGACCGATCTCGGTGTAGCCAGCCGGGAAGGTCACAGTCTCGTCGGCACCGTAGACCTTGTTGTCGATCTCGCCGACCGGGGAGATAACGGCAGCGGTGCCGCACAGACCGCACTCAACAAAGGTGCCGGCCTTGACCTCAGCCCACTCGACGGGACGCTGGTCGACGGTCATGCCCAGGTCCTCAGCGACCTGAACGAGCGAACGACGGGTGATGGAGGGAAGAATGGAGTCGGTGTGCGACTGCGGGACGACAAGCGTGCCGTCCTCCTTCACGAACAGGACGTTGGCACCACCGGTCTCCTCGACATAGGTGCGGGACTCGGAGTCGAGATACAGGTTCTCGGCATAGCCCTCGCGGTGGGCCTCCATCGTGGGCTTAAGGGACATGGCGTAGTTGAGGCCGGCCTTGATGTTGCCGGTGCCGTGCGGTGCGGCGCGGTCGTACTCGGAAACACGCAGCTTGACAGGCTTGAGGCCACCCTTAAAGTACGGACCGACCGGGGTCACGAGAATACGGAACGTGTACTCAGGAGCGGGAGCCACGCCGATCACGTCACCGGAGCCGATCATAAACGGACGCACATACAGGGTTGCGCCAGAGCCGAAGGGCGGAACCCATGCGGCGTTGGCAGAGACGACCTGCTTGACGGCCTCGACAAACTTGTCCTTGGGGAACGGGGGCATCTCCAGACGCTGGGCGGAGTTGTACATACGCTCGGCGTTCATGTCGGGACGGAAACAGACGATGCTGCCGTCCTCGGCGGTGTAGGCCTTCAGGCCCTCAAAGACCTCCTGGCAGTAGTGGAAGATGCCGCCGCACTCGGAGACATGCAGGGTGTGGTCGGTGGTCAGGCCGCCCTCGTCCCACTCGCCGTCCTTCCAATGGGCCTCGTAGCTGTAATCGGTCTTCATGTAGCCAAAGCCGAGGCTACCCCAATCGATATCCTTCTTCTCGACAGTCATATGTCGCTCCTTACATACACGGTTGCATACTCGCGAACCCGCACGCAAGGACCGGGGCCGACCGCGTCGCAACGTCGCACGCCCGGAGCGTAGAGCCGGACGGGACACGCGGACAGCATCAAAGCCGATGGCACGTCGATTCGCATGCAGGAGATTGTACTCCCCGCGCGCCCTGGATAAAACGCTTTTCTTTAACTAAGTAAAGTATTTTCATTTGCTACAGACATAAAAAGACCCGCCACCGCAATAGGTGACGGGCCTTTGAATCAATGCTCGAAAGTAGTCGCGGACTAGGCGCTCTTCTTCCCGAGCTTGGACTTAACCAGGCCGACCACAGTCGGGATGATCGACACGGCGACGATGCCGACGATCAGCAGCTCAAAGTGCTCCTGCACAAAGGGGATGCCGCCAAAGAAGTAGCCCAGCAGCGTAAAGACCGTCGACCAGGTGATGCCGCCCAGCACGTTAAAGATGACAAAGTTGCGCCAGTGCATGCCACCCATGCCGGCGATAAAGGGCACAAAGGTGCGGATGAACGGGAAGAAGCGGCCGAGGAAAATGGCCAGATGACCCCACTTGTCCAGGAAGTCCTCGGACTTTTTGATGCGCTCGGGCGTCATGGCCTTCACCTTGCCCGAGGCGATGATCTTGCGGCCGAAGAAGTGTCCGATCATAAAGTTGCACTGATCGCCCAGGATAGCAGCGGCCCACGCAGTGGCCAAAAGCGCCACGATGTTAAAGCCACCGTTGTGGGCGAAGAAGCCCGAGGCGAACAGCAGCGAGTCGCCAGGGAGGAACGGGAAGAACACGACGCCCGTCTCGATAAAGATAATCAGGAACACGCAGCCGTAGGCCATAAGCGGGCCGGCGGCGATCCAGCTGGCGATCGCGGTGCGCGGATCCTTAAGCAGCTCGGCGATAAAATTGATGAAACCCATGAAGTAAAACCTCTCAGTTGTGGGCGCGGACACGTCCAAGTTGACCAGTATACGGTTATGGCGCGGACGCGGGCGTAATCCCACAAAAGTGCGACTTCATTCCCAGCAAGTTTGCATAACTGACACCTGTCACGTAAAGCCATGCAAGATTGCCCTTCCTAATCCCTAGCGAATCGCTATACTTTATTGAATTGCACTGTCGCGGCGCTAAGGGAGGGCGGCCGGTGAGCTTTATCAATACCATTCGCGAGGACATCAAGACCGTCCAGGCGCAGGACCCCGCTGCGCAAAACGGCTTGGTCATTTTCCTTTCGTATCCCGGCTTGCACGCCAAGTGGAATCATGTGCCCGAGCACTGGCTCTGGGAGCACGGCCATCGCTCACTCGCCCGCGTGCTCTCGCAGCTCACCCGCCATATCACCGGCGTCGAGATTCACCCCGCCGCGCAGATCGGCAAGCATTTCTTTATCGACCACGCCATGGGCGTCGTCATTGGCGAAACCACCATTGTGGGCGACAACTGCGTGCTCTACCAGGGCGTCACGCTCGGCGGCACCGGCAACGAGACTGGCAAGCGCCACCCCACCCTGGGCAACAACGTCACCGTAGGCACGGGCGCCAAGGTGCTCGGCAACATTCACATCGGCAATAACGTCAAGATCGGCGGCAACTCGGTCGTCGTCAAGGACGTGCCCGACAACTGCACCGTCGTGGGCGTACCCGGGCGCATCATCAAGCGCAACGGTTGCCGCGTGTTCGAGGAGAGCTTCGACGCCAAGCAGCATCGCGAGTACATGCCCGACGACGCTGCCGAGCAGAGCGCCCTTAACCGTCAGGGCATCACCGAGAACGCCCGTCGCGTCAAGGAACTCGAGCAAGAGGTCGCCGAGCTCAAGGCGCTCGTCGCCAAACTCGTGGACGAGCGCTAAGGCCGCGGGCAGCCGCCACGACATGAACGCCAATACAAAAGGCGCGCCAGGGAATCCGTCCCCGGCGCGCCTTCTTTTCGATGTGACATGCGGGACGGTCCCTTTGTCACCTTATGCGAACTGGCTCAGGTAGAGGTCGGCGTAGGCGCCCTCGGCTGCCAGCAGCTCCTTGTGCGTTCCTTGCTCGATGATGTTGCCGTGGTCCATGACCAAGATCAGGTCGGCATCCACAATCGTCGACAGGCGGTGCGCAATCACAAAGCTCGTGCGCCCGCGCATGAGCGCGTCCATGGCGCGGCCGATGGCAAGCTCGGTGCGCGTATCCACGCTCGACGTCGCCTCGTCCAGAATGAGGATCGCCGGATTGTTGAGCAGCACGCGCGCGATGGTCAGCAGCTGACGCTGGCCCTGGCTGATGCTTTCGGCATCGTTGGCCACGCGCGTGTCGTAGCCCTGCGACATGGTACGCACAAAGAAGTCGACCTGCGCGGCGCGCGCAGCCGCCACGACCTCATCGCGCGTCGCCTCGGGGCAGCCGTAGGCGATGTTCTCGGCGATGGTGCCATCGAACAGCCACGCATCCTGCAGCACCATGCCAAACTGCTGGCGCAGCTCGCCGCGGTCCATGCGACTCGTGTCCACGCCGTCGAGCGTGATGCGACCGCCGTCGATCTCGTAGAAGCGCATGAGCAGGTTGATGAGCGTGGTCTTGCCCGCGCCCGTGGTTCCCACCACCGCGATTTTCTGACCCGGCTCAGCGGTAAACGAAACGTCGCGCATAAGCGGCTTGTCGGGCGTATACCCAAAGCGCACATGCTCAAAACTAACGCGGCCCTCCACGCGACCCGGCAGCTTGGCAGCCTCGCTCGGCAGCGGGTCGGCTTCCATCTCGGGCTCATCGAGCAGATCGAACACGCGCTCCGCGCTCGCCAGCGCACTCTGCAGCGAGTTGAAGGTAAACGAGAGCTGCGTCATGGGCTCGGACGCTCCGTAGATAAACTGGAAGAACGCCTGGAACACGCCGACGGTCATCTGGCCAGCCACCAACATGTTGCAGCCCACGAGCGCGATCACGATCTGCGCCAGTCGGCCGATAAAGCGAACCGCAGGGCCAACGGCATTGATCATAAAGTCGGCCTTGGTGCTCACGCGCGCCAGCTCGCCCGAGGCCTCGTGCACCTCGGCAGAACTCTGGCGCTCGCGGTTGAACGCACGAATGACCAGACGACCCGAATAGCCCTCCTCGACCGCACTTGTGATCTTAGAGACCCACTCCTGGCGCTCGCCGGTCACGGCATGTGTGCGGGCCGAGACCGCCTTGGTCACCAGCAGCGACACTGCCGTAAAACCCAAAAAGACCAGCGTGAGCCGAACGCTATAGACGAACATCATGATGATGGCACCCGACACGGTACCGATCGACACCAACAGCTGCAGCAATCCGCGCTGCATGCTCTCGGACATCTTGTCCAAGTCGTTGGTCGCGCGGCTGACCACCTCGCCGGGGCGATGCGCATCAAAGTAGGCAAGCGGCAGGCGGCTGAGCTTTTGCGCGATGCGGTTACGCAGACGCAGGTTGAGGCGCTCGGCAACACTCGACATCAAAAAGCTCTGGAGCGCGTAGAACGAGGCGGCGGCCGTCCAGATCATAAAGTAGATGAAGATAGTCCTGCCGCATTGATCCCAGGTGATGCTGAAGGTGGTCCCGCTGGCAAACGCCACCTGTATGCGCTCCCACAGCTCGTCGATGACAAGAGCGCTGTACGCCGGCGCGGCGGTGTTAAAAATAACGTAGAACACGATGCTCGCGAACACGATATAGAAGCGCCAATGATCGCCGGCGGCCTCGCTCCACAGACGGCGCACCGTCGCCCAGGTGTCGCGGGGTGTCTCGTCCTCGTCCTCGTCGTCCACGTCGCGCATGCGTTCTGCCTCGGCGCGGGCGCGCTCGTCCTCGGCACGTTCGTTTTCCTCGTAGAGCGCCTGGCGACGGGCCTCGCGCTCGGCCGCGGCCTTGGCGGCAGCGTCCAGCTTGGGCACGGCCGCCGTCTCCTCGACTGCCCCTGCAACAGCGGCGTCATCAACGCCACCCTGCTTCTTGAGCTCCTCGGTCATGCTACTCACCTCCCTTCATCTGCGACTCCGCGATGGCGCGGTACACCTCGCAGGTCTCCATCAGCTCGCTGTGCGTGCCCAGGCCCACAACACCGCCGTCCTTGAGTACGACAATCTGGTCGGCATGCAAAATCGTCGAGATGCGCTGCGCGATGATGAGCACCGCGGCATCGCTCGTCTCGTCCTGCAGCGCATGACGCAGGGCCGCATCGGTCTTAAAGTCCAATGCCGAAAAGCTGTCGTCGAAGATATACAGGTCGGCGCGCTTCATGAGCGCGCGGGCGATGGCCAGGCGCTGGCGCTGACCGCCCGAGAAGTTCGTGCCGCCTTGGGCCACCGGCGCATCGAGCCTCTGCGGCTGCTCAAGCACAAACGTGCTCTGGGCAACCTCGAGCGCGTGCAGCATATCCGCCTCGGTCGCGTCCTCGTTGCCAAAGCGCAGATTGCTCGCCACGGTGCCCGAGAACAGCCATGCCTTCTGCGGCACGTAGGCGATGCGCCCGCGGATCTCGTCTTGCGAAAGCTCGCGCAGATCGACGCCATCCAGGCGAATGGCACCCTTCGTGGCATCGTGGAAGCGCAGCAGCAGCTTTGCCACCGTCGACTTGCCGGAGCCGGTCGAGCCCACAATCGCCGTGGTCTGCCCGCGGCGGCAGACAAAGTTCAGGTCGTACAGCGTGTCCTCATCGGCATCGTCAAAACGGAACGACATATGGTCGAACACGGCAACCGCGTCGGCGCCGTCTTCGGGGGCGGGCACACCTTCACCCAGTGTGCGCTTGCCGTCCACGATGCTCGGCTCAATCTCCAGCACCTGCTGCGCACGGTTCAGACACGCGGCGGCGCGCGGCAGCGTCAGCACCACCATCTGGGCCATCATCACAAAGAACAGAATCAGAAGCGCATACTCAAGCACCGCCGAGATACTCGCGATCTGCATAGTATGGGCGCCCACACGGTTACCGCCCACCCACAGCACTGCCACCTCGGCGATGTTCATCAAAAAGAAGCTCGAGCTGTCGAGTCCCACAAACAGATGGTTAACCTTGATGGCGTTGGTCGCGTAATCGCTAAACACCTCGTCCAGACGCTGTTCCTCGTGACGCTCCTTGTTAAACGCGCGAATGACGCGCACGCCCACGATGTTCTCGCGCAGCACCACGTTCATGCGGTCGATGAAGCTCTGCAGGCGCATAAAGATCGGCGCCGCGTTGGCAACCGTAAAGACCGCCGCCACCAGCACGATCGCAACCACCACGCCCAAAAGCGTGCCCATGGCGGGATCGATAAACCAAGCAAAGATGATGCCGGCCACGGCCAGGAACGGCACGGGCAGCACCAGCTGAATCGTCTGCAGAATCGCCTGCTGGATCACATTGATGTCGTTGAGCGAGCGCGTGATCATCGAGCCCGTGCCAAAGCGCTCAAAATCGCTAGCGCTCAGCTCGAGCGATTTGTCGTAGACAGCATTGCGAATATCGCAGGCCACGTTTGCCGCCAGGCGGGCCGAAAGGTAGCAGCCCAACACCGCGCCGCCGCTGGCCATGCCGGTCGCGATAAGCATATAGAAGCCATTGCGCAAAATGTAGTCGACATCGCCCGTGGTAATGCCGGTGTTGACCATGTTCGCCAGCATCGTGGGCACCAGCAGGGTGCCGATGTTGTCTATCAGCAGCACCAGCAGTGTCACCGCGACAAGCCTACGGTACGGCTTCATAAACCTCATTAAGAGTCGCACGACTCCCCCTCACGTTGATCCTCTGCCTGGCCCGTGGTCGCCACTTGTTGCTTGAATGCGTCGCACTCGTCGCCGAGCGCCTGGGAAAACTTGCCGATCAAGCGCATAATCTCGCGCTGCTCCCACGGCTCAAGCGTCTCGAATGCACGTTGCTCGGCCCCTTGCGCCGGCAGCGCATATTGCTCGGCAAACCACATGCCTTCCTCGGTCAGACGCACAACCTTGTTCTTGCGGCTGCCCTCGGCAAACTCCAATGTCGCGAAACCCCGTGCCGTCAAAGTTTTAATTGCCGAGTTAATGGTCTGCTTGCTGTAGAACCATTCGCTCGTCAGGCGGCTTACGGCAATACTGCCGCCCGCCGTGCTGGTATCGACGAGCATCCAGTAAGCGCAGTCCGAAAGACCGCAGGCGCGCGAGAACTCCGAATAGATATGGTCGAGTCCATTGAGCAACCGGTCGAAGTCGACCAGCGTAACCGCACTATTCATCTATCCCACCATTCGATTGTCCGATTTTTGACCAATTTTGTATCTCTAGATTAGTCCGAGTTTTGACTATCGTCAACAGGCTCTCCGCAAATGCTTGCACTTTTATGGCCTATCGGCAGAAAAAGACCGCCGGCTCGGGGGCAGCGCCAGCGGTCACGTGAAAATCGGGTTTTATTGCCCGTTAAGCGGCGACGGCCTCATAGACCGTAGCGCCCGAGAAGCTGTCATGCAGGCTCTTGCCGGCAATCCACGGCAGCTCGACGACCTCGCAGACCGTATTGACCAGCTCGGAGCAGTCAGTAAAGTGGCCCTTGTCGTTGAGGGCCTCGCAATCCTGAACACGCCAATAGCCATCGGTGTGCGTGATGTAGTACTCGTGATCATCAATCGTCACAAAAGCGCGCGTCTTGGAACGCAGCAGATTCAGAAATCCTTCGAAGTCGGTCTCGACGACATCTCCAGCCTGGAACATGATGTTACCTCCTGGCCCGGCGCCACCACGGCGCATTGATAAACGTTGGTACTCCTTTAGTAAAACCTTTATCAGAGGTTATGCGTTCGTCATTTAGGCAAGTGGTAAAAAACCGCAGGGTAGACGGGATAAAACGTTTAACCATCCCATTTGTTTGTCACATTCTGAAGGTACTTTTATGCAAACCTACTTTCCTAATTGGAATCTATCCTTTTGGCCGGGCAATTGACCGTCTATCGTTTGAGCCCGACGGGTATGAACGGGGCATCTGCAACGCCACTACAAGGAGACACCATGGAGACTATCGAAGCGCTCATCCACCGCCGCAGCTGCCGCAAATACAGCGATCGTCCCGTCGAGGCCGAAAAACTTGCACGTATTATCGAAGCCGGCCAATATGCACCGAGCGGCATGGGCCGCCAACCGGTGACGTTTGTCGCCGTCACCGACCCCGCGACCGTCGAGCGTCTCTCACAGCTCAACGCCCAGGTCATGGGCAGCAACAGCGACCCCTTCTATGGCGCCAAGACCGTTGTGGTGGTACTGGTCGACCGCAGCGTGCCCACGTATCTGGAAGACGGCTCGCTCGCCATGGGCAACTTGCTCAACGCCGCCTATGCACTGGGTGTCGATTCGTGCTGGATTCACCGCGCGCACGAGGTCTTTGACTCGCCCGAGGGCCTGGAGCTGCTGGCCAGCTGGGGCCTGCCCGCCGACGGCAACCTGCGCGGCGTGGGCAACTGCATCCTGGGCTATGCCGAGGATGTGCTTCCTGAAGCCAAACCCCGCCGCGACAACGTTGTCTACGTGAAGTAGTACAGGAGCGCCAGCAGGGGTAGCTAATTTAGGACGGGGCTCTTTTAGCTACCCCACTCGCTAGTCAACTGCCGGCAGAAAAGGAACGTCCCCTTCTGCCGGCCCTCTGCAGTTGCGGTGAAATACGGACTGTTTTGGCTCTATATGAGCCCATTTAGTCCGTATTCCACCGCAACTTATATTGTCGATGGGGTTGTTGCCGTTTCGTCCGTTTGAGTCGCTTCGGTATCGTCGCCCTGTTCGCCCTCGTCCTTTTGAGCATCGGCGATGGTGGAGGCCGCCGCAACGATGCCTCGTTGGGGTGCGACACCCGTCTGAGTCTGTGCCCCCTCGACAACCTCTGTACCTGCATGGGCGAGCTCGGGCGACTTGAACATTGCGTCCAGGTTGGCACCGCCGCCGGCGTAGCCGAGCGCTGCGAGCGCGATGACGATCACTGCAACGACGACCGCAATCGGAACATAACGATGCCAACCAGCCGGATTGAGCCCACTGCGACGAGCTGCCCCGCGGCTAATGTAGCCGAGCGTTCCGTCGTGCTTGAGCTTTGACCCCACCACGCGCTTACGACCCCACAGCGACGACTCGGCCTGCATGGCCAAACGGGCGCTCGCCGACGGATAGCCGTATTTCGTACGCTTAAATGAGCCATCGAAGCCAGAGGCATGCTTGCCCCACGTCACCGATGCTGTGCGTCGGTTGACCGGCGCGGCACTCCGCCTTCTGCGGCTCGGTTTTGCAGTCTCAGCCATATGCCCCCGCACGCCGTAACCAAATCGAAACAATAACGCTTTGGACTGTAGCACACGCATCGCGCGCGGTCACGGGCGCCTCGCTCAACGGTCGTCGCCCTTCAGCAAGCGCCACAGCGTTGTACGGCTTATACCCAGCACCTCCGCCGCACGGGTTCGGTTGCCGTGGAGATGGTCTACGACCAGCCGCGCGATATCGCGCTCGGTATCGGCCAGGGGTCGCAGGATATACAGATCGCTGTCGAGCGTCGGAGCGCCAAAGGTTGCGGTCTTAATTACGTCCTCTTGGGCGAGCACTTCCTCTGCCACGGTGCGATCCACCGTGCCTGCCCCCACCAATATATACAGTCGTTCCGAGACCTCGCGAAGCTGTAGATAATTTCGCGGCCACCGGTAGGCATCGAGCGTCTTTACCGCCGCGGGCGCCAGCATGGGGGCTGCCGTTCCAAACATATCGGCCAAATACCCCAAATAGCGCGCGATCTTTTTCGTCGCGCCGCCCTGCTCGGCAATCGCCGGCGCCACGCTCACCGCGCAGGCCAAGCGTTCGGTCACAAAGGCCGCCTGATCGCTTTCGCCGCCGCCCGGCATATCATTTGCCGTCAGCACCACGTGGCACCGCGCAGCAAGCGCCGTGCCGCCCATGGTGGACACAAGCTCGCGCAGCCGCTGGGGCTCAACGGCATGCCAGCCGCTCATGCACAGAGTCAGGTCCGTCTGGAACAGCGGCGATTCGGGACTTTTGAGCATATGACGCCAGCCGCGATCTGTGAGCTCATCGAGCGCAACGGAAACAAAGGGTTGATCGGCAAAAGGACCATCTAAGTAAAGGCGCTTGGCGATCTCGACCTGGCCCGCGCCCAATTCGCCCTCGAGCATAAGGGGCACGCCGCGCGCATAGCTCTCGGCGACGGGCGCAGCTACCGCAGCGGCACCCTCGACGATGCCGTAGGCGCTCGATTCGTAGCGGGCCTCCACCTCGTCGGCGTTCAGCCACTCGATGCCCGCATGCGCCGCGGCGCCGCGCACTTCACGGACCACGACGACCCAGAGGCTTACGCTCTCTTTGTCAGCAGGGCGAACGGTCAGGCTCAGGCGCGTACCCGCACGTCCCATAACCAGACGTGCGCCGTCTCCTATACGGTCAAGGCGCTCGGCGACAAAAGCCGCAACATCCCGCTCAAGTGCCGCGTCATCCATGGTCGAGATCGCGACGTCCCCACGCGCATCGATTGCTAATGCCGACGCCCCGGCAGCAGCCAGGGCGTCGATTAAGATATTCAGCTTGGCATCGCTGTCCATGTTTCGCCCCTGTCCTCGGTGCCGTGCGACCGCCGACAGCTGCACGGTTGCGTGTTTCAAAATTGAACGATATTGCTCACCAAACACTATAGGGCAGAAGGCACCGTCCTGCGAGTATAGGTGTTGCCCCGCATCGCCATCCTGGCGGGGCGATAAGAGCTCTTCGGGACTTATAAACCTGCGGACAAGCCATACCCGCAAGAGCTCCTATCGCTCCACCGCAGGCGTGCGGCCGCCAGCATGTGGCACGCAAATCGGCTGCCTTGCCTACCAGATTCCCAGCACGTGCTGCATTCCCAAACTCATGCACGCAATGCCAATCCAGCAGCAAAAGCCCAACGCAATGGGTTTTCCACCCTTTTTGACCAGCTCGACGATATCGGTATTAAAGCCAATAGCCGCCATGGCCATCACGATAAAGAACTTCGACAGCTCCTTGATGGGCGCCGTGACAGTTGCGGGTAGCTGGAACACCGTGGTGATCACGCTCGCCAGCACAAAGAACAGCACAAACATCGGAAACGCCCGCTTAAGCGAGAAGGTGTTTTTGGCGTCGCCGCCGGCCTTGCGCGCCTGACGCATCTGCCAAAATGCGAGCACCAGCGTAATGGGGATGATGGCCAGCGTCCTGGTGAGCTTGACCACCGTGGCGCTCTCAAGCACATTGGCGCCGGGATGCATGCTATCCCAAGCGCTCGCCGCCGCCGTGACGGACGAGGTGTCGTTGATGGCGGTACCGGCAAACAGGCCAAAGCCCTCGTTGGTCAGGCCGAGCATGCCGCCGAGCGTCGGAAACACGAGCGCCGCGATAACGTTAAACAGGAAAATGACCGAGATGGCCTGAGCAATCTCGCGATCGTCGGCATCGATGACGGGCGCGGTCGCGGCGATGGCAGAACCGCCGCAAATCGACGAACCCACACCCACAAGCGTCGCGATCTTGCCCGGCACGTTCATAACGCGGCAGAGCACAAAGGCGATGACAAGCGAGGTCGAGATTGTTGCCACGATAATCGGTAGCGACTGGGCGCCCTTGGACAGAATCTGGGAGAGGTTCATGCCAAAGCCAAGCAGGATAACCGCGTACTGCAAGACTTTTTTGGACGTATAGGTAACGCCGGCGGTGAGCTGTTCGCGACGATTCTTGGGAAAGACGAGCGCCAGGACCATGCCAAAGAGGATGGCAAATACCGGACCGCCGACCACCTCAATTTGTTTGCCGAGCAACGTCGCGGGAATGGCGATGATCAGGCAGAACAAGACGCCTTTCCAGCGCTCGCGTACGATGTTTGCCAGTTGCATATGGGATTCCTTCTTTCTATTTCACGTTTGCGACGGCTTATGATACGGCAACATTGAGCGCAGCCTTGCGCAAACACAGACTAAGATGCCGCAATAGTTCTCAGGCAACAGCCGAATTACCCACCGCGGAGAGCTGATTCGCGGCATAATTAACAACTGACATATGAGTTTGATAGAACAGTTGCGAGGCGCTATGGAAGAATCGATGCACGTCGGCGAGCAGGAAACGAGCCTACAGGACCAGTCCTATCACACCATTCGACGCAAAATCGTCTACCTGGACTACAAGCCGGGCGAAAAGCTGGGCGTCAAGCAGCTTTGCGACGACCTAGATATGGGTCGCACGCCCGTGCGCGAGGCTTTGGTTCGCTTGGCGCAGGAAGGCCTGGTGCGCACCGTGCCCCAGAGCGGCACCTACGTCTCACCCATCAACCTCACCCTTGCCGAGAGTGCCTGTTACATCCGCGAGCATCTGGAAAAGCAGGTGATTGTGGAGTGCTGTGCGCGCGCCACGTCGGCCGGCATCGAGCAGCTCGACCGCGCCATCGTGCTGCAGGAAAAGGCCATGGCCGAGGAGGATCGCATCGGCTTCTTTTTGAGCGACAACCTCATGCATCACATGATTTTTAGCATCGCATGTCGCAGCACCGTGTGGTCGTGGCTCGAAGAGACCAATGCCGACCTGGAGCGCTTCCGCTGGCTGCGCGCCGCCACGCAGGTTCTCGACAATCAGGACATCGTGAACGAGCACAAGCAGATTCGCCGCGCTATCGCCGGTCGCGACCCCATCGAAGCGAGCTTTTTGGTCAGCAAGCACCTGCACATGATGTTCCGCAACCAGACCGAGGTTCTGGACCAGTTCCCCGAGTACTTCGAGACCAGCAAGCTCCGCTAACCTGCCAAAAAGGGACAGGTTCATTTTGGCAGGTTTTATCTGGGCAAATGCAACAAGGCCCGGCTCCGTCTTGACGCGGAGCCGGGCCTTAGTCGTTAGAACGGCGGAACCAACTACTCTACCGTGACGCTCTTAGCAAGGTTTCGAGGTTGGTCAACGTCGCAACCGCGCAGGACGGCGACCTCGCGGGCGAGCAGCTGCAGCGGGACGCTCGCTGTGATGGGGCTGAACACGTCGCGGACTGCCGGCACGTGGATGATGCAGTCGGCGATCTTGTTGATCTCCTCGTCGCCCTCGGTGGCAACGACGATGACCTTGGCGCCGCGCGCCTTGCACTCCATAAGGTTCGACACGGTCTTGTCGTAGGTGGCACTCTTGGTGGCCACAGCGATGACAGGGAAACCCGGGTCGATCAGGGCAATGGGGCCGTGCTTCATCTCGCCGGCGGCGTAGGCCTCGGCGTGCAGGTAGCTGACCTCCTTGAGCTTGAGCGCGCCCTCGTAGGAAATAGCGGCACCCATGCCGCGGCCCACGAACAGCGCCGACTGCGCGTCCTTGCACAGCAGGGCGGCCTCATGAACGGCCTCGGTCTGGGTATCCAAAATCCACTGGATCTGCTCGGCCGTATCGGAAAGCTCGCGGAACAGCATGCGCGCCTGCTTTGTGGTCAGACGGTACTTAACCTGCGCCAACAGCAAAGCCAGCAGCGTAAGGCTCACGACCTGGCCGATGAAGCTCTTGGTCGAGGCGACCGCGATCTCCTTGTTGGCCTTGGTGTAGATGACGCCGTCGCTCTCACGCGCCACGGGGCTGCCCACCACGTTGGTGATGCCGAAGACCTTGGCGCCCTTGATGCGCGCGTCGCGAATGGCGGCAAGGGTGTCGGCCGTCTCGCCCGACTGGGACACGGCCACGACAAGCGTCGTCGGCGTGATGATGGGATTGCGATAGCGGAACTCGCTGGCCGCCTCAACCTCGGTGGGGATGCGAGCCCAGCCCTCAATGAGATTCTTAGCAATGAGTCCAGCATGGTAGCTGGTGCCGCAGGCGATCACGTAGACGCGATCGATATCGTTGAGCTCCTCGAGCGAAAGGCCCAGCTCATCGATATCGAGCTCACCGGCGGGGGTCATGCGGCCCACCAGGGTATCGCGCACGACGCGCGGCTGCTCATGGATCTCCTTGAGCATAAAGTCGGGATAACCGCCCTTTTCGGCCATGTCCAGGTCCCAGTCGATGTGGGTGACCTTGGGCTCGATAACGTTGCCGGCCTCGTCGGTGTACTCGACGCCTGCGGGCGTGAGCTTGGCAAACTGACCGTCCTCGAGCACCACGACATCGCGGGTGGCGTCGATGAGTGCAATGACGTCGGAGGCGACATAGGCGCCGGTCTCGCCTGCGCCGACCACAATCGGGGAATCCTTGCGGGCTACGGCGATCACGCCGGGCTCGTCAGCGCACACGGCGGCCAGACCATAGGCACCGACCACGTGGGTGCAAGCCTCGCGCACGGAGGCCATCAGGTCGTGCGTCTCGGCATAAGCCTCTTCGATCAGATGCGCGAAGACCTCGGTATCGGTCTCGCTCTTAAAGTGGTGGCCGCGACCCTCCAGCTCTTCGCGCAGCTCGGCGAAGTTCTCGATGATGCCGTTGTGGACGATGGCGATACGACCGTCGCAGCTGGTGTGGGGGTGAGCGTTAACGACGGAGGGCTTGCCGTGGGTGGCCCAACGGGTGTGGCCGATACCGCAAGTAGCGTCGCTGTCGATGTTGGAAAGCTCGCTCTCCAGGCCCGCGACCTTGCCCACGCGGCGGATGACGTCGAGGTGTGCCGCGGCGCCCTCGCCCACCTCGAGCGCGACGCCCGAGGAGTCATAGCCGCGATACTCCATACGCTTGAGGCCCGTGACCAGGATGTTCTTTGCAATATCAGAGCCGGTGTAGCCGACGATTCCGCACATAGGATAAATCCCTTCGTTCGCGTGACTGCAAGACGTCCACGCACAAGGGGCGCTGAGACGTACAACGTTCGAGTATTGTACTCACGCAAACGCAAGCTGATATACCAGAAGTGGTATCTCAACTTGGATACCACCCGATGCACACATGCTCAAACCACCACGAAGGGGACAGGCACCTTCGTGGTGGTTTGGACCGGGGCGGCGGCCCGTCCCGGCAATTTGTCTCGATCTGTAACATCTAGGGCTCCGAAAGCGGGCTAACTGTTACAGATCGAGATTTTCCGTCCGACCTCGACGTTTTGTCTCAATCTGTAACACGTAGAGCCGGTTTCACCGTCCAGATGTTACAGATCGAGACAATTGAAGGCCGGAACAGCAAAAACCACCACAAAGGTGCCTGCCCCCCTGCCCCCTTCGTGGTGGTCGAGCTGGCAGCTGTGTTTCCCCAAATAAAACCTGCCAAAATAAACCTGTCCCTAATTGGCAGGTTTTGACACCTCAGGGGCGGGCGATGCTACAATCTGGCTTGTACTTGAAACGCATCAAAGGGGCCGCTATGGCAAAGGTAAAAATCAGCGACGTCGCGCGCGAGGCCGGGGTTTCGCTGGGCACGGTTTCCAACGCGCTCAACCATCCCGAAAAGCTGCGCCCCGAGACCCTCAAACTCATCAACGAAACCATCAATCGCCTAGGCTACCTGCCCAACCAAAGCGCCCGACAGCTGGCCGGCGGTACCACCAAGTCCTTTGGCCTGGTGCTCCCCCGCCTCGACCACGGCTTTTCGCTCCAGATCGCCAGCGGCGCCCACAACGAGGCACGCAAGCACGGCTATGACCTACTCATCGCCAACGCCGACAACGACGACATTCTCGAGGACCATTACCTGCGCTACTTTATGGGCACCCAGATGTCCGGCGTCATGGTGCAGCCCATGGCATCCCCCGACTGGCACCCCGCCATGGCCAAGATGCCCGTCCCCATCGTCCATCTGGACATCCACTGCTTGGAGCCCGGTTACTACGTTGCCGCCGACAACGAGGCACAGGGCCGCATTATCGCCGAGCTCGCCATCACTCGCGGCGCACGCCACATTGTCGTCGTCGGTCGCGCCGCTTTTATGCAGCTCACCCTGCGCGTCCTTGGCATTCACAAGGCGCTCGCGATGCGCCCCGATATCAAAATCGAGGTCATCGATGCCGGCGAATGGAACACCGCGGCAGACGGCTATAGCATCGGCGCGCAAATTGCCGAGCGCGCGGCCGACGAGCGTCCCGATTTTGTGATCGGCCTCACCGACGTACTGGCTTCGGGCATCATCTCGGCGCTGGTCGACAAGGGCATCTCCGTTCCCGGCCAGATTCTCGTCGCCGGCTGCGACGGCAACCCGCTTGCCTGGAGCGGTTCGGTCCCGCTCACCACGGTGGCGCCCCCGGGCTACGAGATTGGCCGTAAGGGCGTCCAGCTGCTTATGGAGCAAATCGAGAACAAGGCGCCGGCCAAGACCAAGCACATCCGTATCGGCTCTGCCGCCCGAACCGTGACCGCCGTCACCGCCACCGAAGACATCAACCGCCAGGAAATCGTACGCCCGTTTTTGCTCGAGCGCGCCAGCACGCAAGGAAGCGAACAAGCCGAGGCTACCGCTATTAACCTCGGCGCATATCTGTAACCCAACCACCGACATTAACAAAAGGGCCCGCTTGGCATCACAGCCAAGCGGGCCTTTCTAAGCTAGTCGTCTACGCTAGTCCAGGTGGAAGGCGCAACGCAGATCAACAGAAACCGGGGAGTTGTCCGGATTCGTCTCCATAACGCTCGCCATGAAGTCCCACCAACGCTTGCAGACCTCAGTCTTGGCGCTCTCGGCATAGCGCTCGGGGTCGTCAAGCTCGATATAGCCAAACAGCGTGTTGGTCTCGGCGTCGACAAAGATCGAGTAGTTGTGGCCACCGTACTCGTGGAGCATATCGGCCATCTCGGGCCACAGCTCGTTGTGACGCTTCTCGTACTCATCGGCAAAACCCGGATAGAGCTTCATCTTGAAGCCGTTGATGGTCTTGCCCTCGCCCGTTTTACGAACCGTCATGATATCTTCCTTTCACTCCATCCCCCGCCGGTGCGGAAGAGTTGTTGTTTTTCGATAGGCCCCGGTCAGTATTGGGGCTCCAGCGCGCGCTCGGACAGCGGCTCGCCGGTTATACACACCGTGGCGTCCTCGACACGTGCACCCTCCACGTTGGAGAGATCGGCACCCCGCTCGCACGCGGTGCCTCGCAGGCGCTCAAGAGTGATATCCCGCAGGGAATACCGGTCGCTCTCGTGCACGTCGAACAGAACCGCGCACTCGAGGTCGCAATCGCGCAACGTCACGTTCTCGAGCACCGAGGGAGGCAGGTCATCCCGTCCCTTAAGGTCGAAGAACTGCGCCCACGGCCGCACGACAAACCCGTTGTCCACCGTAGCGCGCACCTGCTCCATCGTGATGTACTCGTAGCGCTGCGGCGTGTCCGGGCGCATCTTGATCCACAGCAGGTTCTTGCCATCGCGCACGGTCAGGCGGCGCACGAGCACGTTGCGCGCGTGCACGCATTCCGATCCAACGGTCAGGCAACCGTGGCAGAACCCATAGATGCAGTCCTCGATGAGGATCCGCTCGCAAGAGCCGTTCTCGGAGGCGATATCCGCCCAAGGGCCCTTGCCGCCTTTGAGAACCACCGAGTCGTCGTTCACCTCGAGCGTGCAGCCGCGCACCAGGACATCGGTACAGGCGTCGATGTCGATGGCATCGGTCGACGGCGCCTTGACCGGGGAGACCGGCGAGAAGATGCGGCACCCCAGGTAGCGCACGTGGTCGCAGCGATAGATATGCGTCGTCCAAAACCAGCTGTTCTGCAAGCAGAGCCCCGCGATGGTCACGTCACTCGAGTTCGAGATGTAGACGAGGCGCGGACGCTGCTCGTCCTTATTGGTGCAATCGGGGTTCCAGGTACGCCGATGCCAAAAAGACCGCCACGCATCGAGCCCCGCGCCGTCGATGGTGCCCGGACCCGTCATGGTGAACCCGTCGCAGCCATCGGCGTTGATGAGCGCCTGGACATAGATCGCGGTCTCGCCCTCGATGCGCGTCTCACCGATGGCGTAGTCGTCGAGGCTGCGGCTGCCGCGCAGCATGCCACCCGCGGCGACATACAGGTTCACGCCCGGCTTGAAGAAGAGCGACCCGGTGAGATAAACACCCGGCGGCACCACGATGACGCCGCCGCCAGCGGCCGCGGCCCGGTCGATCAGCGTCTGGATCTCGGCCGTATGGATGCGCCCGTCGTCCAAGATGCCGTGCTTGGTGAGGACGTAGCGCGCACCAAGGTCCTCCAGCCGGGGCCCATCGGTGCACGCAAACCATGCATCGATGGGCGTGCCGTCCGGCCAGACATCAGGCGTGCCGCCGGCGGCCGCGGCCTCGCCCGTGGCCGGGGGAGCCTTCGCCTCTTTAGCCATCACATCGCCATCCTTCCATCAGACGTCGGATCTTCGACCGTCACGGTCTCACCACTCGGGATGCACAGCGGGGTGTCGTCGATGAGCATCCAAACGTCGATCCGCGCGGGGTTGTAGATATAAGCGCCCGTGGACGAGTAGACGAGCCCCCGCACCGCCTGCGCATAGTCGTACACCTCGATATTGGTGGCGTACCACACCTCGTCGAGGCCGGAGACGCGGTCCAGGAATCGCTCGAGCGCACCCCATGCCCCGCGCCCGGTGGCCTCATAGCCGTGACCCCACACGTACAGCAGATACGGCTCGCGATAGACAGCCGCATCGAGCGGGGCGAGGAACTTTTCGACCACGACGTCGAGTTCGGGCTGCACATAGCTGCAGGCCGCGTCCCACGCCAGCCAGTCATCGGGCAGGCCGACGCAATCATAGGTGCGGCGCGTCGTGCGGGCGTAGACGATCCCGCATGCAGCCGCAGCCGCCCGTGCGTCATCGCGCTCGCGGTAGTTGATGGGCCACGCCATGCCCCGCACGGGCGCATGCACGAGCTCCTCGAGCTCCGCCTTGCAGCGGCCGATCTCATAGGTCGCCATGGACGCCGGCACGCATCCCACGTGCGCATGGGTGTGACCGTGCACGGCGACCTCGAAACCCCTGTAGACATCGGCGATGCGCTCGGCCGGCAACTTCTTGTGCTCGACCGCGAACCCCGCCTGCTCCAGATGGTCGGAGCGGCCCATGAGCCCCGTGTTGAGGTTGAACGTGGCGCGCAGCCCCCGCTCCCGAAGCATCTCGGCGATACGGACATCCTCGACGGTCCCGTCATCGAACGAAAGCGTGCAGCACTTCATGCGGCCGCCCGGCCAAAGCGGGATATCCTCGCGTAACCTGAGCATATCGATCCCCTCAGAAGCGATCTCCATACCGCCGAACCACGCGACCGATGGCGTCGCCTTCGGTGAACTCCGTGATCACGTACCCGCCGGGCTTTACCGCACAAACCTGAGCGAGCACGCCCTCCACATCGAGCACGCCCGCACCGATATCGCAACGCTCGATCGCACTGCCCTCGACACGGTAGTCGACCAGATGCGTCGCCACCACGCGATCGCCGAAACTCTCCAGCGCATCGCGCACGATATCAAGCTGCCGCGGGGCAAGCTGCGGCGTGATGAGCGCCGTGGGATCGAGCACGATGCCGAGGGCGGGCGAGTCGACGCGCTTGATGAGGCGGCGCGTGGTCTCCACGTCGTGGATAGGGTGATTCACACCCGGCTCGATACCGACGACCACCCCATAGCGCTCCGCGGTCGCGCACAGGCGGCGAATCGAGGCGACGGCCGCCTCGAACGCCCCGGGCGTGAAGTTGTCCTCGGTGTAGGCGAAGGAGGGGTCGACCGACCCGGTCTCCGTCGCAACGATCGGCGCGCCGAAGAAACGCGCATGCGCCAGATAGGCCTCGAAGCGACGAAGCGCGGCCTCGCGCTCGTCAAGATCGGGATGGATGATGTTCACGTAGCACCCGAGGATCGCGACCTCGACTCCGTGGGCGGCGAGCGCACGGCGGATCGTGGCGCCCAAGCCTGGGCTCAGACGTTCCGGGTCCGCCTCCTGCGGAAACGAGCGGGCGAGCGCGAGCTGCACGTTGCGCACGCCCTGGAACTCAAGCGCCGCACCCAGCCCATCGGGCGTCCCGTCGAACGCGACGTCGTGTCCGCGGCAACCGAAATCGATCATACGGCCCTACACCCCTAGCAATACGAGACAAGCGCCTCGGTCAGCGCGAGGACGCTCAGCGACTGGCCATAGGGCATGTCGGTCAAGTCGACCGTACGGTAGTAGTCAAGGTCGTCGGCAAGAGCCGTGCCCACCGACACGCCGGCAAGCTGACCGTGATCGCCCATCTGCGAAATCACGCCGTTGACGGCACGGTTCGCCACGTCCTCATAGGACGGATCAACCAGACGCATGTGCACGGCCTTGAGGATACCGAACGCGAACCCCGCGGAGCCCGAGGTCTCCAGATAGGAATCGGCGTCATCGATCAGCGTGTGCCACAGCCCGGTCTCGGGGTCCTGGTAGCGCGCGAGCGCGGCGATCTGGGCGCGCAGCACCTCGACGATCATGCGATAGAGCTCGTCCTCGGGCTTGAGGTCGAGCACCTCGATCAGCACGGGGAAGGCGATGGTGATCCAGCAGTTGCCGCGGCACCACAGCGCCTCGGCATAGTTGTCGCGGCGCTCAAAGCTCCAGCCATGGAACCACAGGCCCGTCTTGCGGTCCACGAGATACTTGATGTGGATCATGAGCTGATAGCGGGCCTCGTCGATATAGTCCTGGCGACCGAGCAGGCTGCCAATCTTGGCAAGCGGCAGCACCGCCATCATGAGGGTGTCGTCCCACAGCTGGTTGGTGTTCGCCGGGCCGTAGGTCACGTGCTGGAAGCCGCCCTCGTCGGTGCGCGTCAGGTCATGCATGGCCCAGTCCGCCCAGCGCTCGAGGTAGGGACGGTAACGGCTGTCGCCCGTGTCCTCGTAGAGGCAGGCCATCGTGAGCAGCGGCGCCATGGTGTTGATGTTCTTGGAAGGTGCGCCCTCCCGCATGCGGGCCTCGAACCACTCGGTCACGATTCGGAGCGCCTTCGCGTTGCCGGTGTTTCGGTAGTTCATGTACGTTCCAAAGAGACCGACACCCTGGGGCCAGTTCCACACGCACCAGCTCTTGTCGTCGACCTTGAGACCGTCGAAGTCGAGCAGGTAGTCGCCCGAGGTGTCGTCGATCTTGGTGAGGCAGTTGAGCAGCAGGTCGATGGTCTTCTCGAGCTGCTCCTTGCTGGGCAGGGCGACGGTGGGCTTGCAGGCGGTTTCCATGCCGGATCCTTTCTTGTTTGGGAGTAAAAAGTCGATGGTCGGGCGTCCCGCTGGTATCGGCCGGCCGAAGCCAGCGGGACGATGGTTCGTTTAGGACAGATCGCAGACGATATCATCGTCGGGCGGTAGAGCGCAGGGAATGCGAACGGGATCGGCGTGGTGCCCGGCGACCCAAGCGGTCACGGTATACACCACATCGCGCGCCTGGCCCGGCAGCGGCAGATCGAGATAGCGCGACTGGACACTCACGGCGCGCCGATAGACCCGTCCCGTCGCCGCGTTGAGCTTCTTCACCACGTAATAGGCATCGGGGCCCTGGGGCTCCCAACGTAGGTCGGTCTCCAGGCCCACGTTGCCGCGCACGCTCGTCGCGGTAAGGCCGCGAACCGGCACGGGCTCCGCCTGCGGCTCGATCTCGACATCCAGCCCAGGCATAAGCTCCGCAAGACGGCGGGCGACGATGCCTGCGCAGACGAAGGCACCCAAGCAGCTCAGGTGCACGTTGTCGCGCACGCCGTCGGGATGGCTGGGACACTGGAAGGGGTCGGCCTGCAGGTAGTACGCCGAGCGGTTCTCGGCGGGAACTTCCGCGAGATACGCGGCAGCCTCCGCGCGCAGGTCGATCAGGGCCACATCGTGTTCCCGCGCATAGGAGCGCAGGACGTCGGCGTAGTCGTCGAACACCGAGCGGCCGTCCTCGCGGCCGGGGGCGCGGTACTGCGGCTGGGGCGTGATGAGCACCGGGGTCGCGCCGCGGTCGACGACGCTCGCCACGTAGCGGTCGATCCAGCCGGCATACGATGCAAGAGGAATATAGCGCTGCGGGCGCTCCTTCGAGGTATCGTTGAGGCCGAACTGGATGAGCACGATGTCCTTGGGCCTCATCACGCCGAGCAGCCTATCGAAGCGATGCTCGGATAGATAGGTGCGAAATCCGCGCCCCCCGAGCGACCGGTTGAAGACCGTCGGCCCCGTGCCCGTGAAGACGCGCGCCTGCTTGGCGTCGCTCGACGGATCGTTCGCGACGGTCGCGGCATGATCGCGATAGAGATGCCACGCGAGCCATTCGCCCCAACCGGACTGCGGTCGCTCCTCGTCGAAATACGTCTGCACGGTCGAGTCGCCCGCGATGAGGATGCGCGGAGACGGCGCCGGCTCGCGCTCCACCGCGGTGGCTTCGAGCGCGCGGAGCACGACCGCGGCCTTCTCGGACATCTCGGTCCCCGGCAAGTCATCAGCGGGGACAAAGCCGAGTTCGAGGATCCGGGAGGTCAGCGGCACGGTGACCTCCAGCCTGCGAACCGCACGAGCGGCGAGGTCGAAGCGCGCACGCTCCTCCCCGTTCACCACGAGGGCCAGGCGCTGGCCGCGCTCGGCACCCGCCACCTCGAAAGCCAAGTACCAATCGCGCGCCTCGATCGGCATGCGCACGAACGACCCCTCGTAATAGGTATCGCGCGCGATGGAGTCCGCAACCCCGTTTAAGGGCTCGGACTCCTCGGCAAAGCGACGGGCGACAAGGGTTATGCCCTCGGCGCCAAAGCGGACCGGCCGCGTGGCCAGATGCGCCTCGCGGCGAAGGTGCGCGCCGTCCACCCATCCCTGCGCCGGGTCGGGATATGCGCGCTCGACCATCTTGAGCGTCTTACCAAAGCAATCGGTCGTATGCATGCACATCTCCTTTCAATCTCATTCTCGAACTCTTCCCCGCGAGCGCAAGCGACGCGCAGGCCGTTCAGTATGCGGTCGGGACCATCCGTTAAAAGGGAACCTCCCAGCTCGCGCGGGCATGCTCGGCATCGGGCGGGGCCCACGGCAGCTCAATCTCGTCGGAAGTGCACAGACCGTCCTTTCCGTCGCCCTCCACGAAGATGCGCCAGCCCGGCTCGCGGGTAACCCGATAGCCGTGCAGCCCGTCGACCTCGTCGACTGCGATCCGCCCCAGCACCAGACGTTGGCCGGTCTGCGCGTTTCGTGCGAGCACGCGGTAGCCCGACACCCCGGCAAGCGCGCGGAAGCGGACCGAGAAGCCGATGCTGTCGGCGATGTTCGCGGCATCGACTTCGTAAAGGTCGACGCCCACGATATGACGGGCGCGGTCACGACCCTCCGCCGCAAACGCATGCACCGCCTCGATCACGGCGGCCGGGCCCGAGAGCCGCCCGCGCCAAGCCTGGACCTCATACGTCACCGCATCGGGGCGGCCCGGCTCGACCTGGTCGCGAAAACGGGGCTCGAGCACCACAACGCATCCCGCATCGCCCCCGCGACGCGCGACCGTATAGAACGCGGCACCCGGGACGCCCTCCCAAGAGAGGTCGAGACACGGGTCATCCCCGTCGTCGTGCGAGCGGGCGGCAAGATGACGCGGGGCCTCCAACGCCGCCGGGGCCTCCTCGTCGTGGAATTCAAACCCATCGGCGGACCCGGAGACCCCCTTCGCGACGATGCGAGCGAAGACGCGCGCACCGAGCTGCGAGAGATGCGTCGAGTCGTCCACGCCCTCGGGATAGGCGGGATACTGTCCCGCCGAGAGCTTGAGATACAGGGCGCGGGCGTGCTGGGGACCGAGCTCGGAAAGCACCCGGGCGCCCTCAGCCGCAAGATCGATGCAAGGCGTACCCGTGCGGCGGCAGAGCTCGCGCTCGGCCTCGGCATACGGGACGAAATCGGCAAGCGGCGCACCCGCGGCATCGAAGCGATAGCGGGGCGGCGGCGTCACGACCACCGGAATCGCCCCACGGTCGCGGGCACTGTCGATGTAGCGCTCAAGGAAGGCCATGAACTCCGCTGGCGATGAATAGCGCAGGGGACGGGCTCGCGTCGCGTCGTTCGCCCCAAACTGGATCAGCAGCACGTCCCCGGGCCCCAGGAGCGAAAGCACCTGTCCGAGTTTTCCCTCGGCGATGAAGGAACGCGCGCTCCGCGCAGCCATGGCCGCGTTGACCACGGACCGCGTGCCGTCCCCGCCCGTGTAGCGCGTCGCTGCCGCATAGCCAAACCGTGCGTCATGCTCGACCAAGCAGGGTTCGATCCCAAGATAGCGGGCGAGGTATTCGCCCCAGCCCGCCTGAGGGCGCACCGCATCCGTATACGTCTGCGCAAGCGAGTCCGAGGCGATAAAGACCGTACGCTCCCCCGCCATCTCGCGCGGGCGCTCCTCGACCGAGAGGGAGACGAGCTCGACGACCGCCGCGGCCTCATCGCGCACGGGGGAGGACACAGCGTCTCCAGCGGACGGACCGAGCTCCGGAGCCCAGGTCACCTCACAGGCGCGGCGCGTGAGCGGCGCCGTGGCCTCGACCTCGACGACTCCCTCCGCGGGAACCGTGCACGACGCGACCGCAAAGCCATCGACCATCAGACTGCCGGTCTGCGCATTCCCGTCAGCCGATGCCAGACACGCCCGCACCTCGACGTTCACGGCGCGCGACGGGCAACGCACGAGCGTGCCCTCCACGCGATCATAAGTGCCGACGGTCGCCTGCGTCCCATCGAGCGACGGTGAGTCCTCGACCCAACGGCGCGTCCTCAGCACGACACCGCCGCGCGGGCCGCGCTCCTCCGGAACAAGCTCGTCCGTCACGGCGCGGTCGGAAAAAATCCCCTCGCTCCAGCCAAAATCCTCGCCAAAGGAGCGCCCGACGGCCTCGTAGCCGCTCGGCAATTTCCCGGCGTTCATCACGCATCGACCTCCGCCTCGAGCTTGACCATGTCATACATCACGTAACCGGTCGTCTCGAAGGATACGGTGTTGTCGTCGGCCAGATCGGCCGCCGGGATCTCGACGCGCACCGTCTGCCCGTGTCCGCCCGTCACCGACGAGCGGTATGCGGCGCGATCGTTCTCGAAGGAGCAGTCGCGCAGCAGCGCGCCGTTCAAGGACACCGCGAATCCCACGTCCGCGCGGCCCGAGACCATGGTGCCGGCCGTGGCGCCCGCCAGGCACACCGTGAGCACGTATCGGTCGGCCCCGTCCACAGGACGCGGGAACGTGATGGACCAGGTGCCCCCGGCGCGCTGCAGGTAGCACCAAGTGTCATCCGACCCGGCGCGCCACGTCAGATTCTTGGGCGTCATGTTCATCCACACATAGTTGCGCGGCTGATCCCAAAAGGTAAACGGCTCCGTGGTCCCCGTGGCATAGCCAAGCTGCCAGACCACGGGCAGCGGGCGGTTGTCGACCGAGAGCACGCCCAGCTCACGGGCCTCCCCAGGAGCGACCTCAAAGCATCCAAGGTCATACTCATGCTCGTCTGACGTCGCGTTGAGACGGGCGTGCAGCCAATAGCGGCCGGGCTGCATCCGGGAGAGCTCGAAGCGACCGTCCTCCGCCGTCGCGTAATAGATGCGGCCGGCCTTCTGCTCGAAATAATCGCCGGGCTCGCTCGCCGCCACCACCGTCAATCCGCGCGGGTGCTCGACGGGCGTCGCGAGGGCAAGCGTTCCGGAGAGGCTCGCATAGGAGCTCGTGTAAAGCTCGGAATCGGGCAGCCACGCAGCGGGCAGCGCGGCGCGCTCAGCCGCGGCACGCTTCTGAGCGTCCGCGACGACACCGCATCCATGGTTGAAGTAGACACACCACGGGCCGTAGAGTTTTCGCCATCCCTCGGGCACGTCGAAGTCGCCGGTTCCAAAGTGGGCGCCCGTCATGTAGTTCAGGATGATGCCGTCATAGTGCACGAGCAGTTCCTGCTTGAGCGGCCCGCCGGGGTAACAGCTCTTGTCGAGCGGGATGAACCAGGCACCCCACTCGTCATCCGTGCGATCGCCGGAGTACTGGCCCCACAGATCGTTGTCGGCAAAATAGCCCGCATAATCGTATTTCGAGTAGACGTCGGAGTTGGTGTAGCGGCAGGCGTCGGCAAAGCGAAACGTCTCGTCTTGCAGCTTCTCGCCCACCGCGGCCATGTATTCGGCTTGAGGTTGCAACCCCTGCCTGCGGCCCGTGTACCCCGTGAGGAACAGGCTCGAGTCAAACCGATAGACCGTGCGCAGCTCGTTGATCGTGACTTCGGACTCATCGCAAGCCGCGACCACATAGCCGTAGACCGCCGGCTCGCCCTCGAGCACGACGAGATGGTAGGCGAGCTTGAGCGCGCTCTCATCATCGACATAGGCCACGTGCACGCGCTCCGGCGTGTCCTCGATCACCTCGAGCCGCGTGGGGACGAGATTGCGCGTCTTGCCGTTCACATGGTAGTCGCAGTAGAAGCAATGTTCGCGATCGGGGTCGCCCGCCGCGCCGGAGAGGTTCTTGAGCAGCTCGCGTCCGTCATATACCACGGACGTCGCCTTCCCGTCCTCCGAGAACCTCACCGCTAAAAGGTCGTTCTCGATGGTGCAGGCGTTTCCCTCGATCGCAAGCGATGCCATGACTGGTCCTTTCCATACAAAAGCGGATACATGCCGGCCGTAAAGCACGGCAGCACGTTGCATGCGCGTCTCGGTGCACCCATGATGCGCCGAGACGCGCATGCAACCTATTGTCGCCGGGCAGCTCCACACGGACGACGGAGGCGCGGGACGGCTTGGGGAGCAGCCGTCCCGCGCGTAAGGGGAATCTAACTTACTTCGCGGGGTTCTCAATCCGCCTGGTGAAGTTCACCACACGGTTGTTACCCCAGCAGTGCTCGTACTTCCAACCGGTGAGGGTCTCGACGACCTCCTTGGCCTCGGGGGTCACGTCGTCCTTGGAGCCGCCGTTGCGCAGACGCTCGATCTCGGCGCTCAGGATCTTGCGGTTGTCGTCGTTCAGCTTTACGCGGAAGCTAAAGAACAGACCGACGAAGCACAGCGCGATCGGGACGAAGCAGAAGATGATCGTGAGTGCGTTTACCACGGGCTCAGGCTGGCTGGTGGCGTTCTCGACGAAGCCCACACCGGCCAGGACCGCGGCGATGGCGATCTTCTCGATGGAGTAGAAGATGTTGTCGATCGTCGAGTTGATGGAGGCGTACTGGGCCTCGCGGCGCTTGCCGGTGAGGATCTCGTCGACGTCGGGCATGAACGAGAAGTGCAGGTCGCAGGCGTTCACGACGCCGGTGATACCAAAGTTGAGCGCCAGCGTGAGAACGATCCACAGGGTGACGGTGCCGGCACGGCCGATCGAAGTGTGGAACTTGGCGAGGGCGAACATGAGCAGGAACACCACGATGGTCTCGAGGGCACCCAAGCGGTAGGAGTTCGTGCCGCCAATCTTGGAGTTGAGCCACATGAAGAAGCCGACGAGCAGGATGCCGAAAGCGAAGCTCACGCCCTGGGAGATGGAGACGTCGGATGCCTGCAGCCCGAGCACGAAGATCAGGAAGTAGGTGAGGATGGCGCCGCGGACCGAACGGAACAGGGCCTGGCACAGGTACATACCGAGATAGTTGCGGAACTCCTTGACGGAGAAGGCGGACACGTAGTTCCAGACGATGAGCGGGATACGCTTGAGCAGCGGCACCTTCTCGTCACCCGAGCCGGTGTTCGAGTCGGCCTGGGCGAGGTCGGTGGTCTCGTCGAACGGACGCTCGCGAATGGTGCAGATGGTGACGATCAGGACGACGACCGAAGCGGCGCTGTAGATGAGCAGCATCCAAAAGAACGTCGTCCAGTGGTCCTGGCCCCACACGCTGAACAGCAGGGTGCTGGTGATGGAGACGATGATGTTGGCCACAGCCACGGTGATCTGGTTGATACCGACGAGCTGGGCGCGCTCCTGCTGGTTGGAGCTCATCTCGGACGGAAGCACGTACTGGACCGTCGAGATGCCGGCCGTGAGCATGATGGCCAGGCAGTTGGTGATGCCATAGGCCAGTGCGGGCAGGCCAGGGACGAACTGCGCGAGGTTGAAGAAGAGGCCCGGCAGCGAGATGGCAAGCGTCAGGCGACGACGCCCATACTTACGACCGATCTTGGTGGCGTAGAGTCGGTCGGAGATGTAACCCCAGACCGGCGCCGTGAAGGCCGCGAGGATGGTGCCGACCGAGGCGATGGTGCCGGCAGCCAGGATGTCGAGACCTGCGAACGTCGTGTAGAAGTACATCTGCCACGTCGAGAACATGACGGTGCCCATCGTATGGAGGCCGATGCCGCCATATCCGAGCTTGGCCTGCCAGGGCAACTTGCCCTTGAGGTCCGTTACCGTTTTATTTGCCATACCGTATTCCCTCCTTGGAAAGCCCGGATAGTCGGGCACAGGCCGAGCCCACCGTCCCCACCCGCTGGGGCACCTCCCAGTGCAACCCAGTAGTCAACCGGTTTATCTGACGGCTTTACTATATGGTGGACTCGCAGGCGTAGAACGGACCCTTCCATGTATGAAGCGTTTCACTCCGTGACCGGCAATGTAACCGTTCCCATAAACCGCACGGACCGCTAAACGGCCGCGAACGGTCGTGCGCGGCGCGCCGACCTTGTTGTTTACCCACATGAAGAGCAGCACGAACGCGATACCGAAGGCGAAGTTGACGCCCTGCGACAGGGAGACGCCCGAGGCGATGTAAGGGGTGGGTGGTGAATAAACCGGTTTATCTCCTCGCATGGACTCTATGTTGTAGACACTACGCAACAGCAAGCCACCCATCGCCGTCCCGTTTTCTCGGTCAAACAGATATGGGAACGATCCCATTCAGACGAACCCGCCCCATGCTTCCCAAGCCGCCGGCCGTTCGACCGGGCCCAACCGCGACCGGCTAGAACGTCGCCGTGATCCCATAGGCGTAGGACTCGTCGCGCTTCGCCGCGCGCTCCCACAGGAAGCGCGCCAGCTTGACCCGGTAGATACTCGGACGTCCCTCGGCATCCGAGACGTAGATGATCGAGCGGCCATCGCGCGAGAAGACCGGGTGCGGCTCCGAGTCGAACACCCTTCCGTACTTTGGCAGATACGAGGACCCGTGGTGGCACAGTCTGATGGCCTCCCCCGTCCCAAGATCGGACAGGTAGATGAAATCGTCATCCTCCCCGAATGCCGAGACGCGTCCCGATACGGCCGAGGCATGGATATGCACGGGATCGTTGGTCGAGAGGGCATCGCCCACGATCAGTTTCCCGTTTGGACCCACCGCGCAATGCGCATAGGCCGGGCATGTGCAGACGGTTCGCTCCTCGAGTGTCACCGGATCGATGGCATGGAGCTCCTCGGCTTCGTCCGAATGCGGACGCCAGCAGAGAAAACCCAACTCCGACCCATCGGGAAACCAGAATTCCGAAGTGAGGACGGTGTCGTTGTCCTGCGAGCGACAGCAGCGCTTGCCGGTGCCATCGCTTTGGACGAGCCACATCCGCGCATCGATCATGTCGTATGGACCCTCATGGCAGTACATGATCGTAGTCGGGTCGCCCGGGCGAAAACAGGGCCGGCCGAGCCAGCACTCCTCATCGACGAGCACGGACGCTTCGCCGCTCTGCAGATCGATCAGTACGATGCGGTTGCGCGGCGCGCGGAGCGAATCGAGGGCGAAGGTGCTCCAGTCGGTCAAACCCGACAGGGACACCTCATAGCCCCCCGCCAAGACCTCACAGGTCACCATATAGCGGTCGTCATCGGTAAAGTTGAACTCGCGGACCTTCCAATCGCCCCGGGGCCGGTAGAGCTCCTCGCGTATCAGGTTGAGCGCGTCCATCTTCCAGATGGTGTTTGCCTGAAGGAAGAAGATATGGCGGTCATCGCATGAGAACGCCGCATGGTAATCGTCCACATCGCGGCCGCTGGTCAGCTGGAGCGAGTCGCCCGTCTCCAGATTCATCGCATAGAGTTGACGCCGCCGCCCGAGCTCTCGAAAGTGCAGCAAGAACATCCCGTCGCTCGTCGTCGAACGCATCGTCGGATAGATGTGGTGGCAGGTATGGGTCCCGCACGTAAGGCGCAGAACCTGGGCATCCGTCTCGATATCTTTATGCGGCGTGAACTCGCCGCGGACGATCTTTCCAATCACCGATGACATCGGTACTCCCTCGCTTCCTCAAATTGTTCATAGTTCGATGAATATCCCGCAATACAATTTCCCTGCCCAGCGCCCCGTCTCATCCGCCTCGGCAAACGGCATGGAACTCCCTAAGAATGGAACCGGTTTCAATCGTTGCAGGCCAACCGTTGCCGCTCGCCTACGCCCGCCGACGGAGCGCACGCGATGCCGGCGCCCATCGACCGACTATCATGGAATCCGACAGTTCGAAGGAACGGGCTGCAGGAGCAGGCCCGCCATCAACGTCCGGAAAAGAGGTTGCCCGCCATGAAACGGGAACATGCCACCATAACCGACGTCGCGACGGCAGCCGGCGTCTCGAAGACCACGGTCTCCCGCTACATCAACGGCCAGACGAACCTGCTGTCCAATCCTACCAAAGCCCGCATCAAAAAGGCCATCGCCCTCACCGGCTACCGGCCGAACGCAGCGGCGAGCGCCCTGTCACGAGGCCACGGGGCATCTCCGTGCGTCGGCATCGTCGTTCGCGATATCGCCGAGCCAGGCGTCGCATCGCTGCTCTCGCGCACGGTGGATGCGTGCCACGCACGCGGAAGCGAAGCCCTCATCGTCCAGCCGAACAGGGTCGCGAAGGTGAAGGACCTCGCCGCCGCGCCCAGCCCCTTTGGCCCGCACGATATCATCGCCGCACTGCTCGTCGGATTCGAAGCAGACGGCGACCCCGTGGATACCGTCGTCCCCACTGCCATCCTTCCCATCGACGCAGATCTCGATCAGATCCTGGACAGGCTCCCCCCCCCCCCCATCCGCTTAACCCAACACCGTCCACGCCCGGGCTTCCAACATTGCACATAACCGGGTAAACAGACAAAGCGCCCGATAGGTCATAAGGCCTGTCGGGCGCTAAGCGTGTGGCTATACAGCTCTCGGTGCGGACGGAACTAAACCCGCACGTCTGTCAGTTAGCGGCAGACGACATCCACAGGCACGTTCAGGATCTTGGCGACCTTGAGGATCGTGTCGGTCTGGCTTCCCAGGCAGGCGGCCATGTGGTGGGTCGGGCCGGTCTCATTCCAGCGGTCCATGAACTCACGGGCGCCGATCGAGAACTTCATACGCATGTTGGTGTCGCCGAAGGTAAAGATCGGGCCGTCGACGTTCTCGCCCTCGGCAACCACAAACTTAAAGTTGCCGTCGCCGTCCTGAGTGATGCCCAAGAAGGTGATGGTGCCGTGGCCGGGGTAAAACTGGGTGAGGTAGCCGCCACCGGTCTTGCCGTGGAACACGGGCACGACCTTGAGTGTCGGCTTCTTGGCAGTCGAGATGTCGGCGTCGCCGGAGCCGGAGTGGCCGATGATGACAATGTCCTCGGGAAAGTCGATGGAGTACATCTCGGAGAGCTGACCGGTGCCAGAGATGGTCTTGAGGATGCTCATGGCGATGGCGACCTTCATATCGCCCTCGACGGCACAGCTCGTGCCCTGCTTGATGAGCATAGAGAACGCCGGGATGAGCATGGAGTCGAGCACGCCGGCCTGACCCTTGGCGTAGCCGTCGTAGTGGCTGGCGACCAGACCGATCTCCTCGTCCTTAACCCACTGCTCAAAGGCGACGACGTACTTGGCCATCTCCTGGATGGGCTCGTCGGAAACCTTGGCGCCGCCCTCGACGTCAAAGGTGTCGAGAATCTCGGCGGCCTTGGCGTCCACGGCAGCCTGGTCGTCGATGTTGTCGGCGATAGCCCACATTTTCTCCCAGTCGAACTGCTTGGTGTAGAGGCCCAGACGGTTGTACAGGTTGGTCTCGTCGATGTAGAGGTCCATCATGCCCGGGTACGGACGGCCGATCTGGGCGATGTTGGTGCGACGCAGGCGACGGCGGACCTGAGCGGCGCGGCACCACTGCTCGAGCTGCTCGGCCACAGCCGGGTCGCCACCCTCGACGACGCCGGTCACCACGGCGTGACGCTTGCCGGCGCGGTTAAGGTCGGCCACGACCTCGCCGGGGGCGCCGCAGGCGTACAGGTCGCCCAGCCACGTGGGAATATCGGTGTTGGCGTAATCGGGCTGAGCCTTCTTCTGCACGTTGACCACGACGACGGGCACGTCCAGGTCACGCACGACCGGCAGCACGTTGTAGCTCGTGGCATAGGTGAGCATCTGCAGGATGACCAGGTCGACATCCTCGGCACGGAACTTGTCGCCCGCGACCTGAGCCTGCTCCTTGGTGGTCACCATACCGCCGTCGATAAGCTCGACGGTCGTGGGCAGCGTGGCCTTAAAGTCCTCGTACTGCTGCTCAAAATTGGGAACGAGCTGCGGGAACTGCGGAAGATAGGCGCCGAGGGCGATCGAGAAAACGCCAACCTTGGCCTTGGTATTAACGAGCATGATTTCCTCCAATGAGAAAAGGTAATGATTGCAAGCAGGCGGGACTTCTTACCTGTTAGTCAACGAATGCTTCGTTAATGGCGATATTGAAGTCGTGGCAGGTGTCCTTGAGGCCCTTGTCGCTAATCTTGTTGAGGAAGTCGTCCGAGCCACCGTTGGCAGCACGTGCGGCCAGGTAGATCTCGGCGGCCTTCTCGACGGTGTGCGCCAGGCCAAAGGTCGTATCGAAGTCAGGGCCGGCCGCGAACAGACCGTGGTGAGCCCAGACGATGGTGTCGTAGGTCTTCATGAGCTCTGAGCTCGCCTCGGCGATGGCCGGGCCACCCGGGACCATCCAGGGCACAACGCCCACGCCGGTCGGGAAGACGACGACGCACTCGGTCATCATCTGCCACAGGATGCGCGTGAAGGCGCGATCCTCCAGCGGCACCACGAAGGACATCTCGATGATGCCGGGGGTGTGAGCGTGATAGATCACGCGGTCGGCGCCATCGGTACGGGCGGCAGCCACGCAGTGGTTCATGTAGTGGCTCTCGAACTCACTGGTCGGACGGGCGCCATTGGCAAGGCCCCAGACGATGCGGAACGCGTCGCCGGTCTCGTTGATCTCGACGATGCCGATGTTGGCATGCGGATCCTCCAGGACGTTGCGCATGTACTTGCCCGAGCCGGTGCTCACGAAGTACTGGCCGGCGAGGTTCTCGCCGCGCACGCCCATCTTGACCCACTCGCGGGGCTCCTCAAAGAACGGCTTGGCCTCGGCGACCTCCTCATCGGTCATGCGATAGGTGAGGTTTCCACCGTTGCGCTCATGCCAGCCCTGCTTAAAGCCATCGTCGCACAGGCGGCAAAAGCCCTTGATGAACGCCAGATCTTCCATTGCCATTGTTTTTCTCCTCTCCGGGGCCCGCAGGCCCAATTGAAAAAACGTGATAAGCCGATTGACGGCGGCGCGGAGCATGGTGTCGTGTAGGGCCTCCGCGCCGTATGTCATCGGAGAGAGCCGCTCGTGTACAGCAGGAGTCAATTGCCGTCCGCGGGGCTGGGAGTAGGTACGTAACGAGGGGCGTATCTCCCCTCTCGGTTAGGCCTGGGTGCCCTTGGGGTCGATGCGCTTAACATCGAAGGAGCGGGCAACGCAGGCGCGGGCATCGGCTAGGTCGGTAAAGTCGCCGCCGGCGATCATCTGCACGATAAAGTTGCCGATACAGGTACCCTCGATGGGGCCGGCGAACACGGGAAGCCCGCAGGTGTCGGCCGTCATCTGGTTGAGGTAGTAATCCTGGCAGCCGCCGCCCACGATATTGATGCTCGTGTAATCGTGACCCGAAAGCTCGCGCAGGCCTTCGATGGCCTTGGCATACGAACGGGACAGACTGCAGTAATTGGTGCGCATAATCTCGCCCACGGTGTGCGGGACAGGCTCTCCGCCCTCGGCGCAAGCGCGCTTGATCTCCTGGATCATGGAATCGGGAGCCAAGAAGCAGTCGTCGTCGACATCGACGTAGGACTCGAAGGGCTCGGCCTCGCGGCAGAGCGTGCGGAGCTCGTCAAAACCGACCTTGTGGTCCATGAGCGCCTTGTGCGAGGTCTTGCCCTCGACGTAGTCGACGCCGTTGACCTCGCGACGTACGGACTGGTTCATCCACAAGCCCATGATGTTCTTGAGGAAGCGGTAGCGCTTGAGATAGCCACCCTCGTTGGTGAAGTTCTGCTTGCGGGCGAGCTCATTGGTAATGGCGTGCTGGTTCTCGACGCCCAGCAGGCTCCACGTGCCGCTCGAGATATAGACGGCGTTGTCGTCCTTGGCGGGCACGGCCAAAAAGGCGGAACCGGTGTCGTGCGTGGCGGGCAGCACGACGGTTGCGGAGTAGCCGATCTTCTCGGAAATGTCGGCCGTGATCTCGCCGAGCACCGCGCCGGGCATGGTAGGCTCCAGGAAGATGCCCTGGGGGATGCCAAAGCGCGAGAGGATCTCGGTGTCCCACGTGCCCTTCTCGGCATCGAGCATGCCGGTGGTGCTTGCGTTGGTGTACTCGTTGGCCTTGATGCCGGTCAGACGCCAGTTGAGGTAATCCGGAATCATCAGGAAGGTGCGTGCGGCCTCGAGCTGCTCGGAATGCTCATTCTTAAGGGCAAGCAGCTGATAGAGGGTATTGAAGGGCTGACGCTGAATACCGGTGCGCGCATAGACCTCGGCCGGGTCCATAATCTGGTCGGCAACCTCGTAGAGGCCATCGGTGCGGGCGTCGCGATAGGCGACCGTGTCGCCGACGATCTCGTTATGCTCGTCGAGCAGCACAAAGTCGACGCCCCAGGTATCGATGCCGATGGTGGCAGGAGCCTGTCCGGTCTGGTCCTTAACGGCACGCAGGCCTGCGACAACGTGGTCGAACAGGGCCTCGACATCCCAGCAATCGTGTCCGTTAACGCGCTTTTGCTCGTTAACGAAGCGGTAGACCTCCTGGTAGGACATCTTGCCGTCCTCGACCCAGCCGGCAAGAACACGACCGCTCGAAGCACCGATATCGACCGCTGCGTAATGCTTGGACTCGATGCGACTCTCCATGTGCTTTCCCCTTTTTTGAAGCGGTTCATTTACGGTTTTCATTATTATTTGAATCGTTTCAATTTCAATATGAGTCAATTTCAGTCCGGCGAGCGGTTGTTTCTAGCCGGTGAACGGTAGTTCTGGGTCAGAATCTTCCACACAGACAGAGAGGCGGCCGCCCGCATAACGCGGACGACCGCCTTTTAAAATGAAATTGAAATAGATGGTATGCCAGCGCTAGCGCACGGCCTTGACCGCCGCCGTCAGATCGAACAGCGTGTCGAGCACGGCGTCGCAACCGTCCACCACGTCCTGCGGCAGCGGGACGATATCGGGCACGGCAAAGACATGGCAGCCCGCCGTGATACCCGAGACGCAGCCGTTGCGCGAATCCTCGACCACGGCGCACTCCTCGGGGGCAAAGCCCGCGCGCTTGCAGGCAAGCAGATACATCTCGGGATCGGGCTTGCCGTGCACGACGTCCTCGCCGCAAGTCACGGTCTCAAACTTGTCAAAGAGACCGAACGCCTTAAGGTTGCGCTCGGCGGTAACGTGGCGCGAAGACGTCGCAAGGCCCACGTGATAGCCCGCAGCCAAAAGATCGTCCAGGCACTCGGCAGCGCCGGCCTTAAGCTCCAGCTCGGTCTTGACCATCTCGTCGCGAATCTCCTTGTGGCGAACATAGAGCGCGTCGGCAGTTTCGTGGCTGCCGTAATGCTCCTCGAGAATGCCCATGACATCGGGCAGCGTGCGACCAATAAACTGATGAATCAGCGCCTCATCAATCGCGAGTCCCAGCTCAACGGCACCCGCTTTCCACGCCTTAATACCCAAGCGCTCGGTGTCCACGAGCGTTCCGTCCATATCAAAAATGACAGCCTTGATCATTTCGGTCCCCCCATCGGCTTGCATTGCCGCTACTCTACCGCACTTTACAAACTTGTATATAACGTATATACATATTGCACTTTCGTTACATAGATAGATGTCTTATGGCGAGCGGCTCGGTAGGATTATAGTTTCGTCCGAGCTTTTAACTGTAAGGAACGTTTCATGCTTTCAGACACCACCGCACCCGCAGAGGAGCTTCAGAACAAACTCGCAGCACTCGAAGAGCTGCTTTTGGCATATGGACGCGTCGCCATCGGCTTTTCCGGCGGCGTCGACAGCAGCTTTTTGGCTGCCGTTTGCTCCCGCATCATGCCCGCTAACACCCTTCTCGTCCATCTCACCACGCCGTTCATCGGCACGCCCGAGCAGGCTTCGTTTGAGCGATCTGTTGACGGACAAGCCGATGAGGGCCCGCATTTTAAGCTTCCGGTGCTTAATCTTTCGGTTGACCAGCTCCAACTTCCGCAGGTTGCCTGCAACGACGCCGACCGCTGCTATCACTGCAAGCGCGCCGGCTTCACCGCCATCGTCAACCACGCCAAGTCACTGGGTTTCCCCACCGTCATCGACGGCAGCAACGCAAGCGACCGTGGCGATTACCGCCCCGGCATGCGCGCTGCTGAGGAACTCGGCGTACGCTCGCCTCTTATGGAGGTCGGTTTTACCAAGGACGAGGAGCGCGAGCTGCTGCGCGCATGGGGCTATCCCGTTTGGAACCTACCCGCCGGCGCCTGCCTTGCCACGCGCATCCCCACGGGCGAGAAGCTTACGCGCGAGAAGGTCGACCTGATCCGCGCCTGCGAGGATTACCTGCACGACCTTGACCTTTCGCAGGTCCGCGCACGCTTGGTCGGCGGCTGCATGCATATCGAGGCCGCCCCGTCCGACGTCGCCAAAATCGCCGCCCTCGGTGGCGCCGCGGTCGATGCCGAGGGCAAAACCCCGCTGCCCGCCGCCATCGAGTCGGCCCTACGCAGTCTAGGCTGCAACGACATCTCCCCCGAGGTCACCCCCTACATCCACGGCAACATGAACCTTTAGGTTACGCCGTTTTACAAACGGCGTAACTGCTCGGCGCTGCGCAGGCCCCGGGCACGACAATCTGACGTTCAACTTCACGGGCGCGACCAAAAGGTCAGCGCCCGCTTGTTTCACGTCACCTTACCGCACCCGGAGCCCGCTCGCTCGCATATGCTCAACCTGGACTGCGTTAACTGACCTGTCAATAAGGGACAGGTTTATTTTGGCAGGTTTTATCTGGGGAAACGCAAATAGGGCCGTGACACCCATACGGCGTCGCGGCCCTTTTCCTTGGAGAAGGATCGATTGATTGAACGGAAAGACCGTTCTAGCCCTCGAGGCCGGCGTTGATGAGCTCGGCAATCTCGACAGGATCGGTGCTTTCGCGCACTTTGTCGCGGAAGCCGGCGTCCATCAGCATCACGGCTGCTTTGGAAAGCAGGCGCAGATGCGTGGTTCCAGCCTCGCCCGCAGGAACATACAGCGCGAGCGCCACGTCGACCGGCACGCCATCAAAGCTTGGCCACTCAACAGGCTCGGTCAACTTGAGCACGGCCACGCCCGGCGTATGAATCGCATCGCTCTTGGCATGCGGAACGGCAAAGCCAGCGACAAGACCGGTCTCGGCCTCATTTTCGCGAGCGATAAAGGCGGCCTCTACGGCAGACGCGTCATCGGCAAAGCCAAGTTCGACAGCCTGCTCGGACAAATAATGCAGGGCGTCCTCGCGCGAGGCGGCGGTATACCCTATCGTCACTTGGTTGGCAGATACAAATCCCATGGAAACCTTCCTTACAACACAGACCTGACCGCAGCTTCGATACCGTCGGCGTCCAAACCGTACTTGTGCAGCAAATCGACCGCAGGGCCGGACTCGCCATACACATCGCGCACGCCGACGCGTCGCATCGGCACCGGATACTGCTCCGCGAGCACCGAGGCCACAGCCTCGCCAAGACCACCGATAATCGAATGCTCCTCGGCGGTGACCACGCGACCAGTCTTCTTGGCGCTGGCAACCACCAGGCGCTCATCGAGCGGCTTGATCGTGTGCATGTTGATGACCTCGGCATCGATACCATCGGCAGCGAGCGCCTCGGCAGCCTCAAGCGCCTCGGCGACCATAAGGCCACAAGCGATGATGGTCACATCGGACCCCTCGCGCACGACCACGCCGCGACCAATCTTGAACTCATAGTCCTCGTGATCGTTGATGACCGGTGTTGCCAGGCGGCCGAAGCGCATGTAAACCGGGCCCTCAAACTCATAGGCGGCGCGCACACAGGCACGAGCCTCGACGTCGTCGGCGGGAACGACCACCGTCATACCCGGAATCGTGCGCATGAGTGCGATATCCTCGCAGCACTGGTGCGTGGCGCCGTCCTCGCCCACCGAAATGCCGGCATGAGTAGCGCCGATCTTGACGTTGAGGTGCGGGTAGCCGATGGAGTTGCGGACCTGTTCGTAGGCGCGACCGGCGGCAAACATGGCAAAGGTGCTCGCGAAGGCGACGCGGCCCGTGGTCGCGATGCCGGCGGCAAGGCCCATCAGGTTGCTCTCGGCGATGCCGGCATCATAGAAGCGCTCGGGATGGGCGGCCTTAAACTTGCCGGTCTGCGTGGCGGCCGCCAGGTCGGCATCGAGAACCACGAAGTCATCGCGCTCGTTGCCCAGCTCGACAAGCGCCTCGCCGTAGCTTACGCGCGTGGCGACTTTTTTGACCTCTGCCATTAGAGCTCCTCCCCTGCTGCCGTGAGCTCGGCCATAGCCTGCTCGAACTGCTCGTCATTGGGCGCCTTGCCATGCCAGCCCACCTGGTTCTCCATAAAGGAGACGCCCTTGCCCTTCACCGTCTCGGCGATGATGGCCACAGGCGCGCCGCTCACCTCGCGAGCCTCGGCGAAAGCAGCCGCAATCTGCTCCATGTCGTTGCCATCGGCCAGCTCAATCACATACCACTTAAAGGCGCGGAACTTATCTGCGAGCGGCATCGCCGAGTTAACCTCGTCGATCGTTCCGTCAATCTGCAAGCCGTTGTGGTCGACGACCGCCACGAGGTTGTCGAGCGCATGGTTACCGGCAAACATGGCCGCTTCCCACACCTGTCCTTCCTCGCACTCGCCATCGCCCAGCAGCGTGTAGACACGGTAGCTGTCGCCCCAATGCTTGGCGGCAAGGGCCATTCCAACCGCAGCGGAAATGCCCTGGCCGAGCGAGCCGGTGGACATGTCGACGCCCGGGGTGTCGTTCATATTGGGGTGACCCTGCAGGCGGCTGCCGATATGACGGAGCGTCTCGAGTTCTTCCTTGCCAAAGAATCCGCGCTCGGCAAGCACGGCGTAGAGGGCGGGGGCGCAGTGGCCCTTAGAAAGCACGAAGCGATCGCGGTCGGCGCGGCGGGGATCCGCCGGGTCGACATCCATCTCTGCAAAATAGAGATAGGTCATGATGTCGGCAGCGCCAAGCGATCCGCCCGGGTGTCCCGACTTGGCGGCGTGCACGCCAGTGACGACGCCCTTCCTGACCTCATTGGCGACCTTCGCCAGCTCCTGATTGGTCATGGGGATTTCCTCTCTTGAGCGCGCCTGCCCGGCATGGACAAATGCCGGGCAGGCGAAACCATCGTTACTGGGCGCTGACGACCTTCTGCCAGTCGGCCTCAAAGCTCGCGAGGCCCTGATCGGTCAGGGGATGGTGCAGGCACTTCTTAAGAGCCGCCATGGGCACGGTCGCGATGTCGGCACCAAGGAGAGCCGCCTGGGTCACGTGGTTGGGCGTACGGACCGAAGCGGTGATGATCTCGACGGTGTCGTCGACATTCTTGCCCGTCCAGTCGTAGTTCTTAATGCAGGTCACGACGTTGTCGAGCTGCGAGATACCGTCCTCGGCGATGTCGTCGAAACGACCGACGAACGGGCTGATGTAACGAGCGCCGGCGCTAGCGGCCATAAGGGCCTGCGTGGGCGAGAAGACGAGCGTCATGTTGACGCGCACACCGGCATCGGCCAGTGCACGGCAGGCGGCGAGGCCGGCCTCGCACACGGGAAGCTTGACCACGATGTTGGGGGCGAGGGCGGCAAGGCGCTTGCCCTCCTCGATCATGCCCTCGGCCGTAGTAGCGGTAGACTCGGCGGAAACGGGCAGGCCCTCGCAGAGCTCGGCGATCTTGAGCATATGAGGCTCAAAGTCGGCAAGCTTGCCGCCGGTCTTGGCGTACAGGGACGGGTTGGTGGTAACACCGGCCAGGCAACCCCAGCTCTTGGCCTCGGCGATCTCGTCCAGGTTGGCGGTATCGATAAAGAACTTCATGGTGAACCCCTTCAAAGGAATCTAAAACTCAAAAGAATGGGACAAAGGAACTGCCCCTTTGTCCCATGTGCTGGGCCTGCAGCTGGGACTTGCCCCAGGCCCGGCGTCGCGTAGGAAAAGCTACTTACTCGGCAAGAGCGGCCTCGATGCGGGTCGTGACGCCCTTAAGATTCAGGCCCACGACATACTGCTTGATCGGACGCTTGATGTGCTCGACCACAAAGCGCTTGCCGTCGATGTCCTGAGTGGCGAGGTTACGATAGAGCTTCTCGACCTGCTCCTTGACCTCGGGGTCATTGAACGCATAGTGACCGGAAACATCCAGGATCTTCAGGCTGAGCTCATCGTCGGCAAGGATGTCGTCGACCTGCAGGTTGACGTCGTCGCCAGTCATCCACTTGCGCCAGCGCTCGGTCTTGATGGCCTTGACCAGCAGGGTGTGGTACAGGTCGGAGGGGTCATCGCACAGACCGTTGTCGACCAGGATCTGCTCGGTGGCGCAGAGCTTGAGGTAGGCGCGGGTCTCCTCGGTGCCATACTGCGGAGCGACGTTGGAGGCGGTCACGTGTGCCGGGATGTGCTCGAGCAGCGTCGCGTCGTCCAGGTAGTCGGCGTTGTGCTCCTTCAGGCCCACGCCGTAGCGCTTGGCCATATCGGCAAGCTCGCGAGCGTTCTTGAAGTTGTAGTGGCCAACCTGCTCCGTCCAGCGGGTAAGGGTACCGGTCTGACCGACGATGAAGGTGGGCATGGGGCATCCGCGCTTCTCGAGCTCGGGCTGCAGCTGAGAGATAAACTCCTCGTACTTGTCGGTGGAGGTCAGGCCGCCATTGGTCTCCTCGGTACCGACCTCATAGGCGACCTCGGGCAGGTTATGCTCGCGACGGTACTGCTCAAGGTAGTCGATAAGATCGATCGTGCGGCGAAGCACCACGTCGAGCGGGATAACCTTACCGATCTGATAGGGGTCCTTGGTCGGATCCACCATCAGCAGGTCGAAGCCGGCCTCCATGTCGGCGACAAAGGACTTGCGAGCAAGCTCCATGGCCTCATCCTCGGGCAGGTGGGCGTTGCGCTCCTCGTCGCGCTGCCACGGACCGCCGTGGTCGCGGCACAGGTAGTACGGACCGGTGTAGCCAACCTCGTCGGCAACCTTCTTGATGTCGGCGGCGAAGCGCGTCTGGTCCCAACCGTTCACGTAGCCGGCGCCCATCTCGTCCATATCGACCTGGTTGCGGCTGGCGATGAACATGGGCGGGAAGTCCTCGTCGCGGGCAAGCTCGAACACGGCCTGGATCAGATTGGGGCTCATGGGGCCAATGCCGACCATAGTTGCGTGATCGCCGCTGTCCTGCAGCTTGAGCATGCCTTGAACGGCCTGACGGATGGTGAGATTGGACATTTTGTTCTCCTTCTCCAGAGGTTTATTGACAAAAGTTCCCTGGGACCCAGATACGGGCCCTATCAGTGCAGATGGATTTTGTTGTGTAGGAGCGGTTGTGCGGAGTCAAATCCATCCCTCCGCACAACCAGAGTCCTTAAAGGTTTACTTGGCCTGCTTATCGAGCGTGGGCTTCATGGCAATCAGGATTGCGGCGGCGACCACGGCGCCAATCACGATGTCCAGGCAGAACAGCGCGACGTTGTTGGTGGCAAGGGCGACGATAAAGCCACCGTGCGGGACGTAGCAGTCGATGCCCTGGAAGGCGGCAAGTGCCGCACCCACGGCAGAGCCGATGCAAATGCCGGGCAGGGTGTGACCGAGGTCCTTGACCGCGAAGGGGATAGCGCCCTCGGTAATACCGATGCAGCCCATGAACAGCGCGGAGATGCCCATCTGGCGGTCAGCGTCATCGAACTTGTTCTTGGCGATGAGCGCAGCGAGGCCACAGGCGATCGGGGGAACGGCGACGGCGACGCGGAACATACCGTTAGGACCGTAGATACCGGAGGCCATGATGGCCATGGTGAAGGTCGAGGCGGTCTTGTTGATGGGGCCACCCATGTCGAAGGCGGTCATAACGCCAATGACCAGACCCAGGACAACGGCGGAACCGCCCTGCAGGCTGCCGAGCACGCTGGTAAGCCAGTCCATCACAAAGCCAAGCGGCGTGGCCAGGATGTAGATATAGGCCATGCCCAGAACAAGCGAGGTCAGGATCGGGATGATCAGGATGGGCATGATGGTCTGGATGGTGTTGTTGACCTTCCAGGTCTTCATCCAGCGAACAAAGTAGCCACAAATGACCGCCATGATCATGGCGCCCAGGAAACCAGTCGAAACGCTGTTGCCGCTAGGGGTAACGACCGCGTTGTTGACCAGATAGCCCAAGACAAAACCAGGGGCGAGCGCGGGCTTGCCGGCCATCGAGTAGGAGATATATGCCGCAAGCACCGGGATCATCATGGAGATGCCGGCCATACCGATGGTGTTAAGGCTCACCATCAGCGGGTTCGTGACCTCCATACCATTGGCGCCGGCGGTGCCGGATGCCAGCGAGAAGGCAAGGAACACGCCGCCGATAACGACAATGGGGATAAAATAGGAAACGCCGGTATTGAATGCATTGAGCAGTGTCTTGCCAGGATCGGCAAAGATGGACTGCTTGGACGCCGGTGTCGGGGCCTGCGGGGCAGCGGAGACGGCCTTCTTCTCTGCCTTGGCCTCGGCCTTGGGCGCGTCAACGGCGCCGCCCGTCGCCTTGATGATTTCAACGGCCTGGTCGATAATCTTTACCGGATCGGCGATCACATCCGAGGTACCGACCTTCAGGAACTTGCCCTCGGCCATCTTCTGCTCAAAACGGTCCTCGTTCTCGACACCCACGTCGACGGACTCGAGCACCAGGTCGGCGGAATCCACGTCTTCCTGCGTCAGCTCGTTCTCGATACCCAGACCACCCTGAGCCTCAACTTTGCACTCGATGCCACGGGCGGCGCATTCATCCTGAATCGCCTTCTGGGCCATATACGTGTGGGCGATACCCACGGTACAGGCGGCAACGCCTACGATCTTCATTGCTTCCCTCTTTTCATAGAGTTGCGTGCGCAAGACACCGTTTGCGGAGGCCTCCGGAGCATCCCCTGCCGTTTGGACTTGCTGTCTTTTCGACAAGACCAATATAGGTGCTCGTTTTTCTTAATGCCAGCTTATTTCGGTAAACGCGCAGGTCAGAGCGTTGGTTATGCGATTTAGTTATGCGTTTAACCAAAAATGAATCCTGCGATTTTACCCTCGATTTCAAAAGTCAAGAAGTATTTGATTTTCTCGGTAGACGGCAGATGCGCATGCCGGTCACAAATTTCGACCCCACCCGTATACCTCATTTGTTGCATACTCATATGAAAGGAAAGGGTCGCTCACCGAAGCGTATCCCTCACCAAGACTCAAAGTCATCATGTTGGAAAATGCTCATCTGTCGGAAGGAGTCGCTGTGGCAAAACAGCGCGTTACGATCGCAGACGTCGCTCGAGAGGCGGGAACCTCGACGGCAAGCGTCTCGTATTACCTCAACGACAAACGAGAAAAACTTAGCGAAAAGACGCAGAACAAAATCGCGCGCGTCATTAAGGAACTCGGATACGTTCCCAATGCCCAGGCGCAAACGCTCACCGGCAAACAAACCCACGTCATCGCCATCATCATTTTGGATAACACCAACAAATGGGCGGGGCTCGTTCTCAATGGCATGGAGCAGGTCATGCTCCCCGCGGGCTACCAGACGGTCGTTTGCACGAGCAACTTTAACCCCGAGACCGAGCTAATGTACGTCGACAAGATGCTCTCGCTGGGCGTCGATGGCTTTATCATCCAGCCCACGGCAAACTTCAAAGCCGTGCACGACCGCATTAGACGCGCCGGCAAGCCGGTCGTCTTTTTCGATGCGGCCATCTATAGCCCAGGTACCAGCTGGATCAAAACCAACCTTTACGACGGCGTGTACAACGCCACACAGGCACTCCTCGACGCCGGCTACGAAGATTTCTTTTCCATTGCCGCCAACATGACCGAGATGCGCACCCGCATGGAGCGTTTTCAGGGGTATGCCGAGGCACTGGCAGCGAACGGACAGCTCTACAAAGCGATTCCCATCGACCACAACAAGCCGTCAATCAACGAGCTTACCGAGTACTTTAAATTCAAGTTCAATCCCGCCAAGCGTACGCTCATCTTTGTCCAAAACCAATGGGCGCTCCCCCGCGTCTACAAGGCACTTCAGCCCATGGCCCATCTGCTTCCGCAGCAAATCGGCCTTTTGGGACTCAACTGCGAAGACTGGACCAACCTCACCACACCGACCGTCTCCACCATCATCGAGCCCGTCGACCAGGAAGGTCGCGAAGCAGCCGAGATGCTGCTCGCCCTACTTGACGGCAGCAGCGAACCCGGCGAGCAGCGCATTCTCGAGTGCAAGCTCAACTGGCTCGACTCCACCTCGATCTAGACCGCGGGACAAATTAATCAGTAGCGTCTATCCCAAATCTTGAGTATTTGTTCGATAGAACGACCTTCGGCGGCTCCTGCTAGACTGGTAGATTCCCAGCCGTCCATCCAGGAGCCTCAATGTCGCGCAAGTCCACCTACAAGCAAGTACTTTCCATCGGCACCGCCGTGGTGCTGGGGTTTGCGCTGTTTACGGGATCGATCGACGGAGCGCCCAAGCTGTTGTCGCCGCAAAGCGATGAGCAGGCGGCGGCTCTGGCCGAAAAGCAAAACGAGAGCCCCAGCCGCACCGACGACGAGGCCGACCTGGTCGCCCGACTCGAATCGGGAACAGCGAGCTCCGCGGACTCCGATGGCGGCGAGGACACCGGCGATGGCACTGAGGCCACCACAACCGACACCGGCGACACTGCCCCGAATAGCGCCGCCACCCCCATCGACGAGGTCGAAAACCCCGACCTCAACCGCGCCCGCGGCGTATACCTCAGCAGCATCCCCGACTATACGGGCAACCCCTACGTCACCCTGCGTGCCGATAGCACCCACCCGCTGGGCACGCCCTCGTTTACGCTCGACGAATATGAGCGCGCCACGGAGGAAGGCTGCTTTAAGAAGTTCTCCAAACTCGACAGCCTGGGCCGCACCCGCAAGGCGCTCGCCTGCGTGGGCCCCGAGTCGCTCGGACAGGGCAAGCGCGGCGACATCTCGCGTATCCACCCCGCCGGCTGGCGCCAGCAACGCTACGACTTTATTCCAGGCCAGAGCCTCTACAACCGCTGCCACCTCATCGCCTGGTCGCTCTGCGGCGAAAACGCCAACCGCAAGAATCTCCTCACCGGCACGCGTTATCTCAACGAGACGGGCATGCTGCCGTTTGAGGAGCAGATTCTCGGCTATATCCGCGAGACAGGTAACCACGTGCTCTACCGCGTCACGCCCATGTATAACGAAGAGGAACTTGTCTGCCGTGGCGTTCGTCTGGAGGCGCAATCGGTCGAGGACCATGGCAAGACGCTCTGCTTCCACGTGTACTGCTATAACTTGCAGCCGCACGTGCAGATCGACTACGGCACTGGCCGCAATCAGGCTTCGGGGGATTAGAGTCGACCACGCCGCCACATCATCCAAAGCCAAAAATGATCCGTTTTCCTCCGTCCCCAAGGGACCAAATAAGGCCGCCCCGGTTACCCAGGGCGGCCTTATTGTCAGCACTTATGGTTCAGACAAAATCACACGCTACTTAGCGCGGCCCTCCTCGTAGCGCTCGACCAGTTTGGCCTGAACGTCGTAGGGCACCTGCTCATAGCCAGCCGGCTTCATGGTAAAGTCGCCCGTGCCGCGCGTGATGGAACGCAGGCGTGTCGAGTAATCCGTCAGCTCGGCAAGAGGCGCCTGGGCAATGACCACGGTATCGCCGCGCTCGTCGGTCTCCATGCCCGTTACGCGACCGCGCGAGGCTGAGATGTCGCCCATCACGGCGCCGGCATAGCTCTCGGGGATGGTCACCGTGACCTCCTCGATGGGCTCCAGCACCACCGGATCGGCGTCGGCGCACGCCTTGCGCAAGCCGATGCGGGCCGCCGCGCGGAAGGCCATCTCGTTGGAGTCGACGCTGTGATACGAACCGTCATACACGGCAACACGGATGCCCGTAAGCGGATAACCAGCGATAATGCCGTCCTTCATGGTCTCCTGAACACCCTTGTCCACGGCGGGAATCAGCGAGCGCGGGATGCGGCCGCCCACGACCTCGTCCACAAACTCATAGCCGTCACTCGTACCGTCGGGCCCAGTGAGCGGTTCCACGCGCAGCCAGCAGTCGCCATACTGACCGGCGCCGCCGGTCTGCTTCTTGTGGCGGCCCTGAGCGCTCGCCGTGCGGCGAATAGTCTCGCGGTACGGGATGCGGATCGGTACGCTCTTGGCCGCGACTTTGGTGCGGTCCTCCAGGCGGTTGAGCAGCACCGATACCTGCGCCTCGCCCACAGCAGAGATAATGGTCTGACCCGTCTCCTCGTCGCGATCGATGCTCATGGTCGGATCGGCCTTGCAGGCCTTCTCGATAAACGTGTAGAGCTTTTCCTCGTCGCCGCGGTTCTCGGCCTCGATAGCGATGCGATACTGCGAGTTGGGGAACTTAAACGCCGCAGCCTCGACCTTGCCGGTAATCGAGAGCGTATCGCCCGTCTCGGCCGCCAGCTTGGGTGCCACGATAATGTCGCCGGCATAGGCGTGACCGACCTCGGTCATGTCGCGGCCGCACATCACATACAGGTGAGCCAGACGGTCGCCCTTGCGGGTACGCGCGTTGATCAGCTCAAGACCCGGCTCAAGCGTACCCGTCAGCACCTTGATAAAGCTGATGCGACCCTGCTGCGGATCGGCCAGGGTCTTAAACACAAACGCCACCGGACGGTCATCGTCGCTCGAAATCTTGAGCGAATCGCCGTCGATAAGCGGCATCTCGCCGTAGTCGGTCGGCGCCGGGAAGTACGTCGCGATGTCGTCCATCAGCGAGTTGACACCCTGCTCCTTAATGCAATCGCCCGCAAAGACCGGCACAAAGATGCGCTCGGCAATCGCCTTCGACAGCAAGCCCTCAAGCTCCTCCTGCGTCAGTGTCTCCTCGCCTTCCAGGTACTTCATCATCAGCTCATCGTCGGCCTCGGCCACCAGCTCGCACAGATGGTCGTGGGCTTCCTCGGCCTGGGCACGATACTCCTCGGGAATCTCCGACTCAACTGCCTCGGCGCCGTTGCAGTGGCGCGCCTTCATACGCACCAGGTCGATAATGCCGTCAAAGTCCTCGCCCTCGCCCCAGGGGAGGGTCACGGCACCCAAACGCGTACCAAAACGCTCCTGCAGCAGGCCCATCGTGGTCGTAAAGCTGGCCTCGGGACGCGACAGGCGGTTCACGAACACCGCACGCGCCAGGCGCAGGTCCTCGGCTGCATACCAAAGCTTAACCGTCGTGGGCTGCGGGCCGGCCTCGGCGTCGACCACGAACAGCGCCGTCTCGCAGACGCTCATCGCGGCAAAGGCGTCGCCGATAAAATCGGGGTAGCACGGGGCATCGAGCACGTTGATGCGGGCGCCCTTCCAATCGATCGGCGCGATGGTCGTCGAGATGGAGAATGAACGCTTGACCTCTTCGGGGTCATAGTCGAGCGTGGGCTTGGTGCCGTCGTGGCCGCCCAGGCGGGCGGTCTTACCGGAAAGGTGGAGCATGGCCTCGGCGAGTGAAGTCTTGCCCACCCCGCCTTGGCCTACGAGAACCACGTTCCTTACGTTGCCGGTCTTGGGAGCACCCATGATGACCTCCTTGCAGGGTCGCGCGCGATGCGCGACGCCAACGGGGAGAGTTCGCGGTCGATGCCGTCCCGGGAGCAGCACGGTCGGCAGCCGAGCCGACTCACCCTCCAAATGTCCTATGCCACCACCCTACCCTTGCAGTCGCCTGTCCATGCAGACCTTTCGGCACGCGTATGAATACGGGCGGCGAGAGGAGGAGGCGAGTATGCGAGGCGATTATTGGACCCCGCCGATGCAAATAAAATGCCGCCGCAGGCCGTAAGACCTGCGGCGGCTTCGCCTCAATTAATAGTTGAGCAAATAGCTGAGCCTACCCCTCGATACGGCTCAAGAACTCACGGGTACGTTGCTCGCGCGGATGATCGATGACCTGCTCGGCAGGCCCCTCCTCGACAATGCGGCCGCCGTCCATAAAGACCACACGATCGGCAACATCGCGCGCAAACTGCATCGCATGGGTCACGATCACCATCGTCATATTCTGCGCGGCAAGGTCTTTAATGACGCGCAGAACCTCGGCCGTCAGCTCCGGATCGAGCGCCGAGGTCGGCTCGTCAAAGAATAGGATTTCCGGATCGAGCGCCAGGGCGCGGGCAATACTCACGCGCTGCTGCTGACCGCCCGAAAGCTCACACGGCACCTTGTTCTCGTTGCCCGTCAGCCCCATTTGCGCAATCAGCTCGTGAGCGCGGGCTTCCGCCTGCTCGCGCGGACGCTTAAGCACGCGAATCGGCGCATCGGTGATGTTTTTCATCACGGTATAGTGCGGGAACAGATTGTAGTTCTGAAACACCAGACCAAACCGCGAGCGCGCCTGTTTGGGTACATCGCCCTTTGCGTACACCGCGCCCGAACCCGCATCCGTCGCGACGGCAAGGTCGCCAAACGAGAGCGAGCCGCCGTCGAGCGTCTCGAGCAGCGTGGCGCAGCGCAGCAGCGTGGACTTACCGCCACCCGAAGGTCCGATAATCGCCACGACCTCGCCACGCTTGACCTCGAGTGAGATATCCTTGAGCACCTCATTGCCGCCAAACGCCTTGCGTGCGTTCGCTATATTCATTACCGAATTAATCATGGTAGTAATCCAATTTTTTCTCGGCAGCACCCAGCAGCATCTCGACCACAAAGTTAAAGACCCAGTAGATCAGCGCCGCGATCGCAAACGGCACCATGCTCACCTGCGAGGCAACCAGCGCCTTGGCCGTCGAGAACATCTCGCCCACGCCGATAGCAAACGCCAGCGACGTGTCCTTGACCAGCGTGATAATCTCGTTGCCCATTGCCGGCAAAATGCGCTTGGCGACCTGGGGCATCACGATATACAGAAACGTCTGCATACGCGAATAGCCCAGTACCTCGGCAGCCTCGTATTGGCCGCGCGGGATGGACTGCAGGCCCGAGCGATAGATCTCGGCAAAGTAACCGGCGTAGTTGATGATGAACGCCACGACGCACGCCGTCCACTTGGAATCGGGCGTGAGCGAAATGCCAAACACGTAGTACGGGGCAAAGTAGATGGCGAACATCTGCAGCATGAGCGGGGTGCCGCGCATAATCGAGATATAGATGCGCGCGATCCAACGGAGCGGCGCAATTCTGCTCATGCGCATAAACGCAACGGGGATTCCCAGCGGAATCGACCCCAGCAGCGTTAGCACAAACAACTGCAGACTGACCAAGAATCCCTGGCCAAGCATCTGCATCATGACTTGGATAGACATTACTTGAGCACCCAATTATCGAAAGACAGACCGTAATCTGCATATTTATCGCAGAGGTCCTTGACCGTGCCATCCTCGTAGAGTGCCTTGAGCGACTCGGTCACGGCGTCGGCCGACTTGGTGTCGCCCTTCTTAAAGCCAACGGCGTAGTGCTCGCTGGACAGCGGCTTGTCGAGCTGCGTATAAGCATCGGGCTTGGCGGCAAGCTGATACTGGGCGATCGAGAGGTCACAGGCAACGGCATCGACTGCACCACTCTCAAGCTGCATAAACGCCGTGTTGTACTCACCGATGGTATCGAGCGTGGCAAACGTCGCGGCCAGATCCTTCTGGTCGCCCTCGAGCACATCCTGTGCGGCGGAATCAGTCTGGGTAATCACGGTCTTGCCGGCAAGATCGTCCCAGCTCTTGATACCCGCGTCCTTCTTGACCACGAGCACCTGCCCGTTAAGCATGTAAGGCTCGGAGAACGTGTAGTCGTCCTCGCGGCCCTCCATGGTAAAGCCGTTCCAGATGCAGTTGATGGCACCCGAGTTGAGCAGCGTGTCCTTGGCATCCCAGTCGATAGCCTCATACTCAACGTCCCAGCCCTGCTTGTCGGCAACGGCCTTGGCAAGGTCGAGGTCAAAACCGGTGTACTCGCCATCGTTGCCTACAAAGCCATACGGAGGATAGGACTTGTCAAAGCCCACGACGAGCTTCTTGGACTCCGCAGCGCCCTTCACGTCCTTGGCTGCGGCAGAACCGGCAGCGGAGCCCTTGCCGGCACCACCGCCGCAGCCGACAAGACCAAGGCCAAGCACCGTGGCGAGTGAGCCGGCTAGACCAACGAACTGACGACGAGACATATCGGTATTCATGGTATCCCCCTTGATAGCACTTTAGTTAGGTAAAGTGAGTCATGTAACGTTCAGAATCATACACTTTAGTGAGATGGAGTACAAGGGAGGGCTTGCCCGGCGTGGGCGGGGAGCGGCGCGTAATTAAGTTTCCTGCTCTACAGTCCTGCGCAAGACGGAAAGCACATTAAGTGCTTTCCTTTGCGTGCGGAACTCGCGATAAACTTAATTACGCGCCGCTCCCCGCCCACGCCGGGCAAACATCGCTGGACTTATCACTGACATGAAATGGACGCTTGCATATCGTCTGCTAGCTTGGCACGGTACAATGCTTGCAGATTTCAATTTATAAATTAGTGGAGTTATTGATGGCAGAATCTCGTGCGGAGCGTAGGGCTCGTCGTGCTTTGGTGGAGGCGGCTGAGGGGTTGAAGGAGGAGAAATCTTCTACGAAATCCAAGTCTTCTAAAGCTGCAAAAAGCAAGTCGGCTAAGGCCAAGCGCTCTGGCTCTCGTCAGGGCGGGGATAAGGCGTCTCACGTTCGTTCCAAGGGCTCGCGCAAGGATTCGGCTCAGCCTACTCGTAAAACCGTGGATCCCAAATCGCCTTGTTCCATCATGAAATCTTGCGGTGGGTGCACGGCGCTCAATCGTCCTTATAAAAAGCAGCTGGCAGCTAAGCAGGCTGCTATGGAGGAGCTTTTTGCTTCGCTTTGTGAGCGTGAGGGTATCGCCGTTGACCCTATTCGCGGTATGGGCGTCACCCTGGGCGATCCGGGTAAATATCCTGCGCCGCGTGGCTTTCGCCATAAGGCTGCCACCCCCTTTGCTCCCGGTAAGGAGGGCGCTGTCCGTTGCGGTTTCTTTGAGCGCGGCACGCACAAGATCGTTGCCGTACCCGAGTGTCCTGTCGAGGCGCCGGGTGCCCGTCAGATTCTCAACGGCATCGCACGCGAAGCTGAGCGGCTGCATATTCCCGCCTTTAATGAGGACAAGCATCTTGGTTTGCTTCGCTATGCCGTCGTCCGCTGCGGCTGGCGTACAGACCAGGTCATGGTTACGCTCGTGACCGCCCAGCGTGACTTACCGCATGCGCAGGAGTTCTTTGAGGCTGTCGCGGCGATCGATCCGCATATCGTCACCGTTGCCCAAAATATCAATGGCCGTCCCGGTAACGCCATCTTGGGTGAGGAGACTCGTGTCGTCTATGGCGCCGAGTGCATGCGCGACCAGCTGCTCGGTTGCGAATTCGATATCTCCCCCACCGCGTTCTATCAGACCAATCCGCAGCAGACCGAGCTGCTCTATCAGCTCGCAATTGACGGCATGGACCTGCAGAAGGGTGACATTCTTATGGACGCTTACTGCGGCAGCGGCACCATCGGTCTGTGCGCCGCGAAGGATGCCCAGGACAGAGGTGTCGGCATTATGCTGCTCGGCGTGGAGCGCAACCCGGCGGGCATTGCCGACGCACGTCGCAATGCCGAGCTCAACGGCCTCACCCGCAGCGCTTGGTTTATGGCCGACGATGCCACCGATTACATCCTGGATGCCGCCGATAACAACGAGCGCGTCGACGTCCTTTCCATCGACCCGCCGCGCGCCGGCTCTACCCTCGAGTTCCTCGAGGCCGCCTGCGCACTTAAGCCGCGCCGCATCACCTATATCAGCTGCAATCCCGCCACCCAAGAGCGCGACCTACACCAGCTCCTCGACGGTGGCTACCGACTGCTCAAGATCACGCCGGTCGACATGTTCCCCCACACCGACCACACCGAGACCGTCGCGGTCCTCGAGCGCCGCTAATTCTCCGGCACGGGAAAGGGGGCGGCCCGCCTGGACCGCCCCCTTTCATTGGGCATATGAGTCTCGTTACATCCCCTTGCGCAGGTCGCACACGCCGGCTGCCGCCATCTCGTGCAGTAGCGTCTCGCGATCGCGCGTCACGATCAGGTCCAGCGGGAAGTGAATCTCGTCGAGCAACTTGCGGGCGTGCTCGAGCTTGCCAATGGCCATACCAATGTGGGCATCGGTCGACACACCAATACCCACGCCCAGCTCGGCGCAGCGCTCGGCGATCTTGCGACATACGGCCCAATGCTCAGTGTCGGCACCATGCTCAAGACTATGGTTGTTAATCTCGATAATCTTGTGCTTGGCCTTGGCCGCCAGTAGCACCTCATCGATATCGAACGGCACGCCCGAACGACCCGTATGCCCAAGCATGAACACCTTGGGATGCTCCAGGGCATTGATATACATCTGGGTCGTTTGGGCGAGCGTCGCGCCTTCGGCAAACTGCGGATTATGCACGCTTGCCACCAAATAATCCAAATTACGCGTCACCAAATCGAACAGCGAATGCTGGTGACTGTACGAATCGCCGGCAATATCGAGCGACACGGGAATGTCCTCGCCAAACAGGCTTCCGTCCAGCGAAACGATATCGGCCTCGGCGCCGCGAAGCACCAGCACGCCGCTCCAAATACGCGGCCAGATATCCTGGTTAATAAAGAACTGGAAACTGCGCAGGTCGTTGGGGCAAGCCGTAACCATCGAGCTCAGATGGTCGGCAGATCCGAGCACCTGCAGGCCACGTTCCGCCGCCCAGTACACATTCTCCTCAATGGTTGAGTACGCATGCGCGGAGAACAACGTATGAGTATGAATATCACAAGAAAGAAGGTAGGGCATCAGGTCTCCTTGTCCAGTATGGCCGTCGCGTATATTCATTGTACGCATAGCCTTCGGCAGTCGTAAAACCGCTTCATCCCAATCACACAACGGCACAGACAACGGGGTCCGGCTTAACACCAAACCCCGTTTCACGTAAAACATTGTAAGCAGAGCGCTTTACTTTCGACGATATTCGTCGGCCAGTTGCTTCCAGGCAGGCAACGAATTGACGATGGTCTCGTAGCTCACGCAGTAGCCCAAGCGGAACCAGCCCGGCATGCCAAAACTGTCCGAGGGCACCGCGAGCAGCTCATACTTCTTCGCGCGCTCGCAGAAAGCGTTCGCATCGGGCTCCAGCGCCTTCACCCACAGGTAGAATGCACCATCCGGCTCAACATAGGTGTAGCCGTACTCCGCTAGTGCATCGGTAAGCGCGGTGCGGTTGCGTGCATAGGCCTCAACGTCACTCGGCTCATCGATGCAGTCGATAATTACGCGCTGGAAGAGCGCCGGCGCGCACACGAAGCCCAGCGTACGGGCGGCACCGGCAACGGCGGGCATTAGACGAGCTGCCTGAGGGTTCGTATTGGGAACCAGAATCCAGCCCACACGCTCGCCCGGCAGCGAAAGCGACTTGGAATACGAGTAGCACACGATGGTGTGTTCGTAGATCGAAGGCACCCACGGCACCTCGGCACCATAGACGATCTCGCGATACGGTTCATCCGAGATCAGCATGATCGGGTTCTCGGGATCGCGCTTGGCGTTGACCTCGCGTAAAACATTAGCCAGGCGCGTCAGGGTATCGCGCGTATACACGGCGCCGGTCGGGTTGTTGGGTGAGTCGATAATGACCGCTGCCGTCTTGTCGGTAATGGCCTTAAGAACGTTGCCCACGCTCAGCTGGAATGTGTCTTCGTTGGCAAGCGCCTCGACACACGTGCAGCCAGCCTTCTCGATCCACACGCAGTATTCCGGAAAATACGGCGCGATAACGATAACCTCATCGCCCGGATTAGTGATGGCGTTGAGCGTGCAGGTGAGCGAAGCCGCCGCACCCACGGTCATAAAGACGTCCTTGCCCTCATAGCTCGTGTCAAAGCGACGGTTGAGCGACTCGGCCACGGCGGAGCGACACTGCGGCAGGCCCGGTGCGGGCGTGTAGCCATGCAGCTGATCGCTCGGCAGCTCAAGCGCCTTTTTGATAGATTTCGCGACGGCAGCGGGCGCCGGAACGCTCGGGTTGCCCAGCGAGAAATCGAACACGTTTTCCGCGCCGATTTGCGCCTTACGCTCAAGGCCATAGCTAAAAATCTCGCGGATGATGGAGCTTTCCGCACCGCGAGCATACATAGTTTCGTTGATCATCTGTTCCCCTTTCGCATAGGCGCTATTGTACGCTTTAGTCGGGCAAAGCGCCGCAGCAATGTTGATTGGGGACAGACTTAAATGGGTGAAAACGCTCATTTAAGTCTGTCCCCAATCAACAAAAAGAAAAAGCCTCCCCAGGTTTCCCCGCAGAGGCTTTCGCCACAAAGGCTATTTGTCGGCGTCGGTGTCGGTACCGGCATTGGCGGCACAGTCATCGCCGGCATCATCGGATGCGGCTTCGGCATCCTCCTGCATGGCCGCCTGCGCAAAGGCTGCGGCATCAGCCGCCAGCTCCTCCTCGCTCATACGAGGCGCGCGCTTCTTGGTCGGCATACCGGCCGCCTTGGCATTGCGCTCCTCCTTGGCCGCCAGGATATCGCCCTCGCGCTCAAGGTAGGCGTCCCACTCGTTGTCGAGCAGGGCGTTCACGGCGTCGCCTTCGACGGTCTCGCGCTCAAGCAGTACCTTGGCCATCAAATCGAGCTGGTCGCGACGGGCATCCAAAATCTCGACCGCACGACGATGGGCCTCGCGCATGATGCGCTGAACCTCGATATCGATGCGGCGCGCCGTCTCCTCGGAGTAATCCTGGTGATCGGCGTAATCGCGGCCCAGGAATACCTGATGCTGCGCCTCACCAAACACCTGCGTTCCAAGTTCCTCGCTCATGCCCAGGCGCGTGACCATCTCGCGCGCCATCTTGGTCGCGCGCTCCAGGTCGTTGCTCGCGCCCGACGTGATGTCGTCGCACATGAGTTCCTCGGCAACGCGACCGCCCAAGAACACGGCAAGCTCGTCGAGCATCTCGTTCTTGGTCTTAAGGAAGTGGTCCTCCTGCGGAAGCTGCAGCGTGTAGCCCAGCGCCTGGCCGCGGCTGACGATCGAGATCTTGTGAACCGGATCGGAGTGCTCCAGGATGTGGCCCACCAGGGCATGGCCGCTCTCGTGGTAGGCAATCGTGGTGCGCTCGGCCTCGGTCATCACGCGACCCTTGCGCTGCGGACCGGCAATCACGCGCTCCATCGATTCCTCGACCTCGTCCATCGAGATCACGGAACGATGGCGGCGGGCAGCCAGCAGCGCAGACTCGTTGAGCAGATTTGCCAGATCGGCGCCGGTGAAGCCAACGGTCATCTGGGCGAGCTTCTCAAACTTCACGTCCTCGTCCATCGGCTTGTTCTCGGCATGCACGCGCAAGATCTGCTCGCGGCCCTTCACATCCGGACGGTCGACCGTAACCTGACGGTCAAAACGACCGGGGCGCAGCAATGCCGGATCCAGGATGTCAGGACGGTTGGTCGCAGCGATCAGGATGACCGACTCGCTCTCCTCAAAACCGTCCATCTCGACCAGCAGCTGGTTGAGCGTCTGCTCGCGCTCGTCGTGACCGCCGCCCAAGCCAGCTCCGCGTTGACGTCCCACGGCATCGATCTCATCGATGAAGATGATCGACGGGGCCTGGGACTTGGCCTCCTTAAAGAGGTCGCGCACACGGCTGGCGCCGACACCCACGAACATCTCGACAAAGTCGGAACCCGAGATGCTAAAGAACGGCACGCCCGCCTCGCCGGCAACGGCCTTGGCCAGCAGCGTTTTACCGGTGCCCGGAGGGCCCACCAGCAACACGCCACGCGGGATCTTGGCACCCAGCTTGCGATAGCGATCCGGATCGCTCAAAAAGTCGCGAATCTCCTCGAGCTCCTCGACCGCCTCGTCCACGCCGGCAACGTCTTCAAACTTGACCTTGGGGCGCGTGGCCTCGTTGGTCTTGGCGTTGGTCTTGCCAAACTGCATGTTCCTGTTGTTGGCGCCCATCATCTGGCGCATAAAGTAGAACATGATGGCGATCAGGGCGATCGTCGGAAGCACGCTCATCGCCAGGTCGCCCCAAAAATCGGGATCGTTGGTGTTGACGATGTACTTGGTATCGGGGTGCTCCGCCATAAGCTCGGCAAGCGAATCGGAGCCGACATAGGTCGAGGAGAAGCTCTTGAGCTCGCTCGTATCGCCCTTGTCCTTCTTCGTCTTCCAGTAATGACCCGTCACGCTTCCGTCTTGAACCGTATAGGTCAAATCTTCGACGCGATCCTGCTTGATGGCACTCACCATCTCGCTCGTCGCGAGCTTAACGGTATTGCTGGAATTGGCAAAGCCGGAGCCCATGTTAAAGAAGGCGTAGCCCAGGAGCGCGCAAGCCAAAATAAAATACAGCCAGCCCGTACGCGTGGGCTTCTTGCCTCCGGGCATCCCCGGGATCTTAGGCTCCCGGGGAGTCTGGGAATTGTTATCGTTACGGTCGTCGGGCATCTTACGAATAAACCTCCGGTTTCAAAATGCCCAGATACGGAAGGTTACGATAGCGCTCGGCATAGTCGAGGCCGTAGCCCACCACAAAGGCATCGGGGCAATGGGTTCCAACATACTTGGGCGTGATGGCCGAGGTACGGTCCTCAACGTCCTTCCACAGGAAGGCGGCGACCTCCAGAGAAGCTGGCTTGCGGCTCTCGAGGTTCTTCATCAGATACTTGAGCGTCAGGCCCGAGTCCAGAATGTCCTCGACGATCAGCACGTCGCGACCGCGGATGTCGATATCCAGGTCCTTAATGATACGCACGATACCCGAGGACTTCACGCCGTCGCCATAGCTCGAAACAGCCATGAAATCGATGTTGGTCGGCAGCTCGATCTTGCGCATCAGGTCGCCCATAAAGACCACGGCGCCGCGCAGGACCGCAATCAGCACCAGATCCTTACCCGCGTAGTCGCGAGTAATCTGCTCGCCTAGGCGAGAGACGATACCGTCGATATCCTCCTGCGTAAACAGAACCTTCTCGATATCCGGATGTTGAGAAGCCATGACAACCCTTTCTTGTGCTTATCGCCCACACACCGCCGTATGGACGCGAACTTCACATTCTAGCAGCGCACGGGGTATATTTTCCAGCCCGTACGCCATCAGCGCGGGAATACCGTCAACGTCGCACAGAATAGCTGGCGTGGGATGCTATTCCGCATCGACCACACGAAGCAGATACGCCACGCGCGTTGCGGCCGTGCATTTAAAACGCTCGTCCGTGCGAACGCCTGCGACCCATACCACGGCACCTCCCGGAGCCGTTCTCACCACAGGAACGCCTGCGCGCTCAGAGACGGGAATACGAGCCTCGTTGAGCAGGTCGGACACCTTCTTACTTCGCCCACTCATGCCCAACGGACACATCACATCCCCCGGCGCGGGTCCGTCTACCCACAGACGTGCCAAACGCGCCTCGGCGGGAATCTCCCCGCGCGAGCCGGCGAGCATCCGTTCGCTATCGCGATCGGCAAAGCCCAGCGTCGCGGCATCCACCATAGCGGCCACCCCTCCGGCACCCGCGAGTTCGCGGGCACGGCGCACAATATCGCACCCCGGCTCGACGGCCATTGGCTCTGCCACCAGGATGCGGCCCGCCCCCAGCGGCAATCGACCGGGAATGGTGACCCAATCGGCAACTAACCCCTCGCGCGCCGCCGGGGCCTTGAATGACAGCATGCCAAACTCCACGCGCACATCGATTCCCGCCGGCAGCGTGACCGAACCCGAGCCTTCGGCGACACAGGCGAGCACGCGCTCCACATGCCGCATCTCCGGGCGAGCGTCGGGGTCGATACGCTTAATTGCCAGTCGTACCATGCGCCGAGCAATCACCACCTCGGCCGCGGCCAGTCGGCGAGCGTCAAGGACCAGTGCACCCGCCGCCTCCTTGCGCAGGCAGCTTCGAAACGCCTGCGCGGAAAGCTGGGAAAGAAAGGCGTCCTCATCGCCCAGAATTTCGCAAGCGGCGCCAATCGTCTTACAGACGCTCGCGTTGCGCTGCGCCACCACCGGCATCACTCGATGACGCACGTAGTTACGCAAGTACGACACGTCCTCGTTGCTCTCGTCCTCTCGCCACGGCTGACCATGCACCTGCAGATAGCCCACGAGCTCATCATGAGTCAGGTCGAGCAAGGGACGCACCACGATATTCCTCCGGCGAGGAATGCTCGATAGACCAGCGGGCCCCGAACCCTTAATCGCGTTCATCAAAAACGTTTCCGCGCGATCCGAAGACGTGTGCGCGGTGCAGATACGAGCCGCCGTTCGCGGTGCCCCCGTCTGGGCGCAGAGCTCACGAACATACCTCCGCGCCGCGGCATAGCGCACCTCGCGGGCAGCCGCCTCGATATTGCCCGATTCATCATCAAAATAGGCATGCTCAACACACAGCGGCAAGCCATATTGTGCGCATAGGCCGCGCACAAAGGCCTCGTCGCCATCGGATGCCTCACCGCGCAGATGATGGTTCACATGCAGCACGTGCAGTCGCTCGCGCGCGATGGGAGCTACACCACGCCCATCCTGAATATCCAACTTTGATGTGCACGCCATAAGGAGCAAAGCCGTCGAGTCCGCACCACCTGATACCATGAGCACCACGGGGGCAGCCGTCTGCCGCGTTGCCAGAGCTTTATCATCAGCCCACGATGCAGCATGGTGTCCATAATGCTGAGATACCGTTGGCATTTGCTTCCTCCTCTATTCGTTCGCACCCATTGTATCCTTTGGAATCTTATGTCTCGTCTGCACCTTCATATCCTTGGCAGCGGCTCAAAAGGCAACTGCGCGCTCATCGAAGGCCCCCGGGGGCTCATCATGATTGACGACGGTCTTTCTCGCCGCGAGACATTAAAGCGCATGACAGAACTGGGGCTCTCGGCAGACAACGTCTCGGCTCTTCTCATTACTCATGAGCATACCGATCACATCAAGGGCCTCGATGTCTGGTGCAAGCACTGGCACGGCCCCCTCTTTGCCAGCAGGGGCACACTTTCGAGCAAAGAAAATCTTTCGCATCTGCCTGTCGAGGAATTCGATCCCGGTGACACCCTATCCATTGCCGGCATCCAGGTGCAAACCTACTCAACATCACACGATGTCATAAATCCAGTCGGCTATCGATTCGACGCCCTCGATGATTCCATCGGCTTTGCCACCGACACCGGAGAGCTATCGAGCCAGGCCATGAACACCCTCAAAGATTGTCGAGTCCTCGCGCTCGAAAGCAACCACGATGTGACCATGCTGCGCGAGGGAGAATATCCCCGCTTTCTTCAGGAGCGCATCCTATCTACAAAAGGGCATCTGTCCAACGATCAGGCCGCCGAAGCCGCACGTGAGCTTGTTACCGATCGCACCGAACAGCTCATTGCCATGCATATCAGCCAAGATAACAATCGCCCGAGTCTTACCGTCAAAAGCTATGCCAAAGCTCTAGCCGCAACCCTGGATGACGGGGTCGGCAGCTCCGCCACCCTTCTCCAAGGATCGCGAAATCTCTCGATACGCCCCGCAAGCCAGTATCGGCCAGCAACCATTCAATAGACTGTCCTAGACAGCAAAAGGGGCCGGGAATCGCTTCCCAGCCCCTTTTGTTATCTTTTAATAGCGCAGAACACCAACGAAGTTAGTCGATGGAGATCTTCGTAACGTTCTTCTTCTCGACAATCTTGGGAACCGTAACGGTCAGGATGCCGTCGGCGTACTTAGCCGAGAGACCCTCGCTCGAAGCATCCTTGAGATACACACCACGCGTCGCGCTGTACGAGCTGAACTCCTTCTGCAGGAAGTTCTTGCCCTCGTTCTCCTCGTCTTCCTCGACATTCACGCTAATGGACAGACGGCCCTCGTTAAGCTCGACATCGATATCGTCCTTGGCGACGCCGGTCAGATAAGCCTTGACCTCATAGCCATCGCCCTTATCCTCAACGTCAACGGGGAACGCCTTAGAGGCAATCGAGCTGTTCGCTAGGTCGCTCATATCATCAAACAGATCGAACAGCGAGCTTGCAGAGGGACGAACGCCAAAAACCGAACGATAAGGAACCATGCTTGCCATGTTTACCACTCCTTTATAGGACTGCCGAGTCATCTTCTAGGTGACTGGGACTTCTTTTGACGCACTTATATATGCCCACCCGGTGCTTATATATACATCGACTATAAAGTTTTTTAAGTCCAATACTATAAGCATATCTAAGTGCATATGACTCAGGTATTAGGAAGGTTAAGGTTCTTTGAACCAGAGCTTAAATAACGAGTATGTCCGCAGCCACAAATAACAAGGGGCTTACAATGGGCGCGTATACGTTGTTGGTAACGAGCTAAAGGGCATCATGGACGACCAAAACCAGAACAATATGTTTATGCCGACGCAGGGGGAAGATATTTCCACGCAGCCGCCACGGTTCCATCGCCCCCACATCTCGCAAGAGCCCATTAATGATGCAGAGCCCGAATATGTGACGAGAAATCGATATCAAACGCTCGAGGATGCCCAAACGGGACGTAAGCACATGGGCGTCGCATCGAGCGATCCCGTATATCTGAAAGATGCACCGTTATCAAAAAACAGCGCAATCAATGACGACCCGACGAAAACGCCCATAACTCGGCAGCAAAGAGGTCCCCGACCTAAGCAAACCTTAACGCATTCGGCTCGTTATCTCGAAACGCCAAAACAAGGGAAAACGATCTTCGTTTCATCAAGCAAACGACGTAAGCAGCATCGACTCCAATTCCTACTTTTGATCATTGTGGTCATAGCAGTTGCCCTTGTGATTCGATTTATTGTCTTTAAATAAAAGCTCATTACCCATAAGCCCAACCGGGTTACAGGTGAGATGCAACTATATTGTGAAGTGTTAACGAAAAAAAGGGGGAGGCCGCGAGGCCTCCCCCTTCTTCAAGTCATCCGACGGCTCGGTGCCGTCCACCGGTCAGCGGCGCCCTGGCCTCCCACGGGCTGACCCCGCAGTACTCTCGGCGCGATGGGGCTTAGCTTCCGGGTTCGGAACGGGACCGGGCGTGCCCCCCATGCTCTGGC
>NZ_JBDGAW010000007.1:0-100998 GCF_040910265.1 Collinsella aerofaciens | reverse complement strand
CGGTGTCCCCTCCCTTTCAAGAAAGGGAAGAGGCGGGGCATGCCCCGCCTCTTACACCACATCTCTGCGCGCTACCTCCGCAGACACTCAACTTGGACCTCAAGAGCCAAATTTTGCTGCTACTAAATTTGTGACAGTACTCATATTTGGCATTTTTTGCCCACGACCCTCAAGGAACATGCGAATCGCACAACGCAGCCCCCATAAGAGCGTGGGGCAATTCGACGGCGCTACACCAATTCGTGCATAAGGTCGCAATTTCGCGCATATAGCTCATCAAAGATATGGCGGCGCGATGCGTACAGCTCATGAGCGTCCATATCAGGCTCGATCGTTTGCGCGACCCCAAGAACCCGGGCAAGCTCACCCCATGATGAATAGGCGCCGCCAGCAAGTGCCGCCATAAGAGCATCGCCAAAACATGCGCCCACCGTAACCTTCGCAACCGAGACCTCACGACCGCAGACATCGGCAATCGCCTGCATCCATACCGGATTCTTAGTTCCGCCGCCCACGAGCATGATGCGCTCGATGGGAAGCCCGTGCTCGCGCTCGATGATGTCGACATGAGCCGCAACAGTGTAGGCGATCCCTTCCAAAGCCGCGCGGACCATATGGCCCCGGGTATGCCTTTCGGTCAGACCGAAGAACACGCCACGCGCCTCGGGATCGTTGAGCGGGGTGCGCTCGCCCGCAAAGTATGGAAGACACAGCAGGCCATCTGCTCCAGGACCTACCTGCCCGGCATCGTGCGCCATGACCTCATAGGCATCGGGGCCGCCGGAGTGTTCGGCATCCATGACATCGCGGTACAACTCGCGTCGCAACCACGCCGTCAACGCACCTGCTGTATTGGTCCCGGCGCAGATGCCGTAGGTTCCGGGGATGATGAATGTCCCTGGCCATAGACGAGCGTCATCGACCATATGGTCCGCCAAATAGATAAAGTAGGCCGTGCTCCCGAGTTGCACCATCATGTCCCCGGGGCAGAACACTCCAGTAGAAATCGCCTCGGCGCCCGAATCGCCTGTTCCGACAAGCACCGGCGTATCCCTGGCAAGACCGGTTTCAACCGCCGCCCGATCCGTGATTACGCCGGCGATATCGGTCGCCGCCATGACTTCGGTCATCTGGTCGGGACGGCAGAACCGCGCGCACCCGCGCTCATTAACCTGCCACGTCTCACGATCGTATAAGGGAAGGAAATCCTCGGCAAGGTAACGGTCGATCGTAAACCTGCCGGTAAGCTTGGCGCATAGATAGGACGAAGCCGTAAGAAACTTCGCCGCCCGCTCATGGACCTCGGGCATATTCTCCTTAAACCAAAGGACCTTAGGGGCGATATCCGACGAACACGGATCGTGTCCAAAGAGCTGGCGAGCGCGATCGGGACCATATTCGGAAAGAAGCTCGTCAATCTGCGGCTTCGAGCGAGCATCGACCCCGTAGAGAATTGCCGGAGCCAAGGCGTGGCAATCTTCATCGACCGGCACGCAATCACAGCCCAAAGCCGACAACCCTACGCAGCGGATCTGGTTCGCCTCGATGCCCGCGCGCTCGATAAGCTCGCGAGACAGCCGGCAAAAATCACCCCACCAAATCGCTTCTGCATCGTGCTGATACCAACCATCCTGAGGGTTCTCGGTCTCATGTTGACAAGATGCCTGCGCCACAATTTGACACTCCGCATCAATTAACACGCCCTTGGACGCACTCGTTCCAATGTCGATGCCAAGATAGTACGGCATGCCGCTCACTCCCCTCTCGCGGCACGGGCGGCAGCCATGAACCGCGCGACCCGTTCGGCTTCGACAGGGGCGTCGAGCTTGCCGTCTCGCTTGAGGCAGGTACCGACAAACGCGCCATCATAATGCGAAAACACGTCTGCAACGGTATTCTCGCGACATCCCGTTCCACATACCACCGGCACATCGCCAACACGGACGCGCACCTCGTCGGCAAGCTCGCCCGAAGCGCCGCGCCCGGCAGCAGACCCGCCAATAACAAGGGCGTCGGGTAGGCAGTTGAATACCAGCGAATCGGCAATATCGGGAGTCGATCGGTCGTTAAGGTACACCTCGCCCTCGCTTGTGATGAAATGGAACATCTTTAGGTCATCCAGACGCAGGGCGGCACGGCGGCGCATGGTGTGCGCAAAGTCACGATTGATCAGGCCAAGATCGCCAGCCCAGGCACCGCAGAAATTGCAGCGTGTAAACTGTGCCTCAACGGCGGCGCACAGCTCGATCGTGGCATCGCCGTCATAAATAGCCTCTGCACCCCAAGGGGTCGAGAAATCTGCGGCAAGAGCTCCGATGACATGCCCCATAGCGGCAAGGGTCACTGCCGACACATGCTGCTCGTAGGGCATCGACAGCTCATTGGTGATCAGAATGCCGTCCACACCACCCGACTGCAGCGCTTCGAGATCGCGCTTGGCGGCATCGATCACGCACGAAACGCTGCCGCCCGGATAATACAGAGGATCGCCAGGCAGCGGCTGCAGATGCAGCATGCCAATTACCGGTTTCTCGGTCCCAAACATCGAAGCCATAAACGACATGGTCAATCTCCTTTAGCTCGCCGACTCACAGACATCAACTGCTACTCGCCCAGCACCTCAACGAACACTTTTCGCTTCTGAGGTCCATCGAACTCCGCAAGGTAGATGTTCTGGGCCCCGCCACATACAATGTGGCCGTCTTGAACGGGGAAGAAGCAGCTATTGCCGCAAATCATGCTCTTGATATGACCACAGGAGTTATTGCCCGTGGCACCATAGCTCGGCAAGAAATGAGCATGCGCATAGGGGGCATCGGGCGGGGCAATGCGATCGAGCGTCTCCATGAGATCGGTCTCCACGCACGGAAGCCCCTCGTTCACCACGATGCCGCAAGTCGTATGCGACAAAATAATCGCTGCCAGTCCATCGGTCACCGCACTACGCTCGATGGCGGCATGCACATCTTCTGTGATATCGATGAACTGGTCGGGCGCCGTCGATAGATAGCTCAATGTCTCGAGTGTCACCATGTCACTCATCACCTTTCAGAAAACGCAGCGCCGTACCGGAATACAGATTCTCCCGCGCCTCATCGCGCATGGGCACAGTATCAAGCGCCCGCTTGAGCTTGAAGGCGCGGAAGCGTGGCGTATTGCTGGCAAACATCACCTGATGAGACAGGGCACGCTCATACCACAGCGGTCCCATATCGACGGTGAAGAGCCGCTGCATCATTTCTTCGGGCGAATCGATATAGGTAATAGAGGCGTCCGTATAGCAATTGGGATACTTGAGCAGCATCGCCACGGTTTCGCGCACCCAGGGCCAGCCAAAGTGCGTCAGGTTAAAGCGCACATCCGGATGCGTTGCGATGGTGTGCTCAAACGCAAGCGGGTGGCTTCGCGAAAGCTCCGCACCCGGCTCCCAGGACATACCGGCATGGAAAACCACCGGCTTGTTGTAGCGCTCACAGAGCTTGTAGAGCGGCTCGGCCACGGCATCATCGGGCGCAAAACCTTGCTTTGCCGGATGCAGGCAGAGCCCCTTGGCCCCCAGCTCGGTAAAGGCGCGCTCCAGCTCATCGGCGGCGCCACTCACTTGCGGGTCCACGCTCGCGAATCCCCATAGGCGATCGGGGTGCGCGGCAACAAGCGCGGCAACCTGGTCGTTGGTGCCAAAGTGCCCGCCGCACGCCGTGGTCACATCGAGCGGCATGAGCACGCTTTTCCGCACATCGCAGACATCCATTTCGGCCACGAGCTCATCCCAGTCCATGGGGCCCATGTGCCCCATGCCAAACTCACGCTCCCAAAAACCAAAGCCGTCTGGCTCGTCGCCTGGCGTATAGATCTCGCCGTAGAGCATGGGCTGGACCAGCATATCGATTACCATCTTGCACTCCTTTCCAGGCTTTTATTCCTAGTACGGTTCGAACGACCCAATGACTCGGGACGAAAGCTCGGCACCGGCATGCATGCACGCCGGCACGTCAAGCCCATCCAGTACACCCTTGGTGAATCCGGCGATATACGAGTCGCCGGCGCCCACGGTATTGACAACCTTCTCGGCCGGCACGATCCCACATTCATAGAAGCGCTCACCGTCATAGGCGATGCTTCCCTTCTCGCCAAGTGTGGCGACTGCCACGCGCGGGCCCAGCTCCTGCACATGGCGCACCCAGTCGCGCAGCTCCGCGCTATCCTCCTCAAACGACATAAAGGCATAGTCAACGTAAGGAAAATGGTTCTCACAGGCGTATTCGGGATCTTGACTGAACACCGAAAAGTCCATGACGACGGTCTTGCCCGTTTCGTGCCATTCGGGCAGTAGGTCTAAGCAGTTTCCAAACAGGTCGGTATGGATGACATCGTGCTCCAGGATAAAAGCCCGGTCATCATCGTTTGGCCGGTACGTTTCCATAACACCGTCAATCGCCTCGAGATGTACGCGGTCGACGCCGTCCTTCAACGCCATGAGCATCACCGAGGTATCGCCGTCCTCCACGCGAAGATGCGAGATGTCGAACCCCTCGGCAGCCAGCGCCTCGCGCATCTTGTCTCCGTACTCGTCCTTTCCGACGACCGACACCGCAGATACCGATATGCCCATTCGCGCCAGGTGGATACCCCAGTCGATGCCATTGCCAGTCGGATAGAACACGCCGATGTTTTGGTACACGTCCGCACAGCAAAAGCCAGCTGCACATGCTTTGATATCCATAGTCTTCTCCAGCAATCAAAAAGGGGCCCACCCAAGGTGAGCCCCTATCCGAATTCCGATGTAATCTCGCGTCAGGCGGCCAAGGCCTCAGCCCCAAGCCGCCCAGCGCTTTCTCAGGCTACTCGGCGATCGGAGCTCCGTGACCCCAAGAGCCCTCCATGCTGCACACGGTCGAGGCAAAACCTGCCGCAAAATCGAGCGCACGCTCAATGGCCTCAGGTCCGTCCTCGCCGCGCTTGGCGGAATCGAGGTAGCACATCAGGAATGAAGTCAGGAACGAGTCCCCGGCTCCCATGGTGTCCTTCATGTCCGTTACGGGCTTTGCCAGCTGACGATAGTAGCGCTCGCCGTCATAGGCGATGCAGCCCTCGGCGCCCGCCGTTGCGGACACAAAGCGCGGGCCCAAGTTCTTAACCCAAGCGAGGCGCTCGCGAATCTCATCCTCGCTCGCAGCGTCCGCGGCGCTAAAGAAGGCGAAGTCGACAAACGGGGCAATCTGCTCATAGTATTCATCGGTGGAATCGTCCGAGAAGTCAAACGATACGGTGATGCCCGCAGCCTTCAGCTTGGGGAGCTCGCGCTCGGTAAAGCAGTAGTTGCCCGAGTGGACTACGTCGAACTGCTTCATGTATGCCAGATCAAAGCGATCGAGCACATAGCGCGCATCGCCACGGATGCCGCCCTCGTTGGAGCCGAGGAATACGCGGTCGCCGTCGATGACGGTCACACGTGCCGCACCGTTTTCGCCAATGAGCTGCTCGCACTTATCGAGCTCGATGTCCTCGTCCTCGAGACTTGCAATCACATGCTCGGCAGCGGCATCGTTACCAAAGATGCCCATATATGCAGAGCGCTCAGCGCCGCACTTCTTGGCGTAAACGGCAAAATTCACCGCATTGCCGCCGGGATACATGGTATGGATATGCTCATAACGGTCGACGACGTTGTCACCAAACCCGAGCGCATTAACGTTAAAAGCCATGGTATCTATCCTTCCTAGTACTCAACAACGCCCATGTAGCGGCGGAAATCGGGGTCGTGATCGAACACCTTGCCGCGCGCTGCACGCAGCTCGCAGTTCATAGCGTAGAACAGCACCGGATCCAGATAGGAACGAACGCTCGCCGGCACGGCCTCCATACCGTACTCCTTGGCATCAAGCACCATCAGCGTGTCGGTATGGGTCTCGAGGAACGCCAGGGCGCGCTCGTCCATAGGACGGCACTCGCTCGAGCCCATCTGCAAGAAGTAGAAGACGCCATCCTGGGTAGCCTCGAAGGGGCCATGGAAGTACTCGGCAGAGTGGATATAGCTGCAGTGCTGCCACTGCATCTCCATGAGCGAGCAGATGGCGAAGCCGTACGTCTGGCTAAAGTTGGGACCGCTGCCCAGGATATAGAAGAACTCATGCTCCTGGCAAAGCTTGGCAAAACGATCGCCCAGCTCAGCATTTACCTTTTCGCGTGCGGGAGGCAAAATCTTATCCATTTCGGCAATACCGGCATACATGTCGGCGAGATCGGCGTAGCCCTCCTGCTGGTCGAGCAGCTCGGCCGCGAGCGACAGCGAGATGCCGGCAGGGACTTCGGCCTGCGGAACGCCCTCGCCCCACGGGTACACCCAGGTGACCCACTTGCCATTATCGATCTTGGAACCGGCGTTATCGGTCTGCGCGATCACCGTCGCGCCCGCGGCAAGGGCAATCTCGCAGCCCTCGACGACCTCGGGGGTATTGCCGCTGTGACTGCAGGCAATGACCAGAGACTTCTCGCCCAGGCGACGGGGACGCATGATGTCGAACTCACGGGCCGTATAGATATACGAGGTGAACGTCGTCGCCTCGCGCTGCAGGAGCTCATGAGCCGGAATCAAGTCGATCATGGAGCCGCCGCAGGCAATCCAGTAGACGCTGTCAAACTTACCCTTCTCGGCGATTGCTTCTTTAATGAGGTCGTGTGCGTTCATGCTCAATTCCTTTCTCGTTTACTCGGCGATGCCTGGTGTAAACGGCATCGCCGAGCATGATTCCTAATTAGTCAATCAGATACTTCTCGAAGGCGGCCATGTTCTTGGCATCTGCCGCCGCCGGGTCATCGTAGTAACGACCGTCCGTGATTTCCTGACCCAACATGCCATCGAAATCATGGGCGTTGAGCGTGGCGACGAAGGCATCCATATCGTGCTTGCCGTCGCCCCAGACCAGATGGCCATAGGGGTCGCCGTCGATGAAGTGCATCTCGTGGATCGCACCGTCGCCAAATGCGGTAAACCAGTCCTCGAGTGTCTCGCCCGCAACGCCCATTGCGGTCGTATCGACCATAGGCTGCAGATACGGACTCGCGACCTCATCAATCATGCGCTTGGCGTCGGCGACGGTCGTCACAAGGTTACTCTCCTCGGGACGCAGGCTCTCCATCGTTAGCACCAGACCGTGCTCGCCGGCATACTCCGCCAAGATGGATAGGTGCTCGCGACTGCGCTTCCACGCCTCTTCGCGATCCTCGTCCCAGTCACCCCAACCCGAGTTTACGGACATGCAGTCGCATCCCAGCACCTCGGCAAGCTCGATGCCATGCTTGAAGTACGCCAGGCTCCGCTGCTCATGGAGCGGCTTACGAGCGCAATACTGCCATGGGTAGACCACGTTCTCGGGACAGAGCGTCCGATAGCGCAGACCACGGTCGGCGGCCTTTTTCGCCAGAACCTCGGCCTCAAAATACCCAGTGTGATCGAGCGTCACATGGGGCTCGGCGCACCACAGCTCGATGGACTCAAAGCCCAGGCGCTGTTGCGTATCCAAAAAATAGTCGAGCGACCACATGATGTAGTGGATGTTCATGCCCGCGATCTGCTCGCGACGCAGCGTCGGTTTGGTTTCAGGCATGCTAAACCTCCTTATTTCGGTCGAACACGATACGTCCGTCCGACATGGTCATATCAACAGCAAGGTCACAAGCATCATGGTAGTCAAGGCCAAACACATCGCGATCGAGCACACAGATGTCGGCAAGCTTACCGGCCTCGAGCGTCCCCAGCTCATCCTCGCGCATGAGGTCATATGCGCCCCCTGCCGTCCACGCACGAAGGAGCTCGGCAATCGTCAGCGCATTGCCCTCATTCACGGACAAACCGTCGGCAAAGAAACCGCCGCATGCGCTAAATACTGATTCGCCCAAGCTCGGAATCAAGAGCGGGAGGTCGGTGCCACAGCACACCGTGCACCCCGCGTCTTCCATACCGCGACGGTTCCAGCTGTGCAGCAGTCGGACCTCGCCGATCTGCCGACGCATCATCGACAGGCAGTCCTCGCGTTTATCGAGCGTGAGGATCTGGGGGTAGACCTCGCAGATTCCGCCCAGCTTGCCAAACAGGGCAAGGTCTTCCGGATCAGAGTTCTCGAGGTCGGTAATCGCATGGCGTCGAAGCATGACTCCGTGTTCATCTCGCGGCAGCGAAGCATACAGCGCAACGGTGTGGCGAACGGCGCCGTCACCCTGACAATGAAGCGAGTAACGGAAGCCCTCGGCATCAATCGCGCGCAGCTCGTCCTCAATCAAACCCCACTCGGGCTCCTCGACAACCGTCTTGCCGGCAGCCCCTGCATCGGCCGTCTCCTCATAAGGATCGATCATCTCGGCAAGTCCTGCCCACACGCCACGATCGGTCATACGGTTGAAGCCCGAGAAACGAACAAACGGTCCCTGGAAGCGATCGCGCGCCGCACGAGCATAGGACAGATTCGCCCCGGCGCCCACCGGCTGCGACATCATGGAGACGCGAACCGTCATCTCGCCAGATTCCTCACGACGCGCCATCTCGTCGGCAAATCCGTAATAGTCGTCGAAGGCCATCTCTTTGATAGCCGTGACACCGCGAGCGTTCAGCATCGCCATGTAATCAGAATACCCGGCGCGTACCTCGGGAAGCGCCAGGAAGTCCCGCATCATACGCCAGGTCTTCTCGGCGTAGCAGGCCTCGGGCGTAAAACCATAGCGCTCGCTGGCGGCGGCGTTGAGAACGCACGTCTCGGCACCCGGAGTAAAGCAAACAACAGGAACGTCTCCGAAGGCGTCGTCGAGCGCTGCCGCCGTTTTTTCATTCTCGGCGCCTTCGGCGAGCGATGCGGGAAGGTCGTGCCCAAAGGCGGCGGCACAATCGAGATGGACATCCTTCCACAAACGCAGAAGCGCTACCACTTCGTCGACGTCAGAGGCTTCGGATAAGTCGGCTCCCAAGCTCCGCAACGCCCAGCCCGTATAGAACGTATGCACATCGACCAAGCCAGGCATGACCGTTCTGTCGCCACAATCGATCACCTCATCTGCCTGGGCGAGAAACGAGTCTGCCTCGCCAGCGCTACCGACGGCTTCAATCCGATTGCCGCGTACCGCGACAAAACCTTCAAACGGCTGGTCTTCCGTACCGGTGAAGACGCTCTTGGACGTCAGCACCGTCAAACGATCGGACATCGCGACCTCCTTACGCCGGAAGCATGCCGGAGATGGCGGTAATGACCAAGCCAAACACGACCATGAAGATGAAGAACTTCCAGATGGTCTTCCACCATTGGCCAAACGAGATCTTTGCCACGGCAAGGCCCGCCACCGTCATACCTGCCACGGGGCTAATGGTGTTAATGGTCTGGTTGGCAAACTGCAGCGCCGTTACGGCGGCTTCGGGGTTGAGGCCCATAAGCTCGGTCAAAGGACCCATGACAGGCATGGTAAGCGCGGCCAGGCCGGAGCTCGAAGGAACCAGGAAGGACAGGAGGCCAAGGACAACGTACATGAACGTGGTGTACACGGCGGCAGGGGCTCCAGCAAGCAGAGTGGCAAGTGCCTGAAGGATGGTGTCGATAATCATGCCGCCCTCGGCGATGACCAGAATGCCGCGAGCGATACCGATAACGACGGCTGCGTAGGCAAAGTCGGCAAGACCCTTAACGAACTCATCGGCGATGGTCTGCTGGTCAAGACCGCCCAGGATACCGGCGAGCAGCCCCATGCCAAGGAACACGGCAGAGATCTCGTTCATATACCAGCCCTGCGTAACAAGACCCCACACGATAAGCGCCATACCACCGGCAAAATCAATCAGCACGAGCTTCTGGCGAGTGGTGAACTCTTCCTCGATGGAAGCATCGGTCACGGAGAACTCAATGCGCTTGAGTTTGTCGTCCTCGAACGTAACGGACGACTTGGGGTTCTTCTTGACGCGCATGGCATAACGCATGGCCCATGCGATGCCGGCGGCGGTGAAAATAACCCATGCAACGGCACGCAACCACAGCTGCGGGTTGCCCTCGATGCCAATGATGCCCTGCGCGATCAAAACGTTGAACGGGTCAATCGTCGAGGCGCAGTAGCCCAAGTTGGGACCGAGGAAGCAGATGATAAATGCCGTCATGGAGTCATATCCGATGCCCATCATGATGGGGATGAAGATGGCATAGAACGGCAGGGCTTCCTCAGACATGCCAAACGTGGTGCCGCAAATGGACAACAGCGTCATGGTAATAGGAATGATGAGGATGTCTTTGTTTTTGAGCTTTTTAATCACGCGGCTCATACCGGCGTTAAGCGCGTTGGTCTTGGTGATGATCGCGAACGAGCCGCCGATCAGCAAGACGAACGCAACGACGTCGGCGGCCTCTTGAATACCCTTAGTAGGCGCCTGCAGGACCGCAAAGATATCTTGGCCCAGGTTAACGGTCTCGCCGGTCTCGGAATCGGTATAGTTCTTATCGACCTGTTCATAGGTTCCGGCAACGGCGACTTCGCGCTCGCCTGCCGCAGTCGAGATCGTCTTGCGCTGGTATTGGCCAGAAGGAACGACCCAGGTTAAAACTGCAAAAACCACGATCAGCAAGAACATGATCGTATAGACGTGCGGTAATTTGAATTTGAAACGTCTGTTTGTCTTCTTCGCCTTCGTATCTGACATAGATACCTCCAAAGAACCCGAGACCTTATCGTGTCTCGCTTTAACGTTCGCGCAATGCAAACGTCCTATGACGTTCTATAGATTATCAGCGTGTTTTTAGCACTTCAAGGATATTTCGGACAGATTACGAGGACTCGGGTGAACGGTCGTTCAACGGCGGCGAACGGCAAAAACGCCCGGCAGGCAATTTAGCCTGCCGGGCGTTCTCTTGATCAACGTCCTAAATATCAAAAACGTAGCGCGATCCTACAATCCGCTGTCGGCCGATGATAAACGGCCGCTGCTGCTCGTCATAGAAATATGCCTCCATATAAAACAGAGGCTCTCCCGTGGGAACGGACAGCAGCCGGGCGACTTCGGGTGACGCACACGCGATCTCAAGCGTGCACGGCTCGGTGCGAGCAGGCCCGCGACCCGTCTGTTCGCGCACGACCTCGAAAATTGATTGATCGGTAAGGTCCGCCTTCGCCAAAAAGGCGTTGTCTTCATAAACGTACGTGTTGTTCTCGAGCATCACGGGGATGCCATCGGCGGTGCGCACGCGTTCGATGCAGATCAGCTCCGACCCAGCGGGAACGCCAAAAAACTGCGCTTCGGTAGCATCGGCCGGCAACACTTTTCTTGAGACAATACGCGCCCCGGGCTCCATCTCGTTGACGCGGCAGGCGTCCGAAAAACTCTGAACGTCGTCCTTCTGGCGGATTTTACGCTTGAGCTTGGGGGCGTTTACAAACGTGCCCCTCCCCTGCTGCTTGGTTAGGTAGCCCTGCTGCACGAGCTCCTCAATGGCCCGCCGAACGGTAACGCGACCAACTTTGTAGCTTTCGGCCAATTCGAATTCATTCGGTATCCGAGCGCCCGCCTTATAGGTACCAGAATTGATGTCATTTTTGATGATATCGATAACCTGTTGATATAGCGGGATTGCCGCTTTTCCGTCGGTCAACCCTTCAGTCGATGGCATTTGCCCTCCCCTAGCAAATATGGAATCAATAATCGGTGCGGATTACGCATCGCCAGTCCTACGCAAGCTCCAGCAGCTCCGGCAGCTGGTCGATGATCTTGTCAGCGGCATCCTGGCTAAAGCCGAAGCGCTCCTCGCGCTTGGCGATCACCGTCAGACCCGCTCGCTTGCCGGCAGTGATGCCAGGGACGGAGTCCTCGACGCAGCAGCAACGGTCCGCAGGCAATCCCAGCAGATCCAGCGCATGCAGGTAAATATCGGGTTCGGGCTTGCTCTCCTTAAACTGCTCGCCGCTCACCACGTACTCAAAGGCATCCGACAGGCCGCACGCATCGAGCACTTCCTCGATGCTGTCCATGGGAGACGAACTGGCCAGCGCCACGCGAACGCCGCGACGCGGGAGCTCGCGAATCGTCTCCACGGCGCCCGGATTGATCAAGGTCTGATAATCGCGCGGGCGTTTATGCGCCCACTCATCCCAGCGGGCCAGCGCCTCCTCGCCGGTAAAGTGTCCCTTTCCGGCGCGCTCAAACCAATCGACCAGCATATGCAAGAAGAACTGGTGCGAGGTACCAACCTGCCCGTTCAACTCCTCTTGGGTCAGGTTCAGCCCAAGCTCTTTGGCAAACGCAGCGGTCTCCCCCAGGTAATAATACTCGGTATCGACGATGACACCGTCCATGTCAAAGATAACGGCGTCGAACGGAAATGCGGACACGGCACCCTCCCTAACAAAAAGGCGCCCGCAAGCGGACGCCCGAACCATGCACTATCGGCGATTCTAACCCAGCAGCCTATCGAGTGCCACCGCGATGCCGTCTTCGTTGTTATCGGCGGTCACCATCTGGGCCACGGCCTTGACCTCATCGACGGCGTTGCCCATGGCGACACCGGTGCCGGCCCACTCGATCATGGACTTATCGTTCTGACCGTCGCCAAACGAAACGACCTCACTGGCATCGATACCCAGCTTGGGCAGAGCGCCCTGCAGCGCGCGGGCCTTATCGATACCGGGCGCCGTAAACTCAAAGTACCAATCGGCCGTGAACATGCCCGAAAGCGTCTCGGTAAAGGGCGCGTACATCTCCTCGTGATGCGCCTGCAGATAGACCGGATCGCCCGCGGTGAGCAGTTTGTCTACGGGGTAAGCATCCGCGACTTCATGAAGGCTCTCGACCTCGCGAATCTTAAGATCGCACGCGTCGCGCTCATACTTGACGATGTTCTTCTGCGAACCGTCCGGCAACGTGATCATGCAACGATACGAGTCCACGACATGCAGGTCGCGACCGAGCGAGATCATGGGAATCACGTCAAAGTTGCGCAGGTGGTCGAGCAGACGGTGCAGCTCGTCGACCGGCATAGCCTGGTCAAACAGCACCTCGTCGGTTTGGGCGTCGACCACATGCGCACCGTTAAAGGCGACCAGCAGGCCATCGTGGTTTTGAAGGTCGAGCTCCTGCGCCAAGGCATGCAGCCCCCATGCGGGGCGGCCCGAAGCCAAGATGAGCTTAATGCCCGACTCCTGCGCCGCGAGCAACTTCTCGCGCGTGCGCGGGCTGATGACCTTTTGGTCGTTGGTGAGCGTACCGTCGATATCCATCGCGATGGCTTTGATTGCCATATATGCCTCCTTGCATTGTTTTTATCGCGCTCCATCATATCCGAGGCGGGCATCCCTCATACGGATTAATTGAGGACGAATGCAAAACACAAGACGATTGCGGACAAATGGCACATAGCAAAGGGCCCGCATCCCAACGGATACGGGCCCTTTTTTAAATGAGCTAGCTCAGCAGGCAAAGACTACTTGCGGTGAGCGCGATAGAACTCGATGAGCGCCTGGGTCGAAGCATCCTGCTCGTCCTTGGCAGCGTCGTCGTGGAAGGCAGGCGTGATCTGCTTGGCAAGCTGCTTGCCCAGCTCGACGCCCCACTGGTCGTAAGAGTCGATACCCCAGACCGTGCCCTCGACAAACACGATGTGCTCATACAGGGCGATGAGCTCACCAAGCGCGAACGGGGTCAGCGTGTCGCCGAAGATCGAGGTCGTCGGGCGGTTGCCCTCAAAGCAGCGAGCCGGGACGATCTGCTCGGGCGTGCCCTCGGCACGGACCTCGTCAGCCGTCTTACCAAAGGCAAGCGCCTTGGTCTGAGCGAGGAAGTTGCCCAGGAACAGCTCATGGACGTCCTGGCCACCGTCGGTCGCCGGGTTAGCAGTGTTGGCGAAGGCGATAAAGTCGGCCGGAACCACCACGGTGCCCTGATGCAGCAGCTGATAGAACGCGTGCTGGCCGTTGGTGCCGGGCTCGCCCCAGAAAATCTCACCGGTATCGGAGGTCACAGCACTGCCATCCCAGCGGACGTGCTTGCCGTTGGACTCCATGGTGAGCTGCTGCAGGTAAGCCGGGAAGCGATGCAGGTACTGGCAGTACGGCAGCACGGCATGGCTCTTGGAGCCGAAGAAGTTGACGTACCAGACGTTGAGCAGGCCCATCAGCGCAACGGCGTTGTTCTCGAGCGGAGTGTTGCAGAAGTACTCGTCGATGGCATGGAAGCCCTCGAGGAACTGCTGGAAGCGCTCGGGACCGAGCACGACAATCAGGGACAGGCCCACGGCGGAGTCAACGGAGTAACGGCCGCCGACCCAGTTCCAGAAGCCAAAGGCGTTGGCCGGGTCGATGCCGAAGGCCTCGACCTTGTCGAGCGCGGTGGAGACGGCGACAAAGTGCTTGGCCACAGCCTCGGCGTTCTGCTCATCGGAGCCGTCGATGGCGCCCTGGGCCTTGAGCTGCTCGAGCATCCAAGTCTTGACCTCGCGAGCGTTGGTAAGCGTCTCGAGCGTGGTGAAGGTCTTGGAAACGATGATCACGAGCGTGGTCTCGGGGTCCAGACCCTTGAGTTTCTCGGCCTGGTCGTTGGGGTCGATGTTGGAGATGTAGCGGCAGTCGATACCGGCGTCGGCATAGGGACGCAGGGCCTCGTAGGCCATGACCGGGCCCAGGTCGGAGCCGCCGATGCCGATGGACACCAGGTGCTCGATCTTCTTGCCGGTAACGCCCTTCCACTCACCGGAGCGCACGCGCTCGGCAAAGGCGTACATGCGGTCGAGGACCTCGTGCACGTCGGCGACGACATCCTGGCCGTCAACGATGAGCTGGCCCTTCTCGCTTGCCGGACGGCGAAGCGCGGTGTGCAGGACGGCACGGTCCTCGGTGGTGTTGATGTGCTCGCCGGAGAACATGGCGTCGCGGCGCTCCTCGAGCTTCACCTCGCGGGCAAGATCGCACAGCAGCTTGACGGTCTCATCAGTCACCAGGTTCTTGGACAGGTCGAAGTGCAGGTCACCGGCGTCAAAGCTCAGCTTGTTCACGCGCTCGGCATCGGCGGCGAACCAGGCCTTGAGGTCGATACCCTCGGCCTCGAGCTTCTCCTGATGGGCCTCGAGCGCCTTCCAAGCGGCAGTCGACGTAGCATCGATAGGTGCGGCAACAGTTGCCATAGAGTCCTCCTCAGCATACGGGCGCACGCCTCCATGCGCCCGGACATTCAGATGCCACTATTCTAGCGCAGGTCAAGACTATAATCAGCGAGCGTTGCCAATCGGCCCCCAAACGGCAACCGACCAAAAAGGGACAGGTTTAATTTGGCAGGTCAAACGCTTTACCAATCAAAAATAACCTATCCCTTTATGCCAAATATTAGGCCGCAGCGCAGACGCTACCGAGCAACTCACGCAGAGGAGACCCGATGCCCTCCAGCAGTTCGGGCGCGATGATGGCAAAAACGGGAACCTCGCCGGCCCCCACGACGGCAGGCACTTTGCCCTCCGAGACGATACATCCATAAGGGGCAAAACCGTCTTCGCCGGCATCGAGTACGGCCATGCGACGAGCGAGTTCGCGCGCAAAGCCCGCCGTATCGGCATCGCCGATCGCCAGGACAAAGTCCACGCCCTCATCGGTCGCCAGGGCCACGGCCTCGTCGATCAGCTCGTCTCCCCCGTCGCCTTCAACCGAGCCGCAGCGAAAAAGCACGCGTTCGAGCAGAGCTCGATCAAGCGAGCCGAGTGCTGCCGAGACGAGCTCATCGCGCGTATGCTTGTCACCGCCCAGTACAACCAGCGCCTTGGTGCCACCGTAGTGAGCGACCAATCGCCCGCACCAGCGAGCCACATCTCCATCCGCAACAAGGCGCGTCGGCATACCAAACCCATAATTGACCATCTTTCCCACAACCCTTCCGTGCGTATAGGCGGTATCGTTCAATAGGCTCATGCTACGAAGCGAGCTTTTCCGAGCTGTTTCGCGCTCTTTAGGGCTGCGTTAAAAACCCGATGCAACCGCACGACCATACCTGCCAAATAGGGACAGGTTTTGACGGTGTCCGGTCGAGCAGGTATTATCGAACAGGTATTCGATAAGAACATGTGTTTGATGGGAGGCACGGATGGCGCACGAGCAGCACACCTACATCTGCATCGACCTCAAGACGTTTTACGCCAGTGTCGAGTGCGTCGACCGCGGACTCGACCCACTCACTACATGCCTGGTCGTTGCCGACGAATCGCGCGGGCGCACGACCATCTGCCTCGCCATCACACAGGCTATGAAGGACCTTGGGATACACAACCGCTGCCGTCTGTTCGAGATTCCCGACGGCATCGACTGCATCAAGGCCGTACCGCGCATGCAGCACTACATGGAGGTGTCGGCGAAAATCTACGGCATCTATCTGGAATACGTGAGTCCGCAAGACATTCACGTCTACTCCATCGACGAATGCTTTATCGACGTGACGCCCTATCTGGACCTCTATCACACCGATGCGGAAGGGTTCGCCTGCACGCTGCGCGACGAGGTCTTGGCGCGCACCGGCATCACGGCGACGGTCGGCATCGGCCCCAACCTATTCCAGGCCAAGGTAGCGCTCGACATCACCGCCAAGCACGTAGCCAGCCGCATTGGCGTACTCGACGACGAGATCTTTCGCAAGGAGATCTGGCCCCATCGCCCCATCACCGACATCTGGGGCATCGGCCCCGGCGTGGCGGCCCGTCTCGAGAAATACGGCGTCTACGACCTGATGGGCGTCGCCGCACTCGACGAGAACCTGCTCTACGACGAACTCGGCGTCAATGCCGAATATCTCATCGACCACGCCTTCGGGCGCGAGCCGACAACCATCGCCGATATCCAAGCCTATCGCCCGCAAGCGACCTCGACCACCACAGGACAGGTGCTCTCGAAGGGCTATGCCTACGAGCAGGCCTACACCGTCTTGCGCGAAATGGTCGACAACGCCGTGTTGGATCTAGTCGACAAGCACGTGGTGTGCGACAGCATCTCGCTCTTTGTGGGCTATGCAAGCGAGCGCGCCGACATACGCCGGCTCAACGCCAGCGGCACGGCGCAGTATATAGACGGCTGCGGGCACCTGCGCTCGAGCACATCGAGCATCGAACCCACCGCAACCGCCGGCCCCGAGCTCGCGCCCCGTGCTCCCAAGCCCGTCCAGCGCGATGACGAAAGGCGTCGTCTGGTGCGCGAAGCGCAGGCAATCGATGGCATCTTTGTGGGCGAACACGGCGGCAAACCGCGTGGTGGCTATGCCGCGCTCTTTGCGCACTCCAACGCCTCGCGAAAGCTGCCCGAGCGCACTAATTCGTTTAAGAAAATCATGGGGTATTTCGATGACCTTTGGGCACAAACAGTCGATCCCAAACGACCGGTCAAGCGCATCAACCTGGGATTTGGCAACCTCATGCCCGAGGAATTTGCCACCATCGATCTGTTCAGCGATATCGAGGCCGATGAGCGCGAGCGCGACCTGGCGCGCGCCGTCCTGGCCGTGAAAGGCAAGTACGGCAAGAACGCGCTCGTCAAGGGATTAAGCTTTACCGCCGGCGCCACCGCGCGCGAACGCAACGGCCAAGTTGGAGGACATCGTGCCTAAACCCAAGCAGCAGCCCGTGCGCCCGCCGACCGCCTTCGAGCGCCTGGCGGACCCCGAGGGCAGACGCCGCGCCGCCGACCCCAAGCTCACTGCCAACGGTGCCGTGCGCGCCAACCGCGCCGCACAGTTTATGCCCTTTGCCGCCCTCACGGGATACTACGAACTCGTGCGCAAGCAGGAAATCACCGTCGAGCCAAAACGTGAGCTCACGGAAGAAAAAGCCCTCGCGCTTTCTAAAAAGCTCGAGGGTCTCAAACGTGGCGACTTGATTCGTGTCACCTATTACGATACATACGGCTATCGCAGCCGCACCGGCATCCTCGACGAGGCGCTCCCCGCCTTCAAGCTCCTCAAACTCCGAGACATCGCCATCGACTTCGACGACATCCAAGACATCGAACTGCGCGGACGAGCCTAGCCAAGGAAGCGCATCCAGGGCGGCGCTTACAGAGTCATGACGTAGTAGCCCGCGTCTTTCACGGCCGTCTCGAGGACATCACGATCAACCGGCTGCTTAGAGCGCACGCGTGCCGTGTGGTCCGCATACGTCACCGTTGCCCACACGCCATCCAGCGCATTGAGGGCATTGGCTACGTTCTGAGCGCAGCCGTCACAGTTCATGCCGCCGATGAGCAGCTCATCGCTATAGGGATAGTGCGATGCATCGGTATCCACCACAACAACCTTTTTGGCCTTCTTGCCGCTCGTACCATCGCTGCAGCAACTCTTCCCGTGTGTCGAAGCGGCAATGCGACGCAGTCCAAAAAACATGCCGACGGCAATGACGGCCAGCACGATGAGATTCGCAGGGTTGAGCAAGTCACTCATGCGCTCCCCTTTCAAGTAGCACTATCTAGATACCCCCATGGGGTGCCCCCATCTTAACCCAAAATCATGTCTGTTCGGTCAATTAGTTTCCCTCTTCAAACTTTTTTGTTGACCATGGCTTACTTTCGTGTATAAGTTTTCCTAGGCTAACAGTTTAGATCCGTAAGGAGCGCCGTGACTCGAACCATAGACATCCCAACGTTTCAGGCGGCAGTCGTGCGCAACTGCTCTCCCACGCTCGCGGGCATCAAGCCGGCATCGCTCTTTACCTATCCAGGCACCTACGCCCACGGGGACGGCTCGACCACAACCGAAACCATTGCAGAACGCCGAGCACGCCTGCTCAACGTTATCGCCCAGTGCAATCGCGAGCTTGACCCGCTCGGCATCCACCTGAGTGTTTTGGTCTGGCGGCCCTGCGGAGCGCTCGTGTACGCGTACCAAGCCAAAAACCTCACCACCTATTTCGCAGACCCTCGCGTCCAAACGGCGCTCACCTCGGAAGGCTACGACACGAGAGACCTTTCGGCATGCCTTGTGCATTTGGCATCACGCATCACGCTCGCGAGCAATAACGTCGCGGAATGCGCCTGCAGCCAGACTCGATGCGCACTACCCCAGCAAGCTAGCTGCAGCAAAGACTGCACCTGCGAGTTTCCGCACGAAATAGGCTACTTCCTTGGATATCCCTACGACGACGTGCACGAGTTTATCGTCCAGCGCGGCGAGAACTACAAGGTCTTTGGGGCCTGGAAGGTCTACGCAAATGTCGAGCAGGCGCTTGCGACGTTTGATGCCTACCGTGCCTGCACCCAATACTTCACTTTTATCTATCAGCAGGGCTGCAGCCTGGCGCAACTTGCCCAGGCAACCCGATAGAACGTACAAGCCGCGGCAAGCGCCGCACGACCGAAAGGACAAAACATGAGCAAGATCGCCGTCGTCTACTGGAGCGGCACGGGCAATACCGAGGCCATGGCAAACCTCGTCGCCGAAAGCGCCACGTCCGCGGGGGCCGAGACTGAGGTCATCCCCTGCGCCGACTTCTCTGCCGACAAGGCCGCCGAATATGATGCCTTCGCCTTCGGCTGCCCCGCCATGGGCTCCGAGGAGCTTGAGTATGACGAGTTTCAGCCTATGTGGGACGAGGTCAAGGAGACCCTCGGCGACAAGAAGGTCGTCCTCTTTGGCTCCTATTCGTGGGCCGAGGGCGAGTGGATGGACAACTGGAAGGCCGACGCCGACGAGGCCGGCGTCAACGTCGTGGACTCCGTCATTTGCTACGATGCGCCCGACGATGAGGGCGAGGCGGCCTGCAAGGCCCTGGGAGCGGAGCTGGCCTAACGAAGCCGCCAGAAAGTCGCAAGGCAACTAACAGCCGAGCACCGCACAACAACAGTCGCTCATGCCCAAACAAAAACGGGGGCCGGATACTATCCGATCCCCGTTTGTTATATCGACAATTTCGACGCGCCGCTACGAGATATTGCCCAAGAACGCCTTGGTGCGCTCGCTCTTGGGGTGGTCGAAGACCTCGCTCGGCGTACCCTCTTCCACGATAACGCCACCGTCCATAAAGACGACGCGGTCGGCGACGTCGCGGGCAAAGCCCATCTCGTGCGTCACCACGATCATAGTCATGCCATCACGTGCCAGGTCGCGCATGACGCCCAGGACGTCGCGAACAAGCTCGGGGTCGAGCGCCGACGTGGCCTCGTCAAAGAGCATGACGTGAGGGTTCATCGACAGGGCGCGGGCGATCGCCACGCGCTGCTGCTGACCGCCCGAGAGCTGGCTCGGCATAAAGTCGATGCGCTCGGCAAGACCGACCTTGGTCAGCTCCTCGACGGCAATCTTCTCGGCCTCTTCCTTGCTGCGCTTGAGTACCTTTTGCTGTGCGAGCATGACGTTCTTTTTGACTGACAGGTGCGGGAACAAATTGAACTGCTGGAACACCATACCCAGATGCGTACGTACCTTGTTAAGGTCGACGCCCTTGGCGCAAACGTCCACGCCCTCAACGACGATCGAGCCGCTCGTGGGATGCTCCAGGCGATTGATGCAGCGAAGCATCGTCGACTTGCCCGAGCCCGAAGGACCCAGGACTACGACGACCTCGCCCTTGTGCACATCCAGATCGATGTCGCGCAGGACCACGTTATCGCCGAAGGCCTTCTGGAGGTTCTTGATGCTGACGACGACCTCGTTCGAGTTATTGGTTTCGCTCATGATAGGACCTCCTTACAGACCGGCGATGTGGTCGGCGGGCGTCGCGACGACCTGTCCAGCGCTCTTGGCGGGACGCTTCTTCTTGGTTTCGGCCGTCCCCAGAAGCCTCGCCTCAAGACCGCTCACCAAGCGAGCAAGCGGCAGGGTGATGACCAGGTAGAACAGCGCGGCAACCACATACGGCGTAATGGAACCCGTCGTGGCCACGATGGTACGGGCGTTCATGACGATCTCGACCACGCCCACGGCCGCGAGCAGCGACGTATCCTTGTAAAGCAGGATAAACTCGCTGGTCAGCGTAGGCAGGACATTGCGGAACGTCTGCGGAATCATAACGTAGAGCAGCGTCTGGAAGGCGTTCATGCCCAGCGAGCGCGCGGCCTCGTTCTGGCCCTTGGGGATCGACTGAATACCGGCGCGGAAGATCTCGCACAGGTAGGCGGACGAGTTCATGGCCATGACGATGACGCCCAGCACATAATCGTCAACCTTGACGCCGGCCAGCGGCAGGCCAAAGAACGCGATGTAGATCTGCAGGAACGCCGGCGTACCGCGGATGATATTCACATAGATGCCGGCAAGGCAACGCAGGATGCGCGACTTGGAGATGCGCATGAGTGACAAGGCAAAGCCAAAGGGAATGGCCAACGGAAATGCCACGAGCACGATCGAGAGCGACATGAGGAAGCCTTTGAAGACGATCGGCAGGCTCTGAACCAAAATGACCGGGTTCAGGAACAGGCGAAGGAACATGTTGGAATTCCATGCCTCGACCCACGGCTGCTCCTTAAGGTCGGCCAGGAAGTTATCGAATGCCGTCACGCCCTTAATCTCGACGGAAGGAATCTTGGAGATCTTCTTGGTTGAACCGTCAGCCAACGTGTAGGTGCCGCTAAAAGCCTCGTCGCCGCCCTCGACGGGGAAGGTCACGCCGTAGACCTCGACACGAAAATAGCCGCCGGCCGGAGCCGTCTCGCCAAAATCGATCTTGAGCGTCTGGCCGTCGACCTTGCACGTAGGCTTCATGGGCGTACGGTCCATGAGGTCATCGCCCGAGAGCATCGTCAATCGCGTGTCATCGGCACCAAACGTCGTGCCGTCGACAAACGTCAGCGAAAGACCGCTCAGCTCCTCGTCGGCATCGGCCTGAACTTCCCAGGTAATTCGCGTCTCGGTGCCGCCGACCACAGCGCTGCCCGAACCGGTATTGGGTCGGGCGGTGATCTTTGCGGTCTCAAGCGCCTGGGCGGTCGTGGGCGCATATGCCCCCGCGCACACCAGCGCGAGCGCCACGGCCATGACGCAGGCTAGCTTTTTGAGCAAGGCGGGCAGTGGAAAACGCTGCTCCGCGGCTCCTTTGTTCAGTCGAGACAAGGTGGCTCCTATCGTAGAAGTTGCCGGCAAAACGAGACGGAAACGCTCTCCGTCAAGAAAAGCGCAAAGGCCCTCTCCGCAAAACGGAAAGGGCCCGCGCGCAATCAAGTGACTATTTTACTTGATGTTGTACTTAGCCATGAGGGCGTCAACGGTACCGTCGTCGGTCAGGTCCTTGATGGCCTGGTTGATGTCGTCCTTGAGCTTGGTGTTGCCCTGGTTGATGGCGATGGCGTACTCCTCGCCGGTGCTGACCTGCTTGATGGTCTGGCAGGTGTTGAACTGCTCGGCGGTCAGCTGGCTGGCAACGGAGCGGTTGGTGACTACGGCATCGCCCTTATCGGACTGCAGGGCGCTGAAGCACTCGGTGGCGTCCTTGTAGGGGACGATCTTGGCCTTGGGGAAGTTCTCCTGGGCAAAGGCCTCGGCGGTCGATCCAGACTGGACGATGATGGTAGCGTCGGCGTTGTTGAGCTTCTCGCTGTAGTTGTCGGCCGTGATGTCGGTGTTATCGACCTTGGTCACGATAGCCTGATCGTCCATGTAGTAGGAATCGGAGAAAGCGACTTCCTTCTCACGCTCGGGCGTGTCGGTGATAGCCGCGATGGAAACGTCATACTTGGCGCCCGAAGCAACGCCGGGGACGAGCGTGTCGAAGTCGTTGTTGACGTACTCGACATCCAGACCCAGCTTGTCACCGATAGCCTTGATGAGCTCAAGGTCAAAGCCCTGGTAGTCGCCGTTGTCGTCCTTGTACTCAAACGGAGCGTACTCGGCAGAGGTGCCGACGGTCAGCGTACCGTCCTTGACGAGCGCGTACTCCTTGGAGCCATCGACCTTCTCGACCTTCGCGTCGTCAGAGCTGCTGGAACCGGCATCGGAACCAGAGGTGGCGTTGGACGAGCCGCAGCCCGTCAGTGCGAGGGCGAGTGCCATGGCGCCCGTGGCGGCAAATGCGCCAAGCTTCTTGAGCTTCATAATCAGTCTCCTTCCAATGACCCCACGTGATTCAGGGGCCTGCAAAAACTGAGGGTTATTATGCACCCGCTTGGAAGAATCCGCAATTAGAAAACTGATTGAAACAAACCCATAACGTGAATGGAATACTCTACTTTGTGACAGTCATTACTGCTGCAATGACCTTAGCAGTTTGATTTCAGCTACATAACCTGCAAGTTCGTTCGGCGTCTCCAAAATAAATGGAAGTGCACGCAAGCGGCTATTCGATACAATATTCTGCATAACCTGCATACCGCCGCCAAACTCTTCACTACCCAGGTAGCCCTTGCCGATGCACTCGTGGCGATCCTTATGGGCGCCGCAGGGGTTCTTGGAGTCATTGATATGCACGGCGCGCAAGCGCTCGATACCCACCACGCGGTCGAACTCGTCGAGTACGCCGTCCAGGTCATGGATGATGTCGTAGCCAGCATCGCTCACATGGCAGGTGTCCAAACAAACGCCCAGCTTATCGGACAGCTCCGGGCACTTGGCGGCAACGCCCTCGATAATGCGCGCCAGCTCTTCAAAGCTACGGCCCACCTCGGTGCCCTTGCCCGCCATGGTCTCAAGCAATACCGTCGTCTGCTGTCCCTCAAACATCACCTGGCACAGCGTGTCGACAATCATCTGAATGCCGGCGTCTGCCCCCTGTCCCACATGCGCACCGGGATGGAAGTTGTAGTAGTTGCCGGGCAGTGCTTCCAGACGCTGCAAATCTTCCGCCATAGCCTCCAAGGCAAACTCCCGCGCCCGCTCCTTAGCGGAGCAGGGGTTATAGGTATACGGGGCATGCGCCACTAGCGGTCCAAAGTCGTTTTGCGCCATAAGCTCGCGCAGAGCCGCCACGTCATCCATGTCAAGGTCTTTTGCCTTGCCACCGCGCGGGTTGCGCGTAAAGAACGCAAAGGTATTGGCACCAATGGACAACGCCGTCTCCCCCATTGCCCGATAGCCCTTCGTCGTCGAAAGATGACACCCGATCGTTAGCATCTCCAACTCCCCCTCATCAGTTGCGGTGAAATACGGTCTATTGGTGCCTTATTTTGGCGCAAACAGACCGTATTCCACCGCAAGATATAAAAGGGGCATCAGGGGCAAGGTCCGCCGAGCCCCCTTGAGCACCAGCACCGCAGCCTAGAGCGTCAAGCGAATCGCATCGATAATCTGCGCGCAGCGCTGCGTGGCGGCAAGAGGCATAACGGGGCTTTCAAGCTCTCCCGTCTGGACGAGCTGCGTCGCATGCTGAATTTCGCCGTAGAAATCATCGACCTCAAACGGGGCATTAATTTCGAGCATTCGTCCGTCGGAGTACTTCACATGGGCGAGCTCGGGGCGATGGAGGCGCTCGATTTCCACCGAACCCCGTTCGCAGGCAATCATTAAGCGGCTTTCATATGCTGCTTTGCCGTCGCACACCATATGAATGGGTATACCGCCGACACTCATATGGATCTCATCGGCCCAATCCACGCGGCCACCCGATACGTCACGCCAGCGAACTTCACGAGACGAAACATCGCACGCACCCGCAAGAAGATCCTCAAACCACCCGACCGCGTAGCAGCCCATGTCATATAGACAGCCACCCTGCAACGGATCGAGCAGATAACTCGAAGGCGGCTGACCATAATCGAGTTTTTGCACGCTTTCGATCGAGACGATACGGCCAAGCTCGCCCGACGTAAGCAAACCCTTCACGCGAGTATGCATCGGACAAAACCGATTCTTCATCGCCTCCATAAACAGTACGCCGCGCTCGCGAGAGGTGGAGGCAATCGATAGAGCCTCTTCCTCACTCAAAACGGCCGGTTTTTCGCACAGCACGGCCTTTCCCGCGCGCAGTGCCCGACAGACCCAATGCGCATGCATGCCATGTGGAAGAGCCAAGTAGATTGCGTCGACATCGGGGTCGGCAATCAGCGCATCATAAGCCGCATCGCCGCTATCGTCAGTCGTGGCATAGCTGTGCGCGGCATCAATCGAAAACGCCCTCCAAAACTCCTCAACATGCGAAGGGGCGCGACCGGCGGCAGCCACAAGCCGCGCCCCGTCCACCTCCTTGAGCGACGATGCAAATCGATGCGAAATGTGCCCAGCGCCCAAAACGCCCCAACGAACCTCGCGCAAATCATCACATGAATCCCGATGGCCCACGACAGCCCCCTTCAGTTGCGACGAAATAGTTCCTGCTATCGCCCTATTCTGCCGCAAACAGGAACTATTCCATCACAAGATATAAAAGGGTCATGAGGAGCGAGTTTTGCTGAAGACTTTAAGCGCGGCCGTTACGGGGCCAGGCTGGAAACGTCGGCGCGCGTCGTCGAGACGCTCGGGGATATCGATGTGTTGCGGGCAGTGACGCGCACATTTGCCGCACTTGACGCAATTGCTCACGAGCTTGGGCTCGCTCGTGCGCACCGCGCTCGCCGTAAAGTATTGCGACAGCCCCGTAAACCAGCTGTGCGCATAGCTCGCGTTGTAAGCGGCAAAGCAGCCGGGAATGTTAATACCCTTGGGACATGGCATGCAGTAGCCGCATCCCGTGCAGGGCACGCGATTCGATTTTTCAAACTCCGCCAGCACGCGTGCGATGGTATCGAGCTGAGCGGCTGTCATCGAATCCGGCAGGGCCCGATCGGCCAGCACCGCGTTCTCGTCCACCTGCGCGGTATCGGTCATGCCCGAAAGCAGCATCGTGACTTGAGGATGGTTCCACACCCACGAAAGGCCCCAAGCAGCCGGCGTCTTCAGGTACGGATCGCGTACGTCATCGAGCACGGCGCGGGCCCGCGGAGGCAGCTTGCCCGCCAGGCGTCCGCCCAAAAGCGGTTCCATCACAAACACCGCGAGCCCGCGCTCGGCGGCTGCTATAAGTCCCGCCGTTCCCGCTTGGTAGCGCTCTCCAGCGTAGTTGTACTGAATCTGGCAAAAATCCCAGTCATACGCGTCGAGCATCGTCAGGAAGTCCGCCGCACTGCCGTGATACGAAAAACCTATCTGGCGAATACGCCCCGCAGCCTTTTGGTGCGCAATCCAGTCTTCGATGCCCAACGCCACCACGCGCTCCCACTGGGCGGGCGAAGTGATGTTGTGCATAAGGTAGTAGTCAATATGGTCGGTCCGCAAACGGTGCAGCTGCTCGTCAAAAAAGCGGTCGAAATCCTCCGCACATTTGCACGAAGCGTGCGGCAACTTAGTCGCCAGCAACACCCGGTCGCGCAGCCCCAAGCGCTCAAGTGAGGCGCCCACGCACACCTCGTTACCGGGATAGAGATACGCGGTATCCAGATAATTAATCCCCTGCTCCACCGCACGGGAAATGATGGCATCGGATGTCTTCGCATCGGGGTGTCCCGGCGCACCGGGAAATCTCATGCAGCCCAGACCCAGAGCGGATATTCGGTTACCACTTTTGGGGTCAACGCGGTATTGCACGGCCCCTCCTTTCGCCATCAGCACCCCGGCAAGACGAAACACAATGGTCACGCGGCCGAAACATCGTGGAATCGCAATCGAGAACGTATCGTAACGCAGCAGAAATCGAGCTGTCACGGCACCGCTTTAACATCAGCAAAAAGCCCGATGAAAGGAGCCGCCCATGCCCGCGCTCGACCTTTGGAACCTCGCCTCCCAGCTCAAAAGCAACGATTATCGCTGGGTCGACCTCACCCACACGCTCTCATGCGACACCCCGCACTGGTTTGGCTTTAAGCCATTTGAGTCCACCAAGCTCTTCGACTACCTGCCCGGCACGCCCGAGGACATGCTCGCGCCCATGCGTTGCTTCCAGTATTCGGTCGCCTCGCAGTACGGCACCCACGTCGACGCGCCGCGCCACTTCCATGTCGAGGGTCGTTCCCTTGGAGAGATTGAACCCATCGAGTTTATGCATCCGCTCTGCGTGATCGACAAGCATGAGGAGTGCGCCGCGAATCCCGACTTTATCCTGACCATCGAGGACCTCAAAGCCTGGGAGGATGAGCACGGTCGCATTCCCGAGGACGCTTTCGTCGCCTTCCGCTCCGACTGGTCCAAGCTCGCCGACCTCGAGAACAAGGACGAGGACGGCCAGCCCCACTACCCCGGCTGGGACCTCGGCGCCATCAAGTGGCTCGTTGAAGAGCGCGACATCGGCGCCATCGGCCACGAGCCGGCTGACACCGACCCGGCGAGCGTGACCACGCGTGAGGACGCCTACCCCTACCCCGGCGAACAGTACATCCTCTCGGTCGACCGCTATCAGATCGAGGTCATGGACCATCTAGACGAGCTTCCCGCCACGGGCGCCGTCATCTTCTGCACCTTCCCCAAGGTGCGTGATGGCGTCGGATATCCCGCACGTGTCTTTGCGGTCTGCCCCGCGTCATAAGTTCCCATGCGTTTGTTCTTCTAAATACGGCCATCCGGTGCACGCGACATGGCCCGGCGGCATACAATCCATCAGGCGCCCCATACGCGGGCGCCTTTTTATGGGGAGATGATTCACATGCAGATCAACAAGGTCGCCTTCATCGGCAAGGGCGGCGTGGGCCTGCTCTACGGCAGCATGATCGCCCAAGCGCTCGGCAACGACGCCGTCGAATACGTTATGGACGACGCGCGCTTTGAGCGCCACGCGGGTGATGCGCTCACCGTCAACGGCAAGCCCTGCGCGCTCAAGTCCGTCCGCGCGAGCGAGGCGACGCCCGTCGACCTGGTCATCCTCACGGTCAAGACAACCGGGCTCGATGTGGCGCTCAAAACCCTGGAAAGCGTCGTGGGACCCGACACGCTGATCGCGTCGCTGTGCAACGGCATCACGAGCGAGCAGAAGATTGCCGAGCGCTTTGGCTGGGAGCACACCGTCCTTGGTATCTGCCAGGGCATGGACGCCGTATTCCTCAACGGGGAGCTCACCTATACCAATGCCGGCGAGATCCGCTTTGGTGCGGCAGCGGGCACCGACCCCGCAACCGTTATCGCCATCGACGAGCTCTACACGCGTTGCGGCATCGCCCATACCGTCGAGCACGACATCGCACATCGCATGTGGGCCAAACTCATGCTCAACGACGGCATCAACCAGACCTGTATGGCCTACGGCGGCACCTACGGAAGCGCTACGGAGCAGGGCTCCGAGCAGCTCCGCAGTTTTGTCTCCGCCATGCGCGAGACGCTTGCAGTCGCCAATGCCGAGGGCATCGAGCTCACCGAGGCAGACCTAACGCAGATGGTGCGTCTCATAAAAGGGCTCGATCCCGCCGGCATGCCCTCGATGGCGCAAGACCGCATCGCTCAACGCAGAACCGAGGTCGAGGAATTTGCGGGTACCATCTGCCGCCTCGCGGCCAAGCACGGTATCCAGGTGCCGCAAAACGAATGGCTCTATTCGCGCATCCGCGAAATCGAGGCCAGCTGGTAACGCCGCCGTACCGCATCCAACAGTCTCAATAGCAAAAACCGCCGCAAAGGGCACTCCCCTTGCGGCGGCTTCCTTCTTCATCTATGGGCAAAACCAGCTTCACAACGGCTAGCGCCGCACCTGCGGCGTCTCGTCCTCGTCATCGCGGCAAAGGGTCACGCCCGCACTTCCCAGCAGCGCTGCTGCGATGAGCGCGCCGACCACAATAGGAGCAGCCCCGCACGAGCCCTGCATGCCTGCGACAAACGCAGCTGTAGGGCCAAGACAGCCAAGTACCAATGCGACGGCGGCGATAGCGATATCTCGAGCGTTCATGAGACCACTTCCTCCACGAGAAAGACCTTATTTCTCATGAACCAGTGTGCCCCGCATGCATACGCCCAGCGTACCGCCACGGTAAGGGCTCTGTTAACTCAAACGCACATAAAGAAAGGGCGGCTTTACGTTGCCTAAAAGCTCAGCAAAGACGCCCGCCCATCATGTGCCTATTTTGCTCTGATGGCAGATTACCAACCGGTATAGTAGTCGGTGGTTCCGGCAGCGCAGCCGGAGTCATAGACCTTGCACTCGCCCTTGGAACCGGTAAACGTGGAGCCTTGGGCCTTATCGCCCGCGGCAACGACGTAGTAGCCATCGGAATCGCGCCAAAAGCCCTCGGAATCCTGCGTCCATTCGCCCGTGCGGTGGTGATACAACACGTTGCTGCTGTAATAAGTCTCGCGGCGGCCGTTATAGTTATTGACGCCGCTCGAGCGCGTCAGACCCGAGCCGTTCGCGTAATACGCAGCAGACGTGTAAGACAAGCCGGAGCAGGCGTTGTAATACGAAGCCTGGGCGGCCTCGGCGGCCTCGGCCTCGGCTGCGGCGGCCTCGAGCGCTTCGCGCTTGGCATTCTCAAGCGCAGTGCGCAGCTCATCGAGCTCGGTCGACTTCGTGTCGACCTCCCCCATCGTCAACAGACTACCCGCACCGTCGATACAACCCTGCAGCACAGCGCGCTCGTCATCGGTAGCATAGTCGCCATACATATTCATAATGATCTGAGCGCGCATCTCAAGGGAATCGCGCTTGGCCTCCATCGAGGCGTTCCACTCCTGCATGGAACCATAACCATCGCCGCGATAATCAACGGGCTGTACCAGCGTCGCCTCGGACGGCGTAGATCCAACCGTATCGGACAGTGTTGCCGCGTGGGCATCAGTTGCGCCGGCGCCTGCCAAAAGTGCCACGGTCAGAGCGGCGGAAAGGGCAGCGGCTTTCGGTTTTCGTGAATCGATCCTCATGTAGCTGGAAACCTCCGTAGTGCGTTTTTGCTGCGTTTGAGCTGCGTGTGATTCGATCGCGCTGCATAGTACCTCGAGCAAATCGCGACCTGAGGTTTTACTCAAAAGGCGCACGTCAATTGCGTAAAACTCACATCCTCTCAACAGGAGTTTTCCACAACTCAAATGCATAAAGCATGCCAAAAACCCTGTAATAGCGCCCTTCCTATGCAAAAAAGACGCCTGCGCAACCATTGCTTGCGCAGGCGCCTTGAGCAGGCATTTATGCAGTTATACCTATCGAGTCGCAAGGGGTCCTTGCACAAGTCGCCTTACTCGTCCAGCACGGCGAAGGCCTGCTTCAGATCCCAAATGATGTCCTCGGCGTTCTCGGTACCGATGGAAAGACGGATCGTGGAGGGCGTGATGTTCTGCTCGGCGAGCTCCTCGGCAGAGAGCTGGGAGTGCGTGGTGGTAGCCGGGTGCACGACGAGCGACTTGACGTCGGCCACGTTGGCGAGCAGCGAGAACACCTGCAGATGATCGATGAACTTCCAGGCAGCCTCCTGGCCACCCTTAATCTCAAAGGTGAAGATCGAAGCGCCGCCGTTGGGGAAGTACTTCTGATAGAGCTCGTGATCGGGGTGCTCAGGCAGGCTCGGGTGGTTCACCTTGGCAACGTGGCTGTCGCCGGCAAGGAACTCAACGACCTTCTTGGTGTTCTCGACATGACGGTCAACGCGCAGCGACAGGGTCTCGGTGCCCTGGAGCAGGACCCAGGCGTTGAACGGGCTGATGCAGGCACCCTCGTCACGCAGCAGGATGGCGCGGACATAGGTTGCGAAGGCGGCGGGACCGGCAGCCTCGGCAAACGAGACGCCATGGTAGGAGGGGTTGGGCTCAGCGATCTGGGCGTACTTTCCGCTCGCCTTCCAATCGAAGTTACCGCCGTCGACGATCACACCGCCCAGCGAGGTGCCGTGGCCGCCGATGAACTTGGTTGCGGAGTGGACAACGATGTTGGCGCCATGCTCCAGCGGACGGAACAGATACGGGGTGCCGAAAGTGTTGTCGACGACAACCGGCAGACCGTGCTTCTTGGCGATCTCGGAGATGACGTCGATGTTGGGGATGTCAGAGTTGGGGTTGCCGAGCGTCTCGAGATAGATGACCGTGGTGTTGTCCTTGATGGCACCCTCAACCTCTTCCAGGTTATGAGCATCGACAAACGTGGTCTCGACGCCAAACTGGGAGAGCGTATGCTCGAGCAGGTTGTAGGAACCGCCGTAGATGGTCTTCTGAGCCACCACGTGGTCACCAGCCTGGGCAAGAGCCTGCAGGGTATAGGTGATGGCAGCGGCACCGGAGGCGACGGCAAGACCGGCCACGCCACCCTCGAGCGCGGCGATACGGTCCTCAAAGACGCCCTGGGTGGAGTTGGTCAGACGGCCGTAGATGTTACCGGCGTCGGCAAGACCAAAGCGATCGGCGGCGTGCTGGGAGTTGCGGAACACATAGCTCGTGGTCTGGTAGATAGGCACGGCGCGGGAGTCGGATGCGGGGTCGGCGCTCTCCTGGCCAACATGAAGCTGCAGGGTATCGAAACCAAAGGTGTGCTCGGGGTTGTTGATGAACTGGCTCATGATGATCTCCTTGATCGAACGAAAGTAAATAAATAAGAGAGAAGTAAGTCGCTGTCTCCTGATCACGCCGACGGGCGCAAACAGGAGCCCGGCATTCGTCTTGGTAAGCAGTTCATATGCGGTCCTCCTTTTGACATCCCGGTTCCGTGGTCAGCTTAATTACCTACCGCCTTTGTGTGTTTTGAATAGTACGAGCATTGTTTCACTCGGTCAATCACTTAAAAGCGCTAACCTGTTATCGGTTTTTTAGATAGCTATCGAAAGGACGGGCACCGATGACACTCCAGCAGCTTCGTTTTCTTATCGCCGTGGCAGAGTCCGGCTCAATCAACGCCGCAGCTCAGCGCCTCTATACCGCTCAGTCCAACATCTCAAACGCCGTCAAAAGCCTAGAACAAGAGCTCCATCTGGAGATCTTTACGCGCTCCAGCCGCGGCGTCACGCTCACCAACGACGGCACCGAGCTTTTGGGCTATGCGCGCCAGGTCGTAGAGCAGGCCGACATGCTCGAGGCACGCTACGAGGACGGTGGCACCCCGCAAGCCCGCCTCGCCATTTCCGCCCAGCACTACGCCTTTTCGGTCGAGGCCTTTGTCAACGTAGTCGAGCGCTGCCGCGACAGCAAGTTCGAGTTCATCATGCGCGAGACCACCACATCGCAGATCATCGATGACGTCCGTGCGTTTCGCAGCGATATCGGCATTCTGTATCTGGATGACTTTAACGCCCGCGTTCTGCAGAAGGCCTTCGCCGATGCCCGCGCAAGCTTCCATCCCCTATTCGACGCGACGGTCCACGTCTTCGTTAGCGAGCGCCACCCGCTCGCACGCCGCCCGCAGCTGTCCCTTGCCGACCTCACGCCCTATACGCGCTACAGCTTTGAGCAGGGAACCTCAAACTCCTTCTATTACGCCGAGGAACCTTTTAGCTATATCCCTTGCGACCGCAACATACGAATCTCGGACCGCGGAACACTTACTAACTTACTTATCACGTCGAACGGTTACACCCTGTCGACCGGTGTCCTCTCCAATGAAATGCAATGGGGCATGGCATCGATCCCGCTAGCAGACGCCCCAACGATGCACGTTGGCTACATCATGCACGACGAGCGCAAGCCCTCTCTCCTCTTGCAGCAATACCTCGACGAGCTCAACCGCATCATCCATGCCAACTAACAGTCGGAAGACGGGGTAGAAATCGTAGATTGCTGGCCCCCGGCGGGCATGGCGCTACAATGGTCACTCACACGAAATGCACTCAACGAAAGGAAGCCCGTGAAGGTCATCATCTATACCGACGGCTCGGCCCGATCAAATCCGGGACGCGGCGGCTACGGCGCCGTGCTCAAATACACCAACCCCGCCGGCAAGACCTTCACCTCCGAGCTTTCGCGCGGCTATGCCAAGACCACCAACAACCGCATGGAACTCATGGCGGTCATCGTGGCGCTCGAGGCGCTCAACCGCCCTTGCGAGGTCGAAGTCCATTCCGATTCGCAGTATGTCGTCAACGCCTTTAACAAGCACTGGATCGACGGCTGGAAAAAGCGCGGATGGAAAACCGCCAACAAGCAACCCGTCAAGAACCGCGACCTGTGGGAGCGCCTACTCACCGCCAAAAGCAAGCACAAGGTTGAGTTCATCTGGGTTAAGGGTCACGCCGGTCACGAGCTCAACGAGCGCTGCGATGAGCTCGCCACCACGGCGGCCGACGGCAGCAACCTCGATATCGACGCCGGCTTTAACGAGAGCGACCTGTAATAGCGTTTTCGCGCAGCTTTATATCCCCACGCGCTACACTCATCCTGTAGACCAAACAACGCAAGGGGGACGTATGCTGCGCATCGCGACCATCGGCACATCCATGATCACCGACGACTTTATCCAAGTCGTCAACGCCAACGACCAAGCCGCGTTTGTGGGCACGCTTTCACGCGATGCCAATCGCGGTGCCGCCTTTACCGCCGAGCGCGGTGGCGAGCGAAACTTTACTTCACTCGATGAGCTTGCGGCAGCCGCCGACGTCGATGCCGTCTACATCGGCAGCCCCAATGCGCTCCACTACGAGCAGGCGCTCGCCTGTATCGCAGGCGGCAAGCACGTCATCGTCGAAAAGCCTTTTTGTGCCACCGAGGCGCAGGCGTTCGAGGTCTTTCGCGCAGCCGAGGCGGCGGGCGTCGTAGCCCTCGAGGCCATGCGCCCGCTCCATGACCCCGCCTTCCACGCCATCGAGGACGCCCTGGGCGAGATTGCGCCCATTCGTCGTGCATCGTTGCGCTTTGGCAAGTATTCTTCGCGCTACAACGAGGTTCTCGCGGGGCGCGCCACCAATATCTTCGACTGCCACATGGCCTCGGGCTCCCTCATGGACATCGGCGTCTACACCGTCGAGCCCATGGTCGAGATCTTCGGCATGCCCTCCGGTCTCACCAGCATGACCACGCTGCTTGACCCCTCAACGCAAGAGCTCACACACGGCCCCATCGACGGCTGCGGTTCCATCCTCGCCAGCTACGGCGGTGGCCGTATCTCCGTCGAGCTTGCGCACTCCAAAATAACGAATGACCTGCTGCCCTCGCAGATCGAAGGCGAGCGTGGCACTATCCAGATCGACCATCTGTCCACGCCCCGCAACGTCCGCATCGACTATCGCGGCGACGTCGTACGCGGCTCGGCGACCGAGGCACCGCGCGAACAGGGCGACAACAGCCGCGTGCTCGACCTTCCCAAATCGAGCAACACTATGGAATACGAACTCACAGACTTTATCAGCGCCATCGGCGGCATCGATAACGTTAAGGAAGAGATTTGGGAGACCCCGGCGGGACGCCACGAGCTCGGCCACTACCGCGATGTCACGCTCGTGTCGCTGCGTATCATGGATGCCGTGCGTCAGCAGGCGGGTATCGCCTTCCCGGCCGACGCAGGCAAGCAGGCATAGCGATGGGTTTTTTCGACAAGCTTTTCTCGGGCGTCGCCGGCGGCAGCCGCGAACCCCAAAAGCCTTCTGGCGTCGAGCTCGAGCTGCGCCGTAGGCTCACCGTGCTCGCAAGTGACGAGGCCACTCAAGACGCCCCGCAGCGCTATTTCCTGCGGTGGGAAGGGCAGGTCCAGGGCGTCGGTTTCCGCTTCACCAACACCAACCTCGCGCAGGCGCGCTCCCTCACCGGCTGGGTGCGCAATATGGAAGACGGCTCGGTTGAGATGGAGCTACAAGGCACGCCGACAAACATCGTGTCTCAACTCGAGGCGCTTCATGCCTCCTACGAGCGCATGGGGACACGTTTTCGCCTTGTAGACGCCCAAGCCCAAGCCCCACTTACGAATGAAGACGGTTTCATTCCTCGTTATTAGTATTGTGTGCTAAATACGGTATCATTTATCTACGACCGTTGATAGAAAAGAGGCGAGGCGCATGGCGGTGCAAAGAAGGAATACCAGGCAGCGAAAGCTGGTTCTTGACGCTGTGCGCCAAAGCTATAACCATCCCACCGCCGACGAAGTCTACAACGCCGTACGCGAACAGGATGACAAGATCAGCCGCGGCACGGTCTACCGCAACCTCAATCTCTTAGCCGACGCAGGGGAGATTCTCTCTATTAAGACGCCGGGCGGCAGCCGCTTCGATCGCACCATCGAGCCGCACGCACATATCATCTGCACCTCGTGCAGCCGCGTCATCGACGTACCGCTCCCCTTCGATGCCCAGCTCGACGCCAAGGCGTCCGAGCAAATCGGCTGGCACGTCACGTCGCACTACACCATCTTCGAGGGTCTCTGCCCCGACTGCCGGTAGATGTTTGGGACGTGCCTACTCGGCAAGCAGGCGACGCAGCTCTTCTTCGACCGTGTGCACGTAACGGACGCGGTCGTTGATGTCGCGCATGGTGGGGTTGCAGTTCTCCATCAGATAGGGATGGCCCACGACGTTGAGCATGTCGCGATCGTTTTCGTTATCGCCAAACGCCATCATCTCATAGGGCGAAATACCCAAGGCGCGACCGTAATCGGCAAGCGCGGAACCCTTGCCCGAATCAAAGCCGATAAAGTCCGTCCACTCGGTTCCCGACGTCATCACGTCGACACGGTCGCTAAAGAGGCGCTCGAAATACTCCAGGGCCGCCGGCTGATCCGCCTCGGGCGTCTGGAAGGCAATCTTAATGACGTCCTCGTCGATGTCCTCGGGGCGGTCGACCACCGCCACATCGCAGTGGACCTCATAGCGCAAATGGTCGACGAACGCATCGTTGCCGCTCATGGTGTAGAGATGTCCCTCACACGAAAGGGTCACGTCGGCATGGGGATACGCAACCACGGCATTCGCGACATCCATAGCAAGGCTACGCTTCATGGAACGCTTGACAACGGCACGTCCCTCGCTCATCACCAGGGCTCCGTTTTCGCACACATAGGCGAGCTCATCGGCCACCGGGGCAAACAGATGGCGCAAGCTCGCATATTGACGACCGCTCGCCGGCATAAACACAATGCCGCGACGATGCAGTTCATCGATGAGCTCAAAGGCCTCGGAACGCGGCTCGTGCTCCCCCGGATGCAGCAACGTGCCGTCCAAATCGCATGCAATCAGCTTGATCCCCTCAAGACCCATATGCTTTCCCCCCAAAGCACCTCATCAACAGTAAGACGGACTTTGAATAGCTGCCTCTCAAAGTCCGTCTTACTCATACGCACGTTAACCGCGCGCCTTTTTTACGATCGTAAAGTCGGGAGCCATACTCACAACGGCATCCGCCGCACTCGACGCAAAGCGCCGGTCCGCATCGAGTTCACGGGTAACCACCGAGAGCCGAACGCCCTCGACGCCCCGGAGCATGCGGCCCAAAACAGGCTGCACCGGCGTATACATGCGCACGGTATACTCGTCCGAATCGCCTCGGAAAAGCGGCGCGTGCATATTGCCGATCTCCCAGCACGCATGCGCGAGCGCAATCGGGTCCATGCGGTCGACTTCGACCAAATAAACCTCGGCACTGCGCAGGCGCACGACAACCGCCACGGGCACCATGCCCGAACGGTCGATGGCGAGCACGTCGCCGTCGGTAAGACGACCGCCGTCGGCAGCATCCAGCCGAACATCGACCGTGCGCCCCAGCTCCGTCACACCCACAAACGCGCGCGTGTCAGCCTGGTCCCAATCGAGCAGTAGCTCGTCAACTTCAAAGACGCCGCCCAAATTCCGGCGGAGCAGGAGTTCATAGGACGGATCGTTGAGATTTCCCAAGCATGTCGTCGAAACCAAGCGCTCGGGCATACTCTAACCCTCGACCTCGACGAGCTCGATATCAAAGTTGAGGTCCTTGCCGGCCAGCTCGTGGTTGGCGTCGAGCGTCACGGCCTCGGACGTAACGTCGATGACCACGGCGGGGACGGGCATACCGCTCGGCGTGGACAGGAAAAGCTTCATGCCCTTCTCGATCTGCTCGATGTTGGGAACCTGTTCGGCCGGGAAGGTAATAACCATCTCGGGATTGTGCTCGCCGTAGGCATCGGCAGCCGGGATGTGCACGGTCTTCTTCTCGCCCACCTGCATGTCGACAACAGCGGCGTCGAAGCCCTTGATCATCTGACCGGCGCCGCAGGTGAACTCCAGCGGCTCGCCGCGATCGTAGGAGCTATCGAACTGCGTGCCGTCATCGAGCGTGCCGCGATAATGGGTCTTGACCTTCTTGCCCTGGTTGGACATGGTAACCTCCGTGATAAGGGCGGCGCACAACGCGGGCCGCCGTGAACATATGGCGCTAACTATACCCTAGTCATACAATTCAATGACAGTTTGCAAAGAAACGCTGCAACCGGAGGAACCATGGCATATCCCGTATTTGACCTACACTGCGACACCGCCGACCGCATCGGCTGGGCCACGCTCGATCTCGACCTGCGCTTTACCGCCGGCACCGACGGTTATTTCCCCGGCGACGAAACGCATCCGCAAGATTTCGACCTCATCGAGGGCAACGCCTGCGCCATCTCGCTCGCAAAGATCGGCAACACGCCATGGGCACAGTGCTTCGCCACGTTTGTCCCCGACGAGATTCCCACCGCCCACGCCGCGCGCTTCCAGGCGCAGATCATGGCGCATATGAGCGGCCAGGCAATGCTCAACCACGACCGCATGGTCAACGTGCGCAGCGCCGCAGACATTCGCCCCGCGCTCAAAGACGGCAAGGTCGCCTGCATCCACACCATCGAAAACGCCACGTTCTTTGCCGAGGACCCCGCGCTGATCGAGGTGCTCAAGAGCTTGGGCGTACTCATGTCATCGCTCAGCTGGAATGCGCAGGGACCGCTCGCGAGCGGACACGATACCCACGTCGGCCTCACCGCCGCCGGCATCGAGGCACTTACGCAGATGGAGCACGCCGGCATGGTGCTTGACGTCTCCCACCTCAACGATGAGTGCTTTGACGAGGTTGTCGCCCACGCCACACGTCCCTTCGTCGCCAGCCACTCCAACTCCCGTGCGGTTTGCGGCGTCAAACGCAACCTTACCGACGACCAGTTCCGCACCATTCGCGACATGGGCGGTATCGTCGGCCTCAACTACTGCAGCGAGTTCCTTTTCAACGACGCAACCGACAAGACCGCCGCAGACGTCACCTTCGACCAGCTAGCGGCACATATCGAGCACTGGCTCGACCTGGGCGGCGAGGACGTCATCGCGCTCGGCGGCGACTGGGACGGTGCCACGGTGCCCGCCTTCCTCTCCGATGCCAGCAAGATGCCCGAGTTCCAGAACATGCTCTCCAAGCACTTTGGCAAGACCGTGATGCAGAAGCTCTGCAGCGACAACGCGCTTGCCTTCTTTGAGCGTTATTAATTTCACATCCCTTGAGCGGGCCGGCATGCCGAACGGTCGACATGCCGGCCCATCCCCAATCTGAAGGACCGCTTTTGACGCAGCAGTTTACGATTTCCGCATCCCGACCGGATGGGACGCCCATCCCCGTCATCGTTACCAAAAAGCGCGTCAAGAACTTCAACCTACGCGTCACATCGAGCGGTGAGGTCCACGCCAGTGCACCGCTCGGCGCCAGCCGCGAGCGTATCGAAGCGTTTGTGAAGCGCAACAGCGCCTGGATTATCAGCCGACTTGCCCAGCGCGAGCAACGTCAGGCGACGGCGCGAGAGCCGCTCAGTCCCTCGTCCATCATTGCGCTTTGGGGCAAACCCATCACCGTTCAGGATGCACTCGATCACAACTTTGAGCCACCCGCACCGCGGCCCAAGCAGGCTACCTTCGCAAGTTTTATGGGTACCGACGAGCCAAGTGGGTGCACGCAGGCAAAGCAGCGCACAGCCCTCGACGGCCTAACGCCCAAAGAACTCCAGATCCACATCGACCAGCTCTATACGTCCGAAGTCATATCGGCGCTGCGCGATATGGTGCACGCATACGAAATCGCAATGGGTGTCGCCATTTCCCGCGTTTCCGTACGCAGCATGAAAACGCGCTGGGGCTCATGCACGCCCAAAACCGGCACCATTCGCATTGCACGCGAACTTGCCGCCTACCCCGTCGAGTGCCTTGACATGGTTGTCGCCCACGAGCTCGTCCATTTGCTCGAGCCAAGCCACAATCAGCGGTTCCATGCCCTGCTCGACACGTACTGTCCCAACAATAGGGTTCTGTCGCAGCGGCTCAAAAAACCGCCCGCCAACGAGCTCTAGCGTCGGTTAGCGCACGCGCTCGATCTCGACGCCGCAGCTTGCCAGGGGAAGACCGACGGGCGCCCAAGGCTTATCGAGCTTAACACGCACGCCAAGCAGCAGGGGGTAACGACGTAGCAGCATCGAGGCCACACCCTCGGCTGCAGCCTCGATGAGCTTAAACGTATGCTCGCGCAGATAGCCATCGACATCGTGGCACACCGAGCCATAGTCAATCGAGGCGTCCAGGTTATCGTGCTCCCCCGCTGCACGCAGGTCGGCATAGAGCACCAAGGACACGATGAACTTCTGGCCCAGCGCGTTCTCCTCGGGATACACGCCGTGGTTGGCAAAAACCTCAAGGCCGTCAATGACAATACGATCGGCATGGCGCAAATCGTCATAGCTCACATGGGGCACCGCCGTTGCGGTGGATATTTCGCCCCTTCCACGGCGGGCGAGCTCGGCGCCTTCAGTCTTGGTTGCATTCTCGGGCAGTTTCTTGTTACTCATCGCGATCGTCTCCTTCGTTTAGAACCCCGACCGCGCAAACTAACTACACGCGAATCGACAGGTTCTTTTTATCATCGCTCCAGTTGCAAGCATTGCGCGCGGGGCATGCAAAGCAGGCGCGCGACGCTTTGTCGGCCGCATAGAGCAGACGCTCAAGCGGTTGGCTGTTCACGCGCAGCTTTCGATGGCCCAGAATGGCCGTCTTAATGGCTGCGGCATCGGCCGGCTCAAACGCCACGTCATCGGGCATGCCGCCGAGAATCGCATCAGCGACGCGTTCGCTTGCAACATCATGGGATATACCCAATTCATACTGTTCATCTTTGCCGATATCGTGAAGAAGTGCCGTGGCGTAGATGACCTCGCGGTCAAATTCGAGCTGCTCCTCGAGATTCTTGATCCACATAATGCGAGCGACATCGAGCAGATGGTCAATACCGTGGCGGCAGAAGATGCGCCCCGATTCCAACTGTACGATGTTGCCCAGGTGCCGCCGGAACAGCCCGTTGGCACAAATGTAATCAATGCGAGGCATGGCACCAAAGGGGGCCAGGCCCGAAGCCATAAAGCCGCGACGCGACGTCCCCTCATCGGTCTTCGATGTAAAGTCGTTGACGACTCTCATGGTTAGCGGCCCAGCATCCTAAAGAAACGCTCCTCGAGCGCGGGATCGGTCTCAAAGACGCCGCGGCGAGCAAGCGTCACGGTCTTGGTGCCGGGCTTTTGCACGCCACGCATCGTCATGCACATATGCTCGGCCTCCATCAACACAATCGCTCCCTGGGGAGCGAGATAATCCATGAGGGCATCGGCAACCTGTGTGCACAGTTGCTCCTGCAGCTGAAGACGGCGGGCATAAACCTCAACCGTGCGGGCGAGCTTGGAAAGCCCAGCCACCCGACCGTTAGGGATATAACCAATGGCGGCCTTGCCATAAAACGGCAGCAGATGATGTTCGCACAGCGAGTAGAACGTAATGTCGCGCTCGATAACCAAATCGTTCGAAGCGACGGCAAAGGTTTTGGACAGGTGCTCCTCGGCACTCTGGTCCATGCCGCCGGCGATCTCACCATACATACGGGCAACGCGCGCCGGGGTCTCCAGCAGGCCCTCACGAGTTGGGTCCTCGCCTATGCCCTCAAGCAACAGCTTAATGGCGGCCTCGACTTTTTCCTGATCGACCATCTGGGCCTCACTTTTCCGATTTCACGTTCGCGCTATGGTACCACGCCCTCCGGCATCGACCACAAGCTACATAGTATGGGTCGAATAGACTGGATCGTCCCGCCAAAGCTGCACAGCGTCGCAAAGCGCAACGCCCTCACGCACAGCGCGGTCGCGCGTAGCGTTCATATCGATCACACGCTGGTTACTCGAGCCCCTAAAGCGCAACGAGATATCATAAAGATCCTGAACAAACGGGCCATCCACCAACATGTCGAGGCAGGCAAGGATACGGTCCGTCACCTCAGTATGGTGACGACCACCCGGCATAAGCTCCTCGAGCACGTCGCCGGTAAAACACCAAATGGTCTTTCCTGACCCCGCAGGATAAGCGGCACGAACACGCTCGACAAACTCAACGAGCCCCGCCTGGTTCTCGGGTTCCATGGGCTCCCCACCCAGAATCGTCAGGCCGTCAATAAAGGGATGATCGAGGCTCTCGATAATCTTGTCCTCGACGGCACGATCAAAGGGCTCGCCCGCAGCAAAGTCCCACGCAACAGAGTTAAAGCAATTCTTGCACCCACGACGGCACCCGCTCACAAACAGAGAAGTACGAACGCCTTCCCCATCAGCAATGTCGAAATACTTAATGTTCGCGTAGTTCATAGGTAACTCTCCCGGGAGGCCGGGGCATATCATCCCGTCCTCAAACATTCTCGGCCTTCGGCCTGCGAAACTGCGGGCGGGACGATATGTCCCGGCCTCATGCAAAGGGTAACTCAATGAACGAAGCGAACATCGAGCATAGGGTTCGAGGTCCAATAAAAACTGGGTTGCGGCTCAACCGCTATCGCAAGTAAATCGCAGCTGCAGCTCGAATTATTTCCGCTAAGAACTTCGAGGAGTGAGCAGACCGCGCGCTGCATCTCAGCTACGTCAACTTGGCTGAGCCGAGAGGGCCGCTTGGGCTTTTGCTCGATATGAGTTCCGCACGCAAAGAAGGCCACTTAATGTGGCCTTCGTCTTGCGCAGGACTGTCCGAAATAGCGAGCAAATGCCCAAGCGGCCCTCTCGGTTCAGCCCCGGAGCGGTATTAGAGATGCAGCACGCGGTCGCGGATCTCCTCGGTTCGACCCTGGTTCCAGAACTGGGTACCGATGTAGCCGCACGTGCGACGGGCGACATTCATCTTCTCCTGGTCGCGGTTGCCGCAGCTGGGGCACTCCCACACCAGCTTGCCGTCATCCTCGACAATCTTGATCTCGCCATCGTAGCCGCACACCTGGCAGTAGTCGCTCTTGGTGTTGAGCTCGGCGTACATGATGTTGTCGTAGATGTACTGCATCACGCGGATGACAGCCTTGAGGTTGTCCTGCATGTTGGGAACCTCGACGTAGGAAATGGCACCGCCCGGCGAAAGCTGCTGGAACATGCCCTCGAACTTGAGCTTGTCGAATGCGTCGATCTCCTCGGACACGTGGACGTGGTAGCTGTTGGTGATGTAGCCCTTGTCCGTCACGCCCGGGATGATGCCAAAACGACGCTGCAGGCACTTGGCGAACTTGTAGGTCGTCGACTCAAGCGGGGTACCGTACAGCGAGAAGTCAATATCGCTTTCGGCCTTCCACTCGGCGCACTTGTCGTTCATGCGCTGCATGACGGCCATGGCAAAGGGCGTGCCCTCCTTCTCGGTGTGGCTGTGGCCCGTCATGTACTTGACGCACTCATACAGGCCGGCATACCCCAGGCTGATGGTGGAATAGCCGCCCACGAGCAGCTTATCGATCGTCTCGCCCTTCTTCAGACGCGCCAGGGCGCCGTACTGCCACAGAATCGGTGCGGCATCCGAAAGCGTGCCCATCAGGCGCTCATGACGGCACAGCAGGGCACGATGGCACAGCTCAAGGCGCTCATCGAAGATCTTCCAGAACTTGTCCATGTCCTGATGCGAGCTCAGCGCGACATCGGGCAGGTTGATGGTCACAACACCCTGGTTAAAGCGACCATAGTACTTAGGCTTGGTCGGGTCATAGTTCAGCGCGTTGGCGACATTGTTAAAGCCGTTGCCCGAACGGTCGGGCGTCAGGAAACTACGGCAACCCATGCAGGTGTAGCAATCGCCGTTGCCGGCGGTCTCGCCCTTAGACAGCTTGAGCTCGCGCATCTTCTTCTCGGAGATGTAGTCGGGCACCATGCGCTTGGCGGTGCACTTGGCAGCCAGCTGGGTCAGGTAGAAGTACGGGGAATTCTCGTGAACGTTATCGTCCTCGAGTACATAGATAAGCTTGGGGAATGCCGGGGTAATCCACACACCGGCTTCGTTCTTAACGCCCTCATAGCGCTGACGAAGCGTCTCCTCCACAATCATGGCAAGGTCGTGCTTCTCCTGCGCTGAGCGAGCCTCGTTGAGATACATAAAGACCGTCACAAACGGCGCCTGGCCGTTTGTGGTCATAAGGGTCACGACCTGATACTGAATCGTCTGGACGCCGCGACGGATCTCGTCACGCAGACGGTCCTCAACGACCTCACGGACCTTTTCGGCAGATGCCGAAACACCGAGCTCCTCGAGCTCGCGAGCAACCTCGCCGCGAATCTTTTGACGGCTCACCTCAACAAAGGGGGCGAGATGGGTCAGCGAAATAGACTGGCCGCCGTACTGGGAGGAAGCAACCTGGGCGATAATCTGCGTCGCGATGTTGCAGGCAGTCGAGAAGCTGTGCGGCTTCTCGATCAGCGTGCCCGAGATAACGGTGCCGTTCTGGAGCATGTCCTCCAGGTTCACCAGGTCGCAGTTATGCATGTGCTGGGCAAAGTAGTCGGAATCGTGGAAGTGGATCAGGCCCTCATTGTGGGCATCCACGATCTCCTGGGGCAGCAGCACACGCTGAGTCAGGTCCTTGGAAATCTCGCCGGCCATATAGTCACGCTGGACGGAATTGACGGTCGGGTTCTTGTTAGAGTTCTCCTGCTTGACCTCTTCGTTATTGCACTCGATCAGCGACAAAATCTTGTCGTCGGTCGTGTTCTTCTGGCGCTTCAGGCTCTGAACATAGCGATAGATGATGTAGTGGCGGGCAACCTCGTAGCAGTCGAGACGCATGATCTCGTCCTCGACCAAATCCTGGATCTCCTCGACCGAAACGGTGTGGCCCGCGTTCTCGCATGCCTCGGCGACGTTTTGTGCCGCGTAAACCACCTGGCGGTCGGTTAGACGAGAGCTCTCCTCGACCTCCAAGTTGGCGGCGCGGATGGCATTGACGATCTTATCGATGTCAAAGACAACCTCGGTGCCGCTGCGCTTGATGATCTTCATCCTCTTGCCTCTTTCGCATCGTAGCCTCATTGCGCTTCAGAGCCAAACGATGCCCGGCAGGGCCTGTCCCTGTCTTGCGGCGCCGTCGCGCAATCTGTGTTCTCGATAAACCATAAGCCTCCATGCGGACATTCCCAGAAGCCGATCAAGCGGCTCAAGGACACGTTCAAAAGAGGCAGTTAAGGTCTTCGTTCTCTGTCCGCCATCTATCATACGACAAAGAGGCATCTATATCCTGTATTCTTTTTTTAGGTCAAACACAACATATAGTGTTTCAGCAGGTCAAAGCAATTAGTCATTTTGCAAACGCATTAAAAATGAAGGGCTCTTGGCAGAGTGCTAAAACGTTATCAGCTCGACTACCTGCACGGCAGTTTTGAAACCCCCTCAACCGCGCCGCCGACAAATCCTACCAAAACCAAGCCGCTCACGCCAAAAGAATCCAAAAGATTATGCTTGACCAACATGTTGCGGTCGAATGCCGGCGGACAGAGCGACAGGACTGTAAACGCTCGGAAGACTACAGCCCCGGCGCCCCGTCCGCCGGCATTCGATAGGCGAGGATCTATTACCTCTCTTCGCGAACCATCATGCGGCCGAGAGCCGCTGTAAAGGGATCGAGCAGCACGCCGGCGATAACCACAAAGGCCCATCCCTTTGTGACGAGGCCGGCCCAACGCGCGAAGAACGTACGGCCTTCAATCGTTCCGAATCCTCCCTGGAAGGCAATCTCGCCAAAACCGATCACCATAAAAAGGAGCGTGGCACCGATGACCGTACCGGCGATCTTGTGTGATGCACTCCCCTGCTCAAAACCAAAAAAGTCCAGGCACATACCAACCGTTTTGCCAAACAGCGGGAGTGCGCTCAGAACCTCGGCGATCACCGTGGCCACGATGAGTTGTCCCCAAAAGCCCGTGGGGCCCGTCAGATCCAAGCCAGGCGCCCCTTCAATGATGGGGAGAAACGCGCAGAGCAATAGCGGGTTAAAGAAGCCGTTGAGAATACCGATAACGCGCCTGACAGGTAACTTCATAGCCGTAAGCCTTTCAAAGTCATTGATAGAAAGAGGGCCGCCGGCATATGTCGGCGGCCCCGATAAAACATGATGTACGGCAAAGCAACTACTCGAGCGGCTACTCCGCCTCGCCGCCGGCCGCCATCTTCTCGGCCTCGGCAAGCTGGGCCGGGGTGAGCTTGCGATACTTAATGGCGCCAAAGACGACACAAGCCGCACAGACGATCATGCCGGCGATGAACTTCTGGTCAATCGTTGCACCAAACGGCGACGTCACGGCCTCAAACACAATGGGAGACAATGCCATGCCAAAGTTGATACCTGCCATGCCAATGGCGAGGTTAAACGCACGTCCCTCGGGGGCAGAGTTGCCGGCGGCAAAATTGCCCTCCAGCGGCACGTAGGTCTCCTTGCCCAGCGCAACGACAAAACCCGCAACGCACAGCACCATAAAGGCGGGCGCAACCAGCGTCAGGCCCAGGCCGACGAGCGTCACGCCCCACGCGATCGGCATAGCCAGGTTCTTAAACTTGGCAAACAGCGGACCGACCAAAAGACCAGCCGCAATACCGGCAACGGTCATAACGGTAGAGGCAAGACCGGCCTCCACGGTACCGCCAAAGCCGCGACCTACAACAAGCAGCGAAACGTTGGAGCTGAAGAGCTGGAACGTAAGTACGAACACAAAGCTCATGAGCGTGATAATCGCGACCTCTTTAGGCATATTGGCAAACACGTTGACCTTGCGCTTGGGCTCAAGACGACCCTCAGGAAGGCAAACAGCCTCGATTACGATGAAAATGATCATGATGAAGTACGCCGCATAGCTGTGGAACCACTCGGCAGAACCCAAGATGCCGGAAACCATCGTCCAGATAATGCCGCCCAGTGCAACAAAAGTGGAGTAGATGCCCATGACAAACGAGCGCTGCTTTCCGCCAAAGTAATCCGCGATAAGAGCGTCCGTTGAATTCTGCACGGCGCCGAGACCAAGGCCCATGACAGCAGAAGCCGCTAAGACTTGGCCGAGCGAGTCGTGGAACACCAGCACCGAGGCGCCTGCCAGCATCACGATAATGTGACCGACGAGCGTCGTCTTCTTCTTGGACACGCGAGAGGCAAGCTGTGAAGAGACGAGCATGGCGGACAACGCCATCATCAACGGGATGATGCCGATGATCATCTGGACGGCAGCGATGTTTTCGTTGGGAAATGCCGCCGCAACAGAGGCCACGATAGGGACGGGCACGAGCATGCCCATGATGCACATGGCGGCTGCGTAAATGCCCACCAGGTACTTGATCTTGGTTTTATCCATGATCCATCCTTACACTTAAAGAAAAGGGTCGGAGCGGCCAGACATCACCAGCGGCCGCCCCAAACACAGCACTATTAGTCGTTGAATCCGGTGAACACGGGTTCTCCGCTGTACACGAGCGCTTCCTCGACACCATCGAGCACGCGGCAGGCGCCAGACGCCATCGCCTCGAGCTCAAACTCGCCGGGATAAGCCGATACGGGAGCGATCCAAGAGCAGCATTCCTCAATCGAGGCAACGAGCTCCTTGCTGTGGACCATGCCGCCTCCGAGCAAGATGCCGTCGACGTCGCCCTTCAGCACGCAGGCCATCTCGCCAATCCACTTGCAGATTTGGTAAACCATTGCATCCCAAGCGCGTGCTGCAGCCTTATCGCCCGCAGCGGCACGTTCACACACCTCGATGGCATCGGACGTACCCAAAAGGTCAACGAAGCCACCGGTCTTCATGCAATGGGCGCGGGCAACGTCGAGGCCATGTTCCGCCGTATACTTCGCGACCTCGATTGCGGGGACCGAGCCACAGCGCGTCGGCGCCATGGGGCCCTCGCCGCCGACGATGTCGTTGCCGTCGACCATCTTGCCCTTAAGGTGAGCAGAGATCGAAATGCCACCGCCGATATGACAAACAATAAAGTTACACTCGTCATATGCGCGACCGAGCTTTGCCGCATAGCGGATGGCGGTCTCTTTAAGATTAAGGGCGTGCAGGTGCACGTTTCGATACACGCCCTTAATGCCCGTCATACGTGCGAGGTCGCATAGCTCATCGGTATCGGGAGGATTCACCACAAAAGAGGGCTTGCCCGTCTTTGAAGCGAACTCATGGGCAATCTGGGGACCCAGCTGCGCCGGGTGCTGAATGCCGTTCGCACCGACGCGGGCATGCTCGAGCATGACCTCATTGATGGCATACGTGCCGCCGGGCAGCGAAAGCAAGCCGCCGCCGCGACCGACAAATGCATCAAAGTCCTCGAGCTTCAGGCCCGCCTCATCCAGTGCTCCAAGAATCAGATCGCAGCGATACGGCATCTGAGCCGAAACCCCATCGAACTGGGCGAGGTCCTTCGCGTCGTGTGCAACGTTCTTGCTGAGCTTGCACTCGTCACCCTCAAAAACGCCCACCTTTGTGGAAGTGGAACCCGGGTTGATTACCAGGACGCGCCAGGGAGTCTTTTTATCGGACATACCCTAAGCCTCCTTAAGCGCCTGGGCGCGCACGCAGCTCATCACCACGTTGCCGACGATCTCGTCGACGGGCGCAGAGCGCGAGCAATCGCACACGATCTTCTTGAAGCCCTGAAGCATGGGGCCGTAAGCATTGGCGCCGGTCAGGTTCTGGATGATCTTGACGCCGATATTGCCCACGTTGATATCAGGCCAGATGACCACGTTGGCCTGTCCCGCAACAGCGGACTCACGATGTACCTTCTTGGCCGCAACCTTGGGGTTAATCGCCGAATCAAACTGGAACTCGCCATCGATGGCAAGGTCGGGACGGCGATCGTTGGCAATCTCGCGAGCGCGGCGTACCTTGTCGACAAGCTCGTTATCCATCGAGCCGTCAGTCGAATGCGAAAGCAGCGCGCAACGGATATCCCATCCGGTCAGCGAGCGCACCGTTTCGCTCGACGAAATCGCGATTGAGGCAAGCTCCTCGCTCGTGGGGTCAACGCAAACGGCAGAATCGCCAAAAGCCAAAAGGCCGCCTTCGCCGCCAGTCCAGTTGGGAATATCGGCAATGCCGCAAGAGCTTACGGTATCGACGCCATCGACAAGGCCGACGATAGTCTGTCCCGCCAGGATAATATCGCCCGTGGCGTTATCGATGCCGGCGAACATTACGTCGACATCGCCGAGTACCTGCAAAATCAGGGCGCGCTCAAGCGGACGCGTCATACGGCGCGCGGCGCCCTTGGGCTTAAACTTGCAATCCGGATGCGAAAGATAGCGCTCGCAGCAAGCGGCGTTCGCCTCCTCGTCGGTCACATCGACAATCTCGATGCCGTCAAGGGAGATACCACGCTCGTCGGCAAGCTCCTTGAGCTTACTGCCGTCGCCGACCAGCACGCATTCGGCAAGATGCTCGGCGGCGATCTTTGCGACCGCCTGCATCATGGTCTCGTTTTCGCCCTCGGGAAAAGCAACGCGCATAGGCTTGGCGGCAGCCCGCTCGCGCAGGGTCTGCATCAGGTCCATGGCAGCTACTCCATCTCTTCGGCAGTGCGCTCGATAAGCTCGCCGACGGTCTTCATGACCATGACCTCGCGAACGGGGACCTCGGCATCGAGCTCGTTCTCGATCATGGAGGTCAGGGCGATCATCTTCATCGAGCCCTTGCCCAGGGTCTCAAACGTCGTCTCGGGGGTCACATCACCGTCATAGTTGTAAGCGGACTTGGCAAAATCGCAGATCTGCTGAGTGAGTTCTTCGTTCATGATGGCGCCTTTCTAATTAAAAAGAGGGGTAGCCACGGCGGGCTGGAGACATGGGTCCCGCCGTGGCCTAAGAGAGGAAGCGAATTGTTATAGGGGTGAAAGCCTAGTGTGAAAGCCTAGTCGTCAAGCTCGAACGTGAGCTCTTTGTAGCCCGGTCGGTCGATGACCTTGGCATGGACGCCCACGGTCTCGCCCGCCATGAGCTTGGCGCGGATCTCGGGGGCCTTCTTCTTGGTAATGCCGTAGATGACGTAGGTGTACTGAGAACCCTCGTCAATATCGACGGCGCCGTAGGCGTACTTGCCATACTCCTTGAGGTAGGGCTTGTCGTTCTGCGGACCAGGCAGGGTAAAATCGATCAGATGGCCGTGACCGGAAACCTGGACCCAATCGGTCTTGTGGTAGCCGCAGGCATTGCAGGCAAGGTGAGGCGGAAACTCGACGGCTCCGCACTCGGGGCACTGACGTGCCCAATAGATGCCCTCTTCAAGACCCGTGTAGAACTTCTTGACCACGGGCTCCATATCTTTGAGTTGCATGAGAATACTCCTTATGGGAAATCGAAAACCGCGGTCGCTTAGGCGACGGTACGAAGAATCTGGCAGCGCACATTCTGAGAACCGCCAAAACCGCGCAGGAAGGCCGTCTCAGGAATCTTCTTCATCTGGGTTGCACCGGCGACGCCGCGCATCTGCTTGACGGCCTCGACGATATCGGCGATACCGGATGCGCCATGAGCGTGGCCGAAGTTGCAACGGCCACCGTGCGGGTTGATGGGCTTATCGCCGTCAAAAGCGGTGCGGCCATCGATCGCATACTTCCAAGCCTCGCCGCGCGGAATATAGCCGCACTCCTCGGCCGAGACGATCTCGGAAGCCAGGAAGAAGTCATTGCACATAAACAGGTCGATCTCATCGGGGCTCACGCCGGTAAGGTCGTAGACCTGCTTGGCAGCAAGCTCGGTAGCCCAGTGCTCGTTGTGAAGCAGGCCGGCTTCGACGGCAGAGGCGCCCGTACCCAGCACCTCAATAGGCGCATACGGCATGCCCATGGCTTTGGCCTTCTCCGTGGGCATCACGACAACAGCGGCGGCACCGTCGCACTTCTTCTCAAAGCCGGTAACGCGCAGGTACTGCGTAACGCGCGGGTTGTACATGCTCTTGAGATACTCGTCGGCGGTATCGAACCCAGCTGCCTTCGCATCCTCCTCGACCGTGGTCTCATACCACGCAAGGGGATTCAGGACGGCACCGCGGCGAAGGCTCTTGGTAAGGCCGTTCAGGGCGTCATCGATCTGATCGGCGGTAAGGTCGTACTGCATCGAATACTCGTTGATCCAGTTGTCGAACGACACGCCAAAGGCGCCATCGAGCGGGCGACCATACGCGCGGTCATAGATCTTATCGAGCGAGGGAATCATGACGTCGAGCGTAAAGTCCTGGCGAATATGCGAGGGCATATGCTCAACGGGAAGGGTCGAAGCCAAATCGCAGGCACCCGTAAGGACGACATCGTAGGCACCGGAGGCGACTGCCATCACGGCCTGCTCAAGGGCGACGTAGCCCGTGCAGCAAGCCTCGGAATGATGGACGGAACCCTTGGCGCGAACGCCAAACCAATCGGCAACCTGCATGTTGGGGGTAATGCAATCGCCAACGAGATAGGGATTGGCGCTGCCGTGATAGAAAAAGTCGATATCGCGGGGCTCAAGACCGGCATCGGTAATTGCCTCGAGGGCCGCATAGCCAAACGCCTCGCCCTCGCCAATACCCTGGGTCTCGGGATGTTCCTCAAAATCCTTGAACGGGGTGCAGCCCACGCCTACAATCGAGACGCTGCGCATGTTCTTTCCGAGCGTAACCACTGAATATCACATCCTAATCATGTGAAGGTGTACGGAGTGATGGCGCAGTCCAGCCGCGAGCGAAGGTGAGAGAGCGCTCGCGGCTTTTCTGTGCCGTCACACGTTGAACTACTGCAGTGGTTCTCTTGAACGTGACTTTAGTTTACGAGGGGCAAGACAGGACGTATGGGACAAAAAGGCCCTATGTGTCCCATCATTTGAGACCCATAGGGCAAAAACGTTCCAAATAGCAGGTAAATGGTCTTATCAATAATGCAAGGATTCGGCAAATCATTATGACACCGCCATAGATCTAACCATTTACCCGTAAATAGCGACCGTTCATCCGAGCGTATTATCGAAATCAGGGATCCGCGGATGCCAATGGCGCGATGCATCGTCGACAAAGAGCGGTGCGTAGAACATGCGATTGAGCGCGGCGGCAACGGTTCGTGCCTCAAGGTCAGGCCGGACTTCGAGCCAATACTGGATGAGGTTATGGTGGCCCGCAAGCGCAAAAGCAAGATACAGATCGAGGTCCGTCTCATCTGAAAACGTCGGCCGCAAACGATCGCGAAAATAGTCATGCATGAAGATCGTTGCCTTGTGTGCAAACACGGGATCACCGTTATCGCTGTTAAGCGCCAGGACTTTCGAGCGATTGGCCTTGAGGATTTCCATGCGCTTGATCATCGTGGGCGTGGGATCAAGCTGCGCATCACCAAAACGAGCCTCAAGGGCAACGTCGTTAATGTCTTGCATGTTCTGGAGCAGCTCATCTTCAAAGCGCTTGACCACATCATCGACAGAGCGGTAACAACGATAGAAGGTTGATTTTGATGTATGGGCAAGACGGAGTACGTCGGTGACCTTAATCGATTGCACAGGCGTTGTCGCCATAAGTTCAAAGACGGCGCCTTCGATCCGCGAAGCAATATCGTTTTTAGCGTTCAGTGACATAGAAGGCCTCCCCTGTTGGCGATTGGCTACTATGCTACCCGAAAGGCATGCTCCTCAATGGCGATATGGGGCATAGAACGCGCTGCACAAGAGATGACACACTGGCCAAACACCACCGAGGAAGTAAACCATCCGCTCGGCAACCCGTCTTTGCGGGGATCGATTGAAAAGCCGGACCCCTCCGCTTTCAGGACGGCTTCGATACGCGTCCAAACCCGACACAGCCGAAAGGCGCGTTCCTGCGAATCTGCCGCAGCGTCAATCCACGCCCGTTCCCTTGAGCTCGCCATACGCTCAACCGCAATAGGTACAATCTCATCGACCGCCTCGATATCCACGCCAATAGGTCCTCCGACCGACCGAGCAACATCGGAAACAGCGAGGACGGCCACGCTTCCGCCATGTGAAATGGAAATAGAGGGGGCCTCCCCATCCGCAAGCTCGATCTTGCCGAAAGCAGAACGCGCAAGCTGGGTGTCGTCGAAGACACCCAGGGCGTCGCGAAGCAGCAGACCCACGCCCGCAGCTTCCCTCCGAGACGCAATGGGGAGATCACCATTGGAGGCACGCGAGGCATAACGTCCCGCGATTGATGCCATATCAACGGTCTCGCCGGGATCGATCGCAGAAACGTCAACGAGGTGCACGGTTATGTTCAAAATGGTCAACCCCACTCGATTGAGATGACAAGGCTAAACTGACGCTCAGAACCGCTCTTTCATGAATCGAGGTACCTTTTGCCGACGATTTGGCGACCCATTTGGCGACCAAAACAAAACAGCCCAGAGGACATAGCCTCTGGGCTGCGAACATTTGGTGGGCGTTAGAAGATTTGAACTTCTGACCTCTTCCGTGTCAGGGAAGCGCTCTCCCCCTGAGCTAAACGCCCAAATGGAGCGGACAACGGGGCTCGAACCCGCGACCCCAACCTTGGCAAGGTTGTGCTCTACCAACTGAGCCATGTCCGCTTACGAGGATTAATCTTACGTGATACCCGCATCCTATGCAAGAACTTTTTTTGAAAAGTTTTGCGACGCCCTCGCGAACCTCGCAAAGACATCAGCCACCACGGAAAGCACAGGCAAACGCAAACTCGCCGCAAGAGGCCCCTACAACTCAGCGAGCATGATCCAGGCAGAACTGTCCTGCGCGAGCCTGCCGTCTACAAGCGGTGATGAGGTGAGCAGGACCCTGCCCGCCGGCAGCTCCACGGGTGCTGCACCGAAGTTCGTCACACACGCCCAGCCGTTGTCGCGGCGATAGGCGATGACGCCACCCTCAGCGCCCTCGGCACCATCCGCAAGGCCGGTGCGTCCGTCAAGATCAAGCCACTTAAGATCGTTGGCGCACCCGCGCAGCTTGCGCCGCAGCCAGAGGGCGTCACGATAGAGCGCAAGCATCGATGTCGGGTCCGCTTCTTCCCTATCGGCAGCGTAATCGGAAAACCATGCAGGCTGCAGCAGATGGGGCGCCGCATCGGCGTCCGCCGGTGAAAACCCAAACGATCCGCCCTGCGCGGGATCGTCCGCCGCCACCCACGGCAGGGGCACACGGCAGCCGTCGCGCCCCTTCTCGCGCTTCGGTCCGTGCGTATTGGTCGCAGTAGGATCTTCGAGTGCGGCCCACGGGATATCGGCCACCTCAAAAAGGCCGAGCTCCTCACCCTGATACACGTATGCCGAGCCCGGAAGCGCCAGCTCGAGCAAAAGGGCCGCCCGCGCGCGGCGCTCGCCGAGTTCACGGTCCTCGTCATAAGACGACCCGTCGCGTAAGAGCCAGTCGAGCGCAATCTGGTGGTAGCGCGTCGCCTTGATCTGCGGCAGGGCATAGCGCGTCGCCACGCGCGGCACGTCGTGGTTGGAGAGCACCCAGGTCGAGGCGGAATCGGATTCTATAGCTGCCTTCAAGCCCTCCTCGATTGCAGCGTGCATGTCATCATAGGTCCAAGTGGCCTTGGCAAACTCAAAGTTGAATGTCTGGCCAAGCTCGCTGGGACGCGCGTAGAGATACTGGCGCTCGGGCAGCACCCACGCCTCGGCAACGGCGCTGCGTGGCGGATCATAGCGGTCGAACACGCGGCGCCACTCGCGATAGATCTCGTGGACCTCGTTGCGGTCCCACAGCGGATGGGTGCCGTCGTCAACCATGTCATCGCCCTCGGCGAGATGCCACCGGTCGAGGTCATCGCGGTCGAGATCCTTGGCGAGACCGTGCGCCACATCAATGCGAAAGCCATCGACGCCTCGATCGCTCCAAAACGCCAGGACGTCGCAAAAGAACGCATGAACCTCGGGGCACGACCAGTCAAAGTCCGGCTGCTCGGGCGTAAACATGTGCAGATACCACTGACCGTCCGCGACGCGCGTCCAGGCGGGGCCGCCAAAGTTGGCATTCCAATTGGTGGGAGGCAGCTCGCCATGCTCGCCGCGACCATCACGGAAGATATAACGGGCGCGCTCGGGCGATCCGGGGCCGGCGGCAAGAGCGGCTTTGAACCAGGGGTGCTGGTTGGACGAATGGTTGGGCACGATGTCGACGATGACCTTGATGCCGTGCGCGTGAGCCGCAGTGATCATGTCATCGAAGTCGTCAAGCGACCCGAGACGTGGGTCGACATCGCAGTAGTCCGCCACATCATAGCCGCCATCGACGAGAGGCGATGGGTAAAACGGGCTCAGCCAGATGGCCTCGATACCCAGCCGCTCAAGATAGTCCATCTGCTGGGTAATGCCCGCGATATCGCCCAGACCCGAACCAGTCGAATCCTTAAACGAGCGCGGGTAGATTTGATAAATCGCGGCATCGGACATCCATGGGCGCGAAGAGGACTTTTCTGTAGCCATGGGGTGCGACTCCCTTGCAACGAGGTTTTGCGAGATGCCCACGATGATACGCCCAAAGCGGACATTCGCGGCAAACAACGCCACAGCCACGCCCCAAAACGCTCGCTCCCTCTCGGGTTCGAACCTCCCGGGACGAATCGACCGATTAGTGAAAAGAACGGAAGACCCACTCCCCCGGCCACGACAGCGAGCGGGCTCCGGGTGCCCCAGGTTGCCGCGAAAGAGGAGGGAAGCGTACTTTATGTACGCGACCGACGATTAAGGGGCAAGATGGGGTACCCGGGGCTCGCGCAGCGTCAACAAAAAACGCGGTTCGTTAGAACCGCGTAAGATAGTTGGAGCGGACAACGGGGCGTCCGCGCATCCGCTTCGCGGATCCGCACCGGCTTCGGCCGCCTGCCGGCGTCCTCGCCAGCTCGCTACAAACGCTCCGCGTTTGCTTAACGCTCGCTCCCTCTCGGGTTCGAGCCCAAGCGATGGGTACGAAAAAGCCCGGCTACCGTAGTAGTCGGGCTGCTGCGTTTGGAGCGGACAACGGGGCTCGAACCCGCGACCCCAACCTTGGCAAGGTTGTGCTCTACCAACTGAGCCATGTCCGCATATGTAAAACAAAACGGGCGCCGGAGCGCCCGGATGTTGCTTGGAGGCGAAGCCCGGATTCGAACCGGGGGTAAAGGCTTTGCAGGCCTCTGCCTTACCACTTGGCCACTTCGCCGAAAAAGGACCGCCTAAACGATCCGGAAATGCAATGGAGCGGACAACGGGGCTCGAACCCGCGACCCCAACCTTGGCAAGGTTGTGCTCTACCAACTGAGCCATGTCCGCTTGCGGGTTATTAATTTACGCGAGTTGTCCAAAAGACGCAAGTACTTTTTTCAAAAAACTTGTCTGCCGCATGTTCTTAGTAGCTAAACGCGCTTAAGCGATTGGCTAGGCACACGACTCCAGCGCTCCGCTAAACAGCTTCACCATCTGCACGCGCGTGCCGGCGCCGTCCGTACGACGAGCAACCTCCACGTTATCGACGAGCATACGCATAAGCTTGATACCACGGCCGCGCTCCTCTGATGCGACCGGTTCGCTCGTTTCATCGATAGAATAGCCGACACCTCGATCAAGTACCTCAACCACAACGCGATCGCCATAGGCCTGAACCGTCAGGACGCACCCGATACCGCCCGCATGGTCATAGGCATTACCCAGCGCCTCCCCCGACGCCAATGCGACATCGTAGCGCTCGTCACGGCGCAACGGAAGCGATTCAAGGAGTTCGGCGATGCGATGTCGGTAGTATGGAAGATTCTCGATACCCTGACGGACCTCGACGCTCTTACTCCAGCGAGGCAGCTCCCCCACCGGAATGGCGGGAATAGACTCCCGTGCCGGCCCCGCGACATGAAGGATATCGACAAGACGAGCAATCTCCAAAAAGCGAACAACTTCACCCGATGCATTGACGAGCGAAAGCAGGCCTTCTCGCCTCATGAGCTCACGAGCGCGCGTAAGCAGGAATGCCAAGCCCGTCGAATCGATAAAGCTAACAGCCTGACAGTTGATGACGACACGACGCACGCCGCGGCCAATCAAAGCATCCAACCGCCGACGCAGCGCAGGCACCGTGGCGATGTCGATATCGCCTGGTGGCGTCAAAACCGCTATGTCATTCCACTCATTCATACGACCATGGTTCCCCAAAAAAGCCCACTCGATGCATTCGTTTCCCCAACCGTACGGATTCAGCCCGCCCAGCGTCGTCTATGAACGACCCCGTAAAAACTCAAGGGACACCAATGCAATGTCATCGTCCAGCGCCGATTCGGTAAATCGGTCAAGCTCGCCCAAGACCTTGCCGCAAATGCCCGACACGCCCTCACCCGAGACAGAGAGCAGAAGGTCGCGAAGGCGCTGCTCGCCAAAGAAAGCACCCGAGCGGTCACGCGCTTCGATTGTTCCGTCGGTGTACATAAATAGCATGTCACCAGGAGCGAACGTAAACACGCCTGTCTCGTACACCATGCTCTCAAAGGCACCGATTACCCCCGATTGGCATCCAAGCAGCTCGACCTCTCCCCCACGAGCCTCGCCGCCACCCAGCGGCATCGACTCTGGCCTGATGACCATGGTCGGAGGATGGCCCGCCGAACAATACGTTGCGCGTCCGGCTTTAAGGTCAATCTTGGCGATAAAGGCCGTCACGAACGTCTCGACCCTCGAAAAGCCCATAAGCATGCTGTTAAGGGAGCGTGCCATGCGGGCCGGTCCAGCGCCCTCCCAGGCATATGCCGTCAGGGCCGTCTTGACGAGTGCGGACATCGATGCAGCCTCAATGCCTTTGCCAGACACATCGCCCAGAATCATGACGGCGCAATCGTCGGGAAGACGGATGAGCGTATAGAAATCGCCGCCGACCAACGCCGAGTTCGTGGCCGACAGGTACACCGAATCGGCGGCGATTCCCGGAACATCCCCCAGTGAATTTCTCATGCCAATCTGGAGGGTCTGAGCGATATGGCGCTCCTCACGCTTTTGAGATTCGCCTTCATAGATCAGTTCAAAGTCATGAGCCAAGTGCACCAAGTAGTCATATTCAAGGTCATCAATCGGCTCTTGGCTACCATCACGAAGCAGCAGCGCACGCGTCGTCGGCCCCTTCGCAACAGAAGCAGGAACGATTGCGTCGTTACTGTGCTTGCCATCGCCCTCAGGGCGTGGGCGCCCCGCCTCGATGCCGGCGTCGACGTAGAGACCCTGGCAAGGCAGGCCATGCGCTCTAAGCCAGCCTCCCATAGGCATCGATTCGTCAACGCGAGTTATACGGACGTGTTTAAGGTCCTCGGCACTCGTGCCGCCCAAAACAGATGCCTCAAAGCCATCAGGGGCAGCCCCCAGACGTGCCGCTGGCGCCGTCGTGGAAAAGAAAAACTTCTCGGGATCGTCCGGCAAAGCAACGCGACTGCCGCCTTCAAAATCTATGACGTAGGAATCCAGACTGGCGTCATACTCAACAGGGCAAAAATGGCAGTTGAGCATATTGCAGATCTCGGACGACACCGCCTGGGTAGCCGCGGCGGAATCGTCTAGAAAGGTAAACAACTCATCACGCAGCACATTGAGGGAACGACCAAGCTCGGCCGTGCGACGGGAGCGAAGGCTCGATGCCATGCCGACCAGCTGGATAGACAGGTAATCGCAAATGACCTCGAGCACATTAACGTCATAGGCGAGCGGTGCCTGGGGGCGTTTCCAACCAACTTCCAGCACGCCAAGGATCTGCGTACCGTAAAAAACGGGAAGACAGATTTCACTGCGGTACGGAGGCATATCCTGCATGCGCAACAGGTGCTTAGAACGATTATCCAGGTCCATGAACATACCGGAGGCGGCCTTATCGCCCTCAAGGTCCTGTTGAATCGACAAGCGACAAGCACGCGACTCGCGAAGAACATACGTCGGAATGCCAGCGCCATACGGCAAAAACTCGGGCAGGTAGCTGTCGAGCAGCTCCTTGGAAACACCGCGAAGCTTAAAGCCGCCGCTCTCAGAAAAATAGATAGCGGCACCCGAAGCATCGAGCGTTCCTACAAGCTGGTTCAAAACGGTATCAAGCAGGCTGGGTAACTCATCGGAGCCCACAGTGCTCATAATGACCGAGAGCGTGCCAGAGAGACGCTTGTTCGCCACTCTAAGCTCCGATAACGCACGCTTGAGTTGCCGGTCGTGAGAATACTGTTCCTCGATACTGTGAAGCGCCACCAGGACACGTGGTGCGCGGCGCCCAAAGATGCGTGGAGGCGTTACGGAGCCCGCACGAACCAAGACGGGAATAAAAGAGCCGTCACTCAGTTTGAGCATCAGTTCGTTCTCGGAGCCATCAGTTTCAAATGGCAGACGATGTTCCGTCGCACGTTCAAAAGAGGACGAGTACAGGACGTCTTTAACATCTCCACCGATGACGTCGGCGCGTTCCTCGCACATAAAACCAAGTAAGCGATTATTCACATGCAGAATGGTTCCGTCGAGCTCGCAGATGATGACAGCATCGCTCGTGATCTCGACTAGTTGGGCAACGTCTGCCCACTCGTTGCGTTCAAGCGTTTCCATCGTGGACCCCACCGTCTATCGGTAACAAAAAAGCCTCCGAAGAGGCTTCTCAAATGCGATGGTGTCGGAGGCGGGACTTGAACCCGCATGACCAAAAAGCGGTCACTAGCACCTCAAGCTAGCGCGTCTGCCAATTCCGCCACTCCGACATGCTATGTTGTTGATTCGCGCTTCGTTTTGTTGGACCCGCGCGTTCAACGAGGAAGATAATAACCTATGATTCGAGAACTGTGCAAGCACTTTTTTCAAAAAAGTTTACGAATTTGTAATTGCGCAGGTAGATCCGCATGTCCGGCCCCGAATCGGTGCTGCCTCCCGGCACGTCCTCGGGCATGAGCGATATTTTGCTGCGCACTTCGTGCTGCAAAATATCGCTCCCCCTGCGGAATGCGCCGGGAGGCAGCACCGATTCGGGGCCTACCAACACATACTCCAGGCACAGTTCTCAAACATGTTCTGGGGCTGATGCAAATTTGGTGGCTCGGCAAAGCCGAGCCCTTATATGGGGAGGCCGGAGCTAAAGCTCCGGCCTCCCTCAATTTCCTATTAGATTAAGTGAGCGATCAAGGAATCTCACCCCTCTACAGTGGTAACACAGGGCCCGTGCTGGACTTAGTTTTCAGAACATTCCGCAGACCAGGAAACCCCCTTATCCGCAGCTCCGAAGGAGCAGGATAAGGGGGTTTCCATGGTCGAGGACGTTCTGAAAACTAAGTCCAGCACGGGCCCGGACGATAACAACCGGCTACAGGTCGATGTGCGATTCCTTGATCGGGAACGGCTCCGCGAAGTGGCAGGCGCAGCAGTGGCCCGGGGCAACTTCCTTAAACTCAGGAAGCTTCTCGGAGCAGATGCCCTGCGCGATCGGGCAGCGCGTGTGGAAACGGCAGCCGGTCGGCGGATCCAGCGGCGACGGCGGGTCGCCAGCGAGGATGATGCGTTTGCGGGTCTTCTGGATATCCGGATCGGGCACCGGCACGGCAGACAGCAGCGACTGCGTGTACGGATGGTGAGGCTCGCTATAGAGCGTCTTCCAATCCGAAACCTCGACCATCTTACCCAGATACATAACGGCAACGCGATCGGAGATGTGCTGCACGACGGACAGGTCGTGGGCGATAAAGAGATACGCCGTACCAAACTTGTCCTGCAGTTCCTTAAGCAGGTTCAGAACCTGGGCCTGAATGGAAACATCCAGAGCGGATACCGGCTCGTCACAGATAATCAGCTTGGGCTTCAGCGCAAAAGCGCGGGCGATGCCGACACGCTGACGCTGGCCGCCCGAGAACTCATGCGGATAGCGGTTGATGTGCTCGGGGTTCAGACCGACGACATCCAGCAGCTCACGGACGCGCTCGATACGCTCTTCCTTGGTGCCCACACCATGAATGGTCATGGGCTCGGAGACGATCTCACCAATCGTCATACGAGGGTTGAGCGAAGCATAAGGATCCTGGAAGATAAACTGCATCTCACGACGCATGTCCTTGATCTCATGCTTGCTCATCTCGGCAACATCTTTGCCCTGGAAGAACACCTTACCTGCCGTCGGCTTGGTCAGACGCATGATGGTGCGGCCCGTGGTGGACTTACCGCAACCAGACTCGCCGACCAGGCCAAAGGTCTCGCCCGGATAAATCTCGAACGAAATGTCATTCACAGCAGAGACGACACGCTTAGAGAAGCGCTTGGCGAACATGCCGGACTCTGCGGGGAACTCCTTAGAAAGGTGCTCGACCTTCAGCAGCGGAGTGCGCTCGTTATTGTCTGCCATTTACGCCTCGCCTCCCTTCTTGGAATCTTTGCGCGTGCGGGACGTCTCAGGGGCGTTCTTGAGGAACTCGGGGTCACCGGAATAATGGCACGCAGAATAGTGACCGGACTCGGTGACAACGCGCTCGGGGCGCTGCTTGCGGCACTTGTCCGTCGCATAGGGGCAACGAGGAGAGAATACGCAGCCCTCAGGCAAGTTCATGAGCGAAGGCGGGTTGCCGTGAATCGGCGTTAGCGGCTTCTTCTCCTCGATGGCCTGCTCCGGGATGGAGCGGATAAGGCCCCAGGTGTAGGGGTGGCGGCTCTCGTAGAAGATTTCCTCGGCAGTACCGAACTCGACGGGACGGCCGGCGTACATAACCATGATTTTGTCGGCCATATCGGCGACAACGCCCAGGTCATGGGTAATCATGATAATGGCGTTGCCGTTCTTCTGCTGCATCTCCTGCATGAGCTCGATAATCTGAGCCTGAATGGTAACGTCCAGAGCCGTCGTGGGCTCGTCGGCAATCAGGATATCGGGATCGCAGGCAAGGGCCATAGCAATCATGACGCGCTGACGCATACCGCCGGAGAACTGGTGCGGATACTCATTGACGCGCTTCTCGGGCTCGGGGATACCCACGAGGTCCAAAAGCTCGGTGGCGCGCTTGAGCGCCTCCTGCTTGGAGTAGCCACGGTGCAGACGAAGGCCCTCGCCCACCTGCTTGCCGATCTTATAGACCGGGTTCAAGGAGGTCATAGGATCCTGGAAGATCATCGCGATATCGTTACCGCGAATGTGCTGCATCTCTTCCTCGGTCATCTCGAGGATAGAACGACCGCGATAGCGAACGTCGCCGCCCTCAATCTTTCCCGGAGGCATCGAGATAAGACCCATGATGGTCATGGCGGTCACGGACTTACCGGAGCCGGACTCACCGACGACACCCAGGGTCTCGCCGCGATCGAGCGTGTAGGAAACACCGTCGACAGCGCGAACGACGCCATCCTCGGTGTGGAAATACATCTTAAGGTCATCGACCTCGAGCAGATGCTGGCCCTCGGGAACCGGCTGGTCCTTCAGGTCCACATAGTTCTTATTCTTCTTCATCCTTATGCGTCCTTCATCTTGACGTCGAGGGCGTCACGCAGACCGTCACCCAGCAGGGTGAAGGCGAGCACCGTCGAGAGAATTGCCAGACCGGGCATGATCATCATCCAGGGAGCAGTCAGAAGATACTGCTGACCGTCCTGAATCATGGAGCCCCACGAAGGCGTAGGCGGAATAACGCCCATGCCGAGGAAGGACAGAGCGGACTCGGTCAAAATGGCACCACCAATGTTCATGGTCGCGTAGACCACGATGGAGGCAACGGAGTTCGGGAAGATGTGACGCACGACGATACGAGCATCGGATGCACCCATCGCGCGCGCAGCGTCAACATAGTCGTTTTCCTTGACCGTCAGGATCGCGGATCGGAAGACGCGTGCAATAGAAGGCCAGCCGAGAATACCGATGGCGATAAAGACATTCTGAAGACCACGGCCGATAACGGCGATCATGGCGACGACGAACAGCACGTACGGGAACGCTAGGAAGATATCCGCAAAGCGCATGATGATCGTATCCCAGATTCCGCCGTAGAAACCGGCCAGAGCACCCATGACCAATCCGATCACCGTGGAGATGGCGGTGGCCATAATGCCGACGGACAGCGAAACGCGTGCACCGTAGATAACGCGGACGAGAATGTCGCGACCAAGGGCGTCGGTACCAAACGGATGCTCGGCACACGGAGCCAGCAACGAAGTCTCGGCCATGGTAGTCGAGTCGGAAGCCGTCGGCGACCCGAGCCAGGGCTTAGCCCACAGGTCGGCGGTCAGGGCAACCACAACGACGATGATGATCCAGCAAACACCGATAACAGCGAGCTTGTTCTTACGAAGACGCTTAAAAGCGTCGCCCCACATCGTGCGGGACTTAGCGGGAGCAGATGCGGCCTTAGTGGCGGTAGCCTGCCCCTGAGACTGAGAATCAGTTTCCTGCATGAGACGTACCTCCCTTAGGCCTTATCCGACGGACCGCCAAGGCGGATGCGCGGGTCGAGGAATGCATAGCTAATGTCGACGAGCAGGTTGATCACCATAACGACGACAACGATGAGCGTAACGCCGCCCATAACGATAGGCCAGTCACGCATGCTGATGGCGCGGTAGACCTCAGAGCCGATACCGGGCCAGTTAAAGACCGTCTCGGTCAGGATGGCGCCCGAAAGCATGCCACCGAAGTCGACACCAATATAGGTAACGACGGGGATGAGTGCATTCTTAAGCGCATGCTTGATGATGATCGCGCGATTGGAGAGACCCTTAGCCTTTGCCGTGCGGATGTAATCCTGGTTCATGACGTCGAGCAGCTGCGAGCGCATGATGCGGGCAGCATAGGCGGTCGAAACCGAAGCCAGCGTAATGGTCGGAAGCACATAGTGCATCCAATCCTGATACTGAGAGCTGGTACCGCCGGCACCCGAAATCGGCATGGAGAAAGCGCCGCCGGTGGCATCCTTAAGGATGACGCCAAAGAACAGCTGCAGCAGCATACCGAGCCAGAAGGCAGGAACGGCAACGAGGATCGACGTGGTCAGCGTTACCAAAATATCCCAGAAGGAGTAACGCTTTACTGCCGAAATGATACCCGCACCGATACCCATGATTGCCTCGAGCACGATGGCGCACGCGGCGAGTTTAACCGTATACGGATACTTCTGAGCAAAGATTTCCGCAACCGGCAGCTTGCGCTGATACGAATTGCCCAGATCGCCATGAAGCAGACCATTCATGTAATTCAAGTATTGGTCCACAAGCGACGTTGGAACGGGATCGCCGTTCTCGTCAAGGATCGCGTTGCCGTCCTCGTCCGCCTGGACCAGGTGATAGCGCACGCGAAGTTGAAGCTCCACCTCGGGGGACAGAGCCTTGTCTCCACCGATCAGCTTGATCGGATCTCCCGGCACGATGTTCTGGAGGGCGAACAGAATCAGCGTAACGCCCAAAAATACCGGGATGAACTGAAGCACACGTTTAACGATGTACTTACCCATACCACTCCCCTATCTAGGGATTAACCTAAATGGGATGCCGATCGCCAGACCGGCATCCCAAAATTACCATCAGCCAGTTTACCCCAGGTTAGGGAGAACTGTATGTTTCCCATGAGGTCTACGTAAATACTTGACCCTCACGGAAGCTGCAAACTCTTAGGCGAGCTCGGCGGTACCCAGCTCGGCGTGCTTCTGCGGATCAACGTAGAGGTACTTGACGCGGTCGGAGCCAGCGATGGTGTGCGTGTAGAACATCACCGGGATGACCGGGCAGTCGGCAGCGACCATTGCGTCGGCCTCCTGCATCTTAGCGACGCGCTCTTCGTCGTCAACCGTGGTACGGGCCTCGTCGACCTTGGCGTCGAACTCGGGGTTGTTGTAACCAGAGCGGTTGTCGCCACCGAGGGAGTCGGAGTGGAACAGCGGATACAGGAAGTTGTCCATGATCGGGTAGTCGGCAATCCAGCCCAGACGACCGAACTGATAGTTGAAGTTCTGGTACTGCTCGAGCAGCGCAGACCACTCAGGAGTATCGGAGACGGCGGTAACGCCGACCTTGGCGAGGTCGCCGATGATGGACTCCATGATCTCCTTGTGGCCACCGTCCTGGTTGTAGGAAAGGGTCACGTTAATGCCACGATCGCCGTTAGCGCCAGCGGGAGCAACCTTGTCGAGGTACTCGTTAGCCTTGTCGACGTCGTAGGCGCAGAACTCCCATGCGCCCTCCTTGTAGCCATCGATGCCCGGAGGAACAATGCCGTCGGCGGGGGTACGGGTACCCTTGAAGATGGTCTTGCAGATGGCCTCACGGTTAATGGCCAGGGAGATACCCCTGCGCAGGTCGGCGTTGTTGAACGGCTCGGCCGTGGTGTTGCAGGTCAGGTAGTAGGTGGAAGGCTCGGCGCCGAGCAGCATGCGCTCGCCGTCGCCCATGGTGTAGCCGTCCTTGGACACGCCGCGATCCTTCTTGGCAGCGTCGATCTGAGCAACGGGAACGTCGCAGATGTCAAGGTTACCGGCCTGGAACTCCTTGTAGGCGGTCTCCACGTCCTTGATGACCTGGAAGTGGATGCCATCGATCTTGGCCTTGTCGCCATAGTAATCGTCGAACTTCTTGAGGTTGATCTCCTGACCATCCTCCCACTTGCCGTCCATCATGAACGGGCCGTTACCGATCGGGGCAAGGTAGAAGCTCTTAACATCGGACTCGGCGCACTCGGGAACCGGGGACAGAGCCGGGTGAGAGGCGACGAAGGGGAAGTCGGCGTAAGCGGAAGACAGCTTAACGACGAGGGTCTCATCGTCGGGGCAAGTAACACCGCTGAGCTCGGTAGCGTTACCGGCAAGTAGATCGTCATAGCCCTCGACCATGGAAAGGTGATAGGAGACCTCGGAAGGACCGTACTCGGTAGCGATGGCCGACTTGGTGTTGACCAGACGCTCCCAAGCGAGCTTGAAGGACTTGGAGGTAACGTCGTCACCGTTGTGGAACTTGGCCTTCTTGATCTTGAAGGTGAACTCGGTGGCGTCGTCGTTGGCCTCGAAGGACTCGCAAGCCAGCGGGACGATCTTGCCCTTCTCGGCGTCGTAAGAGGTCAGAGCATCAAACAGTTGGTACTCGACCTGAGTGCCCTGATCCTCCTGGACGTTGTAGGGGTCGATGCAGACCGGGTTGTTGATGTAGAAGTTCAGCGTCGAACCGGACTCAGAACCGGAAGCGTCGCCGCCCTTCTTGCCGCATGCGGCAAGAAAAGCCATGGAGCTCGCAGCAAGGGTACCGCCGACAAAGGCGCGACGACCCATAACGGGCTGGTGGAACATAGAATCAGCCATGCCATCCTCCTTATGAGATAGGACAAAGAAATGTTCAGTCGGACACATGTCGAGACAATCCGATCCGAACCATCAAAACGCCGCCCGCTGCTATGGCTGGTTATGCACAACAGGCCAACGTTTTGCAATACAGTAGCGCATTTTATTCACGATTTGGGGCTAATTCCGGTTAACGGTCGAGAATTTCTTTAGTTGGGCGAAGTATGTGGGGATATTTTGACTCTGTTACAAGTCTGTAAACAAAAAGGGTCCCGCACGTGCGGGACCCTTTACAAACGTATATACGCCGATGCTTAGTAGCCGACGATGCCCTGCGGGAAGAAGAACATGCACAGAACGACACACACGGCAAATACGACAGCCATGATGACGGTCAGGCGATCGAGGTTCTGCTCCATGACGCCCGTGGCAGAGCTGGAGTTATACAGCGAGCTAGCGATCATATCCGAAACGCCGGTGCCCTTACCGGAATGCATCAGGACGAGAATCGTCAACGCCACGGCAGAGACAGCCCAAACGACAAACAGAAGAATCTGAAACGGACCCATAGATAAGCTCCTTAATAGAACAATTCAAACTCCAGTACTGTACCACAACCCCCAGCACTCCCCCACCTGCCATTTGGGGACGGGGTAGAAATGGCAGAAATACCAAAAAGGGGGTTGTCCGGTTGCGGACAACCCCCTTACTAGAAAACGGTATTTGTTTTCTATTAGGCCTCGGTGGCGAGTACGCGACCCGTCATCTCGGCGGAAGGCTCAATGCCAGCCATGGTGAGCATGGTCGGAGCGATATCGGAAAGACGGCCGTCCTCGATACCGGTGAGCTGCGCCTTCTCATCAACGATGATGAACGGCACACGGTTGGTGGTGTGAGCCGTAAACGGATGCTTGGAACCGTCGGAAGCAACGTCAAACATGTGATCGGCGTTGCCGTGATCGGCGGTAATCAGCGCAAAGCCGCCCTTGGCGAGAATCGCCGGGACAACCTTGGACAGGGCATCGTCAACAGCCTCGACGGCCTTAACGGCAGCGTCGAAGACACCGGTGTGACCAACCATGTCGCAGTTTGCGAAGTTCACGATGTAGAAATCAGCGCGATCCTCGTTGATAGCGGCAACAAGCTTCTCGGTAACCTCGGGAGCGCTCATCTCGGGCTGCAGATCGTAGGTAGCGACCTTGGGGGAAGCGACGAGCACGCGCTCCTCGCCCTCCTTGGGCTCCTCGATGCCGCCGTTGAGGAAGAACGTCACGTGGGCGTACTTCTCGGTCTCGGCGGTGTGCAGCTGCTTCAGGCCATTGGCGGCGATAACGTCGGCCAGGACGTTCTCGGGGAACGTCTTGGGGAAGGCGACCTCGACGTCAAACGTCGGATCGTACTCGGTCATCGTCACGAAGTGCGAAAGCTTAATCTGCTCGCGCTCAAAGCCATCGAACTCCTTGTCCGTGAACACGCGGGTCATCTGACGAGCGCGGTCGGGACGGAAGTTGAAGAAGATGGCCGCGTCGCCCTCGTGGATGCCCTCGTTGTGGGCCGCGAAAGGCTCGACGAACTCGTCGCCGCGCGGATCCTTCTCGTAGTAGGCCTTGATACCGGCAACGGGGTCGGTATCGGCATCGGACGCGTTAACCATGACGTCGTAGGCGCGCTGGATGCGCTCCCAACGGTTGTCGCGGTCCATGGCCCAATAGCGGCCCGAAACGGTGGCAACGCGAGCGTCGCAACCGGTCTCCTCGGAGATCTTAGCCAGGAAGGCGCAGAACTCGCTCATGTAGCCGGCACCGGACTGCGGGTCAACGTCGCGGCCATCCATGAAGGCGTGGACGCGAACGGTCTTGACGCCATGCTGGGCAGCCATCTTGACCAGAGCCTCGACGTGGTTCATGTGAGAATGAACACCGCCAGGGCTCATAAGGCCCATGAGGTGGAGAGTCTTGCCGTCAGCCTTGACGTCGTCCATAGCCTTGACGAAGACCTCGTTCTTGGCGATGGAGCCGTCCTTGATGGCATTGTTGATGCGCGAAAGCTCCTGGAACACGATGCGGCCGGCACCGATGTTGAGGTGGCCTACCTCGGAGTTGCCCATCTGACCGTCGGGAAGGCCCACGTCCTCGCCCGAAGCACCGAGCGTGGTGTGAGGATACTTCTCGTACAGGCTATCAAGGAAGGGCGTCTTGGCAGCGGCGACGGCGTTCTCGCCATCGGCCGGAGCAAGGCCGCAGCCATCCATGATGATCAGGAGTGCAGGAAGATGACGCTGTGCCATATGTCCTACTCGCCTGCCTTGACGACCATAGAGGCGAAGTCGGCAGCCTTGAGCGAAGCGCCGCCCACGAGGGCGCCGTCAACGTCGGGCTTGGCGACGAGCTCGGCAATGTTGCCGGGCTTAGCGGAACCACCGTACAGGACGCGGATACCGTCGGCGAGCTCCTCGCCAAACATCTCCTTGAGGGTCTCACGGATAGCGCCGCAGACCTCCTGGGCGTCCTCAGCGGTAGCGGTCTTTCCGGTGCCGATGGCCCAGATGGGCTCGTAGGCGACGACGACCTGCTTGGGACAGGTGATCTCAAGACCAGCAAGGCCAGCCTTGACCTGGTTCACGACGTGCTCGACATAGGTGCCAGCCTCGCGGACCTCGAGGGACTCGCCGCAGCAGAAGACGGGAACAAGACCGGCGGCAACGAGGGCCTTGGCCTTCTTGTTCTGGTCCTCGTCGGTCTCGTGGAAGTAGTCGCGACGCTCGGAGTGGCCGATGATGCAGTAGGTGCAGCCAGCGGACTTGAGCATGTCGCAAGAGGACTCACCGGTGAAGGCACCCTTGGCCTCCCAGTACACGTTCTGTGCACCGAGGGCGATGGGGGCAGCCTGAATGCGGTCATGAACCGTGGTGATGTCAATGGTCGGAGGGCAGACGAGCACCTCGACGCCAGCCGGAACCTCGGGCAGAGCCTGAGCCAGCTCGTCGGCGAGCTTGGCGGCCTCAGCGACGTCGTTGTTCATCTTCCAGTTACCAGCGATAAGAAGGGTGCGATTAGGCATCGAGAAGCGCCTCCACTCCGGGCAGGGCCTTACCCTCGACGAGCTCCATGGAAGCGCCACCACCGGTGGAGATCCAGCTCATCTTGTCGGCCAGGTTGAACTTGTTGACAGCCGCGACAGAGTCGCCACCGCCGATGATCGAGGTGCAGTCGGCCTCGGCGACGGCCTCGGCGATAGCCTGGGTGCCGTGAGCGAAGTTGTCGAACTCGAAGACACCCATGGGGCCGTTCCAGAACACGGTCTTGGCACCCTTGACGGCCTCGGCGTAAAGCTCCTCGGTCTTGGGGCCGATGTCCATGCCCTCACGATCGTCGGGGATAGCGTCGGAAGCGACAACCTCGGGGACAGCGTCCTCGCCAAAGTGATCGGCAACGCGGTTGTCGATGGGGAGCAGGATCTTGACGCCCTTCTCCTCGGCCTTCTTGAGCATCTCGCCAGCGCGCTCGACCCAGTCCTCTTCCTTGAGGGACTGACCGACGGTCAGGCCCTGAGCCAGGAAGAAGGTGTAGGCCATGCCGCCACCGATGATCAGGGTATCAGCGGAGTCGATGAGGTGATCGAGAACGCCGATCTTGGAGGAAACCTTGGAACCGCCGACGATAGCGACGAAGGGGCGCTCGGGCTCGGCGAAGATGCCAGTCAGCGTGTCGACCTCCTTCTCGAGCAGGAAGCCGGCGACGGCAGGCAGGTAAGCGGCGGGACCCACGACGGAACCCTGGGCGCGGTGAGCGGTACCGAAAGCATCGAGAACGAAGACGTCACCATAGGAAGCGAGCTTCTTGGCGATCTCGGGATCGTTCTTCTTCTCACGCTTGTCGAAACGGACGTTCTCGAGAACGAGGACCTTGCCCGGCTCGACGGCGGCAACAGCCTCAGCAGCCTTCTCGCCGTAGGTGTCGGCGACAAAGGCAACATCGAGACCAGAGAGCTCAGCGAGCTTCTTGGCGACAGGCTCAAGGGAGAGCTCGGGCTGGAAGCCGGTGCCATCGGGACGGCCGAGGTGGCTCATGAGGATGACGCGAGCGTTGTGCTCAACGAGGTAGTTGATGGTGGGCAGGGCAGCCTTGATGCGGGTGGTGTCGCCAACGACACCATCCTTGATAGGCACGTTGAAGTCAACGCGGACGAGAACGCGCTTGCCGTCGACATCGATGTCGCGGACGGTCTTCTTGGTAAAGGCCATGTTTGCTTCTACCTTTCGTACGTGTCTGCCTCCCATTACGGCAGACGATTTCCTATAAAAAGGGCGCGACCCTAGGGTGTAAGCCCTATGAGGCCGCGCCCTTCTTTAGACGCTCAACGAGCTATTCGCTAAAAGCTAAATTAAGCAACGAACTTCTCGAAGTACTTGATGGTGCGGACCATCTGAGAGGTGTAGGAGTTCTCGTTGTCGTACCAAGAGGTGACCTGAACGAGGGTCTGGCCGTTGCCGAGGTCAGAGCACATGGTCTGAGTGGCGTCGAAGATGGAGCCGTGGGTCTCGCCGATGATGTCGGTGGAGACGATGTCGTCCTCGTTGTAACCGAAGGTCTCGGAGATGGTGGAAGCGTAGGCCTTCATAGCGGCGTTGACCTCGTCGACGGTGACCTTCTTGTCAACGACAGCGTAGAGGTTGGTGATGGAGCCGGTCGGCGTCGGGACGCGCTGGGCGGCACCGATGAGCTTACCGTTGAGCTCGGGGAGAACCAGGCCGATAGCCTTGGCAGCACCGGTGGTGTTGGGGACGATGTTGACGGCGCAGGCGCGGCTACGACGCTTGTTGCCCTTGCGCTGCGGGCCGTCGAGCGGCATCTGGTCGCCGGTCCAGGCGTGAATGGTGGTCATGATGCCGGACACGATGGGAGCGAAGTCGTTCAGACCCTTGGCCATCGGGGCGAGGCAGTTGGTGGTGCAGGAAGCAGCGGAGATGATGTTGTCCTCAGCGGTCAGCGTCTCGTGGTTGACGTTGTACACGATGGTGGGCAGATCGCTGCCGGCCGGAGCGGAGATGACGACCTTCTTGGCGCCAGCGTTGATGTGGGCCTGAGCCTTAGCCTTGCTGGTGTAGAAGCCGGTGCACTCGAGAACGACGTCGACGTCGAGGTCGCCCCAAGGCAGGTTGTTGGCGTCGGCCTCCTTGTAGATCTTGATCTCCTTGCCGTCAACGGTGATGGAATCCTCGCCAGCAACGACCTCGTGATCGCGAGCGTAGTTGCCCTGCGTGGAGTCGTACTTCAGCAGGTAAGCGAGCATATCGGGAGAGGTGAGGTCGTTGATAGCGACGATCTCGGAGCCCTCATGACCGAACATCTGACGGAAAGCCAGACGACCGATGCGACCGAAGCCGTTAATAGCAACCTTTACTGCCATTGTGTCTCCTTTCGTAAGGCCCCCGCAAGCTACAGCGCCCGCCGTTGAGGCCCACAAACTAACCACTCGCCTAATATACCTTTTTTTTGACTTGAATTTCACGAGAATAGTCGAAATTGAAAATCAAATTTACGTTAAAACGTTTTAAAGAATAAAATAGCAGCTAAATCCGTATATAAGTCGATACTTTAAACTACCGATTTGCTTCAATGAGCTTTTCAAGCCTCAAAACTCGATGGTAGAGGGCCGACTTCGACAAGGGAGGGTCAGCCATCTCCCCTAAATCACGCAGCGACAGATCGGGATAGCGCTCGCGCAGGTCGCAAAAGACCGCCAAGGCATCCGGAAGCGCATCGCGAAGGCCGCGCTGCTCGAGCTCATCGATAAGCGCAAGCTGATGTTGGGCAGCACCGGCGCTTCTGGTCTGGTTGGCGAGCTCGGCGTTCACGCGACGGTTCACATCGTTCTTAACCAACTTGACCGCGCGCGCCTCCTCAATCTCGGCAACGCTGCGCTTGGCACCAATCAGCTTTAATAAATGCTCGATTTCCTCGGCGCTCTTAATGTACACGGCATATGACCCCCGCCGCGCATTAACACGAGCATGGACCCCAATCTGCCCCAACAGGTCGCAAAGCCCCTTGGCATATTGCTCGCCCTGCACCGCGATCTCCAAATGAAAATCGCCGCGTGGATCGGCCACGAAGCCGCCCGCGATGAGCGCGCCGCGGATGTAGGCAAGCCTGCAGCAGGGACGGGCAACGATGTGTCGGGGAACACCAGCAACGAGCCCTCCCCTGCGGTCTAGAATGCCCAGCAGCACCAGAGCCTTGTCCAGGTCGGGTTGATCGGGCAGGGTAATGAGATAGTTACGGACCTTATGCAAGACCGATTTACGAACGGTGAATTCCGTTTTGAGCTTAAGGATGCGATGCGTCAGCGTGATCATCGTGCGCGCGACGGCTCCCGTCTCAGTCGCAACTGTCAAACGATACCGCCCAGAGCCGGTAAGCGAGAGCGTACCGCTCACACGCGTCAGGGCGGCAAGCGTCGACAAATCGCAGTATTCACATTCGGGTTCGCAGCGCGCAAGCTCGTCGCGCACCTCGGCGGTAAACGACATGCAGGCCTATGCCTTCGTGTTGGCGCGCGACAGGTCGCGGTGGGAGATGCTCACGTGATACTGGGCGCCTTCCAGGTAACGGGCCGTGGCCTCGGCAATGGCGACGCTACGGTGCTGTCCGCCCGTGCAGCCGATGGCGATAGAAAGCTGCGGCTTACCCTCCGCGATATAGCCCGGCATCACCGTATCGAGCAGCTGCGTCCAGGCCTTCCAGAACTCCTGGGTCTTGGGATGGTCCAGAACAAAGTCGGAGACTTTCTTATCGAGACCGGTCATGGTACGCATCTCGGGATCGTAAAACGGATTGGGCAGGAAGCGAACGTCGATCATAATGTCCGCCTCGACGGGCATACCGTGCTTAAAGCCAAACGAGAACACGTGAACGTCCATGAGCTGCTGGTCGGACAACTCGGAGAACGCCATGCGCAATTTGTTGCGCAGGGCAGAGGTGCGCAGGCGGCTCGTGTCGATAATCATATCGGCTCGATCGCGCACGCCCTGCAGCTGAAGGCGCTCGCGCTGAATGGCATCGGCCGTAGTCTCCCCCGGCTTGGCAATGGGATGACGGCGGCGATTTTCGCTGTAGCGACGAATCAGCACCTCGTCAGAAGCCTCCAGGAACACGATGTCGCAGCTCATCTCGCGCTCTTCGAGCGCGGCGACCGCATCGAGCAACTCGTCAAACAGTCCCTGGCTACGCAAATCGCAGGTGACGGCGAGATGCCTGCCCACGCCCGTATTGATGCCGACGAGCTCGGCAAGCTGGGCGATGAGACGCGGAGGTAGGTTATCAATGCAAAAATAGCCCATGTCCTCGAACACGTGCATGGCCTGTGTGCGGCCCGATCCGGACATTCCGGTGATGATGACGATATCGGGGATGCGCTCCGAGCGCTCCGCCGCATCCATGGCATCTCCCTTTTGCATGTGCTGCCTCCCGAAAACAAGCGCGGGACCCAGCAACCCGGATCCCGCGCGGTCAATTGCCTTTATTGAGTATACCGCCCCGAGCGGATACGAGGCCTGTCTTACGCCTCAAGCGCAGCCTTGAACCAACTTGTAATACTCGTGGGGTGCGTAATGGCGGTGCCGACGACAACGGCCCAGGCGCCAGCATCGATCGCGGCGCGAGCCTCCTCGGGCGTATGCACGCGACCCTCGCAAATGATGGGAAGGCCGGGGAATTCCTCGGTCGCCTGACGCAGGAGCGGCAGGTCGGGGCCATCGGCCATGGTGCAGTCGATGGCGGCGACACCGTGAGAGAGCGTGGTAGATACCAGGTCGAAGCCCATATCAACCGCACGGCGAATGTCCTCGATGGTGGCACAATCCGCCATCAGGAGCACACCCTCCTCGTGCAGCGGACGGAAGGTATCCTCGACCGTCTTGCCATCGGGGCGCGGACGATCGGTGGCGTCGATCGCCACGATATCGGCACCAGCAGCAACGCAGGCGCGGGCGTGACGCAGCGTCGGCGTGATGTAAACGCCCTCGTGTCCATCCTTCCATAGGCCAATAACAGGAACCTCACAGCGACCCTTAATGGCGGCAATGTCGGCAAGGCCCTGGCAGCGAATGGCGGCGGCGCCGCCGAGTTCGCAAGCGCGAGACATTTGAGCCATGGTCTCGGGCGTACGAAGCGGCTCGCCCATATACGCCTGAACGCTCACGACGAGCTTACCCTTCAGGGATTGAATCAAAGGATCGACGGTCATAAGGCTGCAACCTTTCTCAGAACAGCCTCCCGAGGCGTGTTGTCTCGGGAGGCTCCTACAGCAGATACGTTTACTTTAACGAAGCGAGAAGATGCTCGGCGGCACCGATGAGCGGAGCATCGCCCTCCAGAGACCCGATGAGAATCGGCGTGTCCTGGAGCGGATCGAGCGCCTGGCTGGCATAGCCCTCGTGCACCGAATCCTTCCACGTCTGCGAACGCCAATCGGGACCCTGATGAATTACGCCGCCCGAAAGCACGATGACCTCTGGATCCAGAATATTGGCAAGCGAGCCCAAGCTGGCGCCCAGCGCAAAGCCGGCGTCATGGATGACCTCGGTCGCCTTTGCGTCGCCAGCACGACACAGGTCGTTCACGTCGCGACCGACCGAAGGACGGCTGGGGTCAACTCGACCGAAGCGTTCGTCGTACATACGGCCAATCGAGGTGCCCGAAGCAACAGACTCAAGATGGCCGGAACGCCCGCAGGCGCAGGGAATGCCGGCGGCAGCCGAGCACTCGATGTGGCCCATATGGCCAGCAGCACCATGGAAGCCCTGCATCACGCGGCCGTTCTCGACATATGCGCCACCGATGCCCGTACCGATTCCCAGGCACAAGACGGAGAACTTGCCCTTGCCGACGCCCCAGTGGGCCTCGCCCAGAGCATGAGCCTGCACGTCGCCCACAACGGCAACGGGAAGACCAAGGTCCTCGCGCAGACGCGGCCCCAACTGAACGCCGGACCAGCCGGGCATGATCTCATTGGCATAAGCAATGGTGCCCGTCTTGGGATCGACGACGCCTGCGGCACCGATACCGACACCGAGAACCTCGACATCGGGATTCGCCTCAAGAGCGGCCTTGATAGACGCCTCGATACGCTGGAAGACGGCCTCGCCGCCCTCCTGGGCCTCGGTAGGAACCTCGGCCTCAAAAACGGGATGGGGCACACTACCATCAGCCGGGTACTCCATGACGGCAGTCGCAATTTTAGTTCCGCCGATATCGACAGAGCAGACGTACTTGTTCTCCATGTCGCTCTCCTTCGGAGATAAAAACAACTACAGGAAATGCGCCGTCAGGCTAGCCGTCACAGCGCAGTAAAGGTTTTCCAGGTGTCCGAGATCGCCGAGAAACCGTGTGGCCATTGACCTAATGGGTCATGGCCACACGGTTGAACGGCGAGGTCGGGTGCCTGGGAAGCTTTACAGGAGACCGTTGTCCTGAAGGACCTTCCTAATCGCCTCGACGTTCTCGCCGGTCATGGCCTTCACCGGGCGCGGCATGGTCGGGCTGTCGAAGATGCCCATGAGGTTCATAGCGGTCTTGAAGGCGCCGACGCCACCGGCATAGCCCTGGACGCCCGAGGTGACGTCCCAGATGTGCGAAATCTCATTGAGGCGATCCTGCTCGGCCTTGACGGTAGCCCAGTCGCCGGCCTGAGCGGCCTTCCACTGGCGCACGTAGCCCTCGGGCTCAACGTTGGCAAGGCCCGGGACAGAACCGTCGGCGCCACCGAGGTAAGCGCCGTCGACAACAACCTCGTGACCGGTGAGGATGCTCATCGGATGGCCGTTCTTCTCGTTCTCCTGAACGAGATAGCGGAACGAGATGTCATCACCCGAGGAATCCTTGACGCCAGCAAGGACGCCCTCGGCGCCGAGCTTGGCAAGGAGCTTCCAGGGGAGCTTGGTGTGAACGCAGACGGGAATGTCATAGGCAAAGATGGGCAGGTCGAGCTCCTCGTGCAGGATGCGGAAGTGCTCCTCGACCTCGGTCATGCCCTGCAGGGCATAGAACGGGCAGGTGGCGACAAGCGCATCGGCGCCCAGCTCCTGAGCGACCTTACCGTGCTCGATCATGCGCTCGGTCTCGGTATCGATGATGCCGACCAGGACGGGCACGCGGTGGTCGACGATACGAACGGCCTCGGCGATGATCTGGCGACGACGCTCATCGGTGGAGAAAACGACCTCGCCCGAAGAGCCCAGGAAGAACAGGCCATCGACGCCGGCATCGATCATGCGGTTGATGCTGCGCTCAAAGGAGGCAACGTCGAGCTGGTGGTCTTCGGTATCGGGAACAACGACGGGAGGGATAACGCCGGTGAATTTCTGAGTTGCCACAAGAATCTCCTTAGTTGTCTGGCGGGCGGCCCTATGCCACCCACTCTTGTTGGCAGTGTCCAGGCCGTCTAGGCCAAAGAACACGGGTAGAACGTTTGGTTAAAAAAGTCGATGACTTCGTTTTCAAACGCGTTGATGCGCTCGTGAGCGTATTTGGCATAGATGATATGCCTCCGGTCACACTCAAGACCGTTGAATACGGCAAACTGGCCCTTGGGATCACTCACGGCATCCATGAGCGATGTGCCCATGAGCACCGATCCACGCACCCGAGACGACAACGCCTCGAGGCCACCGGGAATTGGATTGGCAACCGCCGTGCAGGCGAGGCCCCGCTCGTCCAGAGCAGAAACCGCCAGCGCGACTCCGCCGCCAAGGCCCTCGCCCCATGCAAAGATGCGGTCGGGGTCCACGCCATCAAGATTGCGCGCCACCTTCGCCATCGCGCAACCCCAACGGACGCGCTTGACAAAAGCAGGAGAGGCAATCCCCTGCTGCAGCTCGCTGGATCCAATCGCCTCATCGTCCAGCGCAAGCACGGCATATCCCATGGCCGCAAACCTCGTCATGTGATGCCATCCCCGCACGGGTCGGTCGATGTCGTGAAACATCAGACATAGCGGCACAAGCTCGGATGCTCGGGCGCGACCGGCAGGCTCGATCAAACGTGCGTGGACCACATCGCCACCAAGCTCAAAGGAAACCTCGGAGTAGCGGGCATACGGATTGGCGAAATCGATCGCCGTAATACTCGGCCCGCAAACCTCAAGGTCCGAAGCGGCTATCTCTAATTCGGAAACATCCGCAGAAGCATCACCGCGCCAATCCCGGAAATCAGCGAGCCTTGACGAGACCGTTCCGGGAATCCCCACAAGGTCGGAGACAATCAGCTCATTGACATTGCTCTCGCACTTAGACATGAGCCTCCCCTCCCTTGCAGAAAAACGGAATGATCAGATCGTCAAAATCCTGAATCTCCTCGTGGCCAAAGCCTTCAAAGAACTCATGACGCTTTTCACAGGTCAGGTTGTTATAGACCGCAAACTGCGTCGCTGGCGGACAGACGGTATCGGCTGTGCCGGTGCCAAACAGCACGGGGCATTTGACCATAGGGGCAAAGTTCTTGGAATCGAAGTACGCCAGCTTGGCATAGGCTTCGTCGATACGAGTCGAGTCCTCGTCAAACCAGCGAGACCAATAGCGCAGGCCCTCGTAGGCAATGTCGTCGGCATCCAAATCCCAGACCAGGCGGAAATCCGACAGGAAGGGATAGAGGATGGCGGCGCGATTGATAAGCTCGCTGTTAAGTGCACAGGTCGCAATGCCCAAACCGCCGCCCTGCGACGCGCCGTTCACAAACACACGGGCAAGATCGATGCCCTCGAGCTCGCGAACGATGCGGCACAGGATGCGAATATCTTGGTGCAAGCGGACATAGTAGAGGTTGGCCGGATCGCCGTCGATACCGGCGACGATATGGCCCGCGACCGTTGTGCCCTCAAATCCACCAATGTCCTCGGAGGGACCTCCTTGGCCGGGGCAGTCGAGGGCGATGAGTGCCATGCCCATGCCCGCAAACGACGCCTGCTCAAACCAGCTGCGGCTTGCACCCGGATACCCATGGAACTGAAGTACCAATGGCACGGGCTCGTCCGAGACGGGTTTAAGGTACTTGGCATGCAGGCGAGCGCCACACATGCCGGTATACCAGAGGTCGAAAAGCTGGCAGGTCACGGCATCGGTGACCGATGCCATCTCGATCGCATAGTCAAGCCCGACGGCGTCGGCCTCGGCCATGCGGTCCTTCCAAAAGAGATCGAAATCTGATGGACGGGGCATGGCGCCCCGATACCCACCAAATTGCTGTTGTAGCTCCTGAGCACTTGGCATGGCTCGTGAACCCAACCTTTCGAAATCGCAACGGAGGTGCGCCCGGCAAGGGAACCGGGCGCACGGGAGGGAAAGCGAGGCTACTCGCCGAGCTTGGGATGCAGCAGCGACGGCGCAGCACCGAGCAGCATCTTGGTGTAGGGGTCCTGAGGGTGCTGGAAGACCTGCTTGGCCTCGCCCTGCTCGACGATCTTGCCGCCATTCATAACGATGATGTCGTCAGAGATATAGCGGACCGTCTGGATGTCATGGCTGATGAACACCATGGCCAGGCCGAGCTCCTTCTTAAGGTCGGTCAGCAGGTTCAGAATCTGCGCGCGGACCGAAACGTCCAGAGCCGAGGTGGGCTCGTCGGCGATGATGGCATCGGGGTTCAACGACAGGGCACGGGCAATTGCGACGCGCTGGCGCTGGCCGCCCGAAAGCTGGCCGGGAAGAACCTCGGCGGCGGAGCTGGGCAGACCGGTGAGCTCCAGGAGCTCCTTGACGCGCTTCTCCTGCTCGGCCTCGGTACCCAGGTTGTGGACGCGCATGGGGTCGAGCAGCTGCTCGCGAACGACCATGCGGGGATTGAGCGCCGTAGCCGGATTCTGGAACACGACCGAGATGACACGGCCCATGTGGCGACGGTCCTCGGCGGTACGCTTGGTTACGTCCTTGCCCTTAAAGTAGACCTTGCCGCTCGTGGGGGCCTGCAGGCCGCACATGACGTTGGCGGTGGTGGACTTACCGCAACCGGACTCGCCGACGATGCCGATCGTCTGACCGGGCATGAGCCTAATCGTTACACCCTGGACGGCGTGAACCAGGTTGGGGTGCAGAATCGAGCCGGTACGGGTCCTAAAGGTGACGTGGACGTCATCAAGGAAGATGATCGGCTCGACGCCGTTGACTGCGGTCTCGCTCATCTACATCACCTCCGCGTGAGGGGTCAAACCATTTGCCTTGAGCACCTCGTCGGGGAGCTCGGAATAGAAGTGCTCGGTGCCGGGCACGCGCTTGAAGACCGGACGGGTGTCCAGGCCAATGCGCGGATGGCTCGAGCGGGGCGCGAAGCGATCGCCCTTGGGGAAATCGCGCGGGCTCGGAACGGCGCCGGGCACCTGGTGCAGACGGCCCGAACCGCTCTCGATGGACAGAACGGAGCCCAGAAGACCGCGGGTGTACTCGTGGATCGGGTTAGTGAGCAGCTCCTTGGTGGGCGCCTGCTCGATAACCTGACCGGCGTACATAACCGTGATGTTATGGGCGACCTCGGCGACCAGCGCCAAGTCATGCGAGACGAAGATCATGGCAAAGCCGAGCTTGGCCTGAAGGTCGTTGAGCAGCTTGATGACCTGCTTCTGGACGGTAACATCCAGAGCGGTCGTGGGCTCGTCGCAGATGACCAGCTTGGGGTCGCGGGTAAGGGCCATAGCGATCAGGACACGCTGACGCTGGCCACCGGAAAGCTCATGCGGGTAGCTCTCGAGCGTACGCTTGGGGTCGAGGCCCACGAGCTCCAGGAGTTCCTCGGCGCTGCGGGTGCCGCCGCGCTTGGTGAGCTGCTTCATCTGGGCAGAGATGAGCATGGAGGGGTTGAGCGAGGACAGGGCGTCCTGATAGACCATAGCGATATCGGTACCGCGCAGGCCGAACCACTCCTTCTTGCTCATCTTGAGCAGGTCGCGGCCCTCCCAGAGGACCTCGCCGGAAAGGTGCTCGTCATCGTCGGTCAGGCCCATGATGGCCAGCGTGGTGATGGACTTACCGCAACCGGACTCGCCCACCAGGCCCATGGTCTGACCAGGACGGACGTCAAAGTTGACATGGTCGACGACGTTGATATCGCCGTGATGCTCAAACTGAATGCAGAAGTCACGGACCGAGAGAATCGGTTCGACAGACTCGTCGGGCACATGGCGATCGTCACGCTTGAGCTCGACATCGCGCAGGGCGCCAAGGCGAGCGGAGAGGGACTGGGCCTGCTCCTTGTAGGCGCGAACGGGGTCGGAGACCAGCAGGTCGGCCTCGCGACGCTTGGAGGAATCGGTCGGATCCAGGGCGGCGGAGGGAGCAGCGGCCATGGCGTCGGTAATGCCCTCGGAGAGGATGTTGAGCGCCAGGCAGGTGATCATGATGGCCAGGCCCGGGAACAGCGCCTGCCACCAACGGCCGGCGAGCACGCCGCCGCGGGCGTCGGCGAGGATGTTGCCCCAGGTAGCGGTGGGCTCCTGGATACCAGCGCCGATGAAGGTCAGCGAGGCCTCGAAGATGATGGCGTCGGCGACCAGGGTAACGGTGAAGACCATGATCGGGGCGATGCAGTTACGCAGAACATGCTTGATCAAAATCCACGGAGCCTTGGCGCCGGAAACGATGACCGCGCGGACATAGTCCTCGCCGTACTCGGACACGATGTTGGCGCGCACGATACGGGCAATCTGCGGAGTGTACATAAAGCCGATGGCGAAGATGATCGACGGCACGGAGTTGCCCAGGATGGAGACGAAGACGGCCGCGAGGGCGATGCCCGGGATGGACATGATGATGTCCAGGATACGCATGATCGTCTCGGAAACGGCCTTGCGCGAAACCGCCGCAAGGGCGCCCACGACCGAGCCGCAGACCAGAGCCATGGCAGTGGCGCCAAAGCCGATAATCAGCGAGTAACGACCACCGTAGAGCATGCGCGACAGAATGTCGCGACCCTTATCGTCGGTACCGAAGATAAATCCGTTGCCGGGAGCCTGGCGAGCCGTAAAAATCTCGACCGGGCTATAGGGGGCAAGAAGGGGCGCCAGAATCGCAGTCAGGGCGACCAGCACCAACACGACGGCGGCAATCTTAGAAGACAGCGTCATCTTCTTCCAGCCACCGAGCTTGAGCCCCTTGGAGGCAGCCTTCTCGAGCTGCTCGGTTTGCTTCTCTCGAATCTTTACCATAATCTACACCGTCCTGATGCGCGGGTTGATGAGCAGGTAGAGCATGTCAACCACGATGTTGATGATGATGAAGGCAAGAGCAACGACGATAACGACGCCCTGAACCAGGTTCGCCTCGTTGCCCTGAACGCCCTGCAGAATCGCGGTGCCCATGCCGGGGAGGTTGAAGATAACCTCGATGACGACGGCGCCGCCCATGAGGTAACCGATCTTAAGACCGAGGGTGGTGACCGGGGTGATCAGCGCATTGCGAAGAACGTTGATGCCGACGACGACCTTCTCGGGAACGCCGGCGCCGCGAGCCATACGGACATAATCCTTATCGAGCTCCTCGACCATGGCGGTACGCACGATACGAGTCATCTGACCCGTCAGCGGAAATGCCAAGGCGATAGCGGGCATGATCATACGTCCCAGATAGCCAGCCGGATTCGTGGTGAAGTGAGGCAGAGCACCCGATGCCGGAAGCACCTTAAGGTAGGAAGAGAACAGCAGGATCAACAGAACGGCAAGCCAGAACGACGGGGTTGCCAAGCCGGCGATGGAAAAGACGCGGATCACTTGGTCCGGCCATTTGTCGCGATACAGTGCCGCAATGACGCCGAGTAAAAACGAAACGACCGCACCGATGGCAAGGCCGATGAAGGTCAGCTGCATCGTGACGGGCAGGGCCGTGGAGATGCGCTTGGCAACGGAGTTGCGAGCAGCACCATAGGTGCCCATGTCACCATGGATCAAATCGCCCATATAGCGCACGTAGCGCACAGGCCAGGGGTCGTCCAGACCATACTTCTCATGGTACTCGGCAACCGCCTCGGGCGAGGCACCGTCACCCAACGCCGTGTAGGCGGGGTCGGTCTTGGAGAACGACATAAGGAAGAACACCAGGACGGTGACGCCCAATGCCATGATCGGCAGCGCCACAAGACGCCTTCCAATCAAACGTAGCAAGTTGTTCACGTTCTCTCCCCTTTCTTTTGTCGGTAGGACCAACTGGTATATGAGTACGGATACTCATTACAAGACCCGAGCGACATCGAGGTCGCCCGGGTCTTTGTTTCAACTATGAGGATACGGTCCCAACGACCGACATCCTGCATACAGACTCAAGCGAGTCTTACGCCTTGACGGTCGCAACGCCCCTGAAGGACATGCTCGTCGTACCGATGCCCTTGAAGCCATCGAGGGCCTCGCCGTTGGGCGCAGTGGACGGATCGTCCCAGGAAGCGGAGACGGTCTTGACGTGGACAACGGGGTACAGAACGGCGTTGTCGGCAATGATGTCGAAGCACTCGTTCCACTTCTTCTGCTGCTCATCGCCCTCAGCGGCAAGAGCCTCGTCCATGAGACCGTGGAGCTTCTGCCACTCAGCGGACTCCTTCCACGGGCAACGGGTCTGCATCCAGACGTTGTCGCCGTACCACCAGTTGAGCAGCAGGTCGGGGTCGGCGCCGAAGCAGGAAGGATCGCCAGGGGCAAGGAGGATATCGTAGGCCTCGCCGCCGTCGATGGCAGCGTAGGTGGCCGGCGAGGTATCGGTCTGGATGGTCACATCGAAGCCGAGAGCGTCGAGGTCATTCTTGACCTGGGCGGCCATGCCCTTAATCTGCTCGTTGTCGGTGGTGCGCAGGGTGATGGCACCCGGGGTGATGCCAGACTCCTCGATGAGCTTCTTAGCCTTCTTGGCGTCGGTCTTGTACACCGTGGAAGCCTCATGATAGTTGGTGAAGCTCTTGGGCAGGTAGCAGCTGGCAGCGGTGGCAAGGCCGGCGAAGGTGTTGCTGACCATCTTCTCGGTGTCGAGCGCATACATGACAGCCTGACGGACCTTGACGTTGTTCCAAGGCTCCTTGGCGACGTTGAACATGATGAAGCGGGTGCCGAAACCCTGAACGTTATCGATCTTGCAGCCGGCGCTCTCGAGCTGGTCGACGGCGTCAGCGGTAACGAGCTCCATAACGAGCGTGGAGCCCTCCTGCTGAGCGGTAACGCGAGCGGTGGGGTCGGTCAGGATGCTGTACTGGATCTTCTTATCCTCGGCAGCATACTCACCGTTGTACTCGGGGTTGGGAACCAGGGTGATCTCGGTATCGGAGATAGAGTCGTACATCCAGGGGCCGGAGCCGATCGGCTGCTTGGCGCGATCCTCCTCGGTCTGGGTGGCCGGGGTAACGCGGACGATGGCCAGACGATCCTTGAGCAGGGAGAAGTTGGGGACCTTGGTCTTGACCGTCACGGTGCTGGCGTCCTTGGCCTCGATGGACTCGAAGGGCTGGAAGAACGGAGCATAGGTAGCGGAAGCGGCGCAAGCGGTGTAGGAGGCAACGACATCGTCAGCGGTGACCTCGGTGCCATCGGAGAACTTGGCGCCCTTGCGGATGGTGACCTCGAAAGTGGTGTCGTCCACAGACTTGGGATCGTCGGTGGCGAGCTCTTTGAAGGTGCTGTAGTCGTGGTAATCGATGCCGTAGAGGCCCTCGACGACGTGCCAGTTAGCACCCAGGCCCACAGCGGAGCCGGTGCTGGCGGGATCGAAGCTGGACGGAGCGTAAGCGGAACCAGCGGTGATCACGCCGCCGCCACGGTTGGCGGAATCGGTGGAACCGGAAGCGGAACCCTCGTCGCTAGAGCTGCCACCGCAGCCGGTGAGACCAAGCCCTGCGACAGCAGCGACGCTGCCGGTGAGGCCGAGGAACGAACGCCTGGACATACCCTTGTTGATGATGGCCATGTCTTCTCCTATCAATAGAGAATCTTACCCGGGAGCGCCTAGACGTGCCCCCGCGCAACTTGCGGACGATATATACCTTACCTACCGACGAACCCAACTGAGGTGCCGCGCTCGGCGACCGATACATACATACGCTTGAACGGTATTTGCTACCGTTCACCGAATTCATTGACAAACGATTCGCCAGACAGTATGTATCGACGAGGTGAGATATCAGTCTTCGTCAACCCGCAGGATAGCAGGGTTGTTCACCATGGCTAGTCAAACGTTTTAGCGTTAATTAAACCCGAAATCGGCTGGTAATCGCCGTGAAATAAATGATTGAAAATCACGCAATCATGTATATCAGTTGTTTAGAGGCGTGTTTAGTTTTCGGATTGCTTTGCCGCCGCCTCGGCGCGCTCGGCATTCCATGCAACGAGCGCCTCGTGAACCGCTTTGGCGACATCGGCAGGAACGCCTCGAACTTCCGCGATCTCTTGCTCGCTCGCCGCGCGCAAACGCTTCATCGAGCCAAAATGGCGCATAAGGGCACGTTTTCTGGTGGGTCCCACGCCTGGAACGTCATCGAGTACCGAAACCGTCATGGCTTTATCGCGCAATTCGCGATGGAACGTGATGGCAAAACGGTGCGATTCATCGCGCACCTGTTTAATTAGATAGAGCGACGCGGACCCGGTCGGCAGCACGATGGGAGTCTCGTCCCAAGGCACGAAAACCTCCTCATCGGCCTTTGCCAAGCCACAAACTGGTATATCGAGCCCAAGAGCCTCAAGTTGCTTGATTGCAGCGGTCAATTGCGGCTTACCGCCATCGACAACGAGCAAATCGGGGCGCGAACCAAAGCGCTCGTCGGCCATGCGCTCGGGAGCATAACGTCGTCCCAAAACCTCGGACATCGACACGAAGTCGTTTGCCTCGTCCAATTCGGCCTGAATTTTAAAACGACGATACTGACTCTTGTCGGCGCGCCCGTTGGTAAACACCACCATCGAGGCGACCGTAAAGGTGCCATGCAGTGTAGAGATATCGAAGCACTCGATACGCAACGGCGGCGATGGCAGCGCCAACGCACTTTCGAGCTCCAGGAGCGCTTGATTGGTGCGGTCGTCAGCGTACCCCGTTCGCATCATGTAGCGCATGAGGGCATGGCGCGCATTTTTGGATGCCATATCGAGCAGACGGTGCTTTTCGCCACGCTGCGGCCTATGGAGATGGCAGGAACGCTCACGCTTGCCCGCAAGCCACTCCCCCAGCGCCTCCGCATCCTCAAGCTCGACGGAAAGGTTGACCTCAGCTGGAATATCAGCCGTCTCGTCGTAATAGCGCTTAAGAAAGCCCGACTGGAGCTCTTCCTCGTCAACATCAAGACCCTTGTCGAGAATGAACTCGCAGGTGCGAACTGTTCGGCCCTCGCGAACGACGAAGACGCAAGCGGCGGAGATGGTCTCCTCGCGATAGAAACCGATGACATCGATATCGACACTGGAGGGAAAAACGACTTGCTGACGATCGTCCAGACCCCTGATGACCTCCAAACGACGTTTGACGCGTGCCGCGCGCTCAAAGTCGAGCGCCTCAGCGGCATCCGTCATCTCGGAGGTCAGCTCATCGACGACATCCTTGCGATGACCCGACAAAAAGCGCTCGACACGCTTGACGTTCTTAGCGTAGTCTGCCGGGGAAATCGCGCCGACACACGCACCCGGGCCACGCCCGACATGGTAGTCAAAGCAGGGGCGCCCGTTTTGCGCGCAAATCATATTGACGATGTCTTCCTCGCCCTTGTGGGACTCGACGATACGGCGACAACGACGCCACTCCGCACAGGATGCGGAGCAGATGGGGATAACCTTGCGCAGCGTATCTATCGTCTCACGTGCCGCGCGGCTATCGGTATAAGGTCCAAAATAGCGCGTTCCCGGCTTATGACGCTCACGCGTGTATTTGATAGCGGGATACAGGTCGCCCTTTGTAATGGCGATAAAGGGGTAGCTCTTGTCATCCTTGAGGTCGACGTTAAAGTACGGATGGTACTGACCAATCAAATTGCGCTCGAGCACCAACGCCTCGTGCTCGGTCTCCACCACGATATAGTCAAAGCTCGCCACCAGCTGCATCATCAGCGGGATCTTCTGGCGCTCGTCCTGCAGCGTCACGTACTGACGCATACGGGCGCGCAGGTTTTTCGCCTTGCCCACGTAGATGACATCGCCCTTGGCGTCTTTCCAAAGGTAGCAGCCGGGCTGCGTGGGAACGCGCGAAACCTGCTCGGCAAGCGTTGGAATGTTGTCGTGACCGGCCACGCGCACCTACTTGCGACGAATCAGTGCCGAGACCTCGGGCATCTTAAGGACGACGGCAAGGCCAAAGGTAACAGCAAGCGAGACGACACCCGCAACGCAAACGTAGCCAAGAGTAATCAGAATCGAGCCGCCAAGTGCCCCGACAAAGTGCTCAAGCGCCCACATGACGCCGGCGCCTGCGGCAGCACCCAGGCCACCGAGCAAAAGGCCAAAGAAACCGCCATGCAGGATAGATTTAACCTGAAGACCACGCAGACGACGACGCAGCCACCACAGCGAGCAACCGACCAAGATCACGTAGTCGACGACATACGAAAGCGCGATTGCCGGCATACCGAAGCCCAGCACAACGCCAAACAGCAGAACCGAGCCGGCCTGGCCGATGGCGGAATACAGACAATAGCGGCTATAGGGCTTCATGTCGAGCAAGGCAGAGAAGCTCTTCTGCATCAGCACGACCACGCCGTAGAGCGGCAGGGAAAGTGCCAGGTAGATAAGGAACTCCGACACCAGCGCCACACCGGACTCATCGAACTTGCCAGCGCAGTAGATCATGTTGAGCGGACGCGCGAAGACAATCAGGTACAGCGCGAATGGAATCAGGAAGAACAGCATCTGGGCGACGCCACGCGAAATGCCCGTGCGGACGCTGTCGTAATCCTTCTCCTGTGCGTCGTGAGAGAGCTCGGTATAGAGCGCCGTCGAAAGCGAGGCGGCAATCAGCGCGTAGGGCAGCGTGTACCACAGGCGCGCATAGGCGATGACGGAAGGACCAGTCTCGGGCTGGACCACCAGCGCAGCAGCGTTGGTGATAGAAGTCGAGACAAACATGCACACCGTGGCGAGCAGCGTCGGGATACCGAGCGCAATCGTCTGGCGCAGTGCGGGGTCCTTAAAGTCGATATGGATATGGGGATGCACGCCGTGCTTGCCAAGCGCGGGGATCTGACATGCCATCTGAACAAAGACACCGAGGGTCGTACCGGCCGCAATCAAGATGATGCCGGCACGTTCGCCAAACTGTGCGGACACGGGCGCAAAGCCCATAAAGCTCGCAATGACGATCACATTGTTGAGGACCGGGGCAAACGTCGACCAGAAGTAGTCGCGGTGTGCGTTGAGGACGCCCGAAAACACCGAGCCCAAACCATAAAACAGAATCTGGATGGCAAAGAAACGGAACATGAACGCAGCGGTATCCATGCTGCCGCCGTCACCCGAAAGGAACGATTGCGTCCAGATAAAGCCCGGGGCGAACACGGTCCCCAGCAACGAAATGCCACCCAGCACCAATAGCAGAATACCGAGCAGGTTGCCCACGTACTCGTTAGAGGCCTCGCGACCCTGCTCACGCCTCACGCCCATGTACACGGGCAAAAACGCCGTCACGAGCATGCCGCCCATCACGAGTTCGTAGAGCATATTGGGCAGGTTGTTGGCGACCTGATAGGAAGACGAGAGCAGCGACATGCCGATAGCGGCCGCCATTGCCCACGTGCGGATAAAACCGGTGACGCGAGACACGATGGTCACGATGGTCATAAGCCCGGCGGAACGACCAACCGTGGAGTAGTCCGACGAGCCCATGTCGTCAGTGTCATCTCGCGACGAAGAAGCTTCGGATGAGGGTGTCTGAGGCGCAGATTCTTTTGCAAAATGAGCTCCGCACTTCAATTCTTCCTGCGGCATCGCTCAGTCCTCTCTCGTAATCGGGGCGACCGTCGCCCCGCAAAATGCAATTAAATCATCAGGTGCAAGCTCAAGCTGATAACCACGCTTGCCTCCCGAAATAAAAATGGTATCCCAAAGGACACATGTCTCATCAATGAGCGTCCGGTAGCGTTTTTTCATACCGACCGGACTGCAGCCGCCGCGAACGTAGCCAGTCGCCGCAAGCAAATCCTTCACATGCATCATGGCCAAGGACTTCTCCCCCGCGGCACGCGCGGCGGACTTTAGATCGAGCTCGTCGGCAACGGGGATGCAGCACACGACGTGGTCGTTGGACGGCGTCACGCAGACCAAGGTCTTAAATCCTTGTCCGGGCTCCTCGCCAAGCTGCTCCGAAATCGCGACCCCCAGGCCCGCCGACTCATCACCATCGTCTTCGTACGTATGTAGAACATAGGAAATGCCGGCGCTTTCCAGCTCGCGCATCGCATTGGTTTTTGGCGTCTTTACAGCCTTTGCCATGGCATATCCTTTCCCTCGCATTCGGACGCAAGGATTAAGTATATGTCCAATTCGGCTGCATACGTCACTTCGACACAGCAAGCGCCATCGAATCACAAGGAGTCGATGGCGCCCATAAACTGAATCGCCTATTTATTGAGCATCAAGTTGAGCCTGACGCTCCCGGTCACGCCTGAGCAACGGCGCCAAAAACTTGCCCGTATAACTCTGCGGACAGTCCGCAACCTGCTCCGGTGTGCCCGAAACCACGACGGTTCCGCCGCCGTTACCGCCCTCGGGGCCCATATCGATCAGGCGGTCGGCAACCTTGATGACATCAAGGTTGTGTTCAATCACCAGCACCGTGTTGCCCGCATCGACCAAGCGCTGCAGCACATCGAGCAGCTGGCGGACGTCCTCAAAATGAAGGCCGGTCGTCGGCTCATCCAAAATATAGAACGTCTTGCCCGTCTGGCGTCGATGAAGCTCCTTGGCGAGCTTCACACGCTGCGCCTCGCCGCCCGAGAGCGTCGTAGCGGGCTGGCCCAGGCTCACGTAGCCCAAGCCTACATCGTACAGCGTCTGGAGCTTGCGCTTAATCTGCGGGATATTCCCAAAGAAGGCCAGTGCCTCGGTGACGCTCATGTCGAGCACGTCCGAGATGGTCTTACCACGGTAGGTGACCTCAAGCGTCTCGCGGTTATAGCGTTTGCCGCCGCAGACCTCACAGGGGACATAGATATCGGGAAGGAAGTGCATCTCGATCTTAATTTGTCCGTCGCCCTTGCATGCTTCGCAGCGACCGCCGCTCACGTTAAAGGAGAAACGTCCCGGTGAGTAGCCGCGCGCCTTCGACTCCGGCGTACTCGCAAACAGCGCGCGAAGATCATCCCACAGGCCAATGTACGTAGCAGGGTTGGAACGCGGCGTGCGGCCAATCGGCGACTGGTCGATATCGATAACCTTATCGATACACTCGATGCCCTCGATTTTCTTATACGGACCCACAGGGCGCGTCGAACGGTGAATGGCATTCGTAAGGGCAGGTGCGATAGTGTCGGTAACCAGGGAGCTCTTACCCGATCCCGACACGCCGGTAACGACCGTAAGCGTACCAAACTCGATCTTGGCGGTAACGTTTTTGAGGTTGTTGGCGCGGGCGCCCGTGATCTTAAGGCAGCCGCGACCGGGCTTGCGGCGCTCATCGGGAACCCGGATCATTCGTTTGCCGGTCAGATAAGCGCCCGTCATCGACTCGGGACACGCCATGATATCGGCAGGCGTTCCCGCCGCGACTACGTGTCCGCCGTTCACGCCCGCGCCGGGGCCCATGTCGATCACATAGTCGGCAGCACGAATCGTATCCTCATCATGCTCGACGACGATGACGGTATTGCCGATATCGCGTAGGCGCTCAAGCGTCTTGATCAGGCGCTCGTTATCGCGCTGATGGAGGCCAATCGATGGCTCGTCCAAAATGTACAGGACACCCATGAGGCCGGCGCCGATCTGCGTTGCCAGGCGAATGCGCTGGGCCTCGCCTCCGGAAAGCGTCGCCGAGGCACGATCGAGGGTCAGATAGTCGAGTCCGACATCGACCAGAAAACGCAGGCGCTCCAGGATTTCCTTGACGATGCGTCCGCCGATAAACTGTTGGCGCTCGGTGAGTTCCAGGCCCTCAAAAAACTCGAGCGACTCACGGCACGACAGACAACAAACCTCGTAAATGGACTTGCCGCCCACGGTGACGGCGAGCATCTCGGGGCGCAAACGAGCGCCGTGGCAGCTCGAGCACGGCTCCTCGCGGATGTACTTCTCCAAGCGCGCCTTGGTGTTCTCATTCGTCGTCTCGGTATAGCGCTCGTACAGGATATTGCGCACACCCGAGAACTTGGTGTCCCACTGGCTGCGGCGCCCATCGAGCTTTTGATAGTCGACCGAGATCTTCCGGTCGCCCATGCCGTCTAAAAACGCACGACACACCCGCGGAGGCAGATCCTCCCACGGCGTATCGACGCTCACCTTAAAGTGTTTGCAGACCGCAGCGAAAATCTGCGGATAGTAGTTAGAGTTGCCAAACAGGCTGCCAAAGACCCCGTCGGCGATCGACTTCGAGGGGTCTTCGATTAGGGCCTCGGCATCGACCGTCTTCTTAAAGCCCAGGCCATCGCACTCGGGGCACGCGCCATAGGGCGCGTTGAACGAGAAATCACGCGGCTGCAGGTCATCGATGGAGTGTCCATGCTCCGGGCACGCTAACGCCAGCGAATACTCCAGCAACTCGCCTTCGGTCCCCTCGGGAGCGTCGCGGTCGGGCAGCAAGTATACGTTCACATTGCCGTGCGCCAGCGCAGTCGCCTGTTCAACGGACTCGGCAATACGGCCCAGCGAGTTCTCGCGAATCACGATGCGGTCGACCACGACCTCGATATCGTGCTTGAATTTCTTATCCAAATCGATAGGGTCATCAAGCGAGCGAACCTCGCCGTCGACACGCACGCGGCTAAAGCCCTCGGCGCGAAGGTCCTCAAACAGCTTGGTGTATTCGCCTTTTCGCCCGCGCACCACCGGTGCCAGCACAAACGCGCGGCGGCCCTCCCCCGCCGCCAGGACCTTATCGGCGACCTGGTCGGTCGTCTGGCGCTCAATGACGCGGCCGCATTCGGGACAGTGCGGGGTGCCCACACGGGCGAACAGCAGACGCAGATAGTCATAAATCTCGGTTACGGTGCCAACCGTCGAGCGAGGGTTTTTAGATGTCGTCTTTTGGTCGATCGACACCGCCGGCGAAAGGCCGTCGATTGAATCCAAGTCGGGTTTGTCCATCTGGCCCAAGAACTGGCGCGCATAACTCGAAAGGCTCTCGACGTATCGACGCTGGCCCTCGGCATAGATAGTGTCGAATGCCAGCGAACTCTTGCCCGAGCCAGAAAGACCGGTAATGACCACGAGTTGGTCACGCGGAATGGAAACATCGATATCACGGAGGTTGTGCTCACGAGCGCCGCGAATAACGATAGAGGAATCAGACATGGAAGCTCCTTGCCTCCTATTGCATCGAATCATACTGCCGATGAGTTTAGCGCACTCGACGCGCACAGATGTTCGTAATACAAGATTCGCAGACCTTTAGCTTTGCGTATCGGGCGCTTTGTTTCTCGAAATGCCGTGGAAAGGTTACAGTAATCTAATACTGAACTTAATTTGCTGTACCAGAGGAACGTCCATGACCGAAGATATCCCCCTTGAAATCACTTCGAGCGACATGGCCAATCTGCCCATATTCATCGCCGTCCTTATCGTGGCCGCCGTCGTCGTGCGCGTGTATTTTTCAATCAAACGCAACGAAAAGCCACCCATTGCCCGCGTCTTTTGGTGCGCGACGCTCCTCATCCCGCTCGGCGTGGTAGCTGCATGGATTACGAATCAATCGCTCGTAAATGAGGGCAGCTCCCTATGGGTCCTTTCTTATTCGGCGCTCGGTGCTGCCGCCGTCATGCTTCTTGTCGAGCCCTTGGTTTCGGGACTTATCGACCAAACCGACCTTGCGACGGGAACGGTTGCCTGTATTTGCCGCGACATCCTTGTCATCGCCGCTGTTTCAGCGCTCTCGTTCGTTTCAATCGAAATTGCCTGCAACGAAACGTTCTATCGCATTCCCGCCAACTCATTCGGGTTTTCCGTCGGGTTGCTCGCGACGGTTCTGCTCTCCCTTTATTTGCTGGGACAGCGTCATGGAGGCGTCATGGTCCTCGTGCCCGTCGTCTGTTGCGTCCTTGGCATTGCCGAGCACTTCGTCATAACGTTTAAAGGCGAAGCCATCCTGCCAAGCGATATCTTGGCCCTTGGCACCGCAATGGAAGTGAGCGAGGGATACGAGTTTACCTTTACCGCCGGAATCGTAACCTCTCTCGCCCTGCTGGAGATTTCCCTGGGGCTTCTTTCGCTCATCCGACCGCGAAAGCTCCGTACGCCCACCCATGTCTTCCCCGCTATCGCCGCTAACCTCTGTGCTTTTCTGCTAGTGACCGTTGTGGGGCTCTCAGGCTTTTCCAACATCGACTTGGAGCAGGCGCTGGATTTTGGATTTGACCGTTGGCAGCCCATCACCACGTATGCGTCTCAGGGTTTTATCACTTCGTTCACCGAAATGGTCAACGAGTTGCCCATTGAGAAGCCCGAAGACTATACGCCCGATGAGGCGCAGAGCATCGAGCAGGAGCTCGCCGCCGTCTACGACAGCACATATGGCTCGAGCGAACAGCGCGCGGCGGCCGTTGCCCAGTTCAATGAAATCAAGCCGACGATTGTTGCCGTCATGAACGAGAGTTTTAGCGACCTTTCGTGCTTTGAGCAGCTCCAGGCGGCCGGGTACTCCGGCCCCGCATTCTACAGCTCGCTTCCCGACACACTTGTTCGCGGCACCATGCTCGCTTCGGTCGCCGGTGGCGGAACGGCGAACTCCGAATTCGAATTTTTGACCGGAGCGACAACGGCCTTTGTCGGATTAGGCAAGATCCCCTATCAGCTGTATCAGATGAATGGCGTAAACAGCCTGGCAAAGGACCTTAAAGAGCTTGGGTATACCACTACCGCTATGCACCCGCAAAACCCCGTCAACTACCATCGAGATAAAATCTATCAGCAGCTGGGCTTTGGAGACTTTCTTTCAATCGGCGATTTCGAAGGTGCGCCCTATTACCATGCCGGCGTATGCGACTACGCCACCTACGACAAGATACTCGACCTGCTTAGAACCGACGAAGCGCCGCAGTTCATCTTTGACGTCACGATGCAAAATCACGGCGGCTACGACTATGGCACCGTTCCCGCCGAAGAGCTGACAAACTATTGGGTCGAGGGAGCCAGCGAAGGTGCCAACAGCGCGCTCAACACCTATCTCACCTGCATCAACGCATCCGACCGGGACCTCGAGTACTTTATCAACGAGCTCCGCAACATCGGCAGACCGGTTGTTCTTGTCTTTTTTGGCGACCATCAGCCGAGCGCCGCAACGACTCTCAACGACGAGCTGTACCCTCAGGAAGATACGGCAAGCCACGCTTTCCGTATCTATCAGTCGACATATCTCGTCTGGGCTAACTATGAGATCGCCGGCAATACCGAGCTCAACGTCTACGACACCGTCGGGGCAAACGAGATTGCAGCCATTACCCTTAATAAGATCGGCGCCCCGCTCACCAATTACCAAAAGGCCCTGCTTGCGACAAGGTCAGATGTGCCCACCATCAATGTCGCCGGCTATCTCGGTGCCGACGGGCTGCGCTACGACTTGGAATCGGAAGACAGCCCCTACGCCTCGACGATCGACAAGCTGCAGCGCATGCAATACCTCGAGTTCGCCAGCAAAGTTCAGTAAGCCCGCCCATTCGCTTGGGCCCATCGTATTGCAAGCACGCTCGGCCCAAACGCATCGCAAATGACTCCCGCTCGCAAACGAGGGTACAATGACGCTCGTGTCACATCGCGGGGCCCCGGCCCCAGCATATACAAAGGAGTCATACATGGGTTGCGAACACGCACAGGCCGCCGGCGGACAAACGTCGCCGTCGCAATTTGTGGAGAACACGCTGTCCGAGGTCAAGCGCGTCATCGCCGTGCTTTCCGGCAAGGGCGGTGTCGGCAAGTCATTTGTCACCGGTGCCATCGCCACCGAGCTTGCCCGTCACGGCCACAAGGTCGGCGTCCTCGATGCCGACATCACCGGTCCCTCTATCCCCAAGATGTTCGGTATGAGTGGACGCCACGTCCATGCCCTTGGCAACCTTATGCTGCCCGAAATCTCCGAGCACGGCGTCAAGGTCATGAGCTCCAACCTGCTGCTCCAAAACGAGACCGACCCCGTCCTTTGGCGCGGTCCGGTCATCGCAGGCGCCATTAGGCAGTTCTGGAGCGAGACCTCGTGGGGCCCCATCGACTACCTGCTGGTCGACATGCCTCCGGGAACAGGCGACGTCGCGCTCACCGTCTTCCAGTCGCTGCCCGTCGACGGCATCGTCATCGTCACGAGCCCGCAGGATCTGGTCTCGATGATCGTCGCCAAGGCGGTCAACATGGCCGAGAAGATGAACGTCCCCATTCTGGGCATTGTCGAGAACATGAGCTATATTGAGTGCCCCGACTGCGGCAAGAAGATCGAGGTCTTTGGCAAGAGCAAGCTCCCCGAGGTCGCAGAGCGCTATAACCTCGACATCTTGGGGCAGCTTCCCATTAATCCGGCACTCGCCGAGGCCTGCGATAAGGGCGAGGTCGAGACCGCGCTGCCCGATGGCATGTTGCCCAAGGCAGTCTCTGCCGTCGAGGCTATTACCCCGCACGAGACCGACGAGGCCTAAGTGAACGCGAGCGCCTTCTATGACGTCCTGGTAATCGGCGGCGGGGCTTCAGGCCTCGCCGCCGCCATTACGGCCGCACGCGTTGGCAAAAGCGTCTGCATCGTTGAGCGCGATGTCGCCTGCGGCCTTAAGCTCCTTGCGACCGGTAACGGCCGCTGCAACCTCTCCAACGAATCGATCGATCCTCAGCGGTATAACCACCCAGCATTCGTCACATCCGTCATGGGCCCCCAGCCCGAACAAGAGCTTATGGGTTTCTTCTCCTCGCTGGGTATCATGACAACCTCCGAGGAAGGCCGGCTGTACCCGCGCTCCCTTCGCGCCGAATCGGTGCGCGACGCGCTTCTCAACGTTTGCGACCGCCTAGGTATCACCTTAATCTGCGGAGCCTACGTTGCCTCGGCGCACAAAGCTTCCGAAGGCTGGGCACTCCAAATAGACCGTCCAGCGCGGGCGCTCAAGGCAAAAAAGCACGACGACCGAAAATCGGAGCTCCGCTCGCTTCGGAAAGCGCTCGCTGATGTCCCTCGCAAGAACGTGGCCCTGCAGGCACATGCCGTAATTATCGCCACGGGCGGCAACCCCACCGGTATCGCCGATACGTTTCGCCTCCCCCTCACTTCGCTGCGCCCCATCCTCTGCCCCGTATCGGCAACGGTCTTTGGCGATCGGGCGGCGCTCAAGACGTTGGATGGCCTGCGCGTCCGCGCCCGCTTGACGCTCGCCCGCAATCATAATGAGCTCTGGCACGAAGACGGTGAAGTGCTGTTTCGAACCTTCGGTATCTCGGGCGTCGCTGTCTTCAACCTCTCTCGTCGTATCCAGCACGGCGATACGATCCTGCTCGACGTTTTCCCCGACCTCTCCAAAGACGAGTTGCTCGATACGCTCAACCGGCGCGTTGAGCTGCTCGGCGGCTTTTCGCCCCGCGATCCCCGTTGGCTCGACGGCATGCTCGCCCCGCAACTCTCCCGCGTCGTCTGCACAGCGTTCGAGCAGTGCCATCCAGGCTCCAACGATGTCATCCACCTGGTCTCGATCCTCAAGCACTTTAAGTTGCTCGTCAAGGGAACAGCCGAGGAGCGCTCAGCGCAGGTCACGCGTGGTGGCGTATCTGTCGAGAGCATCTCAACGCCCAGCCTACGCGCGCGCAGCGTTGTCGACGCCCCGCTTTACGTCTGCGGTGAAGCGCTCGACATCGACGCCGATTGCGGAGGCTTTAACCTTGCGTGGGCCTGGATCTCGGGCATTCGCGCTGCAAGCAGCCTGTAGCCGCGCAGTCTATAATCAAAAACGCATTCGGGCCGTCTGGGATACCGGACGGCCTCTTTCTTGCCTCTAAGGAGACCTCGATGATCGAAATCACCCAAGTCAACGCGTCGCTCGATGAAGCCGACGATGAAAATGCCTGTCTCATTGTTGGCAAGCGAGTCGCCAAGCGCGTCCTACGTTGCAAGGACTCCGAGATCAAGTCCATCGAGCTCCACCGCAAGTCAATCGACGCTCGCAAAAAACGAGACGTCCATTTTATCCTGAGCTTTCGTGTTGAGCTGACTAGTCCCCACCTCGAGCGAGAAGCGGTCGACAGCGTTGCCGAGCGTGACCGCTCGCGCGTACGCGCGATAGAAGACGATGAGCCTTCATTCCCCTCCCCCGCCTCCGACGCACCTCAAGAACGCCCTGTCGTTGTCGGCGCCGGATGCGCCGGCCTTTTCGCTGCGCTTACGCTCGCCGAAGCAGGTCTTAAGCCCTTGCTCATCGAGCGCGGCGACCCGGCATTTCGCCGCTCGCAGGCGATCGACCTCTTTCTAAAGGAGCGCATCCTCGACCCCGAGAGCAATATCCAGTTTGGCCTGGGCGGCGCGGGGACCTTCTCGGACGGCAAGCTCAATACGGGAACCAAAAATCCCGCCCATCGCCTTATCCTCGAAACCTTCGTCGAGGCGGGTGCGCCCCGCGATATTCTGTGGGATGCCAAGCCGCACATTGGCTCCGACATCCTTCCCACGGTCGTCACCGCTATATCCCAGCGCATCGAGCAGCTCGGAGGTGTCGTCCGTTATCGAACGAAGCTCGTCGACATTCGCATCGACGCGTCTGGCGCCATCACCGGTATTGATGTCCAATCGTCCCAAGACACCGCTTGCGAGCTAATCGAGACAAAGCACCTCATCCTCGCCTGCGGGCATTCTGCTCGCGATATTTTTGAGCTCCTTAAGGACCACAACGTGGTCCTCGCACAAAAGACCTTTGCCATGGGCGTTCGCATCGAGCATCCGCAGCGCGACATCGACCGAGCCCAATTCGGAGCCTCGGCGGGACATCCTGCCCTCGGAGCAGCCCCCTACAAGCTCGTCGCCCATCTTCCCAACGGCCGCAGCGTGTTCTCGTTTTGCATGTGTCCCGGCGGGCAGGTTGTCGCCGCCTCTTCCGAGCAGGGCCACTTGTGCGTCAACGGCGCCAGTCTCAATGCCCGCGACGGACGCAACGCAAATGCCGCCCTGCTCGTTAACGTCACGCCTGAGGACCTTCCCAACGATGACCCACTCGCCGGCATCGAGCTCCAGCGCGCCTGCGAGGCGGCCGCCTACCGCCTGGGCGGTTCCAACTGGAACGCACCGGCACAGCTCGTCGGAGATTTCCTCGCAGGACGCGCCAGCAAGGCGCCCGGAAAGGTAAAGCCCACCTATCCGCTCGGTGTGACCTGGACGGCAATTGACGAAGCCCTGCCGCAGCATATCGTCGAGTCGCTCCGCCTGGGACTTCCCCTACTTGGAAAAAAGCTACGAGGCTACGACCGCTCCGATGCTGTCCTTACCGGCGTGGAGACTCGCTCGAGCTCACCGGTCACCGTCACCCGAGACCGAACATGCCATGCCGTGTCGACCCCGGGCCTCTACCCTTGCGGTGAGGGAGCTGGATATGCCGGCGGCATCATGAGCGCCGCCACCGACGGCATCCGTTGTGCCGAAGCCCTGATCGCAGACCTCTAACGCACGAATTCCAGCGCGCAAAAGACGCATGCCCCGAGCTCCGCAGGGAACTCGGGGCATGTTCGCTATTTCTTAAACCGTGCACCCTGGCGTTTTCTGCCCGATGCGAACGTGGAACCCTTGCGAGCCTGCGAACGTAAGCGCTCGATCGTCTCGTCCTCAGACGCACCCTCGAGCATCGCCCGAATCTGAACGACGGCATCGCGCAGGCGCGCCGCCTCCTCAAAGTCCATGGCGGCAGAAGCGTTACGCATATCCTCTTCCATGGTTTCGACGATCCGCACGAGCTCGTCATGCGGCAGTTCTTCCAACTGCTCCGCAAGTGTCTGCTCGGGCGCCACCGTTTCCGGCACGCCACCCTCGCCCGACTCATCGGGCGTATAGAATGCGCCATGGCCAAGAGAGTCGCCCTTCGAGCGTCCCTTGGAACCCACGGTTTTTTCGGCCTCGGCAATAAAACTTGAGATGTCGTTGATGGCCTTGCGCACCGTCTTGGGCACAATGCCATGCTCTTCGTTATATGCCATCTGAATCTCGCGACGGCGCTGCGTCTCCTCGATGGCCTCTTTCATCGAATCGGTCACAACGTCAGCATACATGATGACTTCGCCATCGGCGTTACGGGCCGCGCGGCCAATCGTCTGAATCAGCGAACGGCGGTTGCGCAAGAAGCCTTCCTTATCGGCATCGAGAATTGCCACCAGTGAGACCTCGGGAAGATCCAAGCCCTCGCGAAGCAGGTTGATGCCAACGAGAACATCGATCTTGCCCTCGCGCAGCGTTCGCAGGATCTCGACACGGTCCATTGTCGCCGTATCAGAATGCATGTAATTGACCTTAATGCCCGCATCAAGCAGATGGTCGGTCAGGTCCTCGGCCATGCGCTTGGTCAACGTGGTCACCAGCACGCGCTCCTTGCGGGCAACGCGCTCGCGAATCTCGTCCTCAAGATCGTCAATCTGACCGCGAACCGGACGCACATCGATCTTGGGATCGAGCAGGCCGGTCGGACGAATAATCTGCTCAACATCGTTCTGGCTCACCCGCAGCTCGTAGTCGCCCGGCGTGGCCGAAACGTAGATGAACTGGGGGATCCTTGCCTCAAACTCATCGAAACGAAGCGGGCGGTTATCGAGTGCCGAAGGAAGGCGAAAACCGTGTTCCACCAGCGTCACCTTACGCGAGCGGTCACCTTCGTGCATGCCGCGAATCTGCGGCACCGTCACATGGCTCTCATCGATGATGCAGAGCATGTCCTTAGGGAAGTAATCGATCAGGGTAAACGGCGGCTCGCCCGGTTTTCGACCGTCCAGATGACGCGAGTAGTTCTCGATACCGTTACAAAAACCCATGGTCTCGAGCATCTCGAGATCATAGTCGGTGCGCTGCTGCAGACGCTGTGCCTCGAGCAACTTGTCGGTCGCCTTGAGCTCGGCCACACGCTTCTCGCACTCTTCACTGATTGATTTCAGAGCCGCCTTGACCTTCGGCTTCTCGGTCACGTAGTGCGATGCCGGCCATACGGGGATGGCCTCGTACTCACGAAGCATCTCACCGGTAACCTCATCGATCTCGGCAATAAGCTCAACCTCGTCGCCAAAGAACTCAAACCGCAACGGATGCTCGGCATAAGGCGGATACACGTCGACAACATCGCCGCGCACGCGGAACGTGCCGCGCGCTAGGTCATAGTCACTGCGATCATATTGAATGTCGATAAGTGCATGGATAAAGTCATCGCGCTCGAGCGGCACTTTCTTGTCGACATTCGGCGCCAGCCCCGCATAGTCCTCGGGAGAGCCGATACCGTAGATACAGGACACCGAAGCAACGACGATTACATCGCGTCGAGAGAGCAACGAGGCGGTCGCCTGATGTCGCAGCATCTCGACCTCTTCGTTAATCGAGGAGTCTTTCTCGATATATGTATCGCTTTGCGGCACATACGCCTCGGGCTGATAGTAGTCGTAGTACGAGACAAAGTAGACCACAGCGTTGTTGGGAAAGAACTCTTTGAGCTCGCTCGCAAGCTGAGCGGCGAGCGTTTTATTGGGAGCCATGACCAGCGTCGGCTTCCCCAGGGCCTCAATAGTCTTAGCCATCGTGAAGGTCTTGCCCGAACCAGTCACGCCCAGCAAAACCTGATAGCGATCTCCGTCCCTCACACCCTGCACAAGCGACTCAATGGCCTTAGGCTGAGAACCTGCAGGCTCATAGGGAGAAACGACTTCAAACGGCACCTCAGCGCCCTCAACGCCAAAGCGCTTAAGTTCACCACCAACGCGTTCTACTTCAAATTCCGCCATGGATACTCCTAACTCATACATCTGCAGTATACGCAGGAGGTGGGCTTAGTCCTATACGAACCGATCGGGATAGAGCGTCTTATAGCGAACCCAGGCATTATTGACGCGAATCAGATAAGCCTGCGTCTCGGGGAAGGTAATCGCATTGTGAAGCGAGGTGCTCTGCTGCGCCCAACCATCCACATTGCCCATGCCGGCGTTATATGCGGCAATAGCGCTATCCGTCGACCCGTTGAAATACGTTAAGAGATACGAGAGGTACGCGCAGCCAAACTCGATATTCGTAGCAGGATCGTTAAGGTTGTCGGCCGAATACCCCCCACCGTCGACAAGACCCTTGGCGATCATATCCTGGGCAGTCTCGGGCATCAGCTGCATCAATCCCTGAGCACCCTGATTCGACTCAGTCTCGGGATCCCAATTCGATTCCGACTTAATGACAGCGCACACCAGATACGGATCCAGATTATGCGAAATACTAGATTGCTTTACATACGCCTCGTAGTCAATGGGATACAGCGGCTTAAAGAAAGCCGCAGGAGCACACGAGTAAACGAATGAGATAAGGCCGAAGGCAAAAACGGCAGCCAGCGGTATAAGGCGATACCACGCAAAGAAACGTGTCTTAGGCATCGGCATCCTCCTTATTCGCAGTGTCTATAAACCCATGGCATGCAAGCCATGAGTCAAGCTGCTCAAAGAGCGAATTATCGCCTGCGGCATTATCAATCACCGTTGTAGCGAGATTGCACAGCGCAGACTCATCGGGCTGGCAAGCAGAACGGGCATCGAAATCAGATGGCTCCATACCACGTTGAATAGCGCGCTCGCGACGAACTGACAAAGGGGCGCTGATGACCAGAATTTCATCAGCCAAGCCAAATGCATCCTCAAAACCAGTCGGGGCAGAAACCTCGACCACCGCAAAGGGGTAACGGGGAGACGAAACCGTACAACAAACCGGATCGAGAATCCTAAGCGAAAGCTGTTCAATGAGAACGGGGTGCACAAGGCCATTGAGCCGTGCGACCGAATCAAGAGAAGCGAAAGCTCGAGAAGCGAGGATGCTGCGGCGAATGCCGCCTTCCTCATCCAAAATATCCCAGCCAAATTCTTCCGCGAGGGCATTGACGATATCGGAGCCTGGCACATACAGCGATTTTGCAAGCTCGTCCAGATCGATAAGCATGGCGCCATGAGATTCGAGATAGCGGCAGGCAGTCGACTTACCCGAAGCAATATTGCCCAAGACAAAAACGGTAAACATCAAGTCCTCCCTAACGCCAATGGGAGTTATTATCGCGCAAATACAAAAGAAGGACTCAAAATACAGCCAAACAGTAAGACAAGCTAAAAGAAGGCGAGTTCTTGTATTACAGCTCTCTATAAAACGCAAAAAAAGGGGGAGGCCGCGAGGTCTCCCCCTTCTTCAGTTTCGATGACGGCTCGGTGCCGTCCACCGGTCAGCGGCGCCCTGGCCTCCCACGGGCTGGCCCCGCAGTACTCTCGGCGCGATGGGGCTTAGCTTCCGGGTTCGGAACGGGACCGGGCGTGCCCCCCATGCTCTGGCCGCTGACCGGTGGGCGGCGCCCACCGTTACGGTGTCCTGGGTCTCATCTACGTGCCCTGGGGGCCGCATGGCGCATAGGGGAGGTGACTCGGGGGCATCCTCGTGCCCGGACCGCGCGCATGAGCGCTCAGTCCCGCGGGCCGCGAGGTGCGGTTCCGGAAGAGCTCGGGCGATTAGTGCGGCTCGGCTGAGGACGTC
>NZ_JBDGAW010000006.1:60635-102194 GCF_040910265.1 Collinsella aerofaciens | reverse complement strand
TACCTAGGCCGCCCGTATAGGAAAGACCGGGAATCTTGGGCGAGAAGATCACGATCAGGTCGATGACGAGCAGCGCCGTCGAGAAGTTGGAGATGCCGCGCAGGTCGGTACGCCAAACAAGCACCGCCAGGATTGCGCCAATAACGATTCCCAGCAGATGGCGTGAGAATGACGCATCGGCCTTAAACTGCGAGGCCGACCAGATGATGATGGCGCCGTAGGTAACGAGCGCCACAGAGGCCAGCAGAACACCGACATTGACCTTCTGGCGAAACGTGCCGCGCGAGGCCGAAAGCTGCTTGTTGACGCGGTCTAGGCTGCTACGGGAGCCGGTCTTGGTTGAGCGGAACAGATCCGCCGGCGAAAAATCCATCGCAACCTCCTATCGAACCGAAGAATCGCCCGAAGCCGATGAGGTATCGGGCTCGTCATAAATCACGCCGAGCACGTCACGCACGACATGCATTGCGGTATCGGAGCCACCGCCGCCCTGCTCTAGGACGGTAGCGATGACGTACTTGGGGTCATCGGCCGGGGCATAGGCGCAAAACCATGCGTATTCGTCCTCGCCGCTTTTCTCGCCCGTGCCCGACTTACCGTATACCTGCGGCGTCAGGGTGCCAAAGTGAGCCGCCAGCGACGTCGAAGCGGTATAAATCACGTCGTGCATGCCGTTGCGAACAAGAGCCAGATCCGAGTCGCTATTGATTTTGGCCTCCAGGCGCTTTTTCTTGCCCTTGCCGTTGTACTTATAGGCATCGCCGTCGCCATCGCGCGACACGGCCGACAAGAACACGTGCGGCACGTACTGCTTGCCGCCGTTGGCAAGGCCCATATAGGCGCAGGCCATCTGCAAAGGCGTCACCAGGATGTCGCCCTGGCCGATAGCAATATTGGTCATATCGCCCGCGTTCCATTTGCGATCCTCGGCCGAGGCGTCGGTAAAGTACGACTCTTTCCACTCGGCATCGGGAATACGGCCCGCGCCCTCACTCGGCAGGTCGATGCCGCAGGTCTTGCCCAGGCCCCAACGGCGAAAGACCTCCTGCAGGCCCTCGGAATGCTGGTCGTCGTAAAAGAATGCCTTGCCCATGTCGTAGAAGACGGGGTCGCACGAGTTGGCGATACCCGACTGCAGCGTCATGGTGCCGTGACCAGACGTCAGCCAGCAGCGCTTGCCCCAAGCCTTGCCCAGGCCCGTCCAATAGCCCGTGCAGTTGGTTGTCTGTGTTGAAGTGTAGGTTCCAAACTCAAGGCCAGCCAGCGCCGAGAGCGGCTTAATGGTCGAGGCCGACATGTACTGGCCGCTGATGGCGCGGTTGAGCAGCGGGTGCGAACCCTCGTCATCGTTGAGCTCGGTCCACACGTCGTTGGAGACGCCGCCGATAAAAACAGAAGGATCGAACTTGGGCTCGCTTGCCATGCCCAGGATCTCGCCGTTATTGGGATCGAGGCACACCACGGCACCGTTGCCGGCATTGCTGTAGCCTGTGGTCTTGGCAAGCTCGATAGCGCTCGCCAACGCCGTCTCGCAAGCCTGCTGAATCTTAAGGTCGAGCGTGAGCTTAATATCCGAGCCGGCCTTGGCGGGCACGGCACCGGCCTGACCGGTCACGTTGCCTGAGGCATCGACCTTGACGGTCTGCTCGCCGCGGATACCCTGCAGCAGGTTTTCGTAGTAGCTCTCAACGCCCGCCTGACCCACGATATCGCCCGACTGGTACGTAATCTGGCCAGCAGAGGCATCATTGTCATTAGAGGACTTCCTATTCTGCGCCTCGAGCTGCTCGGAGGTGATGGTGCCGGTATAGCCCAAGATATGGCAGGCGGTCTCGCCATACGGGTACTGACGCTCGGTACGCTCGGCAATCTTCACGCCCGGGAACTCGCCGGCGTGCTCCTGAATATAGGCGACCGTCGAGCGGCGCACGTCCGTCGCGATGGTATGCAGGCTCTGAGCGCCCTCGGAATTGTCCTGAATGTTGCGAAGGACCGCAATGTAGGGCATGCCCAGAACGTTGGCGAGATGATGGACCAACACGGTATCGTCGGCAAGGTCGCGATAGGCGACGACGGCAAGCGAGGGACGGTTTTGCACCAGCGCCACGCCGTTGCGATCGAGAATGCGCCCGCGAACGGCAGGCGTGGTGACGGTGCGAGTCTGATTGCTGTTGGCCTGTTTCTCGTAATAATCCGACGAGACCATCTGCATGCCCCACAGCTTAACGGCAAGCGCCGCAAACATCGCGCCCACGCCTGCGGTGAGGATGGAGAAGCGGCCCTTAAAGGCGGTCGCTGCGGTATTGCCCTCGCCCTCGGTGGCGCGCGGGGCCGTTCCATGCTGCGTGTCGTAGGTAAAGCGGGAATCGCCGCGACGCATAATGACCAGTGCGACCACAATGGCCACGAGCAGCACGATACCGGCGATAACAACCGTCATCTGGGAAGACATCTACGAGCCTCCCCTATTTGAGTTTGCGAGTCTTGGGCTTAAAGCGCATACCCGTCTGACGACCGCCACGTGCGGAGAATCCGTAACCGGACTGCGGCACGACGCCGGACATCAAAAACGGAATGGCGACCAGGCCCGTCAGGATCGAAGACGGCAGGGCGTGGCCAAAAATCGCCACGACAAAGCTTGTCTCCAGACTCATGAACAGCAAGATGATGCTGTAGATCACGTTGATGATGAGCGCGAAGACACCTACGGTAACGCCGCGCGCGCTCGGGGTGCCGCTTGTCTGACCGGCAGCGCTATGCACCAGGGCAAAGCTGCCAACCGTCAGCAGCAAAGACATGACGCCCACCGGAACAGCCGCCGAAAGGTCGTAAAACAGGCCGCTGCAAAAACCGCAGACGACGGCACGCGTGGGGTCGCCCGAGAACGCGCTCAGGCACACCAGGATAATCATAAAGTTAACGCGACCGCCAGCGATGGAGATCTGCGGGGCCAAACCCGCCTGCAGCAACACGCAGACGATGGCGGCAATCACAAAGGTACGGGAGCCAGCCCCCTGCTCGTGAAGATCCACGGACATGCCTCCCTATTCACTCGAACCGGAGTCGGTCGTTTCGGACGTGTCGGAGCTGTCGTCCGAACTCTCGTCCTTAGTCTTGGTCGCGGCATCGCGCGACGTGCCTTGCGGCGTGCTGTTGGCGGTGCTCACGTCCTCGTCCGAAGCCGACTGCTCGTCGGTCAGCGAGGTGATGACGAGCACTTCCTCGTTGTTCTCGGCCGTAGTCTGGGCGCGCACCACAATGGTGTAGTACACGTCGTTGGCAGACTTCTCCACCGAGGACACAGTGCCGAGCGGCAAGCCCTTGGGGAATACGCCACCGATGCCCGAGGTCACGATGATGTCGCCCACTTTGACGTCGGAGTCGACACTCACGTACTCAAGACGCAACGTACCGTCAGCCTGACCCTGCAACATACCCTGGGCACGCGTGTCCTGCACCATAGCGGACACGCCCGAGTTCTCGTCGCCAATCAGGCGCACGGTCGACGTCTTGGCCGAAACCTCGATAATCTGGCCGATAACACCGGCCGAGCTCGTCACGGGCATGTTAATGGAAAGCCCGTCGGCAGAACCCTTATCGATGGTGACCGTTGAGGTCCAGGCATCGCCCGAGGCGCCAACGATACGGGCCGCGGTCGACTTGAGGTTGTAGGTGGACTGCAGCCCGACCAGACCCTCCAAGCGCTCAGCAGTCTTCTGGGCCTCGGAAAGCTCAGCAACCTTTGAGGTCAGGTCCTCGTTTTGCTTTTTGAGCTCGTCGAGCGTTTCCTGCGACGCCGTGAGGTTGGAGAACACGTTGCCAATCGCATTGAACGGCGCGGCCACGGCCGAGCCCACGAAGCGCACCGGCGAGGTGATCGTCGTCACACCCGAACGAACGGCATGAATCGGCCCAGCCTCGCCCTCGCGGATGTAAAACGTGAGCAGCAACACCGAAATCAGGCTGAAAACAATCAACGGGCGCATACCCGTTGATTGTCGCTTGGTATTCAGATTTGTGGAGAAACCCGAAGATCGTGCCAAATGGAATCCACCTTTTGGAAATTAAGCATTGGTCTGGACGAAGCCACCGTCAAACGCGTTGGCCTCGAGCACGCGGGCGCAGCCGTTCACGACGTTATCGAGCGCCGTGGGGCTAACGTTGACCGAAACACCGGTCTCATCGCGCAGACGCACGTCGAGCCCGCGCAGCAGCGCGCCGCCACCAGTCAGTAAAATGCCGTAGTACATAAGGTCCGAGGCAAGATCGGGAGGCGTAGCGTCGAGTGCGTCCTTGACGGCCTTGGCCATCTCGTCGAGCGGCTTGTTGAGCGCGCGACGAATCTCCTCGCTCTCGATGCGCACGGTCTTGGGCAGACCGGTGATCACGTCGCGGCCGTTGACCTCGACGTCGAGCTCGTCCTTAAGCGGCACGGCGGAGCCGACCTTGATCTTGATGTCCTCTGCCGTACGCTCGCCGATGGCCAGGTTGTAGGCATCACGAACGTGCGTGAGGATGGCCTGATCGAACTCGTCGCCGGCAATACGGATGGACTGCGAGACGACGATGCCGCCCATAGCGATAACGGCAACCTCGGTGGTACCGCCGCCGATGTCGATGACCATGGAGCCGGTGGGTTCCTCGACGGGCAGGTCGGCGCCAATAGCAGCTGCCATAGGCTCTTCGATCAGATAGGCCTGGCGGGCACCGGCCTGGATCGTGGCCTCAAAGACAGCGCGCTTCTCGACCGACGTGACACCGGAGGGAACGCAGACGACAACACGCGGACGCGGAGTCCACGGATAGCGCTTCTCGGACGCCTTGTCGATAAAGTAGCGAAGCATGGCCTCGGTAACATCGAAGTCGGCGATGACGCCGTCCTTCAGGGGACGAACAGCCACGATGTTGCCGGGCGTACGGCCGAGCATGCGCTTTGCCTCGATACCGACCGCCAAGATGCGCTCGTCGTTCTTGTCGATGGCGACAACAGAGGGCTCGCGAATGACGATGCCCTTGCCGCGCACGGAGACAAGCGTATTGGCGGTGCCGAGGTCGATGGCAAGATCGCCCGCATAGCTACCGAAGAACATATCCATCAAAGAAAACAACGCAACTCCTGATGTGTTGGATGATTGCTGGAAAACTACTAGCTCATCATACTAGCGCAAGCCCGGCGCCTCACTTGCGGTGAAGCGCCGGGCAAAGCTAAATCCCATAAGGTCACTACTGGTTGTCAGCAGCCGAGAAATCCATATCAAGCGAAGAAACGGCCCAGCCGATATGGTTGTCGGAGCGCACGAATTTGACGGTGTACTCCTGCTCGCCGCCCTTGGACAGCGATGCCTTCACCTTGGCGGTCGTCTCGGTCATGGACTGATCCATGCCCTCGACGGACACGGTGGCACCCTGCGGAATCGAGGAGATGATCATCGACTTAGCGTCCTCGGACAGGCTCGAGGCCAGGCAAGACTCGGCCTTTGCGGCGTCACCGTCGCCGGCAGCCTGGAACAGATCGGTAACGACAGACTCCTGAGACGGGAAGCCAAAGCCGCGCGTGTAGGCAAAGCCCAGACCGCCCGCGGCGATCAGGATGAGCAGAAGCAGCACGATGAAGACCTTGAGACCCGTGTGGCGATGACGGCGACGGACCTTGGCCTGCTTACGGTCTTGGCGGTCCTGCTGAACCATCTCGGACTCGGACAGCGTGAAGAAGCCGGTGTCCGAGGGGTCGGGCATAAACTGACCGGTCGCACCCGTAGGATCGAGCGGGTCGACGGCAGAAGCGTCCATCGCGGGCGCCGGAGCCGTGGCCATGGCCGTCTGGGCAGACAGCGCGGCAAGCGAATCGTGCACGCGGGCAAGCTCGTCGGCCTGCTCGGAGGTGAGCTGGTAGATGCCATCGGCAGTAGCGGCGTTAAAGGCATCGAGTGCGTCGGAGGGACGGCCGGCGGCAGAAAGCGCCTGACCCATGCCGGCGTTGAGCGCACGCGTGTCGTCGCGGGGACCGGCAAAGTCGATAGCCGTGCGGTAGGTCTCCACGGCATCCGCCGGACGGCCGAGCTTAATGAAGCAACGACCGAGCTCGCCGAGTGCGGCGGCAGGAGCCGGATTGGCGCCGTCGATGGCAGCCTGACGGAAGGCGGTTCCTGCGTTGGCATAGTCGCCCGACTGGAACAGCGCATTGCCCAGGCCCAGATAGGCCTTGAACGGCGTGGCATAGGAAGCATCCTGCGTAGCAGCAGAGAACGCCTGAGCGGCCGTCGTGTAGTCGCCCACGGCGGCAAGCGCCTTGCCGCGGTTGGTGAGCAGCGCGCCGCGCTTGCCGTAGGTGCCGTCGTTGAGGGCGGCGGCATAGGCCTCGGCGGCCTCGGCATACATGCCCAGGTGCATCAAGGCGTTGCCACGAAGGTGATCGGCCTCGCCCATAATCTCATCGGGAGTCTTTGCCGCCCCAAGCATCTGGGCTGCAGCGGAAAAATCACCCGCGCGGTAAGCGGCGCGGCCCTGTTGGATCAGCTGGCTATTCAAGGAAGTCCCCTTTACTCGTGAACGATCTCGACATGGACGATCTCGTCGCCGGCACGCAGCTGCGAAATCACATCGAGACCCTCGACCGTGGTACCAAAGACGGTGTAACCGGAATCGAGGTTATGCTGGGCACCCAGGCAGAAGTAGAACTGCGAACCCGCGGAATCGGGGTCCATGGAGCGTGCCATGGCAAGGGCGCCATCGACATGGCTGTTGCGCGGATTGGTGGCAAACTCGCCCTTGATGCAGTAGCCGGGGCCACCGGTACCGGGCATGCCGTCGGGGCCCTCAAGACCGGCGGCGACGTCGGCGCCGGACATGTCGCGGGTATTGGGGTCGCCACCTTGGATAACAAAACCGGGCACATAGCGATGGAACTTAAGGCCATCATAGAAGCCCATCGTGGAAAGCTCGCAGAAGTTCGCGACATGAATGGGAGCGCCCTCGCCGTCAAACTTGACCTTGATGGTACCCTTCGACGTCTCGATTACGGCGCACTCGTCGCCGACAAGCTGATACTCGGGCGTGTAGAGCTCTTTCTTAAAACCAAACATGTGGTTCCTTCCTCGTGCATTTAAAGCATATTTGTACGAATTGTAGCAATAAGCACGGGCTTACATCAATTGCGCACGTAGGTTATGCCGACTATGGCGAACTAATTTTAGGAACGCTGCTGCGGCTTCCAGGAACCCACATTGGCGTCGTACTGGTTCAGCGCGCTGTTGCCACCCTGCGCGATGGGCGCCAAGATCTCGCTTTGGTGGGAACTCATCGACTCGCCATCGGGAATGGCCAGCGAGATGTCCCAGCTCTGGCAGATCACGTCGACGCGCTCATACATCCACTCGGCAAGCTGCTTTAAGTGGGCGATGTCATCCGCATAGACCGTATCGTCCTGTACTTTCAGGTTGTTAAGCTCATCTTGCGTCTTTTTGATCTGGTCGCGCAGGGCGTAGGCACTCTGCGACAGCTCCTGACGGGTGGACAGCGGCGTTCGGAGATAGCCGTTGTTAAAGGAATCGATGACCTCGCCGATCTGGTCCTCGTCAGCGTAGGACACGATGGTCTGATACAGACCGTCGAGCCTGGTATAGAGCTGATCATCGGTGAGCACGGTTTCTTCCTGGACCACCTCGGCAGAATCGTCCTGCTTGGTATCGTCCTCAGTCGCCTCGCCCTTTTGGCGCGTGGGGAAGGTGGTTTGCGCAGCTTGGCCAAACTGGTCGTAGAAGCCGGGCATAACACCCATGGGATCGGTCGTCACGAACCAATAGGCACCGCCGCAAACGACGGCAAGGACCGCGATGACGATAAGCGGCTTGGGAATATGACGCTTGTGCTTGTGATAGGCGTCCTCGTCGGGGTGCACCTTGCGCTTGGGTTTTTGAGCATCGTCATGCAGGGAAACGGGCATGGGAATATCGACCTTGGGGATACCGAAATCCTTATCGAAAGCCGGCAGCACGCAGGTCTCATTGGGGTCGGCGGCGTCCGAAAGCACCGCAGCGGCAGAGGCCGGCGCATGCGGCACCTCGGTATCGATCTGCTCTTGCGTTAGGCGCGGAAAGCCCGCCGTGCGGCCCGCTGCCAGATCGGATGCTGCCGCGTCCTCGGAGAGGATACCCGGAGCGGGGCGTCCGCATTTGGGGCACGTACGATCATGCGGAGAAAGACGGGCACCGCAGCCCTCACAGAACACGAACTCGGTGTGCTCCGGACCATCGCCCGGACCCACATAGGCGTTGCAGTAGGGGCAGAACGAGGCGCCGTCCTCGATAGTCTTAAGGCAATGCGGGCAGATCACGGCATCCTCTTTTCGAAGCAATTCAAACAATCGAGGTTAGAGCATAACATCGCCACGGCCCCACAGGAGCAAGGCGCCAATTCAACATCGCCAGGGCGCGTAGTTACTTCTTCTTTTTGCTCGGCATCGAGACTTTGATGCCTTGGGCGGACTTGGTTACGCGAGAGCGCTTGGCTCCGCTACCCTTCTTTTTCTTGGGCTGGGCCTGGGCCACGCCCTCGAGTGCGCGAACCTCGGCCTCGCGAACGGTGCGAGCTTCGCGGCGCTGTGCCATGTCGGCGGCGACGCGCTTGGCAAAACGCTCCGCCGTCGAACCCGTCGAGCTCACCTTGCCGCCACCGCGACCCAAGCGGACGCGCACACCGCGGCCAAAACCAGTTGCGGCATGACGACGACGCGGCTTGAGCGAATCCATCATCGTGGCGAGCTTAAAGAACACCGAGCAGGTAAAGACCACGATGACAGCCAAGAAAACCATCTGACCCATCGACAGGTTGGCAATAGACAGCAGCTTCGGGAATCCGATAACGCCCGTCAGGATGCCGGCAACTACAAACACAAAGAGCGCCACGCGCAAGGGAGTGAGCGGCTGCGAGATGCGCCAGATAAGGCTGACGCTCGCCGCACACGACGTGAGCAGGCACATCGTGGACAGCGTGAGCTGGCTAAACCCAAACACGCGGGCCACGAAGATATCGAGCATCGCGGCCAAAATGACCGCAATCGACGCCGGCAGCGCACGCTTGAGCACGTTGGTCAGGAACGACCCCTTCACGCGGGCGTTGTTGGGCTCCAGGCCCAGCACAAAGCCCGGCGCGCCGATGCAGAAAAAGTTGATGAGCGTCATCTGGATGGGCTCAAAGGGATACGGCGGCAGCGCGATGCACAGCGCCGCCAGACCCATCGAGAACAACGTCTTAGTGAGGAACAACGCGGCAGAGCGTTGCAGGTTGTTGATGGAACGACGGCCCTCGGCCACCACGGCGGGCATCGAGGCAAAGTCGTTATCGACGAGCACGATCTCGGCAACATTGCGCGCGGCATCGGAGCCCGCGGCCATCGCCACGGAGCAGTCGGCTTCCTTGAGCGCCAGGACATCGTTGACGCCATCGCCCGTCATGGCCACAGTGTGCCCGCGACGCTTGAGTGCCTGTACGAGCTCGCGCTTCTGCTGCGGGGTCACGCGGCCAAAGACGTGGTAGCGGTCCACCGCCGCATCGAGCTTGGACGGCGTATCGAGCGTCGTGGCGTCCACATACGCATCCGCCCCCGGCACGCCCACCACGCGCGCGATCGACGACACCGTGCGGGGGTCATCGCCGCTGATCACGTTGAGGGTCACGCCCTGCTCGTTAAAGTAGCCGATGGTCTCGGCAGCCGAAGTACGAATCTCGTCGCGGATGGTCACAAAGCCCACGGGCTCTGCCTCGCCCATCATATCGCCGTCGGGCGTAAAGCCATCCACGCGCGCCACCACGAGCACACGGCAGGTATCGGCAAGCTCGGCCACGCGGTTCTCAACCTGCGCAAATACACGGTCCGAAAGCACAAACTGCGCTGCGCCCATCACATAGGAGCCCTGGGCAAACGAAGCGCCGCTCCACTTTTTAGACGAGGAGAACGGAATGACCGACAAGGGCTCGGACACCTCGACCGGACGGTCGGCATAGTAGTTGAGCAGCGCCTGGCAGGTCTCGTTGGCATCCGCCGAAGTCGCGCGTGCCACGTTAGCGAGCGCAAAATCGAGCACCGTGGTATCGACGGGAACGGCCGCCTCGTCCGAGTCCACACCAAAGCTCACGCCCTCAACCGGCAGCGGATAGGTGCCCTCGACCTCCATACGGCCCGAGGTAATGGTGCCCGTCTTGTCCAGGCACAGCACATCGACGCGCGCGAGCGTCTCGATGCAGTAGAGCTGCTGGGCCAACACCTTGCGACGTGCCAGACGCACCGTGGCGATGGCGAGCACCGACGAAGTCAGCAGCACCAAACCCTGCGGAATCATGCCCAGCAGGGCGCCCACCGTGGACAGCAGCGCCGAAGAAGGCACGCGGCCGGCCAACAATTCGGAGAAGCACCACGAAAGCGCGCTATCGCCCGGGGTTCCCGCGGCATCCCACAGCTCACTCACACTCGAGGCGAACAGCGCCAGGCCAAGCGGAATCATGATGATGCTCGCGAACCGCACGATGGCGTTCAGCGCGTTCATGATCTCGGAATTGACCTTTTTCACGTACTTGGCCTCATTGTTGATCTTGGCCACGTAGTTGTCGGCGCCGACATGGATCACACGGGCGCGCAGCAGGCCCGAATCGATAAAGCTGCCGCTCATGAGCTCGGAGCCGGGCTGCTTCTTAATGAGGTCGCTCTCGCCCGTCAGCAGGCTCTCGTTAACGAGCGCCTCGCCCGACACCACCACGGCGTCGGCGGGAATCTGGTCGCCGCGTCCCAGGCGAATGATGTCGTCGAGCACGATCTGGTCCAGGTCGAGCTCCACCTCGGCGCCGTCACGCACCGCAATGGCCTTCTTGGAGGTGAGCAGCGTAAGCTTGTCGACCATCCGCTTGGAACGCATGGACTGGATGACGCCAATGGCGGTGTTGAGGAACACCACGAACAGAAACGTCAGATTCTTAAACGACCCCGTCAACAGGACCAGAATCGCCAAGACCACATTGATCAAGTTGAACAGCGTGCAGAGATTTTCGATGATCAGCTCTCGGACCGACTTGGTCTTGAGCTCCATGTTGCGGTTGATCTTGCCAGCGGCAATGCGTTCCTCGACCTCGGCGGTCGAAAGTCCACGCTCGATATCCGTAGCTGCCATACCACGTCCCATCACGTCGTATCGGTATAAGAAAACCGCCCGGACCATACGAGGTTCGGACGGTCTTACGTTCGATGGTGCCCCATGTTGGATTCGAACCAACGGCCTTCTGCTCCGGAGGCAGACGCTCTAATCCCCTGAGCTAATAGGGCGAACGGAATGCATTATACCCAAGTGCGCCATGGGCTATCAAAATAAAAGAAAAAGCTTTGCAATTCCGAGGAAAACGCGCCGCAACGGCGCGCTTTAGGCGGCAAAAGTGAGTCAGATAGTATAAACTCTCATGCACCATATATTACGGCTCGCGATGCGGGCCGTTTTTGCAAGGGTTATCCATCGAGGTGAGAGGCACACCATGATTGCAATTTTAAAGCAGAGCGCCAGCGACGAGGCCGTCAGCCACATCGTCAGCTGGATTGAAAAGAAGGGCCTGAAAACCGACGTCTCGCGCGGCGAGAACGAGACCATCATCGGCTTGGTGGGCGATACAACTAAGATCGACCCGTTCCTGCTCGAGTCCATGGACGTCGTCGAGCGCGTGCAACGCGTCTCCGAGCCGTTCAAGCGCGCGAACCGCAAGTTCCATCCCGAGGACTCCGTCATCGACTGCGGCCACGGCGTCAAGATCGGCGGCGACCAGTTCCAGGTCATCGCCGGCCCCTGCTCCGTCGAGGGCGAGAACCTCATCCGCATCGCCCGCCGCGTGAAGGCTGCCGGCGCCACGATGCTGCGCGGCGGCGCCTACAAGCCGCGCACCTCCCCGTACGCCTACCAGGGCATGGGCCCCGCCGGCCTCGACCTGCTGTGTGAGGCATCGGCCGAGCTCGACATGCCGATCGTCACCGAGATCATGGACCCGCGCGACGTGCAGGTCTTCCTCGACAAGAAGATCGACGTCATGCAGATCGGCGCCCGTAACGCCCAGAACTTCCCCCTGCTCAAGGAGGTCGGCAAGACGCAGACCCCGATCCTGCTCAAGCGCGGCATGTCCGGCACGATCGACGAGCTGCTCATGGCCGCTGAGTACATCATGAGCGAGGGCAACGACAACGTCATCCTGTGCGAGCGCGGCATCCGCACCTTCGAGACCCGCACCCGCAACACCTTCGACCTCAACGCCGTGCCGGTGCTGCACCACATGTCGCACCTGCCCGTCGTCGCCGACCCCAGCCATGCCACCGGCTACACCCGCTACGTCGAGCCCATGGCGCTCGCCGCGACTGCCTGCGGCGCCAACGGCCTAGAGATCGAGGTCCACGACGAGCCGAGCCGCGCTTGGTCCGACGGCGCCCAGGCCCTCACCCCCGACCAGTTCGACGACACTATGCGCCGCATTCGCGCCATCCGCGAGGTCGTCTGCCAAGAGACCATGGAGTAGTCCATGGGAACGGTGAGAAACGCACGCGTTAACCAAGGCGGCCCCAAGTGCGCCGGTATCGTGGGCCTAGGCCTTATCGGCGGCAGTTTTGCCCGCGGCTATGCGCAGGCGGACGTCCGCGTGCTGGCCTGGGATCCCGACGATGACGTTATGACGGCAGCCAGCATGGGCACCGTCGCCGGCGAGCTCAACGACGAGACGCTCGGCGAGTGCGACATTATCGTGCTGGCCTGCTACCCCGAAGCCTGCATCGAGTGGCTCGAGGCGCACGCCCAGGCGCTCGCCGACGCCACCGATACCGAGGCCATCATGGGGCCCGTGGTCATCGACACGGTGGGCGTCAAGGGCATTGTGTGCAAGCGCGCCTTTGAGCTCGCACGCGAGCACGGCTTCTACTTTGTGGGCGCGCACCCCATGGCGGGCACGCAGTTCTCGGGCTACGCGCACTCCCGCGCCGACCTGTTCCAGGGCGCACCGCTGGTGCTCGTGCCGCCCGCGGTGGACGACGCGCTCAAGCTGGAGCTCTTGGGCCAGGTGCGCGAGATGGTGCGCCCCCTGGGCTTTGGCAAGTTCAGCGTGACCAGCGCTGCCGAGCACGACCGCGTCATCGCCTTTACCAGCCAGCTTGCGCACGTGGTGTCCAACGCCTACGTCAAGAGCCCGACCGCCCAGGTCCACCATGGCTTTTCGGCCGGTAGCTACCGTGACCTCACCCGCGTGGCGCATCTCAACCCGCAGATGTGGTCCGAGCTCATGATCGACGACGCCGATGCGCTCGCCTTCGAGATCGACCATCTCATCGAGTCGCTCGGCGCCTACAGCCGTGCGCTCAAGGACCGCGACCAGCGCTATCTGGAGAACCTCCTTGCCGAGGGCGACCGCATTAAGCGCGCGCTCGATGACGAGGCCTCCCACTAGACCACCCATCACGCCAGGTCGAAAGGACCGAAGCTTATGGCGATTACCATCGATATCGACACCGCACGCCCCTACCAGGTGCATGTTGGCACGTTTTTGCTGGAGCAGGCGGGACCGCTCGTGCGCGCCACTGCCGGCGGCACCAAGGCCGTCATCGTTACGGACACCAACGTGGGCCCCCTCTACCAGATGCCCGTTAAGCAGAGCCTGGAAGCGTCAGGCTACGAGGTGAGCATCTGCACCTTCGAGGCCGGCGAGGCCCATAAGCGCGCCGAAACCTATGTTGCCATTTTGGAGTTTGTGGCCGAGCACGAGCTTTCGCGCTCCGACGTGATCGTGGCACTCGGCGGCGGTGTCGTGGGCGACGTGACGGGCTTTGTGGCCGCCACCTACATGCGCGGCTGCAAGTTTGTGCAGATCCCCACGAGCCTGCTCGCCATGGTGGATTCGTCGGTGGGAGGCAAGACCGCCATCGACCTGGCTGCCGGCAAGAACTTGGCCGGCGCCTTTTGGCAGCCGAGCGTGGTTATCGCCGACGTGGGGTGCCTGGCCACCCTCACTCCCGAGCAGTTCGCCGACGGCTGCGGCGAGGTCGTCAAGCACGCCGTGATCGCCGACCCGGAGCTCTTCGCCGAGCTGGAGAAGACCCCGCTCACGCTGGAGCTGCTCAACCGCGACGTGGCCCGCGTAGCGCTCATCATCGCCCGCAATATCGACATCAAGCGCGCCGTGGTCGTTGCCGACGAGCGCGAGACCAACCAGCGCAAGCTGCTCAACTTTGGACACAGCGCCGGACACGCCGTCGAGGCCTGCGAGCACTTTGAGCTGGGACACGGCAACTGCGTGTCGATCGGCATGGGCATTATCACGCGTGCCGCCGCCCTGCACGGAATTTGCGACGCCGAGCTGCCCGGCCGCATCGAGGAGCTCTGCGCCCGCCACGGCCTCAAGACCCGCTGCGAGCTTTCCGCCGACGCCATTTTTGCCGAGGCGCTGCACGACAAAAAACGCGCCGGTGACACCATCGATCTGGTGATTCCACACGGCATCGGCCGCTGCAGCATCGACCGCACGCCGCTTTCCACCTTCCACGATTTAATTGCCGAGGGCCTCGGCCAGAAGGGAGACGCATCCGCATGCTAGCCCGCATCACCCCGTCCCCGCTCAAGGGTACCGTTCCCGCCATCGCGTCCAAGTCGATGGCGCACCGCCTGATCATCTGTGCCGCGCTTGCCAACGGCGAGACACACGTCACCTGCAACACCACCTGCGCCGATATCGAGGCCACGGTACGCTGCCTCACGGCGCTCGGTGCCCGCATCGAGACCGTCGAGGACGGCTTCCAGGTCCACCCTACCATGAAGAGCGTTGAATTTGGCCTGCTCAAAGCCCTCGCCGGCGGCACGCTCGACTGCGGCGAGAGCGGCTCCACGCTGCGCTTTATGCTGCCCGTCGCTTGCGCGCTGGGCGCGGAGGCCACCTTTGTGGGCCAGGGTCGCCTGGATGCCCGCCCGCTCTCCCCGCTCTCGGACGAGATCATCGCCGCCGGCTGCGACCTGCAGGGTCTGGGCGGTTTTCCGCTCAAGACGAGCGGGCGCATGCGGCCGGGCACCTTTGTGCTGCCGGGCAACGTGAGCTCGCAGTATATCTCCGGCCTGCTGCTGGCAGCCCCGCTGCTGGCCCAGCCCTCCTGCGTACAGGTGACCGGCCTCATCGAGAGCCGCCCCTACATCAACCTGACGATCCAGGCCATGAAGGCCTTCGGTGTCGAGGTCAACGTCGAGCGTATCCCCGCCAAGGACGGCCAGCCCGAGGTCACGAACTTCCACGTGAGTAGCGGCTCGTACCGCACACCCGGCAGCGTAGCCGTCGAGGGCGACTGGTCCAACGCAGCCTTCTGGCTGTGCGCCGGCGCCATCGGCACCGACCCGATCACCGTAGAGGGCGTGTCGCTGAGCTCCGCGCAGGGCGACCGCAACGTGCTCGCTGCGCTCTCGCGCTTTGGTGCCCGCATCGTGCGCTCCACCAACGCTGCCACCGTCCAGTCCGACAAGCTCGCCGGCTTTGAGATGAGCGCCCACGACATCCCCGACCTCGTGCCCGTTATCTCGGCCGTGGCCTCGCTGGCGCAGGGCCGCACGTTCATCCGCGACTGTGCCCGTCTGCGCATCAAGGAATCCGATCGCCTGGTCACCACCACCCGCGAGCTCACCGCGCTGGGCGCGCAGGTGCGCATCGCCGGTGACGACCTCATCATCAAGGGCGTCGATGCCTTTACTGGCGGCGAAGTTGATTCGCACAACGACCATCGCATCGCCATGATGGCCGCTATCGCCGCGAGCCGCGCCACCGGCGAGGTCGTGATCCACGGCGCCGAGGCGGTCAACAAGTCCTATCCCGATTTCTTTGACCACTACCGCCTGCTGGGCGGCAAGGTCACGCTCGAGGAGGAATAGCATGTCCTCGACCTTTGGCAACGTCTTGCATCTGAGCATTTTCGGCCAGTCGCACTCCCCCGCCATCGGCTGCTCACTCGATGGCATTCCGGCGGGCATCGCCGTGGACCAGGAGCAGTTGCAGGCCTTCCTCGACCGTCGCGCCCCCGGTCGCGACGAGACCGCAACCAAACGCCGCGAGGCCGACGCCGCGCACATTATCGCCGGCGTGGTCGATGGGCACACCACCGGTGCGCCTATCGCCGCGATCATCGAGAACACCAACACGCGCTCCAAAGACTACTCCGAGCTGCGCCGTAAGCCCCGCCCGGGCCATGCGGATTTCCCCGCGCGCGTGAAGTACCACAACATGCACGACGTCGCCGGCGGCGGACACTTCTCCGGCCGCTTGACGGCGCCCCTGTGTATCGCCGGCGGCATCGCGCTGCAAGCGCTCGAAGCCCGCGGCATCAAGGTGATGGCGCACGTGGCCCAGATCGGCGGCATCTCCGACCTGCCCATGGACGACATGGTCTATCGCGAGTCCGACCGCAAGGCGATTCTTTCGAACGACCTGCCGTGCATCGACGCGGCGGCTGCCGGCCGCATGCGCGAGGAGATTCTGGCCGCGCGCGATGAGCTCGACAGCATCGGCGGCATCGTGGAGTGCGGCATCTACGGCCTGCCCGCGGGCATCGGCGACCCCATGTTCGACGGTATCGAGAACCGCATCGCGCAGATCGCCTTTGGCATTCCCGCCGTTAAGGGCGTGGAGTTTGGCATGGGCTTTGCCGTCGCCGCCATGCGTGGCAGCGAGAACAACGACCCGTATCGCATCGATGCCGAGACCGGCGAGATCGAGGTTGAGTCCAACAACGCCGGCGGCATCCTGGGTGGCATTTCGACTGGCGCGCCCGTCATGTGGCGTATGGCCGTAAAGCCGACGCCCTCCATCGGCCGCGAGCAGCAGACGGTGGACATGGACGCCATGGAAAATGCCGAGCTCTCGGTCCACGGCCGCCACGATCCTTGCATCGTCCCCCGCGCCGTCCCCGTAGCCGAAGCAGCCGCAGCACTGGCCATCTGGGACGCCCTCCTCGAGGACGCCTCTCAGCGCCAGTAATCCCCGTGGGGGCCAACTCCGGCCCCCACGCCCACCCAGTGATTTTTCTGGGACGGGGATTAAAAAATCATTAGGTACACAATGATTTTTTAATCCCCGTCCCAGAAAAATCACCGACACGTGAAAGGGGTCCCTATGGACCTTGCCGATATTCGCCAAGCCATCGACGGCATCGATACCACACTCCTCAATAGCTTTGTCGAGCGCATGGACATTGCCACCGAGGTCGCCAAGTCAAAAATCAAGATGGGCAAGGCCGTCTTCGACCCCGCCCGAGAGCGCTCCAAGCTCAACAACCTCGCCGGCCGCGCACCCGAGCGCTACGAGGCACAGACTATCACGTTGTTCCGCCTCCTCATGAGCATGAGCAAGGCCGAGCAGCAGCGCTATATCAACGAGCTCAAGGGCATCACGGTGTCGCAGAAAGCCCACGCCACGGCAGCACCCCTCGACACGCCCTTCCCCCAGACGGCAACCGTCGCCTGCCAGGGCGTCGAGGGTGCCTACAGCCAGATCGCCGCGTGCAAGCTCTTCGACGTGCCCGACATTGCATTTTTCGAGACCTTCGAGGGCGTCATGCGCGCCGTGCGCGACGGCTTCTGCGAGTTTGGCGTGCTGCCCATCGAGAACTCCACCGCCGGCTCGGTCAACGCCGTCTACGACCTGCTCGCCCAGTTCGACTTTCACATCGTGCGCTCGCTTCGCCTCAAAATCGACCACAACTTGCTCGTCAAGCCCGGCACCAAGCTTGCGGACGTGCACGAGGTCTACAGCCACGGCCAGGCCATTGCCCAATGCGCCGGCTTTATCGAGGCGCACGACCTGCACGCCACCAAGTACCCCAACACGGCCATGTCGGCCGAGATGGTCGCCAGCTCCGAACGCACCGATGTTGCCGCCATCGCATCGCGCAGCTGCGCGGCACTCTATGGCCTAGAGGTACTGGAGCCCAACATCCAGGACTCGGACAACAACTACACGCGCTTTGTCGTCATCAGCCGCGAGCCACGCGTCTACCCCGGCGCCAACCGCACCTCGCTCATGATTACCACGGCCAACGAGCCGGGCGCACTCTATCGCGTACTCGAGCGCTTCTACGCGCTCAATATCAACCTCATCAAGCTCGAGAGCCGCCCCATCCCCGGGCACGACTTTGAGTTTATGTTCTACTTTGATCTGAACTGCCCCTTTGGCAGCAAGGCCCTCGATGACCTGCTCGATTCCATCGACGACGTCTGCGAGAGCTTCACCTACTTTGGCAGTTACACGGAGGTGCTCTAGATGACCGATGTCGCCGCAACCCGCCCCTACGGCGTGCTGGGCCGCGTGCTGGGCCACAGCTACACCCCGACCATCTACAAGGAGCTCGCGGGGCTAGAGTATGTGCGTTTTGAGCGCGAGCCCGAGGACCTCCAGGCTTTTATGACGGGTGACGAATGGGAGGGCACCAACGTGACCATCCCCTACAAGCGCGCCGTCATGGAATACCTGGACGAGCTGAGTCCACTCGCCGAGCGTATGGGAAACGTCAACACCATCACGCGCCTGCCCGACGGCCGCCTGCGCGGCGACAACACCGACTACTTCGGCTTTCAGTGCCTAGTCGAGGAGCTGGGCGCTGAGGTCGCCGGCAAGAAGGCCCTCGTGCTCGGTGCCACCGGTGGCGCCGGCACCACTGCCAGCATGGTGCTCGGCGACCTGGGCGCCATCGTCGTGCCGGTCGGCCGCACGAGCGAAGTCAACTACGACAACATCGCGCAGCAGTCCGACGCCGCGTTGCTCGTCAACTGCACGCCCGCCGGCATGTTCCCCCACTGTCCCGATGCCCCCTGCACGCTCGAGGGGCTCGATGCGCTCGAGGGCGTCATCGACATTGTCTACAACCCTGCACGCACGGGACTCATGCTCGAGGCCGAGCGCCGCGGCATCCCCCGCATCGGCGGCCTGCTGATGCTCGTGGCCCAGGCGGCGCAAGCCGTTGAGCGCTACACCGGCCAGGTCACTCCGCGTGAGCGAATTCTGGACGTAACGGAGCGCCTGTCACGCCGCGAACAGAACATCGCGCTGATCGGTATGCCGGGCTCGGGCAAGACCCGCGTGGGCGAGCAGATTGCCCTGCTCACGGGGCGAGAGCACATCGACCTGGACCGCGCCCTCGAGGAGCGCCTGGGCATGCTCTGCGCCGACTTTATCGTCGAGCGCGGCGAGGCGGCCTTCCGCGAACAGGAGACGGCGGCGCTGGCCGACATCTCCAAGCGCAGCGGCCTGGTGCTTTCCACGGGCGGCGGCGTGGTCACGCGCGACGAGAACTACCCGCTACTGCACCAGAACAGCCAGATTGTGATGCTCAACCGCAAGCTCGACGAACTCGCCCACAAGGGACGCCCCATCACCGCCCGCGATGGCATCGACAAGCTGGCCGAGCAGCGCATGCCGCGCTACAGCGCTTGGGCCGACTACATCATCGACTCACGCGACTGCGCCGCCAACACCGCCCAAGCCCTCCTCGACACCCTCCCACCCGCTCTCTAACCAAAACCACCACAGAGGGGACAGGCACCTTTGTGGTGGTTTCTCGACTGCAAAGGAAGCAACCATGAAAGCACTCGTCATCAACGGTCCCAACCTCAACATGCTCGGCATTCGTGAGCCGGGCATCTATGGCAGCGACAACTACGACCGCTTAGTGCAGATCTGCCAGGAAGCGGGCGCCGCACAGGGCTTCGACGAGGTCGAGGTTTTCCAGTCCAACCACGAGGGCAGCATCGTCGACAAGATCCAGGAGGCCTACGGCAAGGTCGACGGTATCGTCATCAACCCGGCGGCCTACACGCACACGAGCGTCGCGATCCTCGACGCCCTCAAGGCCGTCGCCATCCCTGCCGTCGAGGTCCACATCAGCGCTGTCGAGACCCGCGAGGACTTCCGTCAGGTGAGCTATGCACGCCTAGCCTGCTTTGCCACCATCACCGGCGAGGGCCTGCAGGGCTACGCACACGCGCTGGAGCTGCTGAGGGAGCGTATCGAAAAGTAAAATGCCAACCCCAACAAACAGCAGCGGCTTGCTCGCGCTCGGCTCCAACAGCACACAAGATGAAAAAAGCCCAGACCACCAAGCGGTCTGGGCTTAATAAACGATGGTGCTCCATGGCGGATTCGAACCGTCGACCTTGGGATTAGAAGTCCCCTGCTCTATCCAACTGAGCTAATGGAGCAAATAACCGCACGCCCAAGCAAGCGCAAGCCTGTCAGGCGCAAGTAATTATAACCTAGTTGAACTGCTCGCGGTACGCCTTGCAGACCTCATCGACCGGGCCGTCCATACGAAGGTCACCCTTCTCAATCCAAACGGCACGCTGGCAGATGCGCTCAACCTGCTCCATGGAGTGCGAAACGAACAGAACCGTCACGTCACCGCTCTGGATAAAGTGCTGGATGCGGGCCTCGCACTTCTGCTGGAAGAACACATCACCGACGGACAGCGTCTCGTCAACGATCAGAATATCGGGCTCGGTAATCGTCGCGATTGCAAAGGCGATACGCGCCACCATGCCCGAGGAGAAGTTCTTAAGCGGCATATCGACAAAGTTCTGCAGCTCAGCGAACTCGATAATGCCGTCAAAGTTGGCATCGATGAACTCCTTGGTATATCCGAGCAGAGCGCCGTTCAGGTAGATGTTCTCGCGAGCCGTCAGCTCGGGGTCAAAGCCGGCACCAAGCTCAATCAGCGGCGCGATGTTACCGTGCACCTTAACGCTGCCCTCGCTAGGCTCAAGCACGCCGGCGATGATCTTGAGCATCGTGGACTTGCCGGAGCCATTGGTGCCAACCAGACCGACAACCTCGCCGCGATGAATATCGAACGAGATATGCTTGAGCGCCCTAAACTCCTCAAAGAACAACTCGTGCTTGGCAAGCTTAATGAAGTACTCCTTGAGGTTGGTCAGCGACTCGGACGCCATGTTAAAGATCATGGTGACGTCGTCGACCTCGACAGCCAGAGGCTGCTCGCTGTAATCAACAACAGATTCAGTCATCACAGCACTCCTTAGATGTAGAGGATGAACTTGCGCTCGGACTTATGGAACACGGTGTAGCCAATAACAAGCGCAAGAACCGCCCAAGCGACGCACATGCCAAACGTCAAAAGCGAGGGCGTAGTCTGGAACAGGAAGATATCGCGCATAAACTGCAGGTAGTTATACATGGGGTTCGCATAGACCAGAATGCGCACGAGATGCGGCATTTGCACAACGAAGTCGGTCGTCCAGAAAATAGGCGTGATGTAAGTCCACGCCGTAATGACAACGCTCCATAGATGCATAACGTCGCGGAAGAAGACCGTAAGGGCGGAGAGCATCATGCCCAGGCCCATGCAGAAGCACATAAGCAGCAGCAGGCAAACCGGCAGCAGAATCAGGTGCCAAGAAGGCATAACGCGGAACCACAGCATAACGATGGCGACGGCGACCAGGGAGAAGGCAAAGTTGACCAGCGAGAAGAGCACCTTCTGCACCGGGAAGACCCAGCGGTGCACCTTAACCTTCTTGAGCAGCGGGGCAGCACCCACGATCGACGTCAGGGCCTGGTTCGTAGACTCGGACATGACGGCAAAGGTGACGTTACCCACGATCAAATACAGCGGGTACATCTCGGGCGTAATCGAGCCATTGCGGCCCTGGGCAAAAATCGTCGAGAACACGATGGCCATGACGATCATCATCAGAAGCGGGTTGAGCACCGACCATGCGACGCCCAGAACGCTACGGCGATACTTGATCTTAAAATCCTTGGTAACCAGCTGACGAAGGATAAACGCATCCTTCTCAAATTCGTTCTTAGCAAACGTCGCAGGCAGACTGCGAGTTTCTTGTTGCTTTGTCTGATCCGACACGGATGCAACTCCTTTACTCGTAATCGTTGACAAACGAACAGTATAGACCCGACAGGCAGGCAAACGAATCGCGCAACAAAACTGGAGAACTAACCCACATCTTAGGATGCTAGGCGCAAAGGGCTATACTTTCTAGGGTTTAATTCCAAAGGAGCATTGAGTGAATTCTGAATCCATTGCCGTCATTATCCCCTGCTACAACGAAGCCCTCACGATCGGTAAGGTCGTCGACGACTTTCACCGCGAGCTTCCGCAGGCGACGGTCTATGTCTATGACAATAACTCGTCGGACGAGACTTCCCGCATCGCAACAGAGCATGGTGCGACGGTCCGCTTTGAGCCGCGTCAGGGCAAGGGCAACGTCTGCCGCCAGATGTTTCGCGACATCGATGCCGATTGCTACCTGATGGTCGACGGCGATGACACCTACCCCGCCGAAGCGGCCAAGGCCCTCTGCGAGCCCATCCTTAACGGCACGGCCGACATGACCGTAGGCGATCGCCTTTCCAACGGCACCTACGCCGAGGAGAACAAGCGTGCCTTCCACGGCTTTGGCAACAACCTGGTACGCGCCATGATCAAGTGGATCTATGGCTACAGCTTCGATGACGTCATGACCGGTTACCGCGCCATGAGCCGCCCATTCGTCAAAACCTTCCCTGTGCTTTCCGAGGGCTTCCAGATCGAAACCGAGCTCTCGATCCACGCCGTCGACCACCGCTGGCGCATCAAAGATGTGCCCATCGAATACCGCGACCGTCCGGAAGGTTCCGAGTCCAAGCTCAATACCGTGAGCGACGGCATTAAAGTCGTTGCGATGATCGGCACGCTGTTCAAGGACTACCGCCCGCTGAAGTTCTTCAGCCTCGTCGCGCTTCTGTTTGCGGTGATCGGCCTCGCCCTGGGCATGCCCATCGTTGTCGAGTATTTCCAGACCGGCCTCGTTCCGCGCTTCCCCACCGCCATGCTCGCCGCGTCGTTTATGTTCCTGTGCGGCCTGAGCCTTGCAACCGGATTCATCCTCGATTCCGTGGCAAAGGTCGAAAAAAAGCAGTGGGAGGTCAACGTGTATAGCAAGTACGTCTACGACGACCAGCCCGGCAAGTTCGCCACCAAGCCAAGCGAGAGGTAAACCACCATGCCGCTCATCTCCATCGTCGTGCCGTGCTACAACGAGCAGGAATCACTTCCGATCTTTCTCAAAGAGCTCGATGGCGTCGTTCGCATCATGACCCAGCAAGACCCCGGCATCTCCTTTGAGGCAGTCCTCATCGACGATGGCTCGGCAGACAAAACGCTCGCCGTCATGAAAGCAGAAGCCGCGGCGGCGCATCCATACGCCATCCGCTGGCACTCTTTCTCGCGCAACTTTGGCAAGGAGGCGGCGCTACTCGCCGGACTCCAGCACGCAAAGGGCGACTATGTCGCCACCATGGATGCCGACATGCAGGACCCGCCCTCGCTCCTGCCGCAGATGTACGAGATCTTACAAACCGAAGACTACGACAACGTCGCCACACGCAGGACCACCCGCAAAGGCGAGCCTCCCATCAGGTCGTTCTGTGCCCGTATGTTCTACAAGATCATCAACCGCATTTCCAAGGCCGACATCGTCGACGGAGCACGCGATTTTAGGCTCATGAAGCGGCCTATGGTCAACGCCATCATCTCCATGGGCGAATACAACCGATTCTCCAAGGGCATTTACGGCTGGGTGGGCTTCAAGACCAAATGGCTCCCCTACGTAAACGTCAACCGCGTGGCCGGCGAGACCAAATGGAGCTTTTGGTCGCTGCTCCTCTATTCCATCGACGGCATCGTCGCGTTTTCCACGGCACCGCTCTCCCTCGCCGCCCTCACAGGTATCGTCTTCTGTCTCATCGCTATTCTGGGATTCGTCGTCATCCTAGTAAAGACGCTTGTCTGGGGCGACCCCGTCGGCGGATGGCCGTCGCTCGCCTGCCTCATAACGCTGTTTGGCGGCATGCAACTTCTGTGCTTAGGAATCATAGGTGAATACTTGGCAAAAGCCTACTTGGAAACCAAGCGACGTCCCATCTATATCATTCGAGAATCCAACGAGGAATCTGATGACACGGCCCAATAACAGCACGCTCAAGAATGTGGCGTTCTACGCCGCCTGCTTCGCATTTTCCGTCGCACTCTTTGTCGCACTTGCAGCGGCAGGGCATGTCTACCCCTTTGGCGACAACTCGTTTCTCACCAACGATCTCAAATTCCAATACATCGACTTCTTTGCTTGGTTCCGGCGCGTCCTTTTAGGTGAGGCAAACCTTCGCTATTCCTTCTCGCAAGGACTCGGCATGAACACATGGGGGCTCTATAGCTACTACCTCGCCAGCCCCTTCAACCTGCTCTGCGCGCTGTTTCCCGCAGACAAGTTGACGCTCTTCGTGTTTGTTATCTCCGCGCTCAAACTGGGCTGCATCCACATCAGCAGCGCTTGGTATGTGCAAAAGCGCTTTGACCTGTCTAAACCCTCCATATTCCTGCTTTCCCTCTCGTTCACGTTTTGCAGCTGGACCATCAGCAACATGCGCAACCCGCTCTGGATCGACTGCCTGATCCTGCTGCCCATCTGCGCCTACGGATGCTACGAGCTCATCCGCAAGCAGCGCATGATCTGTCTCGTCATCGCAACGGCGCTCAATGTCATGTTCTGCTGGTATACGGCCTACATCAGCATCCTGTTCCTCTGCATCTTCGTATTGGTCGAATTTGTCGATTATGTTGCAGAAGAAGGATTTAGTTGGAAGCTCATGCTCGATCGGGCCCTGCGATTCGCCGGGGCCATCGCGCTTGGACTGCTTCTGTCCGCTTGGACCTTTTTGCCGACCATCCTTGCCATGTCCAAGGGCGGTCCCGTTCTAGCACTCGGCCCCCTACTTAAAACCAGCCTCAAGTCGCTCATCAGGGGCTTTCTTCCCTGCATGTGGGTAAGCAACGAAAGCACACCGCAGTTCTATTGCGGCATCATCATGATGCTGCTTGCGATGAGCCTGCTGGTTAACCGCACGGTTTCAATCAAGACGCGCATCGCAACACTCGTCGTCACGATAATCCTGGTCGCAAGCTCCGTTTTGAGCCCGCTCGAGTACATCTGGTGCGGCATGCGCGTTCCTAACGGCTTCTACTCGCGCACGGCCTTTTTGCTTAGCTTCTTTGCGCTGTGGGCTGCAGGATACGCGTTGCAGAAACTCAATGAGCAGCCAACATTACGTCGAGCCCATCGTCCGGCCATCATCATGCCGCTCCTGGCACTCACGGCAATTGAACTATTTGCCAACGCCCATGTGATGTGGAACCAACTGTACGCAGGCTATTCCGAAGATGCCAACTGTACCTATGTGACTACCGCAACCAACACGATCACAGCCATTCAAGACCAGGATTCTGCGTCATTCTACCGCATCGATCGAACGACCACGCGCGCCGATAGCGCCGCCCTCAACGAGGGCTTAACGCTTGGGTACAACCAGCTGTCGTCCTACTCATCCGCAAATAACCCGCAGGCAATTGCATTGCTCAACTCCCTTGGATACAGCGGCGTCGGCGAGTTTTCGACCCGTTATGCCGAACCCATTCTTGCCGTCGATGCCCTGCTGGGAGTTAAGTACGCCATTGCCGAGAACGCGCCTGCGGGATACGTTTCGGCCAAGACGAATAAGGCCGACTCCACAAGCGCGGTGTACGAGAACCCCTATGCGCTCAGCATTGGCGTCGCAGCCTCAAGCGATATCCAAAACAGCACGCTAAAGAGCGGGAACCCCTTCGAAAAGCAGAACGACCTCTACAGCAAAATCCTAGGCCGTGAGGTCGAGCTCTATACCAAGATCGAGGCCACGAGCACGGAGAATGGCGATAGCTTAAAGCAATGGAGCGTTACTGTACCGGCAAGCTCCATCGGGTATCTCTACATCAACAAAGATGCGACCGCCGGCAGTTATTGGCCCGTCGCCCTCACCATCGACCAGCGAACAATCAAAAACGAGGCTTGGAGATTCGACAACAATATCCGACAGATTGCAGACGCATCGGACACCCCGAGCCAGCATACGGTGGCAATCGGAGTCGCAGAGGGCTATACAGACATGCCCCAAGACAATGAGCTGGTCTTTTACGCTCTCAATCTGGACGTTTTCGAGCAGATTATTAGCGAGCTTAAGATGAGCGAGTTTATTCCGACGGTTTTTAAGGACGGAAGGATCGAAGGCGAGTATACCGCCAAGGATGACGGCAACCTGCTGCTGAGCGTTCCGTACGATGAGGGCTGGAACGTAACGGTAAACGGAACCGCCGCAGAACTAACGCCCGCCGCCGATAAGGGCCTGTCATCCCTGAACATGCAGAAAGGCGCGAATAGGATCGTGATGACCTACAAGACTCCGGGCGCCCTTGCGGGGCTTGCAGTGAGTCTGGCGACCGCCGCCGCCCTTGTTGCAGCGGGGCTATTCACCAGGCATAAGAAAAGCCGCCGTTAACAAGCGGCGGCTTTTGCTCTCGAAAAGTTGATATCGGCTAGAGCGTCTTGAGGTACTCCCCCAGCTCTTCCTCCCAGTCGGGCATGTGGAACCCGACCGACTCGAGCCTGGACAGGTCGAGCGCGGAGTGGACCGGGCGCGGGGCGATGGGGCCGGCGGCGTTCGCGTAGTAGTCGGCGGTCGACACCGGCACGACCTTGTCCCTGTTGCCGTTGGCGGCCTCGAAGACGGCGCGGGCGATGTCGGCCCAGGACTTCACGGCGCCGGAGCCGGTGCAGTCGTAGGTGCCGTAGGGGGCCTTCGCGTCCAGCACATGGAAGATGGCCTCCGCCATGTCGCGCGTGAAGGTCAGGCGGCCCAGCTGGTCGTCGACGACCGTGATCTGCTCCAGCTTGTCGTCCGGGTCGGCGACGCGGTCGGAGAGCGCCTTCATGGTCTTGACGAAGTTGTGGCCCTCGCCGATTACCCAGCTGGAGCGCATGATGTAGTGGCGCGGGCACCCGGCCACGGCGATGTCACCGGCGGCCTTGGTCTGGCCGTAGACGGAAAGCGGGCTGAACGGCTCGTCCTCCGTGTGGACCTCGGCGGTGCCGTCGAAGACGTAGTCGGAGGACACGTGGACGAGCGTGATGCCGTGCCCGGCGCAGGTGCGGGCGAGAAGCGCCGGCCCCGTGGCGTTGGCCTTCCAGGCGGTCACGCGGCCCTCGGGGGTCTCCGCTTTATCCACGGCCGTGTAGGCGCCGCAGTTGATCACGGTGCCGTAGAGCGACCAGTCGTACTGCGCATAGGCGTCGGGGTCGGACATGTCGAAGGTGTCGATGTCGCAGAAGTCGAAGTCCTTCGCCACGCCGCGCTCCTCGGCGAGCGCGCGCACCGCGCGGCCCAGCTGGCCGTCGCAGCCGGTGACGAGGGTGCGCTTCGGCGCCATCGGGACGACGTCCTTCAGCATCGGGTGGTTGAGGTCGGCCTCGGAGACAACAGCTTGGTCGAGAGGGATCGGCCACTGGATGTTGAGCTCCGGGTCGGCGAGGTTCACGAAGGTGTAGGTCCTCTTCAGCTCGAGCGACCAGTGGGCGTCCACCAGGTAGGTGTAGGCGGTGCCGTCCTCGAGCGCCTGGAAGGAGTTGCCCACGCCGCGCGGCACGTAGATGGCCTTGGAGGGGTCCAGCACGGTCGTGTAGACCTTGCCGAAGGTCTCGCTGCCCTCGCGCAGGTCCACCCAGGCGCCGAAGACCGAGCCGCGGGCCACGGAGATGAACTTGTCCCAGGGCTCGGCGTGGATGCCGCGGGTGACGCCGCGGCTGTCGTTGTAGGAGATGTTGTTCTGGACGACGCGGAGGCCCGGGATCCCGAGCGCGCACATCTTGGCGCGCTGCCAGTTCTCCTTGAACCAGCCGCGCGAGTCGCCGTGGACGGCCAGGTCGACGACCTTGAGGCCCTCGATGCCGGTCTCGGTGACGGAGAGGTCCTTCTCGAATGCGATGTCTGCCATGTGGGAAAAGCTCCTATCGATGAGGTTGGATAACCGGGGGCGCCCGCGCGGGGACGCAGGATCATCCCCATGCCCTGCGGCCCCGCGCGGGCGCCCCGCGGCGCGGTACGCCGGGATGCGGTCTTACTGGCCCTGCGCCCTGTATCTGGCCTCGGTGGCCTCCTTGGCCGGGCGCCACCAGGACTCGTTGGCGACGTACCAGTCGATCGTCTGCTTGAGTCCCTCGGCGAAGTCGGTGTGGGCCGGCCTCCAGCCCAGCTCGCGCTGGAGCTTGGTGGAGTCGATGGCGTAGCGGCGGTCGTGGCCGGGGCGGTCGGCGACCCAGTCGAAGTCCTCGGGGTCGCGGCCCATGGCCTCGAGGATCATGCGCAGGACGGTGATGTTGTTCTTCTCGCCGTCGGCGCCGATGAGGTAGGTCTCCCCCATGCGGCCGCGGGTCAGGATGTCCCAGACGGCCGAGGAGTGGTCCTCGGTGTGGATCCAGTCGCGGACGTTCTCGCCCTTCCCGTAGAGCTTGGGGCGGACGCCGTCGATGATGTTCGTGATCTGCCTGGGGATGAACTTCTCCACGTGCTGGTAGGGGCCGTAGTTGTTGGAGCAGTTGGAGATCGTGGCGCGAAGGCCGTAGGTGCGGGTCCATGCGCGCACGAGCATGTCGGAGCTCGCCTTGGTCGAGCTGTACGGAGAGGACGGCTTGTAGGGCGTCTCCTCGGTGAACTTCGCCGGGTCGTCGAGCGCCAGGTCGCCGTAGACCTCGTCGGTGGAGACGTGGTGGTAGCGGATGCCGTGCTTGCGGACGGCCTCCAGCAGGCGGAAGGTGCCCTCCACGTTGGTGCGCAGGAACGGCTCGGGGTCGGCGATGGAGTTGTCGTTGTGGCTCTCTGCGGCGTAGTGCACGATGGCGTCGTGGCCCGGGACGATCCTGTCCAGCAGCTCGGCGTCGCAGATGTCGCCCACGACGAGCTCCACGCGGTCGGAGGGCAGGCCCGCGATGTTCTCGGGGTTGCCGGCGTAGGTCAGCTTGTCCAGGACGGTCACGTGCACCCCGGGGTGGTTGTTGACCACGTAGTGCACGAAGTTGCTGCCGATGAAGCCGCAGCCGCCCGTGACGATGATGTTCTTGGGTTCAAAAATCTCAGACATGAAAATCCAATCTGAAGCATGTACAGCTTCTTTAGTATGCCGCAGGAAGTGACGCCGCGACACTATTCAACAAAACTATCGGACATTTCGGCATGCGATAAGAGCCATAACCTTCGCAGAATTACCTCCCGTACAAAACGCCTCCGGAATGCAGTCTTTGTCGTAGTGAAAAACCGAATCCCCAGTTATTTCACGTAAGTACTTATAGAAGAAATCCTCCCAGCTTTTAAACTTCTCACTGTTTACAAAGGCTTCTGGGGTTTCCAAAACCGTCTTAACATCTAGCCCTGGAATTACGCCGGAGCTCAGCAGAAGCCATTCGAACGACTCGGGAAGACAAACCGTAACAGTATCGCGGTGAATGTCTTGCAGCTTAAGGACGCGGTCCGCATAGCACCCAAATGCCGCTCCGTCCGCAACAACAAACACGCGATCGTCGAGATGCTGATCCAACCAGCGCAAAATCGCGCTGTTCGTCATGGCCGAAGTACAGGTAAGCTCACTGTCAGCGAAATGCCGTTCAAAGAACTGGAAACCAGACTTACTGTCCTCGCATAGAAGGATAGAAAAGTCCTGTTTTGGCGCCGACCGGGAAATAGCATAACGATGATTCCCGCGATCTTGATAAACAGGGATGAAAGAATGGTATTTTCCGCTCGTCTTAATCTTGTAAATCTCATCCACGCTATACGGAAGATTGGGGAAATCAGCCCTTGAGATCAGCACGAAATAATTCGAGGAATACAGCACATGATGGGCAAACTCATCAGAATGAATCTCTTTTAAGCCCTCATCGACAAATACAATCGAGTCATGAACGGACGAAAGCTGGTTTCGCCAATCATAATCGGTCAAAGCGACACAGGGACAATCACATTGCAAGGAAACACCCGACTGCTCGCCCGTTCGCATGTAGTCTGCGACCATGTCAAACAGTGTCGTCTTACCCGTGCCGCTATCGCCACGCACAATAGTGATGTTCCGCTTGATGGTAAATGTGTACTTAGTTCCCCTGCGGCGGGAAATCTTAACGAGATGCGAACCGTTCATAAGCAGTACCTACAGATACGGAATCGACTCGTGAATCAATTCGGCCATGTTGTGAACGATTCGGCCGCTATTCACGACTTTAATTTTAAAATCCTCGCGACCAAAGTCCATCACATGATAGAGATTCACAACGAGCTTGCGATCTTTCGCCATGTCGAGAATCCACTTGGCACAGTTGTCACCACAGGTAGAAGCGTTAAAAATTTGCTTACGATCAAATCTCATAAGCAGCAGCGTTTTCACGCCACCAGAAAGCTGGAGTGGGGAGATGGATCCAAGCACAGGGCTTTCAATGACGTTTTCGGAGACAACATCCGATCGATCGACATCTTTAATTATCGAGACTGCATAGGGATTCGTAATCCAAGAAGACCGGTAAGAGTTTTTGAAATATGTCGCTGTGTTGTAAATCGCTTCTGGCATATCGCCAAAGTAGACGCTTAACACATCCACTCCCAATCATATTGTCTTTATGGTCAACGTAATCATAACGAAAGGGGCCACCAGATAAACGGTGGCCCCTAAAAGAAAACAAGCTGGCGCTAGTACTCGCGCGGGCTGTTGACGATCTCGCCGGCGGCGACCTTCTTCAGGTGCTGCCCGTAGACCGACTTACCGTAGGCCTTGGCGGCCTCCTCAAGCTCGGCGGTCGTGATCCAGCCGTTCTCCCAGGCGATCTCCTCGGGGACGGACACGGGAAGGTCCTGGGAGTGCTCCACGGCGCGGACGAACTCCGCGGCCTCGTGCAGGCTCTCCATGGTGCCGGTGTCCAGCCAGGCGTACCCGCGGCCGAGGGTGACGACGGACAGCGTCCCCTCCTCCAGGTACATCTGGTTGAGCGTGGTGATCTCCAGCTCGCCGCGGGCCGACGGCTCGACCCCATGCGCCTTGGCGGCCACGTCGCCCGGGTAGAAGTACAGGCCGGTGACGGCATAGGAGCTCTTGGGCTCGGCGGGCTTCTCCTCGATGGAGACGGCCCTGCCTTCCCCGTCGAACTCCACGACGCCGAAGCGCTCGGGGTCGTCCACGTGGTAGCCGAAGACCGTGGCCCTACCGGACTCGGCGTTCTGGACGGCGCGCGTCAGGTGGCGCGACAGGCCGTTGCCGTAGAAGATGTTGTCGCCGAGCACGAGGGCGCACGGCTCGCCGTCGATGAACTCCTCGCCGATGGTGAACGCCTGCGCCAGGCCGTCCGGCGAGGGCTGCTCGGCATAGGAGAGGTTCACGCCGTAGCGCGAGCCGTCCCCGAGCAGGCGCTCGAAGTTGGGCAGGTCGGTCGGCGTGGAGATGACCAGGATGTCCCGGATGCCCGCCAGCATGAGGGTGGACAGCGGGTAGTAGATCATGGGCTTGTCGTAGACCGGCAGCAGCTGCTTGGAGGTCACGAGCGTGAGCGGGTACAGGCGCGTGCCGGACCCGCCGGCGAGGATGATGCCTTTCATAGCTGATAAGCCTTCCAAAACATAGTTTTAATTCAACTCCATTCTAAGATGAATGGAGTTGAAAAGCGTGAACTATGTACAAGAACCATGAACCAAATAAGCGCATACACGATTAAATTTACAGAGTGCCCAGGAGACCAGGCATTGTCTGACTTCGTCATTAAACAGTGGCCAATCCGCACTAGGTTGAATACGTACGGATTGCCCCATCAGACAAAGCAAGCTAACGCGTGCTCATTGGGCAATGATAGGGATCACCATTTACATAATAATCGGCCCATGCAGTCCGCAATTTACCCTGCTCCCGCATAAAACGAGCCTTCTTTGCACCAGTTTCATAGCCACGGCTAAACGACTCATAGTGGTAGAGAAGCGCGTCAGCATCGAACACGACCAACTGATCAAGCGAGCGAACCCTTAGGCAATAATCAACATCATTAAAGGCCACTTCAAAGCTCTCATTAAAACCGCCAAGCTGTTCGAATATAGAGCGTTTCGTCATCATACAGGCAGCAGTAACAGCGGAAAGGTCCTGAGAGATTACGGCTCGGCGCATATAGCCAGGATCGTCACGGTCAATATTATTGAAAACGTGAATGGGGCCGCCCATTTCGTTCTCGCTGTTGCAATAAATCATTAAAACGCCAGCATGCTGAACGGTGTTATCAGGGTAGAGAAGTTTTGCGCCAACGACACCCACATCATCGCGTTGGCAGAAACCAAGCATTGAAGAAAGCCAGTTCGGCTCAATAACTTCAGTATCATTATTCAGGAACAAAAGGTACTCCCCATTGGTCATACCGACACCGTAGTTATTAATAGCAGAATAATTAAAGGGGCCTTCCCAGGTTGCAACTCGAACGTTTTCAAAAGCGGCACAAACGCTGTCGTAATACTCGAACGTCTCTTTTTCGACACTATTATTTTCGATAATAAGGATCTCGTAGTTCGAATAAGATGTTTTGCCTTCAATTGATTCAATACATCTACGGAGAACTTCAACGCTGTCCTTGTTAGGGATAACAATACTTACAAGAGGTTCATCATCTATAGCGTAAGAAACATGATAAAAGCAGGGAGTATCGGTCAGCTCTGCCGAGGCATTTAGTCCGCATCTATCCAAATGCTCTTGCAAGGCACGCCGGCCAGCCTCGTCAGCATAATTTTTGTTGCCAGCGCTCTTAGCAGTGGAAGAATCGCTGATGCGCCAATGGTAGAGAACCTCGCGAACATGGAAAAAGCTATGGGTTCTCTCGGAAAGACGAAAAAGGAAATCATAGTCTTGTGCCCCATCGAAAGCTTTACGAAGCATTAGCTCTTTAACCAGCGTGGAACGAACGCAAAGCAAATGAGTGATGTAATTGTGCACGCGCAGCAGGTCAAGATTGAAATCACATTTGTAGTGAGGATCAACATAATCGCCCGCCTCATTGAGGAAGTCTTCGTCGCAATACAAAGCATCCGTATCAAAATGAGCCGAAATCCGTTCTGCATATCTATATAAAGCAAATCGATCAAGGGTGTCATCGTGATCGAAGAACACAATGTAGTCGCCGGAAGCAGCCTCAATACCCGCGTTTGTATTCTCAGCGATTCCCTTGTTTTCAGTTAGGGTAACAACCTTAATTCTTGAATCCGACAGCCTAACAAGCTCGGCAGAAAGCGCGGCATTATTTGGGCTAGCGTTTACAAGAATTAACTCCCAATTTTCATAAACCTGCTCCTCAACCGAATTAACCATATCCCAGAAAAAAGAGACAGGGGTATTGAAGAGGGGGACAATAATGCTGAATTTCACACCTTTTTGAATCGTGGGGACATCTTGAGAACGAAGGAAAGAAAGCGAACGCTTCCTCATTCTCGCTAGATGAACATAGGTATCAATATAGGCGGATTTATAGAATGCAGGAGATCTTGAATCCAACATATATTTAACTGCAGCTGGGTCCAAGGATAGAAAACCGGAACCCTGCAGATTATCCCCAGATGCAACCAAGCAGAATGTTTTATCGCCCTTAGGAATCCGGAGAGAAAAGGACGACTCGTAACGGTAAAAGCCTTGATACTTAATTTGTGAAGGTTTGCCCAAATATACGGGATAGTTTTCGAGGACTTCAGAATCACCATCGATAACATAGACACGTTTTAAAGAATCGATCTTAGGGGAACATATAACACCCTTGAGAATGATTTCATTCTTCTCGAAGGCCTCAACTGCGACATTACAACGAATATGAATTTTTCCAAAATAAGAATCGGATTCAATATTGCGAAAGCGAGAAGTGGAGGAAGGATTGATTTTGTAATTAAGACGAGAAATCCATTTAATTGCACCGAAGGAAAGAGAGGTATCGAATTTATCTGCTCCGGCTACAGAAATCCTAAGACCCTTACACGATAGGAGCGGCACTGCGATAGCAGCGATTTCGACATCCTGATGATAGTGAAGCGAAAAGGGGACAGACGCCCCTGCATCAGTCGCCACATTAACAGAAACAAATTCTTTGTCGCTATGCTTTAGCTTGAACGGGATATATGCCGCGCCAAAACCACGGCATATTCCCCTATAGTAAATTCCCATTATCTGACCATCCCCTAAAACTAAAATGCGCCATTATCCTTACCCACCTGATTAGTATCCCGGTAAAGAAGTTAAATACCAAGGTGAAATCAATTGGAGATATCTACAAGACAATAAAGCGCGCTGAAAGACTAAAGTGTAGCAATGGATACCAAGCGCACAATATATAAAATGCCGGTCAGGACTTCCACCTGAAATAACTTATGAATAAAAGAACCCTTAAATTCAATATTGGGAAAACGAAGAGCCGAGAGAACAAATGGAACAATCGGTAAAAAGTAACGTCCTTGAACACCCATAACAACATTTTCAGTATCAAAAGTGCAGCATAGCCACATCGAAAGAATTGCCCCAAATGCCGAGATGAGTGAAGCAGCAATAAAACAGCACCTTACAGGGAGGTTTAGTTCAGGAAAGTAATTCTCGTCTTTAATGCAACAAAAAAAGGCAAGAAACAAATATACGACCATTAAATAAATCGGCATCGCTAGATTGGTCTGCAGCCAACCAAGCTCATAACCAAACATCGTTTCCCAGTAATAATCTAAACCATTAATCAAAGTTCGTATAAGCATAACGAAGGAAGTAAACGGGTGGCTCAAGATCCCAGCCATGGAATAGAAATGGCCGACTTCAGCCCCTCGTACATCAAATGAAACGGAAGCAGATGCGAAAGAAGCAATAGAGGAAAGGCTGAAGATTCCGATAGAAACAAAAGGCAATAACAGAATCAGTGCCTTTGAGATGATCGCTGTTCGTCTATCAGAGAATTTGTCATTCGGTATAAATATAAATAAAAACAAAACTGTGCAATAAATGGATTTACAGGGCGCAAAGAAAAACGCTAAGATCGCGAATCCAATAACTTCTCTATATGAAATCTCATGCTCTCCACATGCAAAAGCGCGCATAAGCAGCGAAAACACAAGCAAGGATAAGCCAATGATTCCCGCATCATAAGAATAGGAAGAAGCAAGGTGCAGTGTCATTGGGAGAAAGGCGATAAATAGGATGATATGCTTAAAATAAGGAGTCAATTTATATGAGACGACCACAAGAATAAAGAAGGCCACAGCAGAGAATAGCCGACCAAGATAAAAGGTCGGAACAGCACCGAAAGTGAAGGCGATACCTGCGGCAAGCCCTATCATCGAGGGAAGTTTACAAATAAAATTACAATTGCCAATTGTGAACTCATAGCCGCCCACAGTTATATCAACTGAGTCATTCGCCCAGAGGCTAAAGCAAGAAGTCAGGCTGCTAAAGGAGTGATTGCCGATGTTTTTAGAAGACTCCCCAAATAAATCTATTAAGTCATGATCAATAGACCTAATGGGGAATTCCCCTCCAGCAAAGGATGCCCTTCCCTTAAAACAGTCCAACAACCAATAGGAAGAGAGATAGTGGTACACCTCATCAGGAACACCGAAAGGAGGAAAGAAGACGACAAAAAAAATGAGAGCAAGCGCTAAAGAGCCAAAAATATATGGCATCTTGTACCGGAAATCGGACTTAATGCAAAACAAATAGTAGGTAAGAACGCTATAAATTACAGACACAGTACCGATCAATAGCGTAATCTTACGTGGATTGCTGTAGAAATAGTAAAAACAGTAGAGAGAGAAAAATACCCCAAGCAACACCAAAGAGAAGTATTTATGGCTTTCGCGCTTGATTGCCTTCAAAGTAGCAGCCTTTCACCTTATCGAGCGTTTCTATCCTGTCCAAGAGCTATTGACTGAACAAGGGAGTTGAGACGTTCTTCCTGTTTTGCTAAGCGAAGTGAATTCGAAAAGTCGCGAAGCACAAGAACGAAAATAACAAATAGAAAAACAAAATTCGATGCACTCATAAACCCAAAACACCGAGAAATAAACTCAGTAAAGTCAGGAAATATAGCCATTAAAACAAAGCACAGACAGAAAATTAACCAAAAAAAGCAATCAAGTGCCTGCATCTGTGACCTTTTAAGCTTTGAAACAATAAACAGAAGAACCAGGACTGCGAAGAAAATCAAGAAGACGCGAAGCGTTACGGACATAAAAATCACCTGAACCTCTGCACAAATAAAAGTGAGACGACTACCCTTACCATATACTGCACCGATTTGACAGGATTAAGATAGCTCTCTCCGCCCTGGCGCTCACGCATGGACACCTGAACTTCAGAGACTGAATAACCGCGCTTAATGAGCAATGCGATTGTTTCGGGTTCCGGATTTAAGCTCTTATCAGAATAAAACTCCTCGAGAACAGGCTTGGAAAACAATCTGAAACCCGATGTTGGATCAGCAATACGCTGCCCGCACATCAGTTTAATGAGAAATGAAATAAGTCTCGATCCGGCCATACGCATCGAGGTATCTTTTTTTTCAGTTATGAATCTCGAACCAATAACGATATCGCTACTGGTTTTATGGGCTTCATCCACCAGAACGGGAAGATATTCAGGTTTATGCTGGCCATCTGCATCAAATTGAATTAAATAGTCATAACCGTTATCAACAGCATATCGAACTGCAGTCTGAAAACCGACGGTAAGTCCGCAGTTAATTGGCATAGTAATTACTTTGCAATTTAATCTTTTTAGAATAGATCCAGTATCATCCGTCGAACCATCATTAATTACAACAAAATCGTACTGAGGCGCTTTCGAACGCAATTCAGCAATCGTGCCTTCAATACACTCCTCTTCGTTATAAGCGGGAATTGCAATAAGAACCTTGCAACCAGTAGAAGCCATCATCATTCCTTAAATGAAACTAATCAGAGCCAAACATATTGTAGAGAGTCGTCAGAACCAAATATCATATAAAAGATGCGGTCTTTCATATCCATAATAATTGAATATTGAACACCCACCCCTAGTGATTCGCGTTCATGGCGTTTTCCGCCTGCTGTGCGGTTTTCGAGAATGAAAAATCGCTAACAGCTCGCTCCCAAATATTTTTGGATTGGGTTTTGAGCAGTTTACGATTTGAATCTAAATATTTAAGACGCTCTACTATCTCAGCAGCATCTCCGGATTTCATTATTGATCCGTAGCTACCATTCAAAATAAGCTCAGACGCACCACCAACATCTGTTGTCAAAGAGGGGCATCCGCATGCAGACGCCTCAAGAAGCGTAGTGCAAAAACCCTCAGAGCGAGATGGCAAGCACAGTAAATCAGAGTCCAAGAAAAGTGCAGCCATGTCATTTCGATTCAGCCTACCGACATAAATGAAATTGGAAGAGCAAGCATTCTCGACTTCAGCTTTCATAGGCCCATCACCTGCAATAACGAAAACAACATTCTGCTCGATGAGTTCCTCATTTGAAGAAGCTTCGATAATCTGAGCGATGCCCTTTTCTGGAATCAATCGACCAGCAACAGCTACCAAAAGACAGTCAGACGTCAACTGAAACTCTTCCCTAAAACTTCTACCGGAACTCGAAGATGAAAATGCGGTAGCATCAATTGAATTTGAGATTACGCCTTTGGCTTCAATTCTAAAATTGCGAAGCCATTCACAGCTTTTTTCCGAAATTCCATAATAATCGGGAGAAAACCCCTTACCGATAAAAGTAATAAAGTGCTCGTAAGCTTTAGCAGCCAAATTTAATATTGGACTACCAAAACTCAGATATGCAGATCCATGATCAAGTACGACAGGCTTGATTCTCCTGGACTTGGAATAAATTAAGCCAACAATGGACAGAAAGTAAAAGCGCGTATTGATTAGAACGCCATCGATCTCGGTGCTGCCGAGTTTTTCCTTAAGCAAACTATGGGACTTAATAAATGAATTAAGACAAAACCTTCCACCCAAAAAGGATATACAAGGGACTCGAATAATAGTGACTCCATGCTCATCGACGCTCGAATCCGAAAGTCCAGGCAATTTGTTGGTCACGATATAGACTTTATTACCCTCAGCGCATAATTCATGCGCGAGGTTTTCGGTAAATATCTCCACTCCTCCCAAGTGAGGGAGGTAACAGGCGCTGAAAATCAAATAATTGCTGTGCACTTACTTTACTTCCCCGTTGTTGTCGAATTTCTCGTTAGTCGCTTGATCGTATTTGCGAGAGATATACAAAGCGCAATTGAACCGATGATAAAGGAAATGACTATTGCTATGCTTACGCCATTGGGCCCGAACAAAGATACAAACCAAATAGTAAGTGGTCCAACGATCAGCAGTGGAATCAAATTACAAATCAGACTTGCCCTCATATTCCTAAAAACAATCGACAAGTCAGTTAGATAGCCAATCAACGCGGTGGACACCGCACTTACTAGAGCCAAATACAGCAAGTCTGTATAGCCGCTAATTGAAGAGCCAAACACCGTACGCAGAAACCAGTCCCCAAAAAGGTAGGAAAAAACAAGGCTTACCCCTGTAATAAACAGGAAGCAGGCAACACTTACAACAAACGATTTCCGTATCTTTTTAAAATCACCGTTATACAGATATGCCGCATAATCACCCAAGAGAGGAGCGTACACAAATGAAGCTCCCGCTTGCACGATAACGGCTGGGGTACAAACGGACGCATAGATCCCCAATATTTCAGATCCAGACATATAGTCGAGTAGTTGTCTGGATACTGTTGTTACAGCGGAACAGCAGACGACACCAATGGCCGACGGCAAACACTCAACAAATAAGTTACGCCAACGGGATGCAGAAAATGCAAAATGAAATTCGCCAGCATTGCAAACAGAAAAGGCGCCGTACCAATCCAACAATAGAATTGGGACGTTAACCAGAATCATACACAGAAATGAAACATTTAGACTCTTCAAAAAAGCAAAGCTGAGAATAAATACAAGAAGTGATAATACGCCGCGCACGAACATCGAAATCCCGCATAGATCCATTCTGCGGGATTTTTGATCAATCCCGTGCAGCACATCAATAAATACTTCGAATGATTTATAAACACAGTAAAGAAAAACCGAAAAAGCTGTAGGAAGGCTACATGTAAAGATGGCATATAAGAGAACAAAAGCAAGTCCCATTGCCATTGAAATCAATCTAAAGCAGATGTATTCAGAAGCAGAATACTCGCAAGTCAGATCTGATACTTGATAAGAACGAATTTTAAACAAGCCAACTTGAGCATATATATTTGCAATGGACATGCAGATCGCCAATACGCCAGCATCGCTATATCCATTCGATAACCTTGCGGCAAATACGGTAATCAGCCACTGACATCCAAGAAACACTAGGGAGCCCAAAGCGTTCCACATAATGTTTTCGCGTGTCGTAAGATCTTTTGTTTTGAAATTATTGAAAAACATCGACATCTATAAGAACAGCCATTTCTTCTGAAAGAACACAGGAGCGCACGAGCAATATCGGAAATAAGAATGCACGCACGCTCACATGTCTATTTGATCAGGACGACAGATTGCCTGACCTCTCCCTTATTAGCGTTATTAAAGCATGGACCAATTAGATTACCAGGCAATATCTGATGCCACATCTTGTTCTCATAAGGAGTATCACCCCAGAAAAAGCCAATATGGCAATCAATTGAACCATCCGTCTTAAAGAAAATGATATCCCCCTTTTGAGCATATCCGCTATTAAGCATATCTTGGACAGTTCGGAACTCATACATTTTGCAACCGGAATCGCAGGCATACCCATACCATCGCCAAGCGTTAATGTAGCCGCCACCACCAGGGCCACCGGCCCATGGAGAATGGGAATTATTCCAACCTATCGAAGAGACATTTCCACCGACAGCAGCGTAAGCATGGGCAACAAAGCCTGTGCAATTCATGCCGGTAAAACCATCCCATCTTGGGCTTCCGTTGGGGTAAAGACAGGTATCGTATGAAAAGCCACTCGAATACCTAGTTCCCAAATAATAAGAGTCATATTGATGGGACATAAGCCATGTCACCAAACTAATCCTGCTGACGCCAAGCACAGTGGAACTGCCAATGGGGTTGTAGTAAATCTGAGTCGACTTAGTATGAACCGTGCCGTCAGGATAAGTTACATCACAGTAAAGATCATAGTAACCCGAGTTTAAGCCCAGCTCAGACGGGTTGAAATGCGCATTATTTTCGGTAGAGCCGTTCTTCAGTACTCCCCAACTGCTCCAATCAGGTTTTGCCCAAACAAATTTAAATTGAAATTGTCCGGATTTCTCCGCATCAAGGGTGCCCAGATCTGCGCGCACACCCCATGAAAGATTGCCGTCAGTAGAAACTGCAGCAACCCCAGAAAAACCCCAGACACCAATATGCACGTTACGGGAAGTCACCTTACCGTCTGATCCGCTTACATCACAATAAATGTCATATTCACCGGGGCTATCAGGAGTCCAAGACAGAGCAGGGTTCGATCCGCTCTGAGCTACGCCCCATTTTGACCAGTTATTTTTACTCCAAACAAACTTATATGATAGAAATCCTGTAACTCCGTCACAGTTTGCTCGGATCGACACCTTCTCGCCAGGCTTAATCAAGGCATCAGAAGTAGACAGGGAAGTATAAGTCCATTGTTCGGGCGCGAAATGACAATTAGCGCTACACGTAAGAGTTTGTCCAGTATTTGTATCAACTACATCAACATAGATGGATACATCACCCGTATATTTCACGGACCAGTCTAAAGAGGACTTTCCCTCACCTGAATCAATAACACCCCATTCCTTCCAAGAATGTTTCATCCATACATATTTATAAAAGATTCCTTGGTTTTTGCGAATGCTCAGGTTCGGTGTAATCACAACTGAATCACCAGCGGTTGCTACGCCATTAGGAGACTCAATGGATATCGAGTTGAAATTATCCAGATTATTCTCCACGTGCACCGGGAACTTGCGGGTGGTCACCCTGCCGGTCGAGTCGACGGCGTCCACCCAGATGTTCACGTCGCCGGTTACCTCGGGGACCCAGGAGCACGAGGCGGACGAATCGCCCTTGCGGATCGTGCCCCAACGGGCCCAGCCGCCCTGCTCCCAGACGAACTTGTAGCTGAGGGAGCCAGAGTTGCCGGACACGGACAGGCCGAGCTTGCACTCGTCGCCGAGGAGGGGCGCGCCGCCGTCTGACGCCTCGGCGGAGAGGCCGTCGAGGGAGAAGTCCTCGGCTATGTTGACCGACAGCGTCTCGGTCGCAGACAAGCCACCGACCATGACATCGACATAGATCTCGTACTTGCCCGAGGAAGACGGCTTCCAAGTGCAGGAAGTCGCAGCGGAAGCCGCTTGGGCCGTCCCCCACTTGGACCAGGAGTCCTTCTGCCAGACGAACTTGAGCTCAGCCCCCGGCGCCGCGGCGGCATGGATGCCGACGCTCATGCCGGGCGCCCACTGCATGTCCGTCCCCCCATCGACCGAGACGCGGCAAGCGTCAACGTGCACCGGGAACTTGCGGGTGGTCACCCTGCCGGTCGAGTCGACGGCGTCCACCCAGATGTTCACGTCGCCGGT
>NZ_JBDGAW010000006.1:59372-60535 GCF_040910265.1 Collinsella aerofaciens | reverse complement strand
TGCACTCGTCGCCGAGGAGGGGCGCGCCGCCGTCTGACGCCTCGGCGGAGAGGCCGTCGAGGGAGAAGTCCTCGGCTGGTCGCACAACCTCTTTTGTTAGTATTTCATTCGAAGACGAAGAGTCGTAGTCGGCCGCAAACGAATAAGATGCCATGAATGGCAAAACCATCAAAGAAAGAAATAGAACAGCAACGAATCTTCGATATACGACCTTCATCAATATCCTCCGCCTTTACCAAGATCACCTGACTAGCAGCATCATATAAATCGAAATTTAAGAAATGGCAGCAACCTAAATCAAACGATCAATGAGTTTTGCAATTCTCTGGCCATAACCGTCACCAGGAACAGCCCACAGTCCATTAAGATCCTCCAAGCACGGCGAAACACCAAGAAGCCCTCTGTCGACAAGAACCTGGTAACGAGGATCAACACACGTGTTGGTCAGCGATGCGGTGGTCGCATAGCCCTTTAAATGCTGCGTTTGAGCAAGAAGCCCCTGATAAACGCTATCAAAGCTTGCACCCTTGATCTGTGAGCCGGTGGCTCCTAAGCCGGCAAAATTGCACTGATCAACCGAAACCGAGCCTCCAAACTGAAGCCAGCCGGTCTCCAGCATAGCCTGGGCAAACACAACCTCAGGTCGGACCCCCTCCGAAGAAGCTGCGCTGACAACCTGCTCGCAAAAGTCGGATATATCCGAAGCACCTTTTTGTGAATAGACCTGCGATGGATAAGCGTATCCCGTGGAAGTAAACAGTTTGGCCATCGACTCAACAGACACGCTTGATTTCCCCAAAATAGGAGTTCCGTCCACCGTGACCTTGCGGGTCAGGTGCTTCTGGCCGGAGCCGTCGATCACGTCGAGGTAGACGGTGTAGTCGCCCGGCTCGGTCGGGGTCCACTCGCAGGAGGAGGAGGCGGAGGGCTGCTGGGCGACGCCCCACTTGGCCCAGCCGCCCTTCTCCCAGACGAACTTGTACTTGAGGCCGGAGGCGTCGCCGGACACCTTGGCCTGGAGCTTGACCGGCTTGCCGCAGCGGGCGTCGCCCGAGACGTCGAGCGACTCGAGGGTGTAGCGCTCGGCCACCGTGACCTTGCGGGTCAGGTGCTTCTGGCCGGAGCCGTCGATCACGTCGAGGTAGACGGTGTAGTCGCCCGGC
>NZ_JBDGAW010000006.1:0-59272 GCF_040910265.1 Collinsella aerofaciens | reverse complement strand
GTCGCCGGACACCTTGGCCTGGAGCTTGACCGGCTTGCCGCAGCGGGCGTCGCCCGAGACGTCGAGCGACTCGAGGGACCAATTGACAACCTTATAATCAGAAGTGCTCGTTATATAGCCATTAGAGTCAATGGCATCGGCGTAAATCTCATAATCACCGGCTTGCGGTAAAGTCCAAGAAACCGACGGTTTCGTCAAGTTTTGTCCGATAATACCCCAGTTATCGTCAGACCAATCCATTCCAGACTTATGCCAAACGAACTTATATTTAAGCCCATCGGTTTTACCGACCACATTCACACCGATATTAATAGACGTACCGGCCCGTCCCATATCTTCAGAGAACGAAATACCGTCAATAGAATAAGGATGCGGGAATTGAGCAATGATAGCGGCAGCGTCGGCCTCTCCAAGACGACGGCAGCCATCATCCGAGAAATAGTTGGCTACATCACCGTAATTCGAGATAAAGCCATGTTCGATAAGAATGCCGGGGATTCCCTGCTCGCGAGCGCAACGGATAACGGCGAACTCGTCGCCAACTGCCATTTGAAATACGCCGCGATATGTTAATCCCATAGCAGCAAGGTTGTTCATGACCTTCTTGGCAAGTTCAACCGAAACTTGTGTGTAGTCGGCGCCATTTGCGGTAGGAGCATAAACTTCTGCGCCGTGAGCTCCAGAAGACCCAGAGTTGATATGGAAGCTGACAAAGGCCTGTGCTCCCTGATCGATGCAGCGCTGTACGCGATAAAGGTAATCATTGCTGGGATAGTAGCCGGACTGTTGGCGTGCAAGAACGATCTTAAAGCCGTAAGCTTCAAGTTTATTTTTGCAGGCTGTCATGATCTTCCAGGTAAGGTCGGCTTCACTCTTGCCATTTCCCTGCGCGCCGGAATCAACTCCGCCATGACCGGCATCAAGTGCAATCACCCCAACATTGCGCGCGGAGCGCTCAGCGTAGGTAGATATGCCATCAGGCGAATCAGCGCATTCCAATGCCTGCTGAATCGACTGGGCCTCAACGGCATTACCATCGCCGTCCGCATAGTAAACAGAAGTGCCCTCGGAGCTCGCGGAGCTATCAACGACAGTAAACGAATAATCCCTGTCAGAAAGATCCACTACATGTTCAGTGCCATCACCCTGCAAAACGTAGGTTATCGAAGTCATAAAGTAAGTATTGGATTTCAACGTCGAGCCAAATACAAAAGCAGCCGAATTACCAGCCGTTTGATATGTATCAACGGTTCCCCTAACGCCATCGGCGCTTATATAGTTAAGCGTTGCGGAAGCAAGGGCATCGCCATCATCAGGAGTAGCAAAGGCGACAACCTGGTCAGTCCCACCGGGAAGGTTCGGGTAAGCCAGGTAAACATATTGAAAAGACGAATCACTCGGTTCAACCTGCCGCTCATCCACAGAAGCATCTGCGCGGAAATCCTCCTCAGTCGAATCGTCTACGTCCGTTGATGGCGATTGATTGGCAGCTGCGTCGCCACCGGCGGAGTCCTCGACACGCGAGGCTACGCCATCACCCGCGTGAACGACATCTGACGCAACATCCATAGACTGCACGCCATTCGCAGCATAAGCAACATTTACAGGACTCATCAAGGATGAAATGGCCAAAAGGCCGGCAAGAGAAAAAGCTGTTGAGACACGTAATGCCTTTTTCATATCGAATCCCCTCACAAATATACATTTCTAACGGTAGATTATCTTACAACCCCACACGCATCGGAAGTCCGGTTATCCAAAGCGCGGAGATTGCTCACTCGAGCATCCCGTTCGACGGGCGCTTCTCAAGCAGCAACCGGATCTAGAGCGAAATGGTTCGCTCTCGGTACCCAGCTCTCAAACACACAAGCATAAATCGCCACACCAAAATCACCGAAAGTGCCAAGAGACGTTATCAGGGCTGGCGGAAATAAGCCCCGATTAATTAGCAGCCGCCAAACTCGATGATGTTAGCGCCGGGTGATTTTAGCCACTAATGGTCAAACGATTTTGACCAATCCCGGTCACCGAATAATGGCCACCGCGCCTCCCCGCTGCCATTACGCCGGTGGTGCCAACACGCCAGCGTAAGGAGGGCCATTAAGGTGAACGAGAGACACGATGACCTAAAGGTGATTATAGACGTGGCGCTCCGGGAAATGGCCGCGGAGGGGGCGACGGGTTCGGCCCATCGGCAGTTTAGTCCCCGCTGCAAATGGACCATTTCTGCTTGTTGCACTCTATTTTTCCTTCTTTTTTAAGCACTAGACTATACGTACGCCAGTCCTCATCCGTAATACCGAGTTCGTTTTTTATTTTTCGCTTTGTATTAATGCCATCGCTAATTGCTGAGAGGATTTTCTCTTCGATGTCAACCGTTTTTCCAGGTCCCTTTTGTATGGTATTAATCGCCAAGACCAATGAATTAAGCCTAATGACACCTCGCGCTGTCAAATCAAATTCCTTACCATCGGATGTAACGGTTCCATCCTCAAAAATAAACACAAAACGCTCTAATGTGTCGGTTTTAAATGCAAAACGACCATGCGCGAGAGCATTTCTTATGTGATAAAACAAACTCATGTATTTGCTCGTATTGCCCTTCGAATTAACTTTCACAAACGCCATGCGCTGATCATCAACATTTTCGTAAAAATACTCGTCTAAGTTTAGCTTTTTGCAGGTGCCCTCTAATTCTTTCTTGCTTCTTACCGCAAGCATCACATCGACATCCCTGCGACTAAATATAGCTTGATTTAGAGAAGTCTTTAAGCTTCGAATCCCTACCCAAGGGGCGGGCGCCCATTTATCAATCTCATTATTTTTACGATTACTCTGACCAGGGCAGGGAGACTCAATCAGGAAAAAATGAACTATACGCATCCAATTAGAGTCTTCCAGAACCTGTTGCGGCAGGGGCTCGTTTAGCCATGAAGTTCGAAGTATTGCCATGTCTACCTCCAGCTACAGCTTTGTAATCAACATCACAATGCATTTCTCGACATTAGCAAAAATACTCCCGTACGAAAGGCTTCTTAAGAGTCTCAAGCATTTCAATCTGTCGTTTCATGTTAAATCGCATCTTTATATTCCTATCGTAAGTTATATCGAGATTTATCGGTTTATATAAACTTGTATAAGCTTATCGCGGAATATCGTTTGTTTCGACCCGCTAAATCCAACATATCGAGACAGGCAATTACCGCAGGATAGAAAGCTGTTGCACCTGTAAAAGCCATCGGTTCGTTCTAGCAGACATGTTGATTGACCCGTTACCCGCTGCTTGAGGGAAATCGATCCCAACATGGTAAAGTAGTCGCAACAGGCAACCATGGAGGAACAATGCTCAGCATTCACTACGGCGACAGAGACGATGTGATTTATGACACGTCAACATTCTTTGATTACAGCTATTCTCCCTCTTGGCTGCAAGATCCCCTGTCACAGCGCATTATCAAATCTATTGATAATGGCACTGTTCTTGGCGCAAACGCAATTGACACCAAGGTGCTTGGCGTTATTCCGCCAGAGAAACTATCAACGGGCACCAAAACACTTCTACTGATGCTCTTTATGCCTCAAAACCTCTACAACGCCTCAACCTGCGGAGATAATTGCGCCTATTGGATCTTGCGCATCGCCTCCAAACATGACATCACCATCAACCTCTACCATATGATGGATTTTGGCAAAGCGCGTTTTACAGCCCGTGTCATCAATTCCGGACAGATTGTTCATACCATGGATGAGCTTGTCCTTATCTCGGCAAAATGTCTGAGGGAGGCTCGAGCATGAGAGGGGAATACCAGCTAACCGTAAGGACCAATAAAGTTCAGGTCAAACTCACCATTCGCCGAAACCTCACCATCATCCAAGGCAAAAGCGCAACAGGCAAAACCACCCTGCTGGACAGTCTCCGTGCATACGAAAACCTAGGAGCCCAAAGCGGGATAATCGTTAATTGCGGAGCCCCCTGCCGCGTCATCGGCGGCATCGATTGGGAAGCGCAACTCAGCCGCATCGATAACAGCATCGTGTTTGTGGACGATACGCAAAAATTCGTAAGGAGCCATGCATTCCAGCATGCAGCTCGACACAGTTCCAACTACTACGTCATCGTTGCGAGGGACGAATTGCCCCAGCTCCCCTATAGCGTGGATGAGATCTATGGCCTCAAAAACACCAACAGGGCAACAACAAAATATCCTGTCTACACACGCACGTACACTTCTACCTACCGCATTTACGGAGACGAGCTCTACGATGGAGATCGGCCAGAAGAAGTCATCGTCGAAGACAGCAATGCCGGCTATGAGTTCTTTAAAGTCCTGTGCGCCAAAAGTAAAATTCGCTGCGTAAGTGCCGGTGGCAAATCAAACATATACGAAACCGCTCTGAGCTCCCCAGCCCAAAAGTTGCTCGTAATTGCAGATGGGGCCGCTTTTGGGCCCGAGATGCCCTATGTCTATTCACTCAGGAGATTTAAGGAGATCGAGCTCTTTTTGCCGGAATCGTTTGAATGGCTTGTGCTGAGATCGGGACTCTTCAACGATGTCGAAACGAAAGACATGCTCCTTCATCCTGCCGATTTCATCGACTGCGAGAAGTTCTTCAGTTGGGAGCAGTTCTTTACTAAACAGCTTAGAGAACTGACCAGAGACAGCTACCTAGCCTATAGAAAAGAAGCTCTCAATCCCGCCTACCTACAGCAACATGAGCTCAACACGATTGCTGAATCGCTACCCAAACTCGGAATCACTTCGCGCTAGATCGAGAAATACTCGCTCTCAGCGGATAAGTTCGGCCCCAACCATGGATCGCCCGTCAAGAAGAACTCAGGCCAGCGCTGCATGAACAGCGCTTGCTCGCGCTTCCAGCGGCGCAGCTTTTCCTCGTTGGCCTCTTCCCTGCCGCGCGAGGTGAACTCGTAGTGGTACAGCTCGGCATAGGGCGTAAAGATGGTGCGGTAGCCCGCCTCCCACATGCGCAGGCAAAAGTCTGCGTCGTTAAAACCGACGGCGAATTCCTCGTTATAGCCTCCGACCTGTTCAAATACGTCGCGTCGCACCATCTGGCAGGCGCCCGTTACAGCACTGAAGTTACCGGGGCGCACAGCGCGGGCAAGATAGCCCTCGCGCTTTGCCGAGAAGTCTTGGTTGGCATGGGCAAGTGCGCCACGCACGCCAACCACAATGCCAGCGTGCTGCACCAGATGATCGGCAAAGTAGAGCTTGGCGCCCACCACGCCCGCATCGGGACGCTGCAGATAGCCCATCATCTCTTCGATAAAGTCGGGGCTTATGACCTCGGTATCGTTGTTGAGCAGCAACAGATAATCGCCCTTGGCATGCTCCACGCCAAAGTTAATGATCTGGGAGTAATTGAACTCGCCCGGCCAGTACACAACGCGCGCGATGCCCTTGCCTTCGGATGCTGCGGTCACGCGTTCCGGCAGGGTTTCGTAATACGCAAACGTCTCCGGGGCTTCGCTGTTATTCTCCACCAAGACGATCTCGTAGTTGGCATACGTTGCCTTCTGGGCGATCGACATCACACAGGCGTCGAGCGTCTCAATGTGATCCTTGGTGGGAATCACAATGCTCACCAGCGGCGCAGACTCCGGCAGCGCATAGCGCATGCGATAGACAAACGGCGTCTCGGTCTCCTCGACCGTTCCGCGAACGCACAGCGCGTCAAAGTGACGCTGCAATGCAAGGCGGCCGGCCTCAATGGCATACGGCTTGCTATTGGCAGAACCGTCGGCGGTCGAACCGGGATGCACGCGCCAGTGATACAGCACGTGCGCGACATGCTCAAAGCGCACACCGGCTGCAAGACAGCGAAGCGTCAGGTCGTAATCCTGGGCACCCGCAACGTCTTCTGAGGACGTACCAATGTGATCGATGAGCGCCTTCTCCACCATCAGGAAATGCGTCACGCAGTTATGGCTATAGAGCAGGTCGACGTTGAGCCGCGTCTTAAAGACCGGCTGACCCCACTCCCCCGTTTTCTGGAACATGTCTTCGTCACAGAACAGGACCTGGGGGCGCTCGCCCTCGGCAGCCTTGTTCAGCGCGGCAACATAGTGGAACAACGCGTCCGGTTCCAGGATGTCATCGTGGTCCAAGAACGCGATGTAGTCGCCCGTCGCTTGCTCGGTACCCGCGTTGGTGTTGACCACAATGCCGCCGTTGCCGGGCAGCTCAATGCGGCGGATGCGCTCGTCATTGGCATCCGCCGCAAGATTGGCCACCGCATCCCATTCGGACGAGGCGTCCATAAGCAGCAATTCCCAGTTGTCATAGCTCTGGGCTAGCACCGAGTCCAGCAGCTCGCGCAGGTAGACCCGATCAGTCTTGTAGCACGGCACCACAATGCTCACGAGCGGCCTATAGGCAAAGGCCGCCGAAGCGACACGCTGGGACGCCAGATCGCCCGGCTTTGCGCGATGCTGTTCAAACCAACGTCGATAAGCCGCGTCGTCTGCACGCGCGTCTTTCATGCGGTTCCAACTGTCGTCGACCATGCCGTTGTACAGGCGACCATCCATGGCGCAAAAACCGCTCTGGATTAGGCCCGTGGAATCAGCCGCAATCGCGACAAAATCTCGTATATCCTGAGGTATCTCAACGCTCAGATACGTTTTATTGACGCGGCAACCGTTGCGCTGGGGAACATCGACCTGCGACTCAAACACATGCACGGTAACATCGATGGCGTTCATATGAGTATCGAAGATCTGGAGCTCAGGTGCGCACTGGGGGTCTCCCGCCCAGGTGACCTCATAGCGCCACACCGCGCCGGCGTCTGCCGGCAAATAGCGAATAGCATCGATCTCGTAGCGACCGCAGCATTCGCCACGCTGCGCATCGCGGATAAGCGCGCACAGCGAAGGCTTTGCTTTGTAGCTAACCTTGGATTCAAGCTTGGCCACGCGGCTATCGAGGCGAATGGAGCCCAACCTTTGGCCACCGGATGCAAATGTGACGTCAATCGTAGAGCCATCCAAAAACGGAAGCACCAAGACAGCGAGCTCGCGCTCGTATTCGGAAACGGAAGAGCAAAGCGCCAACACACGGCCATGATCGACCGGGAGCACCAGCGACGGCACACAAGAACCGCTCGTCGTCGCATGGGCAAACGCTTGAGAACCCTCCCGCTCAATAAGCGCGGCGACATCCTGACCGGCAAAACGAAGCAGCACAAACAGACGGCCCTGACTGCGGCAAAGTGCCAAACGCTTGATACTCATCTACACTTCTCGCTTTCCCAGGGCGTTCGCTGCCATGCGTTTGCAGGCACCAAGGCGCCCAAACCTCAAGACGTCGTAATCGAACATGAGCTTTTTGCACTCACGGGCATTGGGGGCCTTGCCGGTAAGCGCCGCACGCACCATAGCGGCAACAGAAGGAGCGCATTGTGCGAGCGCAGCATCGCTGCCCACGGCAGAACCGGCAAGCGTCGTGGCAACGGCGGCAAACACCTTGCCGCAGTCCAAACCCAGCAACCTGAGCGCATCGTACAGCACCAGATCGCAGAGGAAGTACGCCAGGTCCTCGGCATGCTGTACATCGAGACCGTCGCGCTGCCAGTCAGCCATCACCGCGGAGTAAATCTTCACGTGCTCCAGCAGTCGCGTCTCGTCGTCATAGCGCATAGTGTCCATAAGCGAGCCCTTGCGCGCCACGCGGTAGTCATACAGCTTGTTCGAGATAAGCGCGGTCTTACGCGAACGACCGTACACGGCAAAATCGAAGACCTGGTCCTCGCCATACTTGACGGTTTCGTCGAACACGATCCCGTTACCCAGCAAAAACTCACGCTTGCAGGCCGTGCGCCATGCAAAGGGGCGAGATGCTTCCTTAAACAGCAGGTCGGAGCTATAGCCTTCAAACGACACATCGCGCGGGCTCAGCACATAGTTAAGCCACGGATACCCCACCTCCAGCGGATACGGATTCGCGCCAAAGGTCAACACGTCGCAATCCTCGCGTTCAAAGGCATCGACGATCACGCGGCATGCATCGGGCGTAAAGCGGTCGTCGGAATCCAAAAACGCGACGATAGGCGCCGTGGACGCAGTGATGCCTGCATTACGTGCACTCGACAGGCCGCCGTTGGGCTTATCGACAAGCTTAAAGCGCACGTCCTTTTCGCAATAGGCAGCCGCAATATCGCGCGAACCGTCCGGCGAGCCATCGTTGACCAGCACGCCTTCCCAATCGAGCATGTCCTGCGCAAGCAGGGAGTCCAGGCACCAGGCCAGGCACTCCTCCACGTTATAGATGGGAACGACAACGGAAATCTTGGGGGTAGCCATAGTCAAGTGCTCCTACTGTGCGACCGGAACGTCATCAGGGTGCGGGTTGTCGCCGTAGGTGCGCTGATACGTCAGCACGCGCCAGACCAGCGGCAGGCCGCCAATCTTAAAGTAATGCTTAAACGTATTGAGCTTGCCCGGCTTCTTAAAGTCAAAGCGCGAATCGATATAGGCGCGGGGCGATTTGACCATCAGGCGCAAGTCGGTCTCGCCACGCGGATCGAACAGCGACAGGTCAAAGCGACCGGCATCCCAATCGGACTTGAGCTCGGGAGAGGCCTTCTCCCAAAACTGCTCGCGCAACTCATCGACCAGGCGCTCATCATTCCAACGGTACGTATCGACCTTCATGCGCATTAAAATGCCCTGAAGCTGAGCCTTAAGCTCGGGGCGTTCATCCAAAAAGCGCTGCATCTCGGCATATTCGTCGCACACGCAAAACACCTTGTTGGGCGAATTAACGGAGCTCTTCTCGTTATCCTGGCGATAGCACAAAATGGGGTCCGCAATAAACGCGACACGCTCGGCGCAAGCCCAAACCTTAAAATTAAAGCCTGCGTCCTGATACGAGGCACCCGGCGTGGGAAGGAACCGAATCTGATTGTCGATGAGGAACTCGCGCCGATAGATAGCCGACCAAATGGAAGGTTTGCGGTAGAAGATGCCCGGGCGATCGACGGGGCGATACGCGGCGCCCGTCATATGCTCGTCGATGATCCCAAACAGCTCACGGCGCTCGCTGGGCGTGGACCAATACAGGTAAAAGTCGCCCTTTACCACATCGGCATGTTCAGCATCGGCCTTGGCGACCAGCTTTTGGAGCGAATCCTCAAACATAAAGTCGTCGGATTCAAGGATGCCCACGTACTCACCGCGCGCCATCTCCAGGCCGCGGTTCATCGAGTCGCCGTAGCCGCTGTTGGCTTTGTCAATCATCTTTACACGGGGGTCTCGCTCCATGTACTCGCGAATGATATCCGGCGAGCTATCGGTGGAACCGTCATTGATGCAAATGATCTCGATGTCCTTGAGCGTCTGAGCCACGGCGGAATCGAGGCACTCGCGCAGGTAGCGTTCGACATTGCAAATGGGGACAAGCAGCGAAACTTTGGGGGTATCAGAGTTCTGCAAGAGAACCTCCTGTTGAATAGCGTGTAACAGGGTTATTTTAGCAGCCGAGTTGCGGCGGGCGGCAGCGCTTGGAATTAGAGAAAGCGCTCCAGGCAGGCTTTGAGACCGCGAGTCGAAAGATAGAACAGCGTGGCGTCTGCCATCGAAACGCCCGCGGTCGCCGCAACGAGCTTGTGGGCAACACGGCGAACGGCGCCCTTAGCAGGCATATCCGCCCACTGGGTTCCCAAAAACGTCGTGAGGTCCATGTTGACGCGAGCCGCCACGCGATGGAAGTCATCGGCATCCAAGCGCGCCAGGTCGAACACAATGAGGTCCAAAAACCAAGTTATCAGCTCGCCGGGACACAGGTCCAAAAGACCGTAGGCCGCCCAGTCCTCCAAGACCTCCTCGAGCATCCTCATGTGGGCGTCAAGTTTTTTGGCGCGAGCCTCGGCACTGTTGAACTCGTGCGTCGCCGATTCGCTCTCCATCACGTAGTGGTAGAACTTGTCCGGCATGACGACGGTCTTGCGGGCAAGCGCATAAGCCGCGAATTGGAAGACGACGTCCTCGCCCAAAGCCAAACCGGGGGCGAAGCGAATGCCTTCGCGATTGAGCAGCTCGCGCGAAAAAGCCGCACGGCAGGCATAGGGCTGCGCATTCGAATGGAACAGCAGTTGGGGATCACGGGCGCCGAAGGCACCAGCTTTGGGGCTCATGAGTTGCTGGACGCGTTTGGGGGCAGCATCGGCAGGTTCACAGACGCCGCCAAAGACGGCGACCTCGGCATCTGCAGACTCCATGGAATGCAGCACGCGCTCGACCGTCTGGGCATCGATGTAATCGTCGGCGTCCACAAAAAAGACGGTCTCGCCCTCGACGGCATCGATACCGGCATTTCGAGCACACGAGACACCCGCGTTTTCCTGGTCAATCACCAGTACGCGATCGTCGGCCTGCGCGATCTGGTGCAACACGTTCAACGAATCATCGGTCGAACCGTCGTTGACGCAGACAACCTGAATCGAGCGCTCGGACTGGGCCAACAGCGAATCGAGGCATCGCTGAATGGAACGCACTGAGTTATAAACGGGGACGACAATGGTAGCTTTAGGACACGAGACCTCTCCCATGCCGACCTACCCCCTCAGCGATTCGATGAGGAAGGCGGCGACCACGCCAGGGCCTCCAACCGAGGCGTAATACTTAGCGCGCCCCAAGGCACCATCCGTCGCAAAACTCGGATGCTCGTCAACCCAGCCCTCAGGATCTTTGAGGATGGCAGCGAGATTCGCGCGCTTCCACGGCTTGAGGTCGTCAAGCAAAAAATCCCCTGCGTCCAAGGCCGCCTGAAATTCCTTAGCCATCTGCGCCAGGAACTCCTTATAGAACTTAGGCGCTAGGCGCACATAGTTCCACATGTACGAATCGTACTTAATGAGTTGATTGAACTTGAGCATGCGCGCGACGTCATCACTTGCGTGGTCGCGGGCATAATCCTCTCGAATCCAACGCTCAATCTCGGCATACTCGGTATTGACGCAAAAGACCTTAGCCGAAGAATTGACCGAGGAATTCTCGTTGTCCTGGCGATACGACAACACGGCATCATGCAGGTAAACAGCCTTATCGGCGCACGCGATCACCTTAAAGGCGAATGACGTGTCCTGAAAGGATGCCCCCGGAGTCGGCAGGAACGTAATGCCGTTGCGCTCAAGAAAATCGCGACGGTACACGGCCGACCAAATCGACGGCTTTTGCTTAAAGAACTGAGTCGTATCGCTCGGGTGCACCGGCTTGCCGCAATCCTGAGGTCTAAACATCTCGTGCAGCGAGCGGCGCTCCTCGGGCTTAGACCAGTAGAAATCAAAGTTCGCCTTCGCGAAGTCGGCATTATTGCTATCGGCGGCCGAGACAAGCTTTTCGAGTGCGTCGGGCGCCATAAAGTCATCGGACTCCAAGATGCCAACGTACTTGCCACGCGCCATCTCCAGACCGTGGTTCATCGAGTCGCCGTAGCCGCTGTTGGCCTTGTCGATCATCTTGACGCGCCCATCGCGCTCCATATACTCGCGGATAATCGCGGGCGAGTTGTCGGTCGACCCGTCGTTAATGCAGATGATCTCAATATCCTTGAGCGTCTGCGCCAAGGCGGAATCGAGACACTCACGCAGGTAGCGCTGAACATTGTAAATGGGAATAAGCAGCGACAGAACAGGGCTGCCAGAGGCGTTAGTAGACAAATGTGCTCCTTAGGAAATACCTGTCGTTTCATGGTATCAAAGGGTCAGCGCGCCAGCGGACGTTTATATAATCTATGGAGCTCGCAGAGGAGAAACCGATACGAAAGGACGTCATGCAGCCCAAAGCCGCACGCAACATACCCATCGAAGCGCTGCGCTTAATCGCGGTCGCCGGTATCGCGGTGTTCCACACCTTTCAGTGGACCTTCCAGGCAACCTGTATCGGCGCCGTGGAATATGCCCCACTTGCGATATTCCCCTATTCCGGCGCGCTCGGCTTTATCAATTTGCTGGGCTGCTGGGCCAACGAGGTCTTCTTTATGATCTCGGGCTATTTTCTCATCGCTTCTGCCGCGCGTGCTTGGGACGGTGGGGCAACGTGGAAATCGCAAATGCAACGGACGGTGCAGCGCCTTGGCAAGGTCGTTATGCCCACTGCGTTTTATTGCGTCGTGGCGCTCGCGTGGTCCACGGTCGTCTCCCCCATTCCCGATGTTACCCTCAACACACACTACTGGTATACCCTGGGACTCGAGTTTATTTGGGTCTATGCCGCCACGGTCTTCATGGCGCCATGGTTTGGACTGGCTAAGAGTCGACTCTCCCAGAAGAGCAACACGGTGACGGTCATCGCCGTTGGCATCTTCGCATTTGTTGTTAACGGGTATTTAGCCGCCATGAGCGCGACAAGCGGCGGTGAGTTTTCTTGGCTGCAGAAGCTCATGAGCGCCGTCACGTACGTTATCGCGTTTTTGATCGGCGGACTGCTCCGCGACGTAACCGGCGCCATGGATTCGGAAAAGGCGGGCGCCTTAGGCACGCGGTCGCTCGCAGCGGTTTTGGCGATCGCCACCATCCTGGAAGGAGTACTCTCCTTCACCGGCAACCTCACGGCGATGGCAGTCCTCTCCTACAAATCGACCTCGTTGATCTCGTTTGCCCTCGCTGCCGCCTCCCTGCTCTTTGCGGCAACCCGACGCAGTGCCTCAGGCAATCCGCGGACTGCAGGTGTCATCGTCACCTTATCAACCGCCACGCTCGGTTTCTATGTGATGCAGTCGCTCGCCAGTAGCCTGTGGCGTCCCGTCTTCAATACGTTGCTCGCAAACATACTGGTCAGCCAAAACAGCCCGGCAGCTATATGTATCATCACGGGTACCGTCATTAGCATCGTCTTTGCTCTGGCTCTCCTCATCATCGATGCAGCTAGAAGCCTTATCGTTCGCAAGCTCAAACGACAATAGACACGCTGCCGTCAGACGCCAAAACCGCTAAACCCGTGGCAGGTTCCTGCGTTTTATTCAAAGCTTGCCGACAAGGTGCGGTGAGCCTTTACAATAGGACAGTCCCAAGGACGTATTCGATAGCTTCCGCGCAGCGCTCGCGCGCCGCGCGTGAAAGGATATATTGCCCCATGCCTTCAACCCTTCCCGCCCCCATCGATAAGCTCGCCATCGTTGTCGTCACGTACAAGCGCCAGGAACTCCTGGCCAACCTGTTCGACTCCATGACCGATCTCACGGCAACGCCCTGGCGCATCGTGATTGTCGATAACGAGAATTCGCGCGAGACCGAGGCCATGTGCACTGCATTCAACGAGCGCCTGGCCAACCTGTGGGGCATCGACACCGAGCAGCCCGACGCGCAGGGCGGCACCGACCGTGTCATCTACGCCCCGCAGCTCGAAAACGGCGGCGGTGCGGGTGGCTTCTCCGCTGGAACCAAATGCGCCTACGATCTAGGGGCCCAGTGGTTCTGGGTCATGGACGACGACGTGCTCGTCATCCCCGAAGGCATCGAGCGCTTGGCCAAGTGGACCGACCGCTACGATGTTATCCAGGGTTCGCGTCTGGACTTTGACGGCGGCGCCTTCTTTTGGCAGTACCAGCTCATCCTTTCGCTCGGCATCCCTAACCCCATCGCCAAGTGGGATCTGGGTCCCGAGGGTTACCGCACCATGAACCAACTGTGCTTTGAGGGCGGCATGTTCTCGCGCCGCGTGGTCGACAAGATTGGCCTGCCCGACGCACGCTTCTTTATCTACGGCGACGATGCCTGCTACGGCTACGTGGCCAGCCAACACTTCCCCGCCGCTGTGGTCGCCGACGTGGTGCTCAAACGCGCCCGCGCCGTCTCCAACTGGGATATCGCCGGCAAACGACAGCTCAACTCCACGAGCGACACCAACCGCTACTACATCATGCGCAACCGAGGCTTCCTCGCTCGCTATATGCAGATCTACGGTGACTACCACCCCATGCTGTTCCGTCTGGGCAACGTCGCGACCTTCTGCAAGGAATTCATTCGCCTGGCTGCCGTTGACAAGTGCTTTAAGACCGGTATACCGGCGCTGCGCCGTGGCATGAAGGACGCCCGCAAGATTGTTAAGGATCCCAACTGGAAGCCCATGCCGCCCATGAAGGACGCAGAACACTAAAGGGCTTTCGCCCGCCGCTACAGTCGTTGGCACACCACGGACACACGCTGACCGTCAAAACCAAAGCCCCAACGCATGCGCCCGACGGCGGGGCGCGGCACGCGGATATCATCGATGCCGTCGCGCTCTATGTCGAGCAGTGCCTGAACCGCCAACAGTTCCAGGCCCAGGGCATCGACGCCAGGGTCGTACATCATGTTGATCGTTATCAGCGGTCGCTCATCGAACATGCCGAGCGTGTCGGCCACGTCAAACACCCGACCGGTGGGAATCACCTGGATATCCCAGCGATCCGAGACGCCACTTCGCTTGGAGCTGGGATTGCAATAGCCGGGCAGTCCAAAGCAGAGCCCCTGAAGCGCCAGATGATAGGCTGTCGGCACATCTGATTGGCCCACATCGATGCCCAGATCGCCGATAGCACAGCTCAAAGCTTGCTTTACAGTGTCCTCGTCTCCTCGACACAGCCCGTCATGGAACGAGTCGATAACTCCAACGTCCTCAACGGCGCACTCAAACCATTCCAGAATTACAAGACGGAGCGCCTGACGCACTTCGTTGTTAGGCAGACGCAGGGAACGAAAGCACGCGCCGTCCTCCGAATGCCCCGTCATGTCCGTCGTAAGGAATCCAGACAGGTACAGCGCCGTCCAGATATCTTCGGGCTTGGCGGCATCGGCCCCCTCGGCACGCACGCGCACTGGCGCCTCAATAAACCCATGCGGCTCAAGCAAATCGAACAATGCGGACAGGCGCATGAGATTCCAGCCACCGACGCATGCGCTCAGACGGTCGGCGTAACCATACAGATCTGCCCGAACGGGCGCGACGCAACCGCGATGCACGTAGTCCACCACACGCTCCGGGATCGAGCAATAAAAGCCACCAAACAGGTAGCCCTCGAGCCACTCACGCGCGTCATCCAGACAGCCGTTGCGACCGATGCAATCCAACAGCACCTGGACTTCGTCGTCCGAAAAACCGAACCATCGATCACACCAACTCGACAGTGGCGTCGCCGATCGATAGGAAACCCCACGCTGGGACAACGCAAGCTCGGCAGGACCGGGGCGCTCGCCCATCAGACACGTCAATCGCAGCGAGTCGCCGGCGTCGGCAATGGTGTCGAACAACATTCGGCTGAGCGGCTCTAGAGAATCCACGCTACCGTCGTCCTTAGCGTCCAAACGCTTTGGACATACCGCATCGTAGTCGTCTATCAGAAGAACAACCTGCTCATCGAAAGCTGCCTGGAGCAGTTTAATGAGCACGCAAAGCGCCGCATCGGTCTCATTATCGCTGGCCACCCCACGCGCCGCCCTCTCGATAAGACGAACCTCACGTCTTGACAGATCAGGCGCGGCAAGCAGCGGCAGCAATCGGGCGCACTCGTGTGCAACAGCGCTGCGAATAGCCGCCGCAGCATCAGCGTCACACCTCACAGCGGCAGTTGAAAAGTCAAGCGTGATGACCGGATAACACGCGTGCTCATCACGATAGCGACCGCCGCCCGCCTGCCAAATCTGGGTGCCGACGAACGGGCTTCGATCTGGCCGCCGGTGATCAGGTCGTTCCAAATAGCATTTGAGCATCGATAGATTCATGCTCTTGCCAAAACCCTTGGGCCGACAACAAAGCGCAACAGGTGCTTCGCTGTCCAATATATCGGCAATAAACATAGTCTTATCGACGAGTAAACACCGATTGATTGCATCGGAAAAGTCGTGTACATCAACCGGCAGAGCTGCGTTATCCGCATAACTGAGCAACCGTGCGCCAAACGCATGAGCAACACCATAATTCGCCTGTTCAGACACCGTAAACTCTCCTTCTAACGCAGCACGATGCCCATTGTAGCGAGCAGGCGGAGCGCAACAATATCGACATGCAAACGTTTCGGGCAACGGTAGCAACAGACCCCCGAGGGGGCATAACAAATCGTTGCACAACAAAAACGGGGCCCGATGCCGCCGCACCGGACCCCGTCCCAAACTCTTATAGAAAACGATCTGGAAGATTACTCCTCCGAGCCGTCCTCCCCTGAAGCCTTGTTCTGCTGATCGAGCTTATGCTTACCGCTCACGATAGATGTAGCGCCCAGCGTAGCCAAGCTCGCGCTGGCAAGGCTCGCCATCACGATCAAGTCGCCCGTCTTGGGCATGTTACCGCCCGAGAACTTAGTCGTTGTAGTCGTCGTGGTCGTGGTGGTCACCGTTTTGGAGTCATTTTGCTCCTGGTTCTGGTTGTCGGTGTTGCCCTTACCGCTGTCCTTGCCCCGCTGCTTTCTGTCCTCGGTCTTGTCCTTGCTCTTGTCCTTCTCCTCAGATTCAGAGTTCTTATCCTCGCCATTCTTCTGTTCGGACTTGTCGCTCTTCTCCTCAGAGCTAGAACCCTTATCGGATTCAGTCTTCTCGGAAGCCTCGTCCTTGGAGTCGCCCTTTGCGGCTTCGGTCTTTTCCGCGGAAACCTGATCAGAGTTGTCCTTGTTCTGGGTCGAGCCGTTATTGACGCCAGCCATCAGCGAAGAGCCCAGCGTAGAACCAAGTTGCACGGAGAAAGAAGGCTTCTTGTCCGGCGAAGCAACGGGAGCGTCCGGCGCCTTATTCGAGTCGTCCTTGGAAGCATCAGAATCAGGGGTTGCGTCAGAGCCGGAGCCGTTGTTAGAGCCGGTGCCAACGGACGAATCGCTCGAGCCAGTGGAAGAGTCAGAGGAACCAGCGTCGGTCGAACCAAATGCGGCGCCGTCCGTATTGCCGGCAGAGCTTGAAGACGAATCGCCCGCAGCAGAGCCGTTTGAATCGGAGCCGTTCGAAGTAGAGCCGTTGTTGGTAGTGCCACCAGCAGAGCCATCACCGTCAGCATCGGTCGAGGGCGCATCCATCCTGTCATCATTGACATCGTCACTCGAGTCGTCATTCGAATCAGGTGTCGGCGAGGGCGCCGGCGTGGGCTCGGGCTGCACGGGCGTTGCAGCGGCAGCGGCCTCGTCCTCGGCGATATAAACCAAGCAGTCCTTCAGCTCGTTGCGGTAGCGGTTCTTCCAGCCCTCATGATACTGGGGCTGGCTCGAATACTTGGTAGCGACGTTATTGACCACGCTATTGGAGAGCGCCGTCACAAACTCGCGGTCGGACATATCGTTGGAGAGATTCGCCCAACGGAAGAAGTCCCTGCAGCCACCGGTGCCGCACATGTTGGTGATGCTCCACACCATGCCCTTAACGCAATCGGCACGGCCCGAAATATCAATACCCAAGCCGCTCTTGAGCCACGCCTCGGTCACCGCATAGTACGAGTTGTACGCATACGCATCCTGCAGAGCCGAAAACTCAGCAGGGTCGGTGTTATAAGCGCCCTGGAAGGCCTCCTGCGCAATACGGCCCAACTCGGTGAGCTGGCCATTCTCGTACATGGCATTGCTCGTGTTGGAAATCTCGCTGCCGCGATCAATCGCATCCTTGAGCATGCTGTATTTTTCGGGGTTGTAGTTGTAGGCCTGCTTCATAAACGGAATGAGCGACCATCGACGGTCGAACTGGTAATAACCCAGCGCGTTATAGCCGTCGCCATACGAAAAGCCCTGGTTATAGTTGCCATGGCTCTCGTACTTGGTAAAGTACTTCATCTCGGGGGTCACGTTAACAAACGAAACGCCCTGGACCGACCTCAGCACGCCCGAGAAGGACTGCTGGGTATAGAGACCCTTATCGATATCGGTCGCATCCGAGGCAACGCCCGGTGTGGGCTCCTCGGCGGCAGCGGGTGCGGGTGCGGTAACGGCGCCAAACGAAAGCGCCAACGTCAGGCCCGCGACAATCGCAGAATGCTTGGGCTGCATAAGATCCTCCCTGCATTGGTGTAGTTAAAGTGCAGTTTGCAAAGATAGAAATAAGTATTGCAGCTCGCCCGTTGTTACACAACAACCCCTCGGTAAACGGCAACAACCCTCCGCGAAATCTTAAGGAATTGCGCTCAACCTACAGCTTAATGTCGAAATTGATTTCAGGCACGGCGGCCAAGTCGGCCAGCGTTACGCCGTCGACATAGTTCTCAATGACCTCGTCCAGACCGCGCCAGAACTTGACCGTGGAGCAAAGATCGCTGCGGGTACAGCTGTTGTCGATGCCATCGCACGCCACCGGAGCCGTGCTGCCCTCGACGGCACGCAGGATGTCGCCGGCACGCACCCCGGCGGGGTCCTTAGCCATCATGTAGCCGCCGCCCTTGCCACGCACGCTCTTAAGCAGGCCCGCCTTCATGAGCGGACGGACCAGCTGCTCCAGATACTTCTGCGAGATGTGCTCGCGGTCGGCGACCTCGCGCAGGGCAATCTTGCCCTCGACGTCACCAAGCGCTGCGATATAGATCATCAGCCGGAGGGCATAGCGGCCCTTGGAAGAAATGAGCATACCTACCCTCCCATCGCATCTGGGACAACATAACCAGGTTTGTTTGTCCCAAATCTTAAGTAAGTGGGACAAACACAACAGGTTATTTTGTCCCAGAATTTGAAAAGTCGAGTGGATTAGTCGGGTTTTCCCTTGACTAAAGCCGAACCCATAGTAACTTTATTCCGAGAAGATTCCTAGGGTTTCGCACACCCATGAGTACACCATATACAGAGAGGGACAGCATGAGCGCAAATCCGCTGCTTTCCATCGAAGGTCTGACCGCCTCCGTGGACGAGAAGACCATCCTCCACAACGTCAACCTCAACGTCGCCGCCGGCGAGACCCACGTGCTGATGGGACCCAACGGCGCCGGCAAGTCCACCCTTGGCCACCTGGTCATGGGCGACCCCGTCTACACGGTCAACGACGGCCGCATCGTCTTTGACGGCCAGGACATCACCGAGCTCACCACCGACAAGCGCTCGCGCGCCGGCCTGTTCCTGAGCTTCCAGGCCCCGGTCGAGATCCCGGGCGTGCCTCTGTCGAGCTTTTTGCGCGCCAGCATCGCCGGCTGCCCCGGCCTGGAGATGAAGGGCAAGGAGTTCCGCCGCCGCGTGAAGGAGCTTGCGGCCGAGCTCAACATGGATACCGCCTACCTCAACCGCGAGCTGGGCGTGGGCTTCTCGGGCGGCGAGAAGAAGAAGGTCGAGATGCTCCAGCTTCTGTTGCTGCAGCCCAAACTCGCCATCCTGGACGAAACCGACTCGGGCTTGGACGTCGACGCGCTTTCCACCGTCAGCCACGGCATGAACGCCTACCGCAAGAGCTGCGACGGCTCCATGCTCATCATCACGCATAACACGCGCATCCTTGAGCACCTGGATGTCGACCGCGTTCACGTTATGGTCAAGGGCCACATCGTGCGCGAGGACGACGCCTCGCTCATCCCCTGGATCGACAAGAACGGCTTTGGGACCTTCGAGCGCGAGGCAGCCGAGCAGCGCGCCCAGGCCGAGGCCGCCGCTGCCGAGCAGCAGGCGTAAAGGGGCGACGCAATGACCAAGAACCGCACCGAGGTCGCGGACATCGACCGCAGCCTCTACGATTTCACCTATGGCGAGGAGGGATTCGAACGCCTCGACGCCGGCATCACGCCCGACATCGTGCGCGAGATCAGCGCCAAAAAGGACGAGCCGCAGTGGATGCTCGACCTGCGCTTAAAGTCCCTCGAGATCTTCAACCGCTTCCCCAATCCGACATGGGGCCCCTCCATCGAGGGCCTGGACATGGACAACATCGTCACCTACGTCAAGCCCAACACCGACCAAAAGCACGACTGGGAGTCGGTGCCCGACGACATCAAGAACACCTTTGAGCGCCTGGGCATCCCCGAGGCCGAGCGCAGCTACCTGGCAGGCGTCGGTGCGCAGTACGACTCCGAACTCGTCTACCACAACATGCAGGACACCGCGTCCAAAATGGGCATCGTCTACTCCGGCATCGAGGAGGCCCTGCACGATCCGCAGTGGGAGCCGCTCATCCACGAGAAGTTTATGACGCTCATCCCGCCCACCGACCACAAGTTTGCGGCCCTGCATGGTGCCGTGTGGTCAGGCGGCTCGTTTGTCTACGTGCCCAAGGGCACCAAGCTCGACTTCCCGCTGCAGAGCTACTTCCGCCTTAACGCCAAGGGCGCCGGCCAGTTTGAGCACACGCTCATCATCGTCGAGGACGATGCCGACCTGCACTTTATCGAGGGTTGCTCCGCGCCCAAGTACAACGTGGCCAACCTCCACGCCGGCGCCGTCGAGCTCTTTGTGGGCAAACGCGCACACCTGCGCTACTCGACCATCGAGAACTGGTCCAAGAACATGTACAACCTCAACACCAAGCGTGCGCGCGTGGACGAGGACGGCGACATCGAGTGGATCAGCGGCTCCTTCGGCAGCCACGTGGGCTACCTCTACCCCATGAGCGTGCTCAACGGCCGCCGCGCCCGGTCGAGCTTTACCGGCATCACCTTTGCCGGCGCCGGTCAGAACCTCGATACCGGCTGCAAGGTCGTGCTCAACGCGCCCGAGGCCTCGGCAACCGTCGAGACCAAGGGCATCTCCAAGAGTGGCGGCATTCAGACCTTCCGCAGCTCTATTGTGGCGACACCCAAGGCCGAGGGCTCCAAGGCAACCGTGAGCTGCCAGTCGCTGATGCTCGACGACCAAAGCCGCTCCGACACTATTCCGGCCATGGACATCCGCGCCAAGAACGTCGACATCGGCCACGAGGCCACCATCGGCCGCATCGGCGACGATAAGGTGTTCTACCTGATGAGCCGCGGTATCTCGGAGGAAGAAGCCCGTACCATGATCGTCAACGGCTTTGCCAACCCGGTCTCCAAGGAGCTGCCGCTGGAGTACGCCGTCGAGATGAACAACCTGATCAAGCTCGAGATGGAAGGAGCGATCGGATAATGAATCAGACCACGAACACCGCTGCCACCACGCTCGAGCAGGTCAATGCGATGCCCGCTGCAACCTGGGGCTGGTTGAAAATGAACCAGACCAAGCTTGAACTTTCGGACGAGCTTACCGTCGCTCCTGCCGAGGCCGTCGAGGTCGAGGGGCTTGACGAGCAGTTCCGCGGCGCGGCTGACGCCTTCGATACCGCCATGGAGGCCATGGCCGAGCGCTTCCCCGAGCGCCGTGCTGCTGCCCCCGGTGATGCCGTCGATCGCGCCCGCATCAAGCCCGAGACCGAGCTCGACGTGCCCGCCACCTCCGTCTACCAGGCCGGTGCCATCAAGCTCGAGGAGGAACTCTCCCCCGCCGAGGCATTCGAGACCGGCATGGGCGAGGCTGCCTACGCCTACCTGGCCGAGCACGCCACCAAGCGCATCGTCATCGATGTGCCCGCATACAAGCACGCCACGGTTACCGTGCGCGTGAGCGGTGTCGACGCGACGGCTGCAATTGCCGCCGTCGACGTCGTCGCCCGCCCGCAGGCAACGCTCGACCTGCAGATCGCCCTAGACTCCCCCGTTATCGGCGAGGGTGTCGTGGGCTCCGTGCTTCGCGTGTGCGTCCACGAGTACGCCACCGTCAACGTGGCCTGCACGCAGACGCTCGACGATAGCTGGATCGCGCTCGACGACACCGGTCTGTTCCTGGACGAGGGCGCGCGCGTCAACGTGCAGCACACCGTCCTGGGTGCCGGCGCCAGCGCCACCGGCCTTGCCGGCGACCTGCTGGGCGATACCGCCAAGGTCACCATCGATACCGATTACCTGGGCGCCCGCGAGCAGGTGCGCGACTTTAACTACGAGCTACGCCACCGCGGTCGCAAGACCGAGTGCGAAATCGACGCCAACGGCGTACTGACCGGCACGTCCAAGAAGGTCTACCGCGGCACCATCGACCTCGTGCACGGCTGCAAGGGTGCAACCGGCACCGAGCGCGAGACGGTGCTTTTGGCCAACAAGGGCGTCGACAACAAGACCGTACCCGTCATTCTTTGCGACGAGGACGACGTCGCCGGCAACCACGGCGCCACCATCGGTCACGTCCGTGACGAGCAGCTGTTCTACCTCGCCTGCCGCGGCCTTGACCAAAACGCCGCCGAGGACCTGTTCATCCGCGCCAAGCTGGAGGACGCCGCGCTTTCCGCCACCGACGAGCGCACCCGCGCCGCCGTCGTCCGACTGGGCAACAACCTGATCGACAACTTTGAAGAGGAGCTCGCATGATCGACACCGAGCACGTTAAATGCGATACCTGTACTGCCCCCGAGCCCATGGAGCTCGACGCCAGCGACGAGGCTTCGCGCGGCTGGCCCACCGTGGATATCGAGACCAACCCCTACAAGGGCCAGTTCCCGCTGTTCCAGCAGCACCCCGAGATCGCCTTCCTCGATAGCGCCGCCACCGCGCAGCGCCCTGCATGTGTGCTCGACGCCGAGCGCGACTTCTATCAGCGCATGAACGCCAACCCCCTGCGCGGCCTGTACTCGCTGTCCGTCGAGGCCACCGAGGCCATCGCGAAGGTGCGCCAGCAGATCGCCGACGTCATCGGCGCCCCCAACGCCAACGAGATCGTCTTCACCCGCAACACGAGCGAGTCGCTCAACCTGGTCGCCAAGAGCTTTGCGCCCACGGTGCTCGAACCGGGCGACGAGGTCGTCATCACTATCATGGAGCACCACTCCAACCTGATTCCGTGGCAGCAGGTCTGCCGCGAGACCGGCGCCAAGCTCGTCTACCTCTACCCCACCAAGACCGGCCAGCTCACCACCGAGGAGGTTCTTGCCAAGGTGGGTCCCAAGACCAAGATCCTAGCCGTGGGACAGGTCTCCAACGTGCTGGGCGTCGAGAACCCGGTCAAGAACCTCGGCAAGCTCGTGCACAAGTACGGCGGCTATCTGGTCGTCGACGGCGCGCAGTCGCTGCCGCACATGCCCGTAAACGTGGCCGACCTGGGAGCCGACTTCTTCGCCTTTAGCGCACACAAGGCCATGGGCCCCATGGGCATCGGCGTGCTGTGGGGCAAGATGGACCTGCTCAACGCCATGCCGCCCATGCTTACCGGCGGCGAGATGATCGATTCGGTCACCGAGCAGGACGCCGTCTGGGCGCCCGTCCCCGAGAAGTTCGAGGCCGGCACGCAGGACGCCGCCGGCATCTTCGCCACGGGCGCCGCACTCGATTACCTGGTCAACACGGTGGGTTACGAGAACATCCAGGCACGCGAGCAGGCACTCGTCCATTATCTGATGGGCGAGCTCATGCAGCTCGACTTTGTCCAGATCATCGGCTCGATCTACTGGGACAACCACCACGGCGTCGTGAGCTTTAACGTCAAGGGCATCCACCCGCACGACGTCGCGAGCATCATGGACATGGACGGCGTCTGCATCCGCGCCGGTCACCACTGCGCGCAGCCGCTGCTCACCTGGCTGGGCGTCGAGAATCTTGCCTGCTGCCGCGCCAGCGTGGCCTTCTACAACGACAAGGCCGACATCGACAAGTTCATCGCCGGCCTGCATCACGTTTGGAGCACGTTCAATGGGTAATCTGTACACCTCCACCACATTTATGGAGCACAACTCGCACCCCGACTATAAGTACGAGATGGATGCTCCCACGCACGAGCACGACGGCATCAACCCCAGCTGCGGCGACGAGCTCACCTTGCAGCTACGTGTCGAGAACAACGTGATCGAGGAGGCCTCCTTTACCGGCCACGGCTGCGCCATCAGCCAGGCAAGCGCCGACATCATGGCCGACCTCATCACCGGTGAGACGGTCGAGGAAGCTCGCCGCCTGGCGGAGCTCTTCCTCGCCATGATCCGCGGCGAGCAGCTCTCCGAGGAAGACCTGGAAGACCTAGACGAAGCCGCCCAGCTCCAGGACATCTCGCACATGCCCGCCCGCGTCAAATGCGCCGAGCTCGCCTGGCGCACCCTCGACGGCATGCTCACGGGACAAAATAATCAGTAGTATTTGTCCCAAATCTTAAGAATTTTGTTGGCCGAATCGCTTGACAAGGGTGGTTCGGCCATTTTCTATTCCGAGCCCTCAGCCTGAGCCTTCACCCGCGCATAAGCGCGCACGATACGAGAGACGGTACTCTTGCTGATTCCCGTATACCGTTCGATCTCGCGCACCGTGTAGCCGCCATCGTGCAGGGCGAAAACGATTCCGTCTCGCCGCGAGGGTGCTACGGTCTTGAGTTCGTTGAGCGGCACACCCAGGCGCTTCGCCATCTTGTCGGCAAACGCACGCCGCTCCCATTCCGTCTCTTCCATGTCGTGAATCACCGGATCTGAACCATCGGGTGTCTTAAGTGAGTAGTCGATAAAGCCCTCTGCCGATCCAAAAAGTTCGAGCACCGTAGACGGATCCGAAAAATTCTTCTTCGCAACGCCGTCATACATCCGCAGATACTCGGCAAAGCTGCTCCAGGGATAACGCTCGATCAGGGCGATACCCGCCTCCTGCGGATTAGCGTGAACATAGCGAATGGCGGCCATTAGATAACGGTCGGTATCGAGCGAGCGCCGGTCAAAACGGCTCTGGAACAGATGGCCCGTGCGCCCCGTGCGTTTATTGAACCGCCGCGCGTACGTTAAAAGCAGCCGGTGCATCGCCGCGCTCATCGCGTCCTCGTAATCTGCAAGCACCAAATGCACGTGATTGCCCATAAGGCACCAGGCGATAACCGTCACGCCCGCCTCGCGGCAGTAATCGCGCATCAGCTCCAAAAACTCCCACCGGTCTTCATCGCCCTCAAAGATGAGCTGCTTGCCCGTACCGCGGGCACAGACATGGTAAAAGCCGGTAACCGTTCTCCAAACGCGCTGCATGGCGCTCCCTTCGCCGGGATCTGCTTACCATCCAATACAGCACGATTGAAGCGTGCCATCAAAACATTCACGCAAAACAATACTCTCGCGCGGCCAAAGGCAGTAAACAGGCGGCGAACGGCACCGTTGCAACAGGTCAGCCCCGCAACGCATACAAAAGCTGACCAAAAGCTTGCCCAAGACGAACCCCCTCTACGAAAGTTCGCGACCACAGAACATAGAGTTAAATCGTTTCAATTAAAACTTCCGGACTTCTCGCTACGAAAACTGAGCCGTTCGCCGAATATTCCGTGCATTTCGCGGTATTATAGGGGCTGCATGTCATGTCCCTTTCGAAGGGTCGCCCGGCAATCGCCAGCCACGACCCCCAGACGGGACGCCAACACGATAGAGAGGAGAGGCATGCAGTACTCACAGGAAGTGGAGAACATGTGCCCCGTTGCCAAGGGTGCATACCACGGCCCCGCACCCATCCCCGAGGAGGGCAAGTGGGTCCAGGCTAAGGAGATTTCCGACATCTCCGGTCTTACGCACGGTGTGGGTTGGTGCGCACCTCAGCAGGGCGCCTGCAAGCTCACGCTGAACGTCAAGGACGGCATCATCGAGGAGGCCCTCGTTGAGACCATCGGCTGCTCGGGCATGACCCACTCTGCCGCCATGGCTTCCGAGATCCTTCCCGGTAAGACCATCCTCGAGGCCCTCAACACCGACCTCGTCTGCGACGCCATCAACGTTGCTATGCGCGAGATCTTCCTGCAGATCGTTTACGGCCGCAGCCAGACCGCGTTCTCCGAGGGCGGCCTGCCCGTGGGCGCCTCCCTCGACGACCTCGGCAAGGGCCTTCGCTCTCAGGTCGGCACCATGTTCGGCACCAAGGCCAAGGGCGCTCGTTACCTCGAGCTCGCTCAGGGCTACGTCACCCGCATGGCTCTCAACGACAAGAACGAGATCATCGCGTTCGAGTTCCTGAACCTCGGCAAGTTTACCGACGCCGTCAAGGCCGGCAAGACCCCCGAGGAGGCCATCGCTGGCGCTATGGGCCACTATGGTCAGTGGGACAACGCTGCCAAGTACATCGACCCGCGCACCGACGAGGAGACTCACTCCGTCGCCAGCGTGTTCCCGGTTCACGAGTAGAAAGGGAGGGAAATAACCATGACTGTTACGTTCGAAGGTTACGAGCGCCGCGCTGACAAGATCAACAAGTGCCTCGCCGACAACGGCATCGCCTCCCTCGAGGAAGCTCTGCAGATCTGCACCGACAAGGGCTTCAACCCGCGTGAGATCGTCAACAACACCCAGTCCATCGCCTTCCAGAACGCCGAGTGGGCCTACACCCTCGGTTGCGCTCTCGCTGTCAAGCGTGGCGCCAAGACCGCTTCTGAGGCTGCCGCCATCATCGGCGAGGGCATCCAGGCCTTCACCGTTCCCGGCTCCGTCGCTGAGGACCGCAAGGTCGGTCTGGGCCACGGCAACCTGGGCGCTATGCTGCTCTCCGACGACACCGAGTGCTTCGCCTTCCTGGCTGGCCACGAGTCCTTCGCTGCCGCTGAGGGCGCTATCGGCCTGGCTCTGAACGCCAACAAGGCTCGCAAGAAGCCGCTGCGCGTTATCCTCAACGGTCTGGGCAAGGACGCTGCTCAGATTATCGCCCGCATCAACGGCTTCACCTACGTGAAGACCCAGTTCGACTACTTCACGAGCGAGCTCAAGGTCGTCGAGACCATCCCCTACTCCGATGGTCCCCGCGCCGCCGTCAACTGCTACGGTGCCGACGACGTCCGCGAGGGCGTTGCCATCATGTGGCACGAGAACGTCGACATTTCGATCACCGGTAACTCCACCAACCCCACGCGCTTCCAGCACCCCGTCGCTGGCACCTACAAGAAGGAGCGCCTCGAGGCTGGCAAGAAGTACTTCTCCGTCGCTTCTGGTGGCGGCACTGGCCGTACCCTGCACCCGGACAACATGGGCGCCGGCCCTGCCTCTTACGGCATGACCGACACCATGGGCCGTATGCACTCCGACGCCCAGTTCGCCGGTTCTTCCTCCGTGCCTGCGCACGTCGACATGATGGGTCTCATCGGCATGGGCAACAACCCCATGGTCGGTGCCACCGTCGCCTGCGCTGTCGCCGTCGAGGAGGCCCTCAAGGCCTAATCGCGCCTGCGCGATGCTCATATAGTTGAGTTTTAGAGCCGCTACCTTTCGAGGTAGCGGCTCTTTTTGTTTACGCTGTCGCAGGGTAGCTAATGCCGATATATCAGTTGGGGCGAAATACGAGATGTGATGAGATGGAATGTCAGAGCGTCCACGACACCCACCTGCCATATGTGCCCTTTACCGATTTGCCGAGTCTTTCCGGCCCCATTGCCGATCACCAGTGCGACAATGCGCCGGACGAGAAAGGAATCCGATGGAATCGACTGATGTACTGGTAATTGGATCTGGCATTGCGGGCCTTTGCGCCGCCATCGAAGCGGCACGCAAGGGTGCAACCGTCACTGTGGCATGCGCCGGAAAGACTATGAGTGGATCGAGCTTCTTCCCCGGAACCTGGGGGCTGGGGCTTATCGGACCCGTTAACGAAGACGACGAACAAGACTTCATCGACACCATTCAGACCGTTGGTGGCGGCGTCGCCGACCCCGAGCTTGTCCAGACGTTTGTCCACGGCATTCCCCAGGCAATTGAATGGCTTGAGCAAGACCTGGGCGTTGAGCTCCAGCGTCCGCAAAGCGCTGAGAGCGCTCAGCAAAAGCAATTTATCCCCTGCTTTGACCACAAGACGCGCATGTGGCGCGGCCTCACCCGCAAGCCCCTTGAGGACGCTCTGACGACCCGGATCGAGTCACTCGGCATTCGCCTGCTCCCCCGCCATGAGCTTATCGACCTTGTTGAGGACACGGACGGAAAGATTGTCGGCGCCACGCTCTACGACCGCGCAAACGAGCATCTCATGTCTCTGGCAGCTAAAGCCACTATCATCGCTGCGGGCGGTACGGGTGGCCTATTCGAGCGCAGCCTCACTTCCGCCGACGTGCTCAGCTCATCACAGGCCATCGCGCTGGCGCACGGTGCGTCCCTTACTAATATAGAGTTCATGCAGATGATGCCCGGCTTTATCGAGCCCAAACGAAACCTTGTCTTTAACGAGAAGACCTGGCGATACGTCAAGTTCGACCAACCGGTCGATATTGCCGACGAAAAGTTGGACGATCTGCTTGAGCAGCGCTCCGGATATGGCCCCTTCACTTCGCGCTTGGCTTCCCGCGCCATCGATCTTGCCATCGATCAAGCAGGCGCCGAAGGCCTGGCGCTCCACTACGACTTCCCCCGCGAGGACGTCCCTGAGTTTGTGCAGACCTTTGCCACCTGGCTACAAGATGAGCACGGCATCGCGCCGACCGACGAGATGCGCGTGGCGATGTATGCCCACGCCGCCAACGGCGGTATCAAAATCGACAAGACCGCGCACACGGGCGTTGAGGGCCTCTACGCCTGCGGTGAGGCAACAGGCGGCATGCACGGGGCCGACCGCATCGGCGGCTTGTCGAGTGCCAATGGGATCGTATTCGGACGCATCGCGGGCGCATCGGCAGCCCAGGCAGCACAGAATGCACCTGAGGCAGCCCTGAAGGCGGATATCGCCCTCCCCCAGTATGGCATTGCCACAACAGATGCCAAACGCCTGACTCACAGTCTCAAGCACACGATGAGCTCCTATTGCATGATCAACAGGACCGAGACGGGCCTATCAAAGGCACTACACGAGCTTGAGGGCTTGAAGACGGAGGCAACGACCTTGAGCACACAGAAAGTCCAGGACAGCGAAGTCGCAGCCCTCGCCCGCCTGCAATCGCAGATTCAACTAGCACAGGAAATGGTCAAAGCCATGCGCAAACGAACCGAAAGCCTCGGATCGCACTATCGAGCGGACTAATTCGATTCTCACTTAGAGTTTGATCACAATTTCTCAACATGCATCGAGCCCCGTAAGCATGATTCCCCCAAGGAGAACACGCTTACGGGGCTTTAGCCGTGTTTTCCCTAAGGGAATCACGGTGCAGATAGCTCAGCTCCGCGCCCTTTCGGGTCCGACCACATGCGAGGTCAACAAAAAAGACGGCCAACTTTCGCTGACCGTCTTAACATACTTTGGTAGGCCGTCAGGGGGTCAGCCTGCTGCGCAGGCGGCCGCTGCGGCGCTTCGCGCCTTGCGCGCTGCGCTGGCAAATGCTCGCGCATTTCCTCAGCACCGCGCCCTTACGGGTTCGACCCCATGTACTGTTAACAAAAAAAGACGGCCAACTTTCGTTGACCGTCTAAACATGCTTTGGTGGGCCGTCAGGGGGTCGAACCCTGGACCTTGGGATTAAGAGTCCCCTGCTCTACCAACTGAGCTAACGACCCAAAGCTAAAGTCCGTTGTGGCGGACTTTAGAGGAGATATCGTGTGGTGGGCCGTCAGGGGGTCGAACCCTGGACCTTGGGATTAAGAGTCCCCTGCTCTACCAACTGAGCTAACGACCCGATATCAACACGAAGCAAGAACTGGGGTGGGTAAAGGGACTCGAACCCTCGACCTACGGGACCACAACCCGTCGCTCTAGCCAACTGAGCTACACCCACCGTGTCCTGTGCGCTTCGCGCTCGACTATTATTGCAAGGAACGCCACGCGATGCAAGCCCCAATTTTCAAGAATTTTGAAAAGAGTTTTTCGAGACCATTTCGAGCATTTCCCACCGGTTTCATAGGAGTAAACTTGCCCCACTGCAAATGCTCGAAAGGACCGGCATGAAAGAACTCTCCAACCGCACGGCAACGTTTACCGATTCCGTCATCCGTCGCATGACGCGCATCTCCAACAAGTATGGCGCCGTCAACCTGTCACAGGGCTTCCCCGACTTTGATCCCCCGACGCAGCTGCTCAATAGCCTCAGCACCATCGCCACCGACCCCAAGCCGCTTTACCACCAGTACTCCATCACCTGGGGCTCCCAGGCCATGCGTGAGGCGCTTGCCGCCAAGCAGGAGCACTTTATGGGCATGCCGATCAACCCCAACGAAAATATCGTAGTCACATGCGGCTCCACCGAGGCCATGATGGCCGCCATGATGACGGTCACGAACCCCGGCGACAAAGTGGTCATTTTCTCGCCGTTCTACGAGAACTACGGCGCCGACACGATCCTTTCGGGTGCCGAGCCCATCTACGTGCCGCTCAACCCGCCCACGTTCGACTTCGATCGCGAGGTCCTCGAGGCGGCCTTCCGCGACAACGACCCCAAGGCCATCGTCCTGTGCAACCCTTCCAACCCCTGCGGCAAGGTCTTTACGCGCGAGGAGCTCACCTTTATCGCCGACCTCTGCAAAAAGTACGACGCGTACTGCATCACCGACGAAGTTTACGAGCACATCGTCTATGCGCCCCACGAGCATGTCTATATGGCCACGCTGCCCGGCATGTTTGAGCGCACCATCAGCTGCAGCTCGCTGTCCAAGACCTACTCCATCACCGGCTGGCGCCTGGGCTACACCATCGCTCCCGCCGAAATCACCGAGCGCATCAAAAAGGTCCACGACTTCCTCACCGTAGGCGCCGCCGCTCCCCTGCAAGAGGCCGTCGTCACCGCCCTCAACTTCGACGACAGCTATTACCAGGAGGTCCTCGACCTCTACACCGCCAAGCGCGACCTATTCTGTCAGGGACTCGACAGCATCGGCCTCACGCACAACGTGCCGCAGGGCGCCTACTACGTCATGATGGATATCTCTGAATTTGGCTATGACAGCGACCTCGACTTTTGCGAAGATTTGGCCTCCAAGGTGGGCGTGGGCGCCGTTCCGGGCTCGAGCTTCTTCCGTGAGCCCGTCAACCACCTCATCCGCTTCCACTTTGCCAAGCGTGACGAGACGCTCAACGCGGCGCTGGAGAACCTCAAGTCTCTGCGTGATAAAATCGAGCCGCGCGGGTAAGGACGGTCAGTAACTAAAGGCACTAAAGAAACCTCGTGAACCCGTTGGGCCACGAGGTTTCTTTTTATAGCGACCTCATTTATTTTTTAGAGCGCTATACTTTAGTCACGGAGCAACTCGTCCCAGAGAGGAATACTATGGCAGAGCAGCAGCTTATCGGAGCGCTCGAGGCCGGCGGCACCAAGATGGTCTGCGCCACGGGCTATGCAGACGGCACGGTTCTGGAACGCGAGCAGATTGCGACCACGACCCCGCAGGAGACCGTTGAGGCCGTCAACGCATGGTTTGCCGACAAGGGCATCGCCGCGCTGGGCATCGGCGCCTTTGGCCCCACCGCAGTCAACCCTGCCTCGCCCCAATACGGCAAGATCCTGGAGACGCCCAAAACGGCATGGCGCTACTTTGACCTGCTGGGCACCATCCAAAACGAGCTCAATATTCCCTGCGGCTACGACACCGACGTCAACGTCGCCTGCCTGGGCGAGGTCACCTTTGGTTGCGCCCAGGGCCTCACTGACGTGGTGTATCTGACCATCGGTACCGGCGTGGGCGCCGGCGTGCTCTCGGGCGGTAAGCTCGTGCACGGCATGATGCATCCCGAGGCCGGCCACATCCTGGTCACGCGCGACCCGCGCGACATCATTGGCGAGCACAGCGGCTGCCCCTTCCACGACAACTGCCTCGAGGGCCTCATCGCCGGTCCCGGCGTCAAAAAGCGCTGGGGTGGCAAGAGCGCCGGAGAGATGGCCGATGACCCGGAGGCCATGGACCTGCTCGCCGGCTATCTGGCGCAGGCGCTCATGACCTACATCCTATGCTACGCACCGCAGAAGATCGTCATCGGTGGCGGCGTGGCCGACCACACCCCCATCGTGCCGCTCGCGCGCAAGAAGTGCGCCGAGATGCTCAACGGCTACATCGTCACGCCCGAGATGGCCGACATCGATAGCTACATCGTCAACAACAGCCTCGAGGGCAAACAGGGCATTATGGGCTGCTTGGCCCTGGGCGCTCAGGCGCTTCAGTAGCAGACGCACCCACAGGGCGTGGCGCGCCCGGCAAATCCGACCTACGGAACGACGCCACCACGCCTCATATAAGCCCTCAAATAAAAAAGGTCGCCTAGGACCAAACAATACGTCCTAAGCGGCTTTTTTGGCGCACATCAGCGACCGTAAGAGATATCGGAGCACAACACCCGTTGCCGCTCCACAGCAGTCGATCATCACATCGGTGATCATGCCGGCACGTCCCGGCACAAAGAGCTGAATCGTCTCGTCGATCGAAGGAATCAGCAGCAGGAACACTGCCGTGGGCAGCAGCACGTCAAAGGTGCGCCGCCCCTCAAAATCGAAGGCGTGCGTTGCCAGGATGCCGAGCACCATATACTCGGTAAAATGCGCGCACTTGCGAACAACAAAGTTGGTCACCCATGCATATGGAAGTCCCACGCCGTGCAGGAAACCGCGGATAGCTTCCATGACCGTTAGGCTCAGCGAGCCCGACCCCGAGCCGGGAACCAGCGAATTGCCCCAGATCAAGAGCGCCATCAGGCAGGTCACGACCGCCCATTTTCGATTGATCTTAACCATGCAGAAGTTATGCCTCCGCGCGGAGCGGCGCGAAGCTGGCGGTACCGCCCTCGATAACGCTCAGATAGGCACGGCCCGTACGCTTGGCGGTAGAGGACTGCAGGCGCTCGATCTCTTCCTCGAGGATCTGATTGACGCGCTCGTGACGACGATTTTCCATAATGCCGGCGGCAATAGCCTCGGCCCGCTCGATGCCCTCGCGCGAGATACGGGCGGTATCCTCGGGGAACACAGCGCTGTGACGGCCGACATAGGCGGGGGCAGCAGGCTGAGGGGCAGTGACGGGAGCGGGGGCTGCAACAGGAGCAGGCTCGTCAATCTCATCCAGAATCGCAGTGGCGGCGGCCCACATGTCCTCGTGGCCCGAGTAATCGGCCATGGGGACATCAACCTCGAGCGAAGCGTCCGGAAGGTCGCCGGTGTCGATGCGATCTTGGGCATCAATCGATGCGGTGATGGCTGCAGGCTCATCGAGGTCATCGAGATCGATGTCCGCGACACCGGAGATGATAGGCATGCTGGCGAGGTTTGCGTTGTACGGCGCAGCCTCAGCCGCCTGCTGCTGGGCAGGAGCGCCCCAAAGCGAGCTTTCGGCGGCGCGGCGGGCGGCAACGGCCTCCTCGTCCGCGGTCATGGCTTCATCAACGTACGAATTATCGGCAGAAGCGTTCGCGTCCGCCGAGGTAGCGCTGCAGGCGTTATTGGCTGCCGCGTTGGCAACGAGTGCCACGAAAGCCGCCGTGCTGCCCGCAGGGGCGGCCTGGGAGCCCGACACGGCGCGTGCCGCGGCGGCGATGTCATCGCGATTGAAGGAGCCGGTCTGCCCGCCGTTGGTGAGCTCGTCGATGGCGACTTGATAGACGTCGCGCGAGCGCGCAGGGTCGCAGCTCACCGGCGAATCGTCGTCGAGCATACTGTCGATCATGGACCAAGCCTCGTCCTCGTCCATAGCATCTGCGGCTCGAGCAATGGTGGGAACACCATCATCGGCATGACGGCGCTGGAACGCACCAGTCAGGCCGGAAAGGAATGCCGAGGTAGACTGCTCCGACTGAGCCTGAGAAGCAGAAGCCGCAGCGTATGGAATCGCATCCTGCTGCTGAGCTGGAATCGAGGCGGTCTTGAACTCGCTTTGATGCTGATTGAGATTGGCGGCACCGCCCATGGCATCGGGCTGGAACAGACGCTCTTCACGCTGCGCACGATACTCGGAGATACCCAGCGAGGCGGCATAGATGCCCACGCCCGCCACCGCGCCCACGGCGAAGGGAACCGCACCCGCTACGACCGTCTCGTTCACCGACGAAAACGGCAGCGTCGCGGCATACATAACCACGGGAGCGGCAAGGCCGATCCCGCACGAAAGCCCGGCAAGGACTGCTCGTTGTGTTGCATCAGAAGAAGCCATGAGCTCTCCCCATCTTCCAGCACCCAAATCGCATCATTCAGTTGGCTGCGCGAGAGAAGATGAAGCGGGGCTATGCCCCAAAGCAACGGTATATGGTTCGTTTCATCTGCGTTTTCCGTCGCGAAGCTTAAAAGCTATTATGCGAAACCGCCCTGCCGATTGCAAGCGACGATGTCGGATTGAAACGGGAAACCTGCTGCTCGTCGGTCTTACGGTCAAAAATAAGCGCGGAGCGGCGCTATGGAAAAGGGCCGAGGCTCAAAGCCCCGACCCTTTATCGCATTGATGGCTATCGCTGCGCGTGGATGACAACCTAGAACGTCTGCTCGTAGTCGCTGTGTTTTTTGGCCGAACGCACCAGGAACTCCTGGTTGGTGTTGGTGCCCTTAAGACCCTTGATAAACGATGCGGCCGCGCGCTCGGTGTTGTTCATGCCGGCGAGGATACGACGCAGACCAAAGACAAACGGGCGCATCTGCTCGTCGACCAACAGGTCCTCGTTACGTGTACCGGAGGCAACGGGGTCGATAGCCGGGAAGATGCGGCGGTCGGCCAGGTCGCGGTCGAGCTTAAGCTCCATGTTGCCGGTGCCCTTGAACTCCTCAAAGATGACCTCGTCCATCTTGGAACCGGTGTCGATGAGGGCAGAAGCCAGGATGGTGAGCGAGCCACCGTTCTCGATATTACGGGCTGCGCCCAGGAAGCGCTTGGGAGGATACAGGGCCGCCGAATCGACGCCGCCCGAAAGGATGCGGCCCGAGGCGGGCGCCGCCAAGTTGTAGGCGCGGGCAAGACGCGTAATGGAGTCGAGCACCACCACAACATCGCCGCCCAGCTCCACAATGCGCTTGGCGCGCTCGATGACGAGCTCTGCCACGCGGGTGTGGTTGTCGGCAGGCATATCGAAGGTCGAGGCCACGACCTCGCCCTTGATGGAACGCTGCATATCGGTGACCTCTTCGGGGCGCTCGTCGACGAGCAGGCAGATGAGGTGCACCTCGGGGTTGTTAATCGAGATAGACTGGCAGATCTTCTTGAGGATCGTGGTCTTGCCGGCCTTGGGCGGGGACACGATCAGGCCGCGCTGACCCTTGCCGATCGGTGACACGATGTCGATGGCGCGACCGGTAATGGAGTCCTTGCCGTGCTCCATGCGCAGCGGCTCGTTGGGATAGACCGGGGTGAGGTCGCCGAACTTGGGACGGTTGCGAATCTGCTCGGGGTCCAGACCGTTGACGGTCGTGATTTTGGCGAGGCCGGCGCGCTTGTCGCCGCCGCGTGAAGGGCGCAGCGAGCCCTCGATGACGTCACCCGTGCGCAGGCGCGCGGAGCGGATGAGGTAGGCGGGCACGAAGGCGTCGTCGTTGGACTTCATGTAGCCATGGGCGTGGATGATGCCGGAGCCGTCCGGGCGAATCTGCAGAATGCCCTTGATATCGCGGAAGCCCTCGGCCTTCGCGGCGGTGGTGTAGATTTCCTCGACGAGCTCGGCTTTCTTCTTGCCGGTCGTCTCGATCTCGAACTCCTTGGCCTTTTCGCGCAGCTCGGCGACCTTCATGGCCGCGAGTTCCTCGCGCGAAAGTGTGGGCTCGGTGGGGGCGGCGTTACGCTCCTTGTTGCGCTGCTTGCGATCGCGCTGGCGGTTGCGACGGTCGTTGTTGCGCTCGTCCTTGCGCTCGTTGCGCTCCTCGTTGCGCTTGTGCTGGCGACGGTTGGGGCGAGCGTTGTCATCGGCCTCAGCGGGCGCGGCGCCATCGGTTGCGGCGGCGCCGGCATTGGCCGCAGCGGCGTCATTGGCCTCGGCGCCGGAATCAATCTGCGCTTCGGCATCAGCCTGCTGCTCGGACGCCTTGGCCTTAGCGGACTTCTTACGACCGCGCTTGGGCTTCTCGGATGCAGGCTGTTCGACGTCCTGGGGCTCGACGGCATCAGTCGATGCATCGGCGGTCGTCTCGGCGGAATCCTCGGACGCACCCTTCTTGGCAGCCTTAGCCTTGGACGTGCGCTTAGCAGCAGTGCGACGGCTGCGACCGGGACGGACGTCGGCGGGCTCGGCATCGGCGGGAGCGGCCTCGGAAGTCGTAGCATCCTGGACGGGTGCATCGGCAGCGGTTGCAGACTCGGCGGTCGCCGCAGCATCCCGAGCGGCTGCAGCTGCGGCTGCGGCCTTCTCTGCCTCGACGAAGGCCTTGGGCTTGCGACCGCGACGGTGCGGGCGCAAAGCCGGATCGACAACGGGAACTTCGCTGGCCTCGACAGGCGCAGCGGGCTCAGCAGGCGATGCGCCCTCCCCTGCCGCGGAACGAACCGAAGCCTCGGTGAGCTCGGGGGTTACCTGTTCAGCAACCTGCTCGGCCTTAGCAGCCGTGCGACGGCGTGTGCGCGGTGCCGGCTTCTCGGTCGGCTGGTCGGCGGCAGGGGTCTCGGTGGCGGCAGGCGTCTCGGTCACAGACGGAGCTGCAAGCTCGGTCAGAGCCGCGGCCTCGCGCTCGGCAGCACGACGGCGGGCGCGTACCACCTGAGCCTCGCTAATCTGCGCCAACGCACGTGCCTGCGCGACCTCATCGGAAATCGGCGCCGAGGAGTCGGCTGCAACGGTGCGCTTGGCGCGCGTCGTGCGCGTGGTACGACGCTTGGGCTTGGTGACCTCCTCGCCGTCTGCGGCAGGCTTGGCCGTGCGGCGCGTGCGCTTGAGCTTTGCCGGAACAGCCTCCTCACCAGTTGCAGGCACAGGCGTCGAAGCAGCCTTAGGCGTCTCAGGAGCCGAGGCTTGCGCGGGCGCCGCGACCTGGTCCGACGCAACCGGTGCAGCGGGAGCGGCTTGCGTCGTCGTTATTTCGTTTTCTTGCTGTTGATCAGACACAGTGTTTGCTCAACTTTCTTTTCAAGCCCTGTGATCACATGCTCCCTGCATAAACCTTCAGGGCGGCTAAACAGTCTAGTTCCGTTCAAAACGACGAACATCATTGATCTGTATCGAGATGATTGCGTCAACTACGCAGCGTTAGTGTAACACAACCGCCGTCACCTGCAACTTAGTCATCGGGGACGTTCATAAACGACTAGTCAAAAGGGACACTCTTTGGTTTACCACCTACAAATCAGACTGCCTCCGCCAAAACTATGGCGGTTTACTACGACGAATCGCTCAACCGCGACCACTCCGAAACATGTTGAACTAAAACCGCAGGTAGATGCCTTGCGCTTTTTTTGCGAAAAGCCGGCGTGGTTGGAACTTTTCAATTCATCGTAGTAAACCGGCATAGTTTCGTATTTCTAGCAGTTCCAAATTCGTCAATACGTCGGCATTTGCGAAAAAAGCCCGACCTCCGTGGGAGATCGGGCTTATAGGGCTCAGTTAAACCAAACCTACACGGTCAAATGACCCGCAGATTACATCTGCTCAGGCGCGGAAACGCCAACGAGGGTGAGCACCAGGGCGAGCGTCACGCGGACGGCATCGCAAGCGGCCAGACGGGCACGCGAAAGCTCGGGGTCGACGGGACGGCCCTCGCTCGGCAGCACCTGGCAGGCAGCGTAGAAGCTGTGGAAGTCACCGGCGAGTTCCTCGGCAAAGTGGGTCAGACGGAACGGAGCGCGATCGCGAGCGCAGCTGGCGATCAGGTCGGTGAGCTCGTTGAGCTTGCGCGAAAGGGCGAGCTCGGTCGGGTCGGTCAGCAGCGAGTAATCGACGTTCTCACCGATGGCCTTGGCGGCAACGGCCTTCATGCCCATCTCGTCGGCCTGCTCGGCGGTAACGTCGGCGGCACGGCGCAGGATGGAGCACACGCGGGCGTGAGCATACTGCACGTAATAGACCGGGTTGGAGTTGTCGCGCTTCTTAACGGCCTCGATGTCGAAGTCGACCATCTGGTTGGAGCTCTTGGAGATGAGCGTGTAGCGAGCGGCATCGGAGCCGACCTCGTCGACGAGCTCCTGCAGGGTCACCATGGTGCCCTTGCGCTTGGACATACGAACGGGCTTGCCATTACGCAGCAGGTTGACGAGCTGGCCCAGCAGAACCTCAAACTTGCCGGGATAGCCGAGAGCGTCGCAGACGCAGCGGACGCGCTCGATGTAGCCGTGGTGGTCGGCACCCCAAATGTCGATGACGTGGTCGACGCGCTGGAACTTGTCCCAATGATAGGCAACGTCGGAGGCGAAGTAGGTGTACTCGCCATCGGACTTGATCAGGACGCGGTCCTTGTCGTCGCCTAGGTCGGTGGAGCGGAACCACAGGGCGCCGTCCTTGGTGTAGAGGTAGCCCATCTTGTCGAGCTTCTCAAAAGCGCGGTCGACGGCGGAGGTGCCAGCGGTCTCGCCCTCGGTGTCCTTCACGTACAGCGAACGCTCGGAGTACCAACGATCGAAGTCGCAATTGACGGCGTGGCAGAGGTCGCGCATGTTGTCGACCATCTTCACATAGCCGCGCTCGCGGAAGCTCTCCATGCGCTCCTGCGGATCGGCGTCGACCCACTTGTCGCCGTCGGTGCGCCAGAACTCGGCGGCCTCGTCGATGATGTAGTCGCCGCCGTAGGAGTCCTTGCCCAGGGTCTCGGCAAAGTTGTCCTGATACGGATGGGTCTCGGGATGCTCGTCGTTCTCGTCGGCAACGAAGGCGTCACGGTCGGCGATCAGCAGCTTGTGAGCCTCGTCGATATCAACGCCCTGCTTGGCAATGATGTCGGCAAGCTGCATATAGCGCGTGCTGATGGAGTTGCCGAAGGTGTTCATCTGAGAGCCGTGGTCGTTGATGTAGAACTCACGCTGGATCTCATAGCCGGCGTGGTCCATAACGCGGCAGAGCGAATCGCCCAGCGCGGCCCAGCGGCCGTGGCCGATGTGCATGGGGCCGACGGGGTTGGCGGAAACGAACTCGACCTGGGTCTTCAGGCCACCACCGACGTTGGACTTAGCGAAGTCCATGCCCTTCTCGCGAGCCTCGCCAAAGATGGCATTCTTGACGGCAACGGAGAGGTAGAAGTTGATGAAACCGGGGCCTGCGATCTCAACCTTCTCGATCGCGGGATCCTCGGGCATATGGGCAACGATGGCCTCGGCGATCTTGCGCGGGGCGCAGTGGGCCAGCTTGGCGGACTTCAGGGCCATGGTAGAGGTCCACTCGCCATGAGAAGTGTCAGCCGGTCGCTCGATAGCGCAATCGTCAAGTTCAAATGCGGAAAGGTCGCCGGCCTCCTGGGCCGCAGCAAGCGCAGCGCGTACCAGCTCTTCAATCTTCTCGGGCATAGATCCTCCTTGTGTTAAAGCCCCCGAGCTCTTGGTCACTCGTAGGGCAAAAGCCAGAGTTTGTAGCACTCTATCACAAGCGGTAGCTACTGTCGCAGGGTAAAGCTAATAGATATTGCATATGCACAAAAATGACTACCGCTCTTGCGCGGCGGTACAAAGTTGGCGGTTTGCCTGCAATTTATACACGTTCCGGAAATGCATAAACGTATGAATAAGTCGTTCTATTTATCGAATACTCTTACCTATCGGAGTTGTGTGCTTTTCCTGCATAAAGTGATGGTTTGCACACGTCAGCGTGGTATTCTTGACATACGCAAATTCGTATAAGTTGGAGGTAGCATGTTCTCAATCGGTCAACACGTCATTCATCCGGGTCAGGGAGTCTGCACCGTCGTCGGTTTTAGGGACGACACGCCGCAGCCCATGTTGTTGCTCGAGGCCAAGCAGGGACATGCGCAGACGATTCTCATGTACCCCGTGGCGCAGGCCGACCGTCTGCATGCCGCCATCTCTCAGCAAGATGCCGAGCACCTGCTGAGCCACTATGACGAGCTGGAGTGCGACACCTTTACCGAGCGTAACAGCTCGCTTGAGGAGACGCACTTTAAGCAGCAACTCAAGTTGGGCGCGCCCGAGACGGTCCGCGTGGCAAAGACCATGATGCACCGCATTCGCCAGGCCGAGGAAGCCGATAAAAAGCCCAGCTCCTACTACATGCGCGTACTCAAGGAGGCCAAGCGCCGCTCCATCGAGGAGTTCGCCGTGGCATTGGGCGTCACCGAGGAAGCCGCTGAAGCCCGCCTAGCCCAAGCCGCTCTCAACTAACCCACCCGCGCCAAAAACCACCACAAAGGGGACAGGTTTATTTTGGCAGGTTTTATCTGGCCAAACGTCAACGAACACATTAGTAAATGGCCGGGCGCTCCGTTTTGTTTTTGAGCGCCCGGCCATTTTTCTATCGCCGAAAAAAGCTTGATGTCAATTTGCGACGTCTTCACACACACGAGAACCATCCAGCACGACGTAAGTAACGCCCGCGCCCATAGCGGCTTTGCTCACTTATCATTAAAAAAAGTCGAATAGAAACGCAATAACATTTCGGCAGGTAGCAGCTATAGTCGGTGAACTGATTCTCAGCAACCAAAGCCTCCGAATGCGGTATCTTCAGCCCATCCAAGCTAAAGGAGGGTCCATGCCTAGAAAACCTCGTTCAAAGTCACCTACTGGCTACTTCCACGTCACGTTGCGTGGAAACGGAGGGCAATTGCTGTTTGACAGTGACGAGGACCGAATTGCCTTGCTTCAGATCCTCGATGTCATCCTCCCCAAACACAATATTGAGCTTATCGCTTGGTGCCTTATGGGAAACCACATTCATCTACTCATCAACGATCCGGACGACCGCAAGAGCGAAGCGGTGCACGCGATAGCCGTGTCGTTTGCGGGTAGATACAACGCGCAAACCGGGCATGTCGGCCACGTGTTTCAGGAGCGCTTTTGGGATTCGCCCATTAAGTCGGAAGAATATCTATTCGAATCAATTCGATACATTCATTTGAATCCACAAAAGGCCGGACTGGCCGCATACGACGAATATCTATGGAGCAGCCATCGCGAATATCTAATGAGTGCGTTGTCTCGGCCATATGTCACCGGCAACGTTGTGGACGTTTTGTTCCCCACACCTCGCACATACCTTCGATTCATGGAAAGCGCGCCGTCGCTCCCCTATCGGCCTAACACAACAGCTAAGGTACGCGAGGAAGATCTAAGCGGATTTGGCACGGCAATCGTGCAGAGCGTCGCAGGATGTGCTCCGACGGAGCTCAAATCCGTCTCCAAAGCACTTCGCAATGAGGCGATACTCGCGCTTCGAAAAGAAGGGCTGACAATTAAGCAGGTTCAGTTGCTAACCGGACTGGGGGTATGGATTATCAAGAACGCCGCTTAGCAATGCGCATGCCGAATTACGAATACGGCAAAGCATGGCCGTCTGCCGCGAGGCGCCGCCATTCGCCGGCATCACCGCGTCAAAAAGAAAACGATTCCGCTGAACAACGTCCAACGGAAGCGTTTTCTCAGATAAAACCTACCAAAATAAACCTGTCCCTTTTTGGCAGGTTAGGCCTGGAAGGTGTCGCGGTCGGGCGCGAAGGACTGCATGGCCGCGATGGTGCGGTCAAAGAACTCGGGGAGCTCCCAGCCCAGCATCTCGGCGCCCTGCGAAATCACGTCGCGCGAGCAGCCGGCGGCAAAGCGCTTGTCCTTGAACTTCTTCTTGAGCGACTTGGTCGTAAAGTCCATGACGCTCTTGCTTGGGCGCATGATGACGGCGGCACCGATCAAGCCGGTGAGCTCGTCGCAGGCAAACAGAATCTTCTCCATCTGCAGTTCGGGCTTAGGCAGTGAAGCATTGAAATCGGACGTGTGCGTCTGGATAGCGCGGATGAGCTCGGGCGATGCGCCCTCGCCTTCAAGGATCTCGGCCGCATAGATGGTGTGGTTCATGGGGTCGTCCTCATGCTCCTCCCAATCCAAGTCGTGCAGCAGGCCGACGATGCCCCAGAACTCCTCGTTCTCGGGGTCGAACTCGCGCGCAAAATAGCGCATGGTGCCCTCGACGGTCTCGCCGTGGGTGATGTGGAACGGGTCCTTGTTGTGCTCGTTGAGCAGTTCGAACGCACGGTCGCGGGTGATTCCGGCGGAAAGCGTCTGGGACATGGCAATACCTCCTGGTGATTCGGTGCTAGGACACGGTGTCACTATCGTATATCGCCGCGGCTCAAGCCGAAAGGCAGAAAAGGTTTGCGGAGAAAAAAGCCGGGCGAGCGTGTCGCCCGGCAAAACCGCAGATAAAACCTGCCAAAATAAACCTGTCCCTTTTTGGTAGGTTTAGGGGCGGACCTGGCCGGTGCCGCGGAGCTTGTATTTGTAGGTGGTGAGGGCCTCGGCGGCAAAGGGTCCGCGGGCGTGGAGCTTTTGGGTCGAGATGCCAATCTCGGCGCCCAGGCCAAACTCGCCGCCGTCGGTGAAGCGCGTACTGGCGTTGGCATACACGGCCGAGGCATCGACCGCATCCAGGAAGCGCTCGCAAGCATCCGTGTCCTCGGCAACGATGGCCTCGGAGTGCATCGTGCCGTAACGGTTGATGTGCGCGATGGCCTCGTCCTCGTTCGCCACGACCTTCACGCTCATCTCGAGCGCCAGATACTCGCGACCCCAGTCCTCCTCAGTCGCGGCGACGTAGTCATCGCCCTCCACAAAGCCGGCGTCAGCGCACGCGGAGCACGTAGCCTCGTCGCCGTGAATGAGCACGCCGTGGTCATGCAGCACGGCCACGACCGCGGGCAAGAACGTATCGGCCACAGCACGGTCGACCAGCAGCGACTCGGCGGCATTGCACACGCCTACGCGCTGGGTCTTGGCATTAACGATAATGTTGAGCGCCTTATCAAAGTCGGCGGATTCATGCACGTAGATGTGGCAGTTACCCGTGCCCGTCTCGATCACCGGCACAAGCGACTCGCGCACGCAGCGCTGGATCAGGCCTGCACCGCCGCGCGGAATGAGCACATCGACGATGCCGCGGAGCTTCATGAGCTCGCCGGTTGCCTCGCGGTCGGTAGACTCGATCATCGAGACGGCCTCGCGCGGGAAGCCCTTGGCCTCGAGCGCATCGGCCAGCAGCTCGGCGATCATGGCACACGAGTGATAGGCCAGCGAACCACCGCGCAGAATGCAGGCGTTGCCGGTGCGGATGCAGATGCCCGCGGCGTCGGCCGTCACGTTGGGGCGCGCCTCGTACACCATGGCGACAAGGCCCAACGGCACGCTCACACGGGTGAGGTCCACGCCGCTTGCGAGCACGCGGTGATCGAGCACGCGGCCCACGGGATCGGGCAGCTCGGCAAGCTTCTCCAGACCGGTGGCCATGCCCTCAACGCGCTCGGGCGTCAGCAGCAGACGGTCGAGGAGCCCCGCCGAGGTCCCCGCATCGCGCGCGGCGGACATATCGAGCTCGTTGGCGGCGACGATGGAGTCGACACCGTTGCGCAGTGCTACGGCCATGGCGCGCACGGCCTCCTGGCGCTGCTCGTCGCTCGCCGTGGCAAGCGAGGCCGACGCTGCCTTGGCGGCAACGGCAAGATCGTGGACATACGTGGCTATATCGACCGACATGGGCGGCCCTTTCTCCTAGAAGTTTGCAACCATGGTAGCCGATTTGCGCATGGCCTCGCCCGCGGCGGTAGAATTGGTCAACCCGAAACACCGCAACGAACGGAAGACTCACATGGCCCTCATCACTTCGTACCACGTCCCCGGCCTGTATGTCGAGGACCACAGCATCGATGTCCCCCTCGACTGGCGCGGCCTGGAGCCGATGCTCCTGGCCGTCGGCAGCACCATGCGCCGCGGCGCCATGCCGGCACCAATCGCCGGCGCGCCCGAGAGCATCAAGCTCTTCTACCGCGTGGTTTGCGCGCCCGACCGCATCAACGACGATCTGCCGCTGCTCCTGTTTTTGCAGGGCGGCCCCGGCGGCGAGAGCCCGCGTCCGCTGTCGCCCACAAGCGATGGCTGGATCGAGGAGGCCGTCAAGCACTTCCGCGTGGTCCTTCCCGACCAGCGCGGCACCGGACGCAGTAGCTGCGTGGACGGACGCACCATCGCGGCGCTAGGTGATCGCGCCGAGGCAGCAGGCGCCAATGCCGCCCGCTCGCAGGCGGACTTCCTCAAGCGTCACCTCGCCAGCTCAATCGTGCGCGATTTTGAGTATCTGCGCCTGGTGGGCTTTGGGGGCAAGCCCTGGGTCACACTCGGGCAGAGCTACGGCGGCTTTTTGACGTTGAGCTATCTGTCGCTCTTCCCCGAGGGCGTGGCGGCAAGCTTTACCTGTGGTGGCATTCCGCACGTGCCGGTGAGCGCCAGCGAGGTCTACGCGCACACCTTCCCACGCATGGCCGCCAAGACGCAGCAGTATTACGACCGCTACCCCGCCGATGTCGAGCGCGTGGCAGCCCTGGCCGATGCGCTCGAGGCTCAGAAGCCCGTGCTGCCCGACGGCTCGCCGATGACGGTCGAGCGCCTGCAGCTCATGGGCAGCGACTTCGGCATGAAGCCGAGCTTTGAGCGCATGCATTGGATTATCGATCACGCTTTTGTTGGCGGCGACGGCACGCTGACCTGCGGCGCCTCGGTATCTGACAGCTTTTTGATGCGCGCCTTCGAGCGCACCAACACGCGCACGAATCCGCTGTACTGGACGCTTCAGGAGTTCATCTACGCCGACGGCGACACCATGCCCATTCGCTGGGCCGCGGCAGAAGAGAAGGCACACCGTGCCGAGTTCGACACGCTCGCGCGACCGCTCATGTTTACCGGCGAGGCCATGTTCCCGTGGATGTTTGAGCAGATGCCCGAACTTAAGCCCTTCAAGCCGGCGATGGATCTGCTGATGGAAGACACCAGCTGGGACAAGATCTACGACCCGCAGCGCCTGGCGTGCAACGAGGTGCCCCTGCAGGCCGCGGTGTATTTCGACGACATGTACGTCGATTCGAGCCTGCAGCTCGATACGCTCAGCCGTGTGGGCAACTCGCATGCCTGGGTGACCAACGAGTTCGAGCACGACGGTCTGCACGGCAGCGTGGTGTTCAAGCACCTCTTCGACGAAGCCCTCAACCGAGGAGACCTGCGCCGGATCTTCTAGCAAAGGAGTGCCCCCCCTGCTGGCACAAAAGGAACGTCCCCAGGTGCCAGGTTAATGAAGTCATTGCAGAAAGAGGACGGAAAGCGAAAACGCCCCCAAGCGAGCAAGGTGACGTGAAAGAGGAGGGCATTGACCTTTTGGTCATGCCCGACGATTGAACGTCAGATTGCCGCTTAGGGGCGTTTGCAGCGTCAATTGGTTACGCGAAGACGATTAAATTGTCCCTGTGTATCGCCGGCTTCTCGGCCAGGTTAGCGAGCAGGCGGTTGCTGGCGATCTGGTCCTGGCGGCGGCCGGCGGCAAGTTCCAGCACGTCCGAATCGGCCTCGGAGATACCGCGAGCGACAACCATGCCGTTCGGGTCGCACACGTCGAGCACATCGCCCTCGGCAAACTGGCCATCGACCTCGCGAATACCCACCGCAAGCAAGGAAGAACCACGGCTGACCAGCGCCTTCGCAGCACCGTCATCGACCGTCACCGAGCCATGTGCCTTGTCACCCAGCGCGATCCACAGCTTGCGTGGCGCAATGTCCAGGCGCTCCGCCGGCGGATCGAACAGGGTTCCCACGCTCTCGCCGCGAGCCAGGCGCACGAGTGCATCGGGCTCCTCGCCCGAGCAAATCACGCTCTGAATGCCCGCCGTCATGAGAATGCGGCTCGCGCGAATCTTGGTGATCATGCCGCCCGTGCCAACCGATGTGGAAGAATCGCCCGCCGAGGCGATAATCTTGGCATCGATCTTATGCACGACAGGAACAAACTCGGCCGTGGGGTCCTCATGCGGATTGGCAGTATAGAGACCATCGATGTCCGAGAGCGTCACGCACAGATCGGCAGAAACCAGGCAGCTCACAAGCGCCGCCAGCGTGTCGTTGTCGCCAAACTTGATCTCATCGACGGTAACGGTATCGTTCTCGTTGACGACCGGCACCACGCCAAGCTCCACCAGGCGCAGCAGGGCGTCGCGCGCGTGCAGGTAGGACGTGCGGCGCGCCGTGTCGTGACGCGTGAGCAGCACGAGCGAGGTGAGCAGGTCGCGCGCATGGAACTCCTCGTCGTAGGCCGACGAGATGATGCACTGACCGGCCGAGGCGCAGGCCTGCAGGCTCGGCAGGTCACCGACCGGCTTGCGGTCGAAGCCCAGCACGGGATAGCCGCAGGCAATGGCACCCGAGCTCACCACGACCAGGCGCCAGCCAAGCTCGCGCAGCGCTGCGGCCTGATCGGCAAGCCCGCCGATAAAGGCGCGGTTGACCTTGCCGTCGGCGCCCACCACCGTGGACGAGCCGATCTTTACCACCATCGTTTTATAAGAAGTCGTCATACGTCAAACCAATCGAATGCTGGGCGAGCGGGCGAGCGGGCAAACGAGAAAATGATCCGTTTTCCTCCGTCGCATGCGGATCATTTTGCCCAAGGGAAGGCCGATGCCGCGGCCATGTTCTTGCGCACGAGCTCGTCGCGCACCTGAGCCAGGCCCTGCTCCATGCCCACCACATAGGTCTGCGGGTACAGGAAGCGCTTGAAAGCTGCGTCCAGATGGTCAAGTGCCCAGGCGCAACGCTCGCGCGCGTCCTCGATGCTCTCGCGAGGAGCCACCGCGCTGCCATCGCGCACAATCGGCACCAGCAGCTCGCGATACTCAAGCTCGGAAACGTCGGTCACCAGCGCCGCATCGTTTACGGCCACGAGGGTATTGCCGCGCGCGGCGCCCTCCCCTGCCAGATGGTCGTCGTCATAAATCATGTCGCAAACCGGGCCGCCAAAACCGTCGTAATAGCGTCGTACGCGCTGAACACCGGGAATTGTGCGCTTGTAGGGCTGCTCGGAGAGCTTCACCACCGGCGTCCACGGGTCCGTCTCACTCGCACGGCGGGCGGCGAGCTTGTACACGCCGCCCAGCGCCGGCTGGTCGTAGCAGGTCGCGAGCTTGGTGCCCACGCCAAAGCTATCGATAGGCGCGCCCTGGTCGAGCAGGGACTGAATCGTGTACTCATCCAGGTCGTTAGAAACCGAGATCCCCACATAGGGCAGGCCCTCGGCGTCAAAACGGCTGCGGACATACTTGGAAAGCTTGGCGAGGTCGCCCGAGTCAATGCGAATAGCCGACAGACGCTCGCCCACCGCCTCCATCTCCTTGGCAACCGTAATGGCATGCTCGCAACCCTCGCGTACGTCGTAGGTGTCGATGAGCAGCGTGCAGTTCTTGGGACTCGACTTAGCAAACGCACGGAAGGCCTCGAGCTCGGAGTCGAAGCTCATGACCCAGCTGTGCGCATGCGTGCCAAAGACGGGAATACCGTAGCGGCGGCCGGCGAGCACATTGGACGTAGAGGAGCAGCCGGCAACGTAGCTCGCGCGCGCGACGGCCAGCCCGCCATCGGGACCCTGGGCGCGGCGCAGGCCAAACTCGGCAACGGGACGGCCGTCCGCCGCCAGCACCACGCGCGCCGTCTTGGTGGCGACAAGCGTCTGGAAGCCGACGATGTTGAGCAGCGCCGTTTCGAGCAGCTGGCACTCCAGCGCGGGGCCGGTGACGCGAACCATGGGCTCGCGCGGAAAGACGAGCTCGCCCTCGGGAACGGCGTCGATGTTTACATGCGCACGAAAATCGCGCAGGTAGTCGAGGAATGCAGGCTTGAACATCGCGCCGCCGGCCGGGGCCTGGAGTGAGGCGAGGTAGTCGATATCCTCGGGCGTAAAGCGCAGATTCTCGACCAGCTCGGGCAGCTCGGCGGTGCCGCACATGACGGCATAGGCGCTGCCAAAGGGATGGTCGCGGTAAAACGCGGTAAAACAACCTTGCTCATTGGCCTTGCCGCTCTCCCACAGGCCCTGGGCCATAGTGAGCTCGTACAGATCGGTGAGCATTGCGATGTCGGTGGGATGAGAGATATCGGTCAAAGCCATGGGGCGACCTTTCGGATGCGTTGTGCAGAGGTTAAGGGTTGGAGAAGGGCAGAGTGTTCGGGCATGACACCCGGCGCGAATCGGCTAGAGCAGGCCCATGCTGGTCAGGATCGTGTAGCCCATAAAGATGACAAACGCGATGAGGGCAAGGACAATGATGATTTTTTGAGCCGGCGCCATGCCAGGGATCTCGTTCTCGCCCGTAGGCTCCTTGGAGGTAACCATGCGCTGGGCAAAGCTCATCTCGTCACGGCTCGGCTTGGGATCGACGGGCTTGGGACGAGCGGCCTTTTTAGGCTGAGGTTTGAGCGCGGCAGGTGCAGGCTTCGCAGCAGCGGGCTTGGTTGCGGGCGCAGGCGCCGGTACGGCTGCGCCCTTCGCAGCGGCCTCCTCGGCCTTCGCGCGCTCGGCACGCAGGGCGGCCAGCTCCTCACGCTCGCGGCGTGCCTCTTCCTGGGCCTCGCGACGAGCTTTCTCGGCGCGGAGCTCTTCCAACTCGGCGCGTTCCTCGGCAGACAGTGGTTGGGACTCAAGCTCGGCCATGATACAGCCCTTTCTTTAAAAAAAGCCGCCGACACAATGTCAGCGGCTTATCAAATCCAAGGGTGGAGACGAAGGGAGTCGAACCCTCGGCCTCTGCCATGCGACGGCAGCGCTCTCCCAACTGAGCTACGTCCCCAGGACAAGTTGATATTTTACCTACGGCTCGCCAACTGTCAACGCCCAATACCCAGTCTTTTTGGGACGGGGCTTTTTTGACTACTTTTAGAGCAAGCAATCCTCTCGATGATTTTTTAATCCCCGTCCCAGAAAAATCATCGGCAAACGCACTACTTTGCACTGGTAAGAACGCCAGTGGTGTCGAACGCTGGAGTGAAGCTCTCGTCTACCGCGCCGCCCTCTTGCCAAAACATCGTCGTAAAGCCCAGGTCGTCGGCATGGTCGAGCACCTGCTCATACTCCTCGCGCGTCACGGCGCGCGCCAGGTCGCCGCCTTGTTCGCGCATGAGTGCATTGGGCGTGTACTGGTTCATGACCGAAATCGGCACGTCGCCCACCGTCTGCCACACCAAGTCCAGCACGCGGCACGAATCGTCCGCATGCCCCGGCAGCACCAGGTGGCGCACGATTATGCCGCGCTTCATGAGCCCGCCCTCATCCATCAGCTCTCCCCCGCGGCGATCGATCTCGCGAGCCATCTGGGCCAGACCCGACACGGCCACGCGCGGGTAGTCCTTAATATGAGAAAGCGACTGCGCAAGCCCCGCGTCGGCATACTTAAAGTCGGTAAGCCACACATCGACCAAGTCGCCGAGCACTGCCACGGCACTCGCCCGCTCATAGCCGCTCGTGTTGTAGACGATCGGGATGTCCAGCCCGCGCTCCCGAGCTGCGGCAATCGCGGCCGGCAGCAGGTGAGCATAATGCGTCGCCGTCACCAGGTTGATGTTATTGGCACCCTGCTCCTGCAGCTCCAGCATAATCTCGACCAAGCGCTCGGGCGAAATCTCAAGGCCAAAATTGCCCGTTGAGATCTCGTGGTTCTGACAATAGATGCATTTGAGCGAGCAGCCGCTAAAGAAAATCGTGCCCGAGCCGGCCTCACCCGAGATAGGCGGCTCCTCCCACATATGAAGCGCTGCGCGGGCCACCTTGAGCGTGTCGTCGGCACCGCATACGCCGCGCGCGCCCTCATCGCGCGCCGCACCGCAACGGCGCGGACACAAATGGCAGGCGGGCGAAAAAAGTTCGGTCAACGACGTCGGCATAAAAACATGCTCCAAAACAACGATTCAGCAGCTCAAACGTAAAGGGCCAGACCGCGTAGACGGCTCCGTCCCTAAGGCGCCGTAATCGTCCGACACGATTTTTGTAATGTCAAGACTGGAATCGACAAAGTGCCGCTTTATGATGTAGGTATTCCGCCCCCCGCGGAGCAACTGGGTGAACCGTCGCGTTTATTTAGGGAGCCCACACAGTCGTACCTAGTACAGGTATCCTTCGTTGTTAAGGACGCTGGAACAGTCGATGAGGGCACCCACCTGTTTTAGGTGGGTTCATTTTCGTAACGTGGGGGGTGGTTTTCTTTTGCCGAAAATCACCATTACAGTCCACATGGATCCCCGCCGGCATCCCGACAAGCCATCGACAACATCCCAATATCTGGTAAGCGCGTGATTATCGCTGCGTGCAATTCCATGCACCCACCTTGGTCGAGTATCATGATTCGGCTATGCCCTTTGCGCATGGCGTTCTTCTGACCTTTCCCTTCGACGCTTGGCGGTTTTTAGATTCATGGCTTCATCCCCGAGCTACATACCGTACCTATGCGTGGCAGCGGCGGCCTTTATCACGACCTTCCTCACGGTGCCCCTGGTCAAGCGCTTGGCAATTAAGCTCGACGCCGTCGACTATCCTTCTAAGCGCCGCATCAACACCAAGCCCATCCCGCGTTTGGGCGGAACGGCGGTGTTTTTGGGCCTGGTCGTTGCCTGCATTGTGCAAATCCTAGGCACCTGGCACCTAGGCTGGCCGCCCGTCCTGGTGCCGCATCCGCGCCTTCACATTAGCTATCCCATGCTGGCGCTCTCCTTTACCGTCATCTTTGCGACCGGCGCTATCGACGACGTCATCCAGCTCAAGCCCAAGCAAAAGCTGGCCGGACAGGTCCTCGCTGCGCTCATCGCCTGCGTGGGTGGCCTGCGCATCGGCGTCATCGTCAACCCGTTTGCCCCCGGCGAAATCATGCTCGGATGGCTCACCTACCCCATCACCGTGATCTATCTGGTGGCATTCACCAACATCATTAACCTCATCGACGGCCTCGACGGCTTGGCCACGGGCATCTGCGGCATCGCGTCGTTCACCATGTTTTCGATGGCCGTTCTCTCGGGCCGCATCGACGCCGCCGCGCTCTCCATTGCGCTCTTTGGCGCCTGTCTGGCCTTTTTGCGCTACAACTTCAACCCCGCAAGCATCTTCTTGGGCGACTCGGGGTCGCTGCTTCTGGGCTTTGCGCTGGGCTCCATCTCGCTACTCAACGTGAGCCGCACCGCCGCGCTCACCTCGCTTATCATCCCGCTCATCGTTGCCGGCGTGCCCATCATCGACACGTTTAGCGCCATCGTGCGCCGCAAGCGCGCCCACATTAGCATCGGGCAGGCCGACAAGGGCCACATCCACCACCGCCTGATCCAAGAGGGCTACAACCAAAAACAGGCAGTGCTCCTCATCTATGCCTGGTGCATCATGCTTTCGGCCGGCGCCGCCGCGATTAACCAGGTCGAGGTCCCCATGCGCGTGCTCATCTTTACCGTGCTCGCCATTGGCTCGGCGGCCTTTGCCAAACACCTGCACCTGTTTGAGCCCGTGCTGCGCCACCATTACAACAAGCGCACGCACGAGGACGAGCTTGTCACCCCCGACGACCCCGCCTTTAAGCAGGAGGAGCAGGCGGCGGAAGAACGCAAGGAGGAGCGCCACCACAGGCGCTAGGGTAAGCTGCCGAGGATGCGCCCAGGCGCCGCCGGCCAAACGCGCAGCCACGCCGCGCCCATCGCACATGCCGCCGCTCTCCCGCCCCTCGCCTACTTACGACCCGCCCCTCCAATAAACGCGTTATCATCTTGACCCATGAACATACGTTAGGAGCAATCATGCCAAACGAGAACAGCTACGAAGTCGCGCTGCAAAAGAGCAACGCCATTCGCGAGGGCCTGGCCAAAACGCCCGAGAAGTTCACCATGCTCACCGGCGACCGCCCCACCGGCCGTCTGCACCTGGGTCACTACTTCGGCACCCTCAAGGGCCGTGTTGAGCTGCAGAACATGGGCGCCAAGACCAACGTGCTCATCGCCGACTACCAGGTCATCACTGACCGCGACACGACCGAGCACATCCAGGACAACGTGTACAACATGGTCATGGACTACCTTGCCTGCGGCATCGACCCCGACAAGACCATGATCTACGCGCACTCCGCCGTGCCCGCCGCCAACCAGCTCATGCTGCCGTTCCTGTCGCTAGTCTCCGAGGCCGAGCTGGCGCGCAACCCCACGGTAAAGGCCGAGATGGAGGCCTCGGGCCACGAGCTCACCGGCCTTCTGCTCACCTACCCGGTGCATCAGGCCTGCGACATCCTGTTCTGCAAGGGCAATGTGGTGCCCGTCGGTCGCGACCAGCTGCCGCACATAGAGCTCACCCGCACCATCGCCCGCCGCTTTAACAACCGCTACGGCAAGGTGTTCCCCGAGGTCGACGCACTGCTGTCCGAGACCCCGCTGCTGCCGGGCCTGGACGGTCGCAAGATGAGCAAGAGCTACGGTAACGCCATCAACATCTCGATGACCGCCGAGGAGACGGCCAAGCGCATCAAGAAGAGCCAGACCGACTCCGAGCGCATGATCACGTTCGATCCCGAGAACCGCCCCGGCGTGTCCGGTCTGCTTTCGACGGCCGCCATCTGCACCGGCCGTTCCGAGGTCGAGATTGCCGAGGAGATTGGCATGGGCGGCTCCGGCCAGCTCAAGAAGTATGTGACCGAGGCCGTCAACGAGTACTTCGCCCCGATCCGCGAGCGCCGTCAGCGCTACGAGAACGATCTGGACTATGTGAAGGACGTGCTGCATGAGGGCAACCGTCGCGCCAATGAGATCGCCGAGCAGACCCTGGGCGAGGTTCAGGACGCCATGGGCATGGTGTACTAGCCGAGAACAATAAACAGCAGTCAAACAAAACCGCCGCGATGAGTACAATCCTCATTGCGGCGGTTTTGTTTTCTTCAGAGGTCGGTCGCCGAGGTATTCAGCCGCTCGGCAGAACCCCTAAGTCGCAAGCACCCTAAGACTATATTCTGTTAAGCAATGACGCCCTATTGTTTTAACATGCGGCAGCGTTTTACAGCAGAGCCGACCGACTGGAAGGAGCCCCATGAGCTCAGTTGCGTTTTGTACATGCAACGACCGGAAATGCCCGTTTAACCCTGTCAACCACGACAAGGGCTGCACGCCTTGTATCGCCAAGAATCTGCACGAGCACGAAATTCCAACGTGCCTGTTCAACGCGATTTCTCCCGATCGGCTTGAGGCCGATAAAGACGAGTGGTCGTGGCAAGCGTTCGCGCGGCATGTAGAGGCGTATCTGGGAAGCAACAGCCCAAGAATCCCCGCGAGCGAAGAGGCGCCGCAGGGGTTTACAAAGATCGGTTGCTGCAAGCGGGACTAACAATCAAAGTTTGTGCCGCCCTAAGGCCAAACGTCGGCACCTCATTTTGGGATAACGGACCTGATGTTTTGTCCCATGATTACAGGAAAGCGCCCGCCGGCCATGGCAGCCGACGGGCGCTTTCCCGAAGTACACCGTTGAATCGCACAGAGGGGAGGAATGCGAATCAAACTCAACAGGGCAGGCTTTTTCATCGCCTATGGCCTGCTCCGTTGCTGAATACAATATAGTTCACCGTGGTTTACTTTCTGACGGCAAAATACGCCGTCACACCTTCTCCATAAGTTAACCCCGGTAAACTAAAACTACCACAAAGGGGACAGGCACCTTTGTGGTGGTTTTGGCGCGAGCAAGCCGTTAAAGCCCGGCCGGCCAACGACAGGCGCCCAAGTCGACGTGCATGGAATCGGCAAATGTCACGCCCTCCCCCAGCAGAAGTTCGCGTTGAGCATCGGGGCCACCAAAGGCGAAGCCCTCGCAAATGCGGCCATCGGCAAACACCACGCGATGACAGGGAATCTGACCAGGGCGCGGATTGTCGTGAAGCGCGTAGCCCACGTACCGCGCACTCCGCGGACGACCGGCGAGCAGCGCCACCTGACCGTAGGTGGCGACCATCCCCTCGGGAATCTGCTCGACCACCTCGTACACCCGTTCAAAAAAGCCCTCAGACGCCATTGCTCGCTCCCTTCCATCCGGAATAGCATAAACCACCACAAAGGTGCCCGTCCCCTTTGTGGTGGTTTTGGCAGGTGAGCTAGTTGACGGGCTGGAAGAAGGCTACGGCTACGGCGCCGGGGCCTACATGGGTGCCGATGGTGGCGCCGATGGTGTGAACGGGCAGTTCGCCCTCGGTGTGGCCAGCCCACAGTGCCGCGCTGTCCTCGATATACTTCTTGAGCACCGCATCCGAAAGGCCCGTATAGCCGAGCGCCAGCGGCATGGAAAAGTCGATGCCGCCTGCCTTTTCGACCTTCTGGTTGAGCAGGTTACGTCCGTTCTTGGAACCGCGCGCCTTGCCCAGCTGCACGATCAGACCGTCCTCGGCAGCCACAACGGGCTTTACGTTGAGCAGCGTGCCCACGGCGCCGGCAGCAGCAGACAGGCGACCGCCGCGCACCAGGTACTCCAGCGTCTCGAGCAGACCAATAACCACCACGCGGTCACGGACGGCCTCGACAGCCGCCGCAATCTGGGCCGCGCCCTGGCCCTCGTCCACTAGGCGCAGGGCATACTCGACCAGCACGCGCTCACCCAGGGTAACGTTATTGCTATCAACCACATACACGTCGCCGCCCGGCGCCTCGGCAAGTGCGGTACGGGCGCTCTGATTGGTCCCCGAAAGTTTGGCACCCACGGTAATAATCACCGCCTCGTCGCCGGCCTCACGCGCCTCGGCAATCGCCTGCGAAAACGCGTACGGGTTGACTTGGCCGGTCTTGGGCAGCTCATCGCGCTCCACGAGCATCTCGTAAAAGCGCTGGTGATCGATGTCGACGCCATCCATATACACATCGGTGCCAAAGGTAACGGACAGCGGCAAAACACGCAGAGCGGGGTGCTCCGCCGGCGACATATCGCTTGCGGAATCGGTAATAATGCGGACGGACATAACAAATCCTTTCTTGCACAGGTCCCGCGTAGGGAATTTTGACAGCAATGCCCCGGCACGGCATACGCGCTCAAACGGGACGATGCAGTTTTTAATGGGAAGCAAATGCCTTGGCGGCCTTAGATCTCGCGCAGGGTGTTGAGAATCGTGCGCAGCGACGCATACATCTGCTCGCGCTGCTCCACACCCATAGCCTTACCGGTGGTATCGAGCACCTCGCGAATGATGCGGTCCGCCTCGCTCATGCTCTCGCCGCCTAGAGCGGTCAGGCGCACCGGAGCACGATACTTAACGGCGGCATCGCCCGAATCATCGACCTCGACGTAGCCGCCCTCCTCCAGATGCGCGAGCGTGCGCGAGACGGCGGCACGGGTCACGCCTGCCATGCGAGCCAGGTCAGCACCAGTCAGGCCGTCCTTGCTGCGCTCAAGATAGTACAGGCACATAACGTCGGAGCCCTTGAGGCCCAGCCTTGCGCCCTCGGATGTCTTAATGCGCTGGATCTCCTTGTAGAGCCCGCTGATCAGTCCGACAAAGTCCTCGAAACGTGTCTCGTCGTTCTGCTGCATGGGAGACGACCGCCTTTCGCTTGCATGATGCTAACGGGTAAACATCTTAGCCGCACAAGGCAACACCCATACCCAAATATCCCATTTGTTAACCCATCAACATAAAAACCACCACAAAGGGGACAGGCACCTTTGTGGTGGTTTGGGGCATCGAGTTTGATCCGCAGACTTCGCTACAGCTCCACGCAAGGATTGTCGCGGGTCACAAGCGTCTTAACGACAACCGTCGCTCCCAGATAGCGCTCGAGCAACTCAGCCAAGCGATCGATCGCGGCCTGGCAATCCCCCATCCGCTCGGGCTCCACGCACTCAATCGCCAGGAACGCATCGGCCGAATCGTCGGACAGCGCCGTGCGAACGCCGTCGCGCCAGTTCCAGCAGCGGCACACGGCGCCCGCATCATCGATGTAGGCGAGCTCGCCGGGAAGCGTCGGGTCATCTGTCTCCTCGCCAAGCGGCAGAAATGAATCGCCACCGTCGGTCACCGCCAACCGCAGATCGCCCTCGATAGCATGTAGATCCTCGCCGCCAACGGGCAGCGCGTAGGTCAGCGACACCGTGTTGTAGATGTCCACCGCGGGCGTAATGTGGCCCACCGGTTTGCCCTTGAGCACGCGCTTGAGCAAGTTCTCGATCGAGCAGCGGGCGCCCTTTTTGGTCTTGAACAGCCGATAAGCCTCACGCCATGCCTTGACCGGTGCGTTCTCGCTGATAGTATCGCTGGTCAGATGACGCTCCGCATCGATATTGGCGCGGTCGAGCAACGCCGCAATCGCATCCACGTCCTCTTGAGGAATCTGAGCCGCGGGCTTCATGCCCTTTACGACCACAACACCGATAGCCGCCTGCGGAAATAGCTCCCAAAACGAATCCTCGGCAACGAAACTCTTCATGTGCTCTCCCTTCATAGCATGCGCCCGAGCCCGGGTGCCTAAACAAAAAGCGCCCTTACGACGGCCACCTTCAAAGTCCTACGGTGCCGCCACAAGAGCGCTTACGCTGCCCCCATCCGGAGAAGGGAGCGATATGTCAGGCGTATTGTAACCCGAGTCATCCGCGCGAGTAAAACCACCACAAAGGTGCCTGTCCCCTTTGTGGTGGTTTTGGGTCTGAGGCGACGCTAGTGGCGAAGTCCCAGCAGGCCGCGGCCGCGATGACGGACGTCGGCGTGCACCTGAGCGTGCGGACCGGCGGCCTTGACGGACTCGGGCAGGTGCGAGTACTTCTTCTCGAAGTTCTCCTCGAACATCACCGCCAGATTGTGCGCGGCCTCGTCATAGCGCGCGGTGCTCTGCCAGTACTGGCGCGGCACCAGGATGCCGTCGGGCACACCGTGGCACGTCGTGGGAATGTCGACGTTAAAGATATCGTCGTGGACGAACTCGCTGTCCTCGATGGTGCCGTCAAGGGCGCGCGCGACCAGGGCGCGCGTGTAGGCAAGCTCGATGCGATGGCCAACGCCGTAGCCGCCGCCGATCCAGCCGGTGTTGACCAGATAGACGCGGGTGCGACCGTCGGCGATGCGCTCACCGAGCATCTTAGCGTAGACCATGGGGTCGAGCGGCATAAACGGCTCGCCAAACAGCGAAGAGAACGTGGGCGTGGGCTCGGTGACACCGACCTCGGTGCCGGGGATCTTGGCCGTAAAGCCCGTCACAAAGTGGTACATGGCGGCATCGGCCGTCAGGCGTGAGATGGGCGGCAACACGCCAAAGGCGTCGCAGGTCAGGAAGAGCACGACGCTTGGAGTGGTGCCCATGCCCTTGGCCCACGCGTTGGGGATATGCTCCACAGGGTATGCCACGCGCGTGTTGTGCGTGATCGAGACGTCGTCGTAGTTGGGCTTGCGGTTCTCGTCGAGCACCACGTTTTCGCAGATGGCGCCAAAGCGGACAGCGTTGAAGATCTCGGGCTCGTGGAACGCGTCCAGGCCCTCGCATTTGGCGTAGCAGCCACCCTCGATGTTGAAGATGCCCATGTCGGACCAACCGTGCTCGTCGTCGCCGATCAGTAGGCGCGTGGGGTTGGCCGAAAGCGTGGTCTTGCCGGTGCCGGACAGGCCAAAGAACACGGCGGTCTCGTGCGTGACGGGATCCATGCTGGCCGAGCAGTGCATGGGCAGCACGTCGTCCTCGACGGGCAGCAGGTAGTTCATGACGCTGAAGATGGACTTTTTGATCTCACCGGAGTAACCGGTGCCGGCAACCAGAATCACGCGCTCCTGGAAGTTGATGACCACGGCGGCGCTGGAGTTGAGGCCCTTAATGGCGGGATCGCACTGGTAGCCGGGAGCGGCGAGCACACAGAAGTCCGGCTCACCGGTGCGCGCAATTTCGCGAGCGAGCGGGCGAGCGAGCATCTGCTTAATAAAGAGTGCCTGGCTGGCACGCTCGCAGGCGACGAGCAGTCGGCGCGTGTGGTTGCGGTCGGCGCCGGCCATGCCGCGGGTGACGAACACGTCGCGCTCGTTGAGGTAGTTGACGATACCGGCCTTGATGGTCTCGTAGCTCTCGATCGAAAGCGGTCGGTTGACGGCGCCCCAGGCGATCTTGTCGTGCACGTCGGGCGTGTCGACGATAAAGCGGTCGTTGGGCGAACGGCCGGTGCGCTCCCCCGTCTCGATCACGAGTGCGCCATTGGATGCCATGCGGCCTTCTTCGCGGCGGACGGCGTGCTCGACGAGCTCCGCGGCGGGTAGATCGACCAGCAGACGGGGCTGATTCTCGGCGGGATCTTCGACCAGCGTAAGACCAAAGTTGGACAAAACTTCTGCAGGGGTAACACCAGGCATGGGGCCTCCTTTAAAAGCGCGACACGTGGACGCGGCGCGCACTTTACTCACGTAAAGCCCGTTGTACCCGATATGCAAAAACGTTTTTGCGGCAAGGGCGGCAAGCCCGCCCAACGGTCAAAAATCGCAGGCAAGCGGCCTAGTCATTGGGGACGTTTTTAAACGACTAGTCGTTGGGGACACTCTTGAACAGGCAACAACCAAGGAGCGTCCCCGGATGCCGGCACAGGACCGTTTTCGTAGATTCTCCGAAGGGCTGTGGCCAAAAAATAGCAAATATGAGTACTGTTACCGTTGCGAATACATTTATTTTGTTTATAAAAGAAGCCCTTGATGGGATTTATTCACATCAAGGGCTTCTTTTATTGGACATTTGAGGAGATACAACAGCATATCCACTCGATAGATAGGTAGCGCGCAGAGATGTGGTGTAAGAGGCGGGGCATGCCCCGCCTCTTCCCTTTCTTGAAAGGGAGGGGACACCGCCTAGAATTCGTCGTTGGAGTAATGAAGGTGACGAATGGAAGGAAAGGCGATGCCCCAAGAAGAGAGTGTACTGCGCCTCGGCCGCGACGAGGCCCTCGAGGCGGCGAGGCTTTGGCAGGAGTGCGGCGACGCGCGCGAGTTCGCGTGCAGGGTGCTGGGCGGCGTGATGAACGCGCTGATGGACTCCGAGGCCCAGCAGATGTGCGGCGCGAGCCGCAACGAGCGCAGCGACGGCAGGGAGAACAGCCGCAACGGCTACCGCCCCAGGTCGCTCAAGACCGCCGTGGGCGACGTGGAGCTCGAGATACCCAAGCTCAGGCACGGCACCTACTACCCCGAGGGCATGCTCGCGCGATGGTCGCGCGTCGACACCTCGGTGGCCGCCATCGTGCAGGAGATGTACGTGTGCGGCGTGTCCACCCGCAAGGTCGAGCGCGTGGCGTCCAAGCTGGGCATATCCTCGCTGTCGAGCTCGGAGGTCTCGAGACTCTGCTCCGAGCTCGACGCCGAGGTGGCGGAGTTCCGCCGCCGCGACCTGTCGGGCACGCCGTGCTGCTACCTGTGGCTCGACGCCACCTACATGAGCTGCAGGGTCGGCTCGTCGGTCGTCTCGCAGGGCGTCGTGACCGCGATCGGGCTGGGCGCCGACGGGCGCAAGCACTTCCTGGGCTGCGACGTGGTCGACACCGAGAGCGAGGACTCCTGGGCGGCATTCCTCGGCGGGCTGCGCGAGCGCGGGCTGGCCGGCGTCCGCCTCGTGGTCTCCGACAGCCACGCCGGGCTCGTGGCCGCCGTCTCGCGCCTGTTCCAGGGCTGCGCCTGGCAGCGCTGCGTGACGCACCTGCAGCGCAACCTCCAGAGCGCCTGCTCGGGCAGGCCCG
>NZ_JBDGAW010000005.1:0-112686 GCF_040910265.1 Collinsella aerofaciens | reverse complement strand
CGGAGGGGTGGCTTTGTAAAGCCGTTTGTCTCCACCCGCGTAGCGGGTGGTTTAAAGCTGGCCGCTGCGCGGCCAGCAGACTAAAGTCTTGAATAAAAAAGGGTGGCCGGACAATCCGACCACCCTTAGACATCATGCGATGCCGCGATTTACTTGCGGACAACCTTGACGATAGCATCGCCGGCAGCGACGGCGGAGTCGGCCTCGACGGCAAGCTCGACGTCGGCAAACTCGGCGGTGTTGGACACGGCCACGACGACGCAGTCCTTGTAACCGGCAGCGGCGATCTTGGCGCGGTCGATCTTGAGCATGGGCTGGCCGGCCTTCACGACATCGTCAGCCTTGACGAAGCCCTCGAAGCCGTCGCCGTTCATGTTGACGGTATCGACGCCGACGTGCACCAGAACCTCGATGCCGCTATCGGACTGCAGGCCCACGGCGTGACCCATGGTGACGGTCACCTTGCCGTCGCAGGGGGCATAGACCAAATCGTCCTCGGGCCACACGGCGCAGCCCTTGCCCAGAACCTCGCCACCAAAGACGGGATCGGGCACGTCGGCCATCTTGATGACCTTGCCCTTGACGGGCGAACACAGCACGTCGGCGCCGGCAGAAGCAGAGATGGAGGCCGGAGCAGCGGCAGCCGCGGGCTCAGCCTTCTTCTTGAACATGTCAAACAGACCCATACGTTTTCTCCTCTTGATTAAGCGCAACGTAGTGCGCATGCCTATGGTGATTATAGTGCCAATTGGACCAAAAACTAAGGTGGGGAGTCGAATCGAAAACTCTGCCGACGTCTTTGTCCATCGGCGCCCGTTTTGTTGATTAACCCTCGATGAGCCCCAGGTGCACGAAGGCGTTCCAGATGCCGTCGTCGTCGACATTCGTGGTCACGAAATCGGCCGCCGGTCCGGCGTTCGTCAGAACGCCGGAACTCAATCGCCGGAACTCAATTACTCCAAGCCCTCAGCGCCGTTGGACTTGATGATCTTCTGGTATGCGAAGAAGCTGTCCTTGCGGCGGCGCTCGTAGGTGCCGGTGCCGTCGTCGTACTTATCGACATGGATGAAGCCGTAGCGCTTGCGCATCTCGCCGGTGCCGGCGGACACCAGGTCGATGGGGCCCCACCAGGTGTAGGCGATCAGGTCGACGCCGTCGGCGACGGCCTCGCCCATGGCCTTGATGTGACTCTGCAGATAGGCGATGCGGTACGGATCGTGAATGGAACCGTCCCCCTCGACCTCGTCGTAGGCGCCCATGCCGTTCTCGACCACCATCAGCGGAATCTCGTAGCGGGCGTAGATCTCGTTGAGGGCGATGCGCAGGCCCAGCGGGTCGATCTGCCAACCCCAGTCGGTGGACTCCAGGTAGGGGTTCTTGCCGCCAAAGGTCATGTTGCCCTCGGTCATCTCGTGGTCCTTGTGGGTGCCCACGGTGCCGGACATGTAGTAGCTAAAGGTGTAGAAGTCGACCTTGCCGTCGGCGATATCCTGCAGGTCGCCGTCCTCCATTGCGAGCTCGACGTCGTTCTCGGCCCAGAAGCGCTTGGCATAGAACGGATACTTGCCGCGCACCTGCACGTCGGAGCAGTACCAGTTCATGGAGTTCATCTGCTGCTGCGTGGCGAACACGTCGACCGGATCGCACGTGGCGGCGTAGGAGAGGATAAAGCAGTCCATGTTGCCCATCTTGAACTGCGGGTAGTGCTCGTGGGCGTAGCGCACGACGCGGCCGCTGGCGACAAACTGGTGATGCAGGGCCTGGAAGCGCTGCTGAGCGGTGGTCTTGATGGCGCTTGCCGGGCCCTCGAAGCCCTGGATCAGGCCGGTCTCCATCATGGCGCCCATGTCCATGGTGCCGCAGTTGATCTCGTTAAAGGTGAGCCAGAACTTGACCTTGTCCTGGTAGCGGTCGAAGACGGTCTGGCAATACTTCTCAAAGAAACCGATGAGCTCGCGGCTTGCCCAGCCGTTGTACTTCTCGACCAGGTGATAGGGCATCTCGTAGTGCGAAAGCGTCACGAGCGGCTCGATGTTGTGGGCGCGCAGGCAGTCGAAGACGCGGTCGTAGAAGGCGAGGCCGGCCTCGTTGGGCTCGGCATCGTCGCCGTTGGGGAAGATGCGGCTCCAGGAGATGGACATGCGGAACATGTTGAAGCCCATCTCGGCGAACAGCGCGATGTCCTCCTCGTAGTGATGGTAGAAGTCGATGCCGTCATGGTTGGGGTAGAAGCGGTTGGGGTCGATGTCGATCGTGATCTGACGCGGCTCCTTGTAGCTGCCGCCCAGGAAGTGGTCGTCGACGGAAGCGCCGCGGCCGTCCACGTTCCAAGCGCCCTCAAACTGGTTAGCGGCGGTGGCGCCACCCCAATAGAAACCCTCGGGGAACTTAATGTTTGCCATGAGCATCTCCTTTGCATCGTGGGTCGATAAGCCGAGTATCGCCCACGTGCGGGGCATGCGGAGGCGATGGAGCCAAACCCGACACTTCTTTTCGCGCCCGCAGCCTGCCGCCACCCTGCCCTTGACACTTCCTGACACCTGCCAAAAAGGGACAGGTTTATTTTGGTCGGTTTTATCTGGGCAAACGCTGACGATAGGCAGCCGGCGTGCAGCCATAGTGCTCGGCAAACTTTTTGTAGAAGAAGCTCATGTTGGCATAGCCCGCCTCGTGTGCTGCGACCTCCGCGGTGGCGCCGGCGTCGAGCAGTGCCGCTGCGCGTGCCAGGCGGCTCTCCTGCACGAGCTGCATAAACGTGCGGCCCGTCTGACGCTTGAGCAGAGCGCTTGCGTAGTTGGGGCTCAGGTGCAGGTGGCGGGCGAGGTCATCGAGGGTGCAGTCGCAGGCGCTGCGCTCGATGAAGCCCATGGCAGCCGCGACCTGCGCCGATGGCAGCGCGGGCTCATCCGTTTGCAGCAGCGCGGCCTCGTAACTTTGCATGAGCTCGACTAGCAGCAGCTCGAACAACCTCGAGACGATCTGGGGGCTCGCCGCCGTCGGCTCCAAGCGCTCGCAGAGCATCTCCTGCATGTAGCGGCGCACGCGACGGCTGCCGCCCGTATGGAAATGCACGTGTCCGCGGTGGTCCGTTTCGTCCGTGAGGGCGTTGAGCAGGAAGCTCGAGACAGCGCTTGTGGGCGAAAGACTTTGCTCCAGGCTGCGGCTGAGTATTGGCCGCGAGATGATGACACTCAGCATAATGTCGTGCTCGCCGAGTTCGCCTACGGCATGCGGGCAGGCGGCATCGAGCAGGAGCACCTCGTTTTGAGCAAGCGTGAGCGCCGCACCGTTGACGATTTGCGGCGCTCGTCCTCGATAGACATAGCTGATTTCGACATAATCATGCACGTGTTCCGGCACGGGGTTGAAACGCGAGTTACGTACAATCGATAGACCCTCGGGCATGCCTTCTTGTCGCAGGGCGAGCGTTGGATTGCCGATTTTGCGGATATGTCGACCATCGACATCTGCTTGATTACCTTGACCGAGTGCATCGCTCCAGTCATAGCGGGCGCCCGCGCGATAGGCGCGCTCGCTGTCGGTCAGCTCGAGCAGAAGGTTGTCCAGACGCGTGAGCTCCATAGTGCCCCCATCGTTGATTCGGTCATATTCTGCCGTGGTTTTGATATTAGCAGGACGGCGCGCTCGGCGTACTCTGACTTCAATGGATTTGAAAGTCTGGTTTTGGAGGAGCGTATATGGCGGCGTATTTTGAGCAGGTGCTTGGCGGCACCTACGACAACCATGTGCTTCCGTTTTTGTGGCTCAAGGGCGAGGCGCGCGAGACGATCACCGAGTATCTGGAGCAGATTGCCGGCGCGGACATCCGCGAGGTCTGTCTTGAGTCGCGCACGCATCCCGATTTTTACCGCAACGGCTGGTGGTCTGACCTGCGGTTTATTATCGACGAGTGCAAGCGCCTGGGGTTAAAGATCTGGCTGCTCGACGATGCACACTTCCCCACGGGCTACGCCAACGGCGCGCTTGCGGGCGATGACGTCGATCCCGCGCTCAAGAAGACCGTGCTTAAGCATCGCGCAGTTACGGTTGTCGGCCCTCAGCCGTCCACGACCATCAAGCTCGGCAATCTCATGGATCCTGCGGAGCGTTATGTGGGCGCAGCGGCTTTTGATGCCGCCGGTGCGCCGCTCGACCTCGCGCTCGTTGTCGAGCATGACGACGATGGCACACCCGCCCGCCTGCGTTTTGACGCTCCCGCCGGCAACACCGCGATCGAGCTGTACGTCACCAGCCAAAAGACCGGCTTTCGCGATGAGTACATCAACATGGTCGACGCCGCCTCGTGCCGCGTGCTGATCGATGCCGTCTACGAGCCCACGTTTGAGCATCTGGGCGACGAGTTCGGCAAGACCATCCTGGGCTTCTTTACCGACGAGCCCGGCTTTATGAACGAGAAGGGCACCACGCTCGACGATGCTTCTACCAGCAGCTTTATCGGGCGAGGCGACCTAGCGCTGCCGTGGTCGGACGAGCTTGCCCGCCGCCTGCACGATGCGCTTGGTGAGGGCTGGCCCACCAAACTGCACGGCCTTTGGACACGCGAGGCAGACGGCGCCCAGGTTCGCCACGCCTATATGGACCTTGCCACGCAGCTCTACCGCGCGTGCTTTGACGAGCAGATCGGCGACTGGTGTCGCGCGCACGGCGTCATGCACATTGGCCACGTGATCGAGGACAAGAGTTGCCACACGCGCCTGGGTCAGGGCGCCGGACATTACTTCCGCGCGGTCGCGGGGCAGGACATGGCCGGCGTGGATGTGGTCATCAACCAGCTCGTCCCCGGCGTTGACCGTGGGCACTACAGCTATTTCCACGGCGCGTGGAACATGGAGTTCTTTACGTACGCGCTTGCCAAGCTGGGCTCTTCGGCCGCGCGCCTCGACCCCAAAAAGCAGGGGCGTTGCATGGCCGAGGTCTTTGGCGCCTTTGGCTGGCACGAGGGCCTGCGCGAGATGAAATGGATTGCCGACCATATGCTCGTCCGCGGTATTAACTGGTTTACGCCACACGCGTTTAGCATGGCGCCCTTCCCCGATTGGGACTGCCCGCCGCATTTTTACGCGCACGGCAACAACCCGCAATGGCCGCACTTTGGCCAGCTCATGCGCTATATGAATCGCACGGCGACGCTCCTTTCGGGAGGCAACGCCGCTCGCCCCGTCGCCATTCTGTACCATGCCGATGCCGAATGGGCCGGCAACGCCATGCCCATCGAGCGCGTAGCGGCCGAGCTCACACGAGCGCAGATCGACTTTGATTTTGTGCCGGCAGAGGCCTTTGAGGATGAGGGGCGTTACGAGGTTTCGATTGCCGATGGAACGCTTGCCGTTAATGGCTGCCGCTATCAGGCGTTTGTTATGACCAGGGCGTCGTTTACTGGAGCTGCTACGGCGGAGGCGGCGAGACGCATGATGGCCGCGGGCGTTATGGTGCTTGCCGTCGACGAGGTGCCGAGTGCCCTCTACGATGCCGATGGCGCGGCCGAGCTGGACGGGCTTACGGCGACGCCGCTTGCCGGCGTGGCGGACGTGCTGGCAGCCGCGGGACTGCAGACCGTTGTGACCGATACGCCGCAGCCCTGGCTGCGCGCACTGCGCTACGAGCGTGCGGGCGAGACCTATGTGATGCTAGTCAACGAGCATCCGCGTGAGGGCATTCGCTGCACGGTTGCACTTGCTCGAGGCGAGCGCCTGCGCGGCACGCGCCTCGACCTGCTGAACGGCACCGAGCCCGTTGCGTTTGACGGCGTGTTGGAGCTGGAGCCCTTCGAGAGCTGCGTTGTCGCTTTGGAGGCAAACGGCGAAGTCGAGTCCGATAGCTGCACGGACACGAGCGCAGGCGCGGATAGTGCGCTCATCCTCAACATCGACGGCCCGTGGACCGTCGCCCTCTCCCCTGCCGGAGGCGACGGGGCCTTTGGCGAGCCGCAAAAGCTCGAGCATCTGTGCGACCTCACGGCCGAGCAGTTCGCCGGCACCTGCGGCACATACCGTTACCGCACGTCGTTCGAGCTGGCCGACGACCTTGCCGACGCCACGATTGACCTGGGAGATGTCTACGAAGTCGCAACCCTCACGCTCGACGGGCACTCGCTCGGCACGCGCATCTGCCCGCCCTATCGCTTTGCCGCCGGCCCGCTTGCCGCCGGCACGCACGAACTCACCATCGACGCCATCAACACACTCGACCATGCGATTCCCGACATTTTCGCCCTCACCGAACCCGTCGCCCCCAGCGGCATCCTTGGCCCCGTTACCCTTCGCGGGCAAAACCTGCCAAAATAAACCTGTCCCTTTTTGGCAGGTTTGACGAGCGTGGGAGTTCGAATGGATATCAAGCGCAAGATTACCGAGGCGCAGGGCCTAACCCCTACCGAGCAGCAGCTCGGCATCTCGGCCCTTGCCATGGGCGAGGACATCCGCGGGCTGTCCATTAAGGAGTTTGCCGCCCGTGCCAATGTTTCGGTCGCGAGCGTGCACCGCTTCTGCAAAAAGCTCGGCCTGGAGGGCTTTAAAGACCTCAAGGTCGAGCTCATGCGCCTGGCAACCGAGGCGGGCAACCGCCGCGACGTGGATATCAACTTTCCCTTCGACGCCACGTCCACGCCTGCGCAGGTCATGGAGCGCATGGAAGGTCTCTACCAGACCACGCTGGCCGAGACGCAGGAGCTGCTCGACCCCGCGCAGCTCGACCACGCCGCCAAGCTTATCTTGCGCGCCGGCACCGTGGACATCTACACGGGCTCGCATAACCTGTATCCAGCGGGGATGTTCCGCGACCGCCTGCTCTCGTCCGGCAAGAGCGCCACATGCTACAGCAGCGGCGAGGCCCAGGTGCGCACAGCGCTCGCCTCGGATTCCAGCCATGCGGCCATCGTCATCTCCTACAGCGGCCTTGCACCCAACCTCAAGGAAATCTTGCCGATCCTCAGCAGCCGGCATGTTCCCGTCATTGTCATCGGCACGCCCTACTGCGCGCGCCTGCACCCCGGCTTTGCCGCCTATCTCACGGTGAGCGACCACGAGAGCATGACGCACCGCATCACGCAGTTCGCCAGCCACATCGCCGTGCAATACGTGCTCGATTCGCTCTACAGCAGCTACTTCGCCAAAGACTACGCCCGCTGCGCCGAGTTCCTAGAGCGCTCATTCCCCTACACCCGCCTGCCAGGACTCAAGTAAACGAGCGTGGATTTTCGGACGCTCATTTTTGGTGCAAGAGTAGCTAATTTGGGACGGGGCTATTTTGACTGCTTTCACATGTAAAGTAGTCAAAATAGCCCCGTCCCAAATTAGCTACCCAACGACCGCACCGATGTTTTGGCACCGACAGCGAAAACGCCCCTAAGCGAGCAAGGTGCCTTGAAAGAGGAGGGCATAGGCCTTCTGGCCATGCCCGACGATTGAAAGGCAGATTGCCGCTTAGGGGCGTTTGCAGCGTCGGCCCGTTACGCGGTTTGGAAAACCGCGTAACTACTCCCGGACTCCGTACTGCTCGTAGTAGGCGTCGATGGCGGCCTTGAGTTCGTCGTCGATGACGACCTTGCCGTCAATCTCGTGGTTGTAGAGGGTCTCGACGACCTCGGCCATGGAGACGATGCTCGCGACGGGGAAACCGTACTTGGCCTCGATCTCCTTCTGCGCGGTGGTCACGCCACCCTTGCCGACCTCCATGCGGTTGAGGGACACGATCAGACCCTTGATCTCGACATCGGCAGCAGCCTTGACCTTGGGATAGGTCTCGTCGATGGACTTACCGCTGGTGGTGACGTCCTCGACCATGATCACGCGGTCGCCGTCCTGGGGCTCGTAGCCCAGCAGGTTGCCCTTGTCGGCGCCGTGGTCCTTGGCCTCCTTGCGGTCGCAGCAGTACTTAACCTCCTTGCCGTACAGCTCGTGGTAGGCAATCGCGGTCACGACGGCCAGGGGAATGCCCTTGTAGGCCGGCCCGAACAGCACGTCAAAGTCGTCACCAAAGTTATCGTGGATGGCCTGGGCATAATACTCGCCCAGCTTCTTGAGCTGATAGCCCGTCACGTAGGCGCCGGCGTTCATAAAGAACGGGGACTGACGGCCGCTCTTGAGCGTAAAGCTACCGAACTTAAGAACGTCGGACTCAACCATAAACTTGATGAACTCTTGCTTGTAAGCCTCCATGTGGGCTCCTCTCGTAATCGCGTACGTGCCTCACAGTTTAGCGCAGGCAGGGCGTCGATGCGGGCGCGCTTTGGAGTCACGACACTCTGTAAGGGCTTTGTCAGGGGCGATGATTATCCGAACAATGGGGTTGACACGACAAAACCCCTCGTCAAGAATACCTGCGGATTGAAACGGGTACGAGATGCCCGAAGCGCGCTGCGCCCGGCCTTAAGGAGGTGTGCCATGGAAGGCAGTCATAGTCGAAAAACCTGCATGTCGCCCTCGGCACGCCGCGAGGATTCCGCGCACGCATAAGCGCCAACAGCAGATCATCAAAACCACCACAAAGGTGCCTGTCCCCTTTGTGGTGGTTCGTGAGCATGACGTGAGCGACATCTAGGTTTTTTGCAATTCAATACGACACGTACGCTAACTCCCTTTAGCAAGGAGGACCCTATGCTGATGCTCAAAACCGCCACGGTACTCGAAGTCATCTCCAAGCGCCGCCGCACGGCGCGCCCCGCCGCTCACGCCGGCCTTGCCAAGAACACCATATTCGCCGCCACCCATAGCGCCGAGGACGCCCTCGTGCTGCTCGACGCCACGGCCGACGGCCTCACCGCCGATCAGGCCGCCGAGCGCCTGGACGCCACCGGCCCTAACACCATCGAGGCGCCGACCAAGACACTCGCCCGCCGCATCGCCGATGCCTTCATCGACCCCTTCGCCGGCATCCTCGCCGCGCTCGCGCTGGTCTCGCTCTACATCGACGTGCTCGCCGTGCCCGAGCCGCAGCGCGACCCCTCCACGGTCATCGTCATCGGCATCATGCTGCTGGTATCGGGCGGCATGAAGTTTATCCAGGAAGCCCGCAGCGGCAATGCGGCCGAGGCCCTCAAGGACCTGGTCTCCAACACCTGCACCGCTCTGCGCGACGGCGAGCGTATCGAGATCCCCTTCGATGAGCTCGTCCCCGGCGACATGATCCGCCTCTCCGCCGGCGACATGGTGCCGGCCGACGCCCGCATCATCACTGCGCGCGACCTGTTTGTGATCGAGTCCGCCCTCACCGGCGAGAGCGAGGCCGTCGAGAAAACCGCCGCCGTCACCGTCATCGAGGGCGCCGACGGATCCGCACTGCCGCTCTCTGCCTGCAAGAACATCGTCTTTACCGGCACCTCCGTGCAAAACGGCACCGCCATGGCGCTTGTCGTGGCCACCGGTTCGAACACCTACCTGGGCGGCATCGCCAAGATGCTCAACGGACGCGGTGGGAAAAGCGCTTTCGACCGCGGCTTCTCGAGCGTCTCGATGCTGCTGGTGCGCCTGATGCTCGTCATGGCGCCGGCCGTCTTTGCCATCAACGCCGCCACCAAGGGCAACGTCATCGACGCGCTGCTGTTCGCCACGAGCGTGGCCGTGGGTATCACGCCGCAGATGCTGCCCGTCATCGTGACCACGAGCCTGTCGCAGGGCGCCAAGGACCTCGCCCGCCGCCAGGTCATCGTCAAGGAGCTGCCCGCGATCCAAAACCTCGGCGCTATGGACGTGCTGTGCTGCGACAAGACCGGCACCCTCACCGAGGACCGCATCGTGCTCGAGCGCTATCTCAACACCGACGGCAACGAGGACACGCGCGTGCTGCGTCATGCGTTCTTGAACAGCTTCTTCCAGACGGGCCTCAAGAACCTCATCGACCTGGCCGTTATCGACCGCGCCGATGTTACGCTCTCGACCGTCGTGCCCGATTCCATGCTGGGCCAGAGCCTGCGCGACCGCTACACCAAGGTCGACGAGGTGCCCTTCGACTTTTCGCGCCGCCGCCTAAGCGTGGTTGTCGCCGACGCCCAGGGCAAGACCCAGATGGTCACCAAGGGAGCTGCCGAGGAAATGCTCGAGGTCTGCTCCTACGTCGAGGTGGATGGCACCGCTCAGCCGCTTACCGACGAGAAGCTCGCCCAGATTCGCAAACAGGTGGCAGGACTCAATGCCGAAGGCCTGCGCGTGATCGCCGTGGCGCAGAAGACCAACCCGCGCACCGTGGGCGAGTTTGGCATCGCCGACGAGTGCGACATGGTGCTGATGGGCTTTTTGGCCTTCCTCGATCCGCCCAAAGCGAGCGCCGCGGGCGCCGTCGCCACCCTCGAAGCCAAGGGCGTGGCGGTAAAGGTCCTGACCGGCGACAACGACCGCGTCGCTGCCACCGTCTGCGAGCAGATCGGCATCGACGCGAGCAACGTCTTGCTGGGCTCCGAGATCGATGCGCTCGACGACGCCGAGCTGGCGGAGCGCGCCGAGCAGACCCATCTCTTTGCCAAGCTCTCGCCGCTGCAGAAGGCGCGCCTGGTGCGCGTCATGCGCGAGCTGCTCGGCCACACCGTGGGCTTTATGGGAGACGGCATCAACGACGCCGCCGCCATGCGCGCGAGCGACTGCGGTATCTCCGTCGATTCGGCCGTCGACATCGCCAAGGAATCCGCCGACATCATCTTGCTCCAGAAGGACCTGGGCGTACTCGAGCGCGGCATCATCGAAGGCCGTCGCACCTACGGCAACCTACTCAAGTACCTCAAAACCACGGTGAGCTCCAACTTTGGCAACGTGCTGTCCGTGACCGTCGCGAGCCTGTTCCTGCCGTTTTTGCCCATGAGCGCCCTACAGCTGGTGCTGCTGTCGCTGATCTACGAGATCGTGTGCATCGCGCTGCCGTGGGACACCGTCGACGATGCCTGGACCGCCCGCCCGCGCGCCTGGGACGCCGCGTCCATCAAGGGTTTTATGCTCGAACTGGGCCCCGTGAGCTCGCTGTTTGACATCGTGACGTTCGCCGCGCTCTTCTTTGTGGTGTGCCCCGCTGCCGTGGGCGCGAGCTGGGCAGAGCTTGCCGCCGCGGGCAATGTTGCCGGCATGGCGACCTTTGCGGCGATTTTCCAGAGTGGCTGGTTTGTCGAGTCCATGTGGTCGCAGACGCTCGTGATCCACATGCTGCGCTCCCCGCGTCTTCCGAGCCCGCGCGATCACGCCGCCCCCGCACTGTGTGTGCTCACCGTGCTGGGGCTGGCGCTTGTCACCTGGCTGCCGGCAAGCCCTATCGCCGATGCACTGGGCCTCACGCCGCTGCCGCTGAGCTTCTTTGCACTGCTCATCGGCATCGTCGCCGCCTACATTGCACTGACCCAGCTGGCCAAGCGCCGCTACATCGCCCGTCACGGTGAGCTGCTGTAACAGACAGCCCGAGTCCACCACGGCAGCCGTTTCCACAACCCGTCCCCTCAGCAGTTGCGGTGAAATAGTTCCTGTTTTAAGACCCCCAAGCCTTATTCAGGAACTATTCCACCGCAACTTATTGAACCACCACAAAGGTGCCTATCCCCTTCGTGGTGGTTTTGGGGCGTTACGAGGCGTTGGCCAGGCGGCTCCAAAGTTCATCGATATCGATCTGGTCGCCGCCGCTCAGGTAGCCTGTGCGAATAAAAGCCTCGTTGTAGATATAGATGTCATGAGCGCTGTCGCCATCGTCTTCGGTGTCGTCGGCCATAATCACGTAACGGTGGCCGTCAAGCGCTTTGACCAGCCAATACGAGGTATCGTCGATCGTGCATTTCTCCTGCACCATCGCTGCGTCGCCAATCGCACCGGTGAGTGCCCGTTCGCCCTTCGTATAGCCGCCTACCGAGAGCAGAATCGCGACGTTTTCGTCTCCGCCGCCCGGTTCAAGTTCCTCGTACTCGGACTCCGAAAGCGGTATCGCGCTGTTCGCAAGTTCGTCCACATCGTCCGAAACCTTGGAAAAGGTAAAGGCGAAAAATCCCGCGTCATCGACGGCACCGTAGCCCACGTTCTCGCCTTGCCACTCATAATTTTGATGTTTGAGTAGGCGCACCAGATCGGCACCACCCAGGTTGATTGCGGCATAGACCGTCACGTTGGCATTGTCATCCACGCAGGCGGCGTCCGCCGTGCTCGCCGTCTTGGCGCCACCCGCGCCGCCCAATCCGCCCGAGCAACCAGCCAGTGCACACGCCGCCGCACCCGCGCCTGCCACAAAGGCCGCACGGCTTATCGTCATCTCGTTCTTCATGTTTGTCCCTCGCTATGATATTGGCCGCATCGCACTTAGCCGAGCGCGCGCCCGGTCTTTTCCTGCCAGAATTCGTTAATCGTGGGGGCACCGCCGCCCTGGGTAAACCTTCCGGTCTTGATGGCCTCCTCGGTAATGAGGTCTAGGCGGTAGTCGCCGTTTTCCATCGGGCTCACCATGGCAACGTGACGCGCCATGTTGGAACCGTAAACGCACGCGATCCACGAGCTCGAGGTGATCTGCGCGCGGTCCTCAACCGGCACCGAAAAGCCCGCGATAACATCCTCGCAGCTCGAATAGCCCGCAAGCTGCAGCGTAAACATCACGGTACTCCCGGTGCCGCCCTTGTCGAGCTTTCCGATTTCATCCTCGCCGAGCCATTCGGTTGCGCCATCCTTGCTGATATTGCAGACGCTGAGCACGCGACCTGCCTCGTTCTCGTACATCTCGAGCGCATCTTGCCAGGTATAACCCTGTTGCGACGCAAACTCCTGCAACTGCCAGCCCTTAAGCTCGAGCAACGCTGCGATGCTGATGTTGCGGTGCGCATCCCAGCAGTCATCCGACCACGTATCGAACGCGTCCGCCGAGCCGCTGTCTGTGTCCGCACCGCCGCCCGCATCACCGGAATCACCCGATGACGAGCCCGCATCCATCTTGTCCTTTACCGGGCGATCGTCGTTAAAACCCGTCGTGTCCTGCGCCTGCTGTCCGCCGCATCCCGCAAGCGTCAGCAACGCCGTTCCCGCCGCCGCGACAAACGCCGTGCGCGAAATAACCGTCTCCCTCATCGTTGTTCCTTTCCCGTTTCTTATCACAGCGCCGAGCAACGCCTCGACACCGATCCTCCCGTAGCCCACTCACGCTATTGACGGGGCAGCTCCGTCCAGCCAAAACCGGGCTCAAAGCCATCGCGCGTGCCGATCACGTCGCCCGAGCCGTTCACCCAAGCTTGATCCGCCATCACCGAAACCTCGACATCGGTACCGTCGGGCCTGGTGTAATGGTTGACCCCGCGGATGGCATCGGAATACGACGCCGCGCCCGTTCCCACACCTGCGCTGGAGAAATTGGCCGCGCTGGCGGCCATATTCGCGGCGTGTTGACGATCGCTGCGCTCAAACCAAGCCTGCTGGTAGCTGTCGAACGCCGCCTGCTGCGAGGCATGCATCTGCTGCCAGGCCGCGAACTGCTGTTGCTGCTGGGCGATGTTCATCTGCGTGCGCTGACGCTGCTCGAGCACCATCTGCTGCTTTTGAGCGCACGCTTCGCGCGCAATCGACGGGTTGAGCCGCAGAGTCGACGCCATTGAGGCAAGCGCCGTGGAGGCCGCCTCGTCCAGACGGCCTTCCGGCGCAACCAGGCAGAAGCTGTCCCTGATACGCCACTGCAACAGGTCTGCCGCGCCCAGCTTGAACGGCGCCCCGTCTGGGCAATCGCCCTGATCCGGAGCCTGATCTTTCGCGGCGCGCTGACCCGCCGCCGCAGCCGCCTGGCGCTCGCGCAGGCGCTTGCCCAGAACGCCACCGATCAGTCCGCTCGAAAGGCCCGCGCCCAGCAGCGCCTCGGCCCCGGCGGCAACGCCTTTACCCACAGAACCCGCGACTCCACCGATCGAGACTACATAGCCCTCGACCTTTGCCGCCACTGCAAGCTCGGTAGGCGCCGGGACGCCCGCGAGCCGATATCGACGCATGCGGCACTCATAGACCACATCGCTCGGTTCCATCGAAAAGCCCTGAATCGCAAAGTCGTTTGCAGCCTCGCGCTTTACGCGAGCACGCTCATGTTCAATATCGCCTGCCGCGCTCGACGGATAGGGTTGCTCGGCCACAACCTCCGCCCGTGCGCCCAATTGCGCCGCGCAGGCTTGAGCTAACTCGTCGCACGCCGCCTCCACGTGCACAAACGCCTTGCGCTCGGTTTGCGTGGGGATACGCTTGGCAACGGCGCCCGCGTCCACGTAGCAGAGCTCGGAGCGATACATGATGCGTTCGCCCGCCGGGCCTGCCGCCGTCACGCCAACTGAAATCGGGCAGTCGAAACTACTGCTGCGCTCAAGATGCGCCTCTTCGATACGCCAACCCCGCGGCAGCGCCACTTGCGCGAGCGCTTGGCCGCCAGAGGCATCGCATGCAGTGTGGAGCTCAAGGTCGCCGACGCGGGGAGCATCCGCTGCGGCCACGTCGCGGACCGGCGACGCGGCGTCGGCATCCTGCATCGGCACATCGACCGGCGCGTTCGCGCTCGGCTCACAACCTTCGCCCGCGCCATCATCGGCAGCCGCCCCATTTGCGTGTTCCGCGACACCCGGGTCATCCTCAACGCTCTCAAGCCGAACACCGCCGCCCGGGCAAAATCGCACCGGCACGCCGGCGACCCGCGGCAGCTGCATCCCGCACGCCGGGCAGAATCTCAAATCACTCATCCCGTACACCCCTCATTTCATTGGCTGTTCTTGATGGCGGCTAGCTGTCGCCACAGTTCATCGGCACCGTCAAGGCGATATGCCGTCTTGTCGAGCACGATATTCCCGCCCTCGAACTCCACCGATTGCTCCGAGCCGTCTTCATAGACAAAGACGAGCGTGCGACCGGCATCGCTCATCCGCTCATCCACCGCACCTCCCACGGTGCAATCGTCGAGCGCGGCAAAAGTCGATGCGACCAGCTCGGCATCGTCGGTCTCATAGATCGTCCGCGCCTCGCCGTCCTCGATAAGCTTGACTGCCACCGGATCGGCAGCACAATCGTTCAGCAACGCTTGCGCGGCGTTCTTTCCCTGGTCGGCACGGGCACCAAAGCCGTATGCCCGCACAAGCGTCACCGCCGCAGCAAGGACCACCACGGCGATAAGCGCGCCCGCAATTTTATTAGACGAGCAACCACAAGACGCCATAGGCCCACCCCTTCCGTTCTGCTCCGCTCAACATCACATTCATATGCCTTTGAGCGCCAAAACGGCAGGTGACAAATGTCTCATATTCATATTTTTGCAGGTAAAACCACCACAAAGGTGCCTGTCCCCTTCGTGGTGGTTTTGGCTAGTCTTGGGGTGTCCAGGACCAGAAGAAATTGATGAGGGCCACGCGCGAGGCGGCACCGGTCTTTTTGTTGATCGAGGCGATATGGCGGTAGAGCGTAGAACGCGAAAGGAAGAGCGCTGCCGCAACGTCCTGCACGCTGTCGTCCGATACGACCAGCGCCTCCAGTACATCGCGCTCGCGCTTGGTAAGTCCAAAGGCGGCTACAAAACCGTCGAGTCGATCGTCAAACGAAAGCTCCGGTGTCTCCAGGGACACCGTGTCGACCTGATCGGGCGCACGGCTCACGCCAAGATCGTCGGTGGCAAACGCCAGCCCCCTGTGACCCGCTTCGTCCTCAACGCCTTGTCCAAACTGCCCCAACAGCGAGATCGCAATGCCGACAAACAGCACGAGTACGACACCCACCGCCATCAGCACGTTTTGGCTCGAGATGATCGCCACCGCCGGAGCCGTCACAAGCATTGAGCAAATGTTGTTGATGACGCGGCCCATGCACGGCCACAGATACGACCAGCGGGCATACATCGAAATCGCGGCGAACTTCGCGGTGAAGAACACCACGAAAAAGCCCGTGCCCAGGTAAAAGATAATCGTGGCGGCGAGCGCATTGCCGCCGTTGCCATCGGTGATAAGCACAAAGAACGAGAGCGTGGACAGCATGGCGGCGCACGTCATGATGATATTCATATACGAGCGTCCGCGCAGGTCATACAGGGCGCCGGCAGCAAGCGCACTCACAACCAGCAGCAAGCGCGGCCAGTCACCCAGATCGATAGCGCCGGCGGCATGCGAGGTCGTAAGACCGGCATTGAGAGCCGCGAATACGCCGGTGAGGCAGGCGGTCGCCACCGTCAAGCGCACTACGGCACCCTGGAAGGCCGCCTTTGCCTCGGGATTATCGCGCCACTTGGCGCCATGCTCCGACGCATCGACCGATAGCTCGGCAATCTCGGCTTCGAACTCGGGCGCGGACTCATCGCGTAATTTAGCTCGGCGGGTACCGTGAAGCAGCCCAACCAGCGCAATCGCACAGGCAATAAGGACAAACTGTTGAGGAATGCCCGCAGGCATCACCATATGGTTGAGCACCTGTACCAAAATGCCCGCAGCATAAGAAACCGCCACGGCACGTGCCAGACAAGGCGTCTGCGCAAAACGCCGCGCCAGATTGGCATGAGCGGTCGATCCGCAGTAGCCCAGGGCGCAGCACGCCACCAGACCGCCCGCAATCACAACCTGAAACTGCGCCGCCATAATCAGCAGCAGCAATGCCGACACCAGCAGCACGCCCGTCATATCGCTCGTTGCATCGATTGCCTGGGGACGGCGATAGTACAGGAGAGGACGCACAAAATAGCCGATCACGCTCGCGCCGACGACGATGCTCTCGTAGATAACGACCTCGTTCGCCGGCACAAACTCGGCCACGCGCACGTCAAAGAGGTACTCGCCGGCCAAAAACGTGAAAAAGAAAAGCGCCAGGCACAGAATCTCCCGTATGCCCCGGCGCAAATATGCGGTTGTGTCTCCCAGGTCCCTCATGGTAACCCCCACCCGCTTAGATGTCCGGAAAACCATTTTAATGGAGAATGGGTCTTAGTATCCACGCAATGCCCGAACTGTTACGCATCCGGCGCAAATGCCCCAACAGCAGTTGCGGTGAAATAGTTCCTGTTTGACCGGCCCGGGCTGTCATTTAGGAACTATTCCACCGCAACATATAAAGGGGACTGGGTTGTTGATATCGGAAAAGGGAGGGAGGTGCCCGGGCCGAGGGAGCAACTCGGGATCGAAGCTCGGGCGTTAGTGCTCGGGAGTCAGGACCACCAGGGCGTCGTGCTCAAAGGGATGCTGAGCCACGCGCACGGTACCGTCGCCGTTATCGCGAACGGGCAGCTTGGCGATACGCTTGGCCTCCATGTCGAGGGCCGTCGCCGACCAGCCGCGCGCACTATCGAGCTTAAACGTAAGCGCCGTGGTACGCGGCAGATAGGTAACGACACGCTCGCCAATACGCGCCACGCGGATGGCCTCGCGCGCATCGTCGAGCAGCTCCTGCGCGGGGATGACGGCCAGGGCGTCATCGCACGCCGTGGCACCCAGGCCGGCAAGCACATGCTCGATGGCGGCAAAGTCCCACACGCCCGCAAACTGCAGACACTCCTGCCAGCGGAACGGCATATCAAAGCCCTCACCCAGGACAGAGCCCTGGCTCTTACTGGTCTGCCAGTTCCACACGCCGTGGGCGCCGTAGGTCACGCCGGCGCTGGCACCGGCAAGGATCGACGACCACACGCTCGCGCGGCAGTCCTGCGCGGTAAAGCGCCAGTACACATTGCGCGACGCACCCATCTGCTCGTAGCAGGGCTCGGAGTTGACCATGGGCTTTTTGGGGTAGTTGGCGATAAAATCCTGCGGCAGGTGCCAGGCCTCGGGCTGGCCCTCGTAGTTGTGACCGGGCTGGAACATATAGAAGTCCAGGCGGTCCAGATACTGCGCGGGAATCGTGCGGTTGCCACGGTTGATGTGCATGGTACGCAGAGCCTCGGGTGCGCGCTTTGCAACCTCGTCGAGCGCATCCTCGTAATAGGCAATCGCCTCGTCACCGGCAAAGTCCGTGTCGCCCGTCACCACATAGACGGGATCAAACTCGCCCAGGTTCTCGACGACGCGGGCAACATGGGCGCGGACCTCCTCGCGCGGCATAACCTCGGCACCGCAACGCTCGGCAATCTTGGCACCCCAGGTACCGGGCACGTAGTTGCACCACATGAGCACGAGCGCCGGGCGAATGCCGTGCTCGACGGCAGCGCGGCACATGGCAGCGGCGCGGTCCCAATAGGCCTGGTTGGGCTGAGACCAATCAAAGTGCACGCCGTCCTCGCTGGCATAGGGCCAAATGCCCAGATCGGGGCAGCAGCGGTCCCACTGCGGCAGCGTGTTGATCTGCAGCACGTTCATGCCCTGCTCGGCGCGGCGGGTCAGATAGTAGTCCCAGTCGGCCTCGGGGATGCTGGTAAATGCGCTCCAGCACGTATCAGCAAACCAAAAGAACGGCTTGCCCTCGCACAAAAAACCGTCCTGACGACCGTTGACGGTCAGCTTTCCCAAACTCATCTGCATGCCCTTTCGCTCGATAAAGGAATTGCGAACCGGCAGAAGCTTTCGCGGAAACCCCTGGTGCAAAAGCCCCTGTCGCTTAGCAAGCCCCAACAGGCAGGCACCACTTGCCCACTCCAGTCTACCTTGCAAAAGGGCCCCGCCGGGCTTGCGCCTGACGGGGCCCTGTCGTGTAGGTAAGGTCGTAGTCGACCGAATGGCTTGGCCTTAGGCCTCCATCTCGGCGAGCTCCTCCTTGGAGAAGCCGGCGACGAAGACGACGGCAGCGGCGATGACAAAGGAGATTGCCATACCGACGATAGCCCAGACGGTGTTCATCTGGCCACCCTGCAGGTAGTTGGTGAAGACCAGGAAGTTGGAGGCACCGCCGGCGAGGTAGTAGGTAACGCCCATGAGGCCGGAGAACACAGCGCCGATGGCACCACCGATGAACATACCGAACATGGTGCGACGGAAGCGCATGAGGATACCGAAGAGCGCGGGCTCGGTGACGCCGCCGGCGATGGCGGAGATGACGTAGCCCAGAGCAAGACCCTTCTCGTCGGGGTTCTTCATCTTGAGGAAGGCACCGAAGGCGCAGCCCCAGACAGCGGCCATAGCGCAGTTGGTGGAAACGAAGACGAAGGGATCGTAGCCGGCGGCGATGATCTGAACCTGAGCGAGCAGGATGACGGGCATGTGCATGCCGCAGACCACGAAGAGCTGCCAGAAGGCGCCGAGGACGGCCATGACGATCAGGATGCCGACGCCACCCATGTCAGCTAGACCAAAGAGGGCATTGGCGATGAGGCTGCCGATCTCGTTGCCGAGCGGGGCGAGGACGATAAAGGCAATGGGGATGGTGACGATCATGGTGCAGAACGGCGTGAAGACCGTGGAGAGCACGTCGGGCATGACCTTCTTAAAGAACTTCTCGACGAAGTAGAGGACAGGCGCCGAAAGGATAATCGGCAGGACGGACTGCTGATAGTTGGCAGCGGCGATCTGAATGCCGTAGACGGAGATGATTCCGCCGCCATCCTGGGTCGCGACGCTCACGACGGACGGGGCCATGAGGGCGCCGCCGAGGAGCATGCCCAGAACCGGGGAGGCGCCGAGCTTCTTAGCGGCGGCATAGCCCAGGTAGATGGGGATAAAGGTGAACGTGGCCTCGTACAGGGTGGTGTAGAGGAACGTGTAGGTCGGATCGGTGTCGGAAAGGACGCCGAGCATGGTGGGGCCGAGAACCGCAGCGATGGTGCGGAACAGACCGCCGGCCATGAGCAGCGGGATCAGCTGGGTCATGGAGCCCGACAGATAGTCGAGGATGATGTTGGGCAGGTTCTTGAGCTCGAACTTCTCCTTGGGAGCATCGAGGTTCTCGTCGACCGCGGCACCCTGCTTGACGCCGGACATGGCGACGAACTCGGCGAGCACCTTGGGCACGTTCTGGCCGATGATGACCTGGAGCTGGCTGCCGGCGAACTGGCAACCCAGAACACCCTTGACCTTCTTGATCTTCTCCACGTCGGCCTTGTTGTTGTCCTTGAGCGTCAGGCGCAGGCGCGTCATGCAGTTGGTGGCGACGGTGACGTTTTCCGCACCGCCCACGAGCTCGAGGACATCGGTGGCAATCTGCTTGTTATCTACTGCCATGGGACCCCTCCCCATATCTTCGTGTGCCTACTCGTTTGGGCGTAGGCACGCCTTTGGCTCGGCGACTATAACCCCTTACGGCTGCCGAACCCTTGGATACGCTGTCGTAAACAATGTGTTTACTGAACGTTTACGGGCTTTAGTTTACACGGAACGTCTAATTTGTGGCAATTTTGCCGTCTGTAGTCCGGTGAACGGTAGGAAATCGGGGGTGAACGTACTTGAACGGTAAGGGATTGTCTATTTGACGCTCTGCTGCTAAATGCCTATTTACGTGGTCTTTTAATTTGGTAAACACCTCTATTCTTTGTTGACCCATCAACAAAAGCCCTGCTAAATGGTGATAAACGAATGTTTAGTAATTTGTTGAGTGTTCATTTTGACCGTTTACCGAGTTCATCTGCCTGTTCTGTAGCTCTGCATTAAACTAAACATGTTTAAGTTGTATTGCCGCTGATGTTTACCACTCGCGGCGCAGAGGAGGCAGCTCATGGAACTCAAATCGTGCACCTACGCAACCGTCACCACGCTGGGAGACTTTGGCCCCTGGATCAGCAAAGTCGTGCTCGACCTGCCGTGCACCGTTCGCGCCAACGATATCGATGCGCGCACCTTCCATATATATGTAGAGCGCCATGAACGCACGGGCGAGATCCTGATGCGCAAAGAGCGCGGCGCCGACCACGCCGCACCTTCCGTAGGCTATGTCGACGTCCTCGCCGCCTATCCGTGCGATGAGTGCGGACGCAAGCTCGCCTTTGGCACCCATGTGGCGCTCGAGATCGCCGAGCAGCGCCTGACCAAGAAGATCGAGGGCAGCGTGATGGGCTCGCGCTTGCTCGACGACCAGCTGCGCATCACGCAGCTCGCGGCCCTTCCCGGCAATGACGGTGACGATCCAACCTGCGGCCTGGTCTTTGACACCTGCCGCGGCGACATCTGTCCCGCGCTCAAGGGCTGGAGCAATGCCACGCAAAAGACCGCCGTCAACGGCATCGCGCTCGAGTACGGCTTCTTTGAGCCCAGCTTTAAGGCCGAGGACTCCGCCTGCTTCAACCCCTTCGCGCCCGAAACGACTGTCGTGCCCCAGAAGGCCCCGCTCGTGGTGTACCTGCACGGCGCTGGCGAGGGCAAGGGCGCTACGCAAGGCGAGGGCGCCACGCGCGCTTATATCGGCAACCGCGTGACGGCCATCAGCCAGGCGCAGATCCAACGCTACTTTGGCGGCTTTGCCTGGGCTCTCGTGCCGCAGTCGCCCACGTTTTGGATGGACAACGGCACTGAGCAGCTCGGCCACTCCAACCAGAGCATCTACTCCCCCGTCATTAAGGCGCTCATCGACGAGTTTGTCGCCGAGCATGCCGACCGCATCGACACCGACCGCATCGTGGTCGCTGGCCTTTCCAACGGCGGCTTTATGACGCTGCGCCTGTGCGCCGACTACCCCGAGTTCTTCGCCGCGGGCCTTCCCTGCTGCGCGCCGTGGTACAACGCCACGGACGAGGACGTTGCTGCCCTTGCCAAGACACCGCTGTGGTTCACGCACTCCAAGGGCGACGAGCTCGTGGCCCCGCAGGAGACCGTGCTGCCGCTCACGGCTCGTCTGCGCGCCGCCGGCGCCAACGTGCATCTCACCTACTTTAGCCATGTTGAGGACCTGACCGGACGCTATCGCGAGGCCGACGGCTCGCCCAAGAAGACGTTCAACCATGGCGTGTGGATCCACCAATTCAACGACATGTGTTATCAAGACTTCGACGGGGGCAACGTACTCATCGACGGCGAGCCGGTGGGCTGCTGGGAGTGGTCGGCCAGGGTTTCGAGGTAACCATCCCATCGGGGCCCTGACCTTTAGTTTTGTAAACGTCCTCGCGCATGAGTCCCGCTTATCCTGCTCCTTCGGAGCAACGGATAAGCGGGACCCGCGCTGCGGAATGTTTACAAAACTAAAGGTCAGGGCCCCTAAGTTAACGTTGTTCGAAACGCTGGACGAGCGCTTCCGGCGGGCCGCCGGGTTGACGGCGATGGAGGTGTGGGGCCCGTCTTGCCTTGCGCGTAACTGGCTGAAATGATTTTGGTTGGAGCTTTCTTATGACTCGCGATTTAACTCGGGTGATTGTTACTACTGATATGGAAGTCGATGATATGAACTCGCTCGTTCATTTGGCTCTGTATCTCAACGTGCTTGATGTGCAGGCTGTGGTGTATACGGCTTCGCAGTATCACTTTCTTGGGGATGGCGTCCATACGCTCGGTGAGGTGAATCCGCATTGGCGGACTAAGGGGCGGCGCTCTTATGAGTGGGATGTTGTGCCCCATGAACCTGATCCCACGGCTGGGGAGCTTCGTGAGTATCGACCGTTTCCTGAGCATTGGATCGAGAGCCTCTGGAGTAATGAATATGCCCAGGCTTGGCCGCAGTTGCAGGCGAATGCGGACGCTGCCGGTGAGCCGCCGTTTCCCTCGCCTGCTCAGATGATTGAGCGTACCTTTGTTGGGAACGTTGCCTTTGAGGGCGATGTGCGCGCAGAGACTGAGGGCTCGCGCGTGATTGCTCAAGCGATCTTGGATGATGACCCGCGTGCGCTTTGGCTGCTCAGCTGGGGTGGCATGAATACCATTGTTCGTGCGCTCATGAGCATTGCTGAGCGCTATCGTGATACGCCCGAATGGCCTTCTGTGCAGCAGCGTGTCTATCAGAAGGTGCGCGTGATGGGCGTTGCCGATGGTGTGGGGCAGGACAATTCTTGGCTCGACCATGGGCGCGAGCTCTTTCCCGATCTCATCTTTTGGTGCGTGCCTTATATGTATGGCGGCTACGTTGATGCCAAGATGGCTCAGCCCGATACGCTGCCGTTGTTCCAAGCTCCCTGGCCTGCACAGAACCTCACCCAAGGTAACGGCCCCCTTATGGCGCGCTATATGCTCTATGGCGATGGCAAGGTGTACGAAAACGAGCCTGAGCGATTCCAGTTTGGCAAGCATGCCCGCCTGGATTGGGGCCTAGAAGGCATGCCCGCGATGCAGTTTGAGCGCGGCGATTTTATGGCCGAGGGCGACTCGATGACCTATATTCCGCTGCTGCCGGTTGGCCTGCGCGGCATCGATAACCGCGACTTTGACACGTTGCTCGGCCGCATGTTCCTTGACGGGCATCCCGATTCGAATGCGCCCGCTGGTTTTGCCGCCATGGGAACGCCGGTGGACGGCAACCCCAATCCCTACCTGCGCGCCTATCAGGAGGACTTCGCCGCCCGCGCGCAGTGGTGTGCTCACGAGCCCGCGACCTGCTCACATCCGGCGTATGTTACCGAGGTCATGGGCGACCGCAGTGCCACAGCCGGTGAGCGCGTTGCTCTTGCAGCGTCCATCGTCGACCCCGATAGCAGGGGCTTCGATGCGCATTGGGATGTCGCCATGGGGCCATCGAGCTATGCAGGCGCCCAAGACCTGTCGCTATGGCAGGAATGCGCGGTGGACGCCGCCTTTACCGTGCCCGCCGATGCACAACCCGGTGACCGCATCGTGCTCACCCTCAGCGTGCAGACGTGCGCCGAGCGCCCCTGCACCCGCTACGCCCAAGTCGCCATCACCGTCGCGTAGCAAGCGGCGGCCACCGCATTAGACAAAGACTGCCCCCAACGACTAGTCGTTTAAGAACGTCCCCGATGACTACCCAGAAGTTGCGGTGGAATAGTTCCTGTTTGGCCTTCTATGGCCCACATTTGGGAACTATTTCACCGCAAGTTATTTGGGGATGAAAAATGGGCCATGTGTCCCAGTTGTGGAGACCTCTTGAGCCGTCTGGGTATCGTGAAAGATCGCGCGCTCCCCCATCATCAAAAGTGACACACGCTACCTGTTGATGGGAGGCAACCATGGGCTTCTTTGACAAGATGTTCGAGAAGAAAGAGTGCGCGATTTGCGGTACCGAGCTGGGACTTCTAGGTAAGACCAAGATCAATGAAGGCTACCTGTGCAAAGAATGCGTCGGCAAGCTCTCTCCCTTCTTTGGCGGTTATCGCTCTAGCACCGCGGACGACATTCGCGAGCAGCTCGCCTATCGCGAGGCCAATGCCGAGCGCCTAGCATCGTTCAATCCCACGCGCACGCTCTCGGCCGGGCGCACCAATATTATGCTCGACGAGGACGCGGGCCTGCTGATCATTACCTCGCAGACGCGCTGGCGCGACGCCAATCCCGACATCATCGAGTTCTCGCAGGTGCTCGGCTGCGATATGGATATCGACGAGCATCGCACCGAGATCTATCGCGAGACCAAGGACGGCGAGCGTGAGAGTTATGACCCGCCGCGCTACGACCTGGATTACGACTTTAACCTGACCATCCACGTCAACACGCCGTACTTTACCGAGATCGACCTGCGCGTGAACGACTCCACCATCGAGCAGCGCGGGTCCATCGAGTACCGCGAGGCCAAACGTCAGGCAACCGAAGTCCGCGACGCGCTGGTGCAGCTGCGTCAGGAGACGCGCGATAGCGTCGTTGCCGCCAAGGCCCCCAAGACTGCGGTGACCTGCCCCTTCTGCGGCGCCACCACCATTCCCGATGCCAGTGGGCGCTGCGAATACTGCGGCGGCGCCATCGGCGCATAGCCTCCGGCACGGAAAGGACCGATCATGGCCTTCGAGAGCGTTAACTATCAGTGCCCCGCCTGCGGTGGTCCCCTGCATTTTGCCAGCGCCGAGCAAAAGCTTGTCTGCGACTACTGTGACTCACGCTTTGAAGTCGAAGAAGTCGAGGCCCTCTATCGCGAGCGCCAGAACAAGGCAGATGCCAAAGCCGATGCCGCAGCCGCAGCTCCCAAACCTGCTGCCGACGACGCGGTGCAGGAGCTCGCCCAAAACGCCGGCTACATCTGCTCGTCGTGCGGCGCCGAGCTCGTGTCCGACGGCACCGTCGCCGTCACCACCTGCCCGTACTGCGGTAACTCCGCCGTGGCGCCCGGCCAGCTCTCTGGCGACTTCTCGCCCGACCTGGTGATTCCGTTTAAGCTCGGGCGCGACGACGTCACGGCCGCACTCAAGGAACACTATAAGGGCAAGATCTTGCTGCCCAAGAGCTTTGTCACCGGCAACCACATCGACGAGGTCCAAGGTGTCTACGTGCCGTTTTGGCTCTACGGCGCCCGCGTTGACGGCGAAGTGTACTTTGACGCGACCAACGAGACCGTGACCGAGGAATCCGATCGCACCGTCACGACCACCGACCACTACGATGCCTATCGCAAGGGCAATATCTCGTTTAAGCGCGTGCCCGTCGACGGATCGTCCAAGATGCCCGACGGCCACATGGACGCCATCGAGCCGTTTGACTACGACGCACTGCGTCCGTTCTCGGTCGCCTACATGCCCGGCTACATCGCCAACCGTTACGACGAGGACTGCGAGACCTGCAAGGCGCGCGCCGAGCGCCGTATGGAAGAAAGCACGATCTCGGCCCTGCGCGAGACTGTCGTCGACGAATACGACGATGCCACGGTCGAAAGCAAGCAGCTCGACTACACCTGGGAAGACAGCGACTACGCCCTGTTCCCCGTCTGGATGCTCTCCACCTCGTGGAACGGCAAGAGCTACCTGTTTGCCATGAACGGCCAGACCGGCCGCTTGGTCGGCGAGCTCCCCTGCTCCAAGCCCAAGCTCGCCATCGCCTCGGTGCTGTTCTTTGTGATCGGATTTGTCCTCTCCCAGATTCTCTTTATGGGCGAGAACGCCTTCGATCCGGATTACCTCGCCTTTGATATCGAGGGCATCCTCATCAACATCATCGCGCCGCTGATCATCGTGATTATCGGAGACGTGCTACTGGTAGGCCAGCTCAAGACAGCCAACGAGGCCACCCACGCCGACGAGTGCTGCGGCGAGCTCGACCTGACCGAGAAGCACGACACCTTCAGCCACACCGAGACCACCGTTGTCATGAAAGACGACAAGGACGACTAAATAGCCCGATCAACACCGCCCCGACTTTAACGAGAAAGGAAGATCACCATGGGACTCTTGAAAGCTGGATTGGGAGCTGCCGGCGGCGTCATGGCCGACCAGTGGAAGGAATTTATCTATTGCGAATCGATGCCCGCTGATGTCTTGGCCTGCAAGGGCGTCAAGCGCACCGGCGGCCGCAGCTCCAACACGCACGGCGAGGACAACGTCATCTCCAACGGCTCCGTCATCGCCGTCAACGACGGCCAGGGTATGCTCGTGGTGCAAAACGGCAAGATTATCGAGGTCGCGCTTGAGCCCGGCGAGTTCGTCTTCGACACCGGCAGCGAGCCGAGCGTCTTTAGCGGCAACCTGGGCGACTCCATCAAGGAAACCTTCGCCAATATCGGCAGCCGCTTTACCTTTGGCGGCGACGCGGGCAAGGACCAGCGCGTCTACTTCATCAACACCAAGGAGATCATCGGCAACAAGTACGGCACCGCCTCGCCCGTGCCTTTCCGCGTGGTCGACAACAATATTGGCCTGGACGTCGACATCTCCGTGCGCTGCAACGGCGAGTATTCGTACCGCATCACCAACCCGCTGCTGTTCTACACCAATGTGTGCGGCAACGTGACCGATAGCTATACGCGCGACAAGATCGACAGCCAACTCAAGTCCGAGCTGCTCACCGCCCTACAGCCCGCCTTTGCCAAGATCTCGGAGATGGGCATCCGCTACAGCGCCATCCCCGGGCACACCACCGAGCTCGCCCGTGCGCTCAACGAGGTCCTCTCCGCCGACTGGCGCGACCTGCGCGGCGTCGAGATCGTGAGCTTTGGCGTCAACTCCATCGCCGCCTCGCAAGAAGACGAGCAGATGATCAAGGACCTGCAAAAGGCCGCGGTCATGCGCGATCCCACCATGGCGGCCGCCAACATCGCCAGCGCCCAGAGCGACGCGATGCGCGCGGCAGCGGCCAACCCCAACGGCGCGTTGGCCGGCTTTATGGGCATGGGCATGGCGGGCGGCATGGGCGGCATGAACGCCAGCCAGCTGTTCGCCGCCGGCCAGGCGCAGCAGCAGGCCGCCCCGCAACCGGCACCTGCCCCCGCCCCGGCACCGGCTCCCGCCGCCGCTCCCGCGGCCGGCACGTGGACCTGCAGCTGCGGCGCCACCAACACCGGCAAGTTCTGCCCCGAGTGCGGCAGCCCCGCACCCGCCCCGGCGCCGGCCAAGTGGTTCTGCCCCAACTGCGGTAGCGAAAACGACGGCAAGTTCTGCAGCAACTGCGGAACGCCCAGGCCCTAGCCCCTCTATCTGGTAATTGGCGGGGGAACCGCCGCCCCCGCTCCTGCTTCTATGGGTTTCGTTCGATTAAGGAGGACACCATGAAGACAACGTTCAAAAAGTCCGTACTCGCATTCCTGACATGCGTCCTGGCGCTCGCCTTTGCCCTGACGGGCTGCAGCGGTGGCGGCGGCAAGGATCCCAAGGCCAACTTCGTCGGCAGTTGGGAGCTCTCGGGAGGAACCCTGGAGGGCGAAGAGCTGACCGATGAGTACATGGATATGCTCGAGGACTGGGGTGTCCACTGCGTCCTGGTTCTCGATGAGGACGGCACGGGCGCCCTCGACCTGTTCCTTGAGGTTGTCGACCTTAAATGGGAGGCAAAGGACGCCACCACCGTAACGATCACCGCCGAAGACGAGTCGCACGACATGAAGCTCAAGGACGGCAAACTCATCCTCGAAGAGGATGACGGCAATCTTGTCTTCACCAAGTCCGACAAGGATCTGTCCGGCACGGTGAAGAAGGATCGCGAGGCCGCCGAGAAGGAAGAGGAGATCGATGAGGCCGTCGAAGACGACGACGTCCAGAGCGTCGAAATCTCCCCCGCCGTCACCGTCGCCGATGACGATCTGTGCACCATCACCATCACCGAGAAGTTCAAGGACGACTGGGGCGACATCGGCTTTGTCGTCAACATCACCAACAAGAGCGACAAGGACCTGACCTTCTACGCTCCCAGCGGTAAGACCAACGTCAACGGCACCATGAAGGAACCCTGGTTCTCGGCTCACCTGATGCCCGGCACCAACGCCACCGAGGAATTCACGTTCTCGAACGGCGCGCTCGATAGCCTCGACGACCTGGTCAACACGACCATCGGCATCGACGCCTACCTGACCGATTCCTACGAGGACGTCGCCTCCTACAGCGCAACCATCGCGTAACGGCAGACCACGACAGCCGCGGATTGGCGGACACATCCGCGCACATGCCAGACGGGGCCGCAGGAGTTGATCCTGCGGCCCCGTCGCTTTGCGCCGATAGGTAACGAGCGTTAGCGCTCCATATTGGGGACGATGCTGCCTTCGGTCACCGCGTGCACGGCCAGGCGCATGATGTTGTCGTAGCCGGTCTTGTTGAGAATCTCCGAGATGCGGCGCTTGATCGTGCCCTCGCTCATAAACAACTCGGCCGCGATCTCGCGACGGCTCCTGCCTTCGCAGGCAAGGCGCAAAATCGACAGCTCAACGTCATCGAGCGCCGCCGTGCCCGAAAAGATGCTTTCGGGCGGTTTGGGAAACGTACAGTAACCTGCCAGCGTGGAGCGCATCACGGCAAAGAGCTCATCGATGCCGACGTTCTTGTACACAAAGCTGTCGACGCCGGCCTCGCGCGCTTGGTCCACAAACGTAATCTCGGGCATGCCCGTCATGATAACGATGCGGCACTCGGGCAGCTGCTCTTTGATGCGCGCCGCCGCCACGATGCCGTTGGAATCGTGCTCGGTGCACACGTCCATCAAAATCATGTCCGGATGCTCCTTGAGCGCAACGTCCAAGGCATCTGAGGCATCGGCGATGGCGGCAACAACGGTCATGTCGGGCTGGTCACCAACAGAGCGTGCAAGGCTCTCGCGCAGAATGGCCTGGTCTTCGACGATAAGGATACGAATCATGAGCTTCTCCTTTGGACCGTTGCGTTGGAGTTCAGCGGAATGGATACCGCAAGCGTAAAGGGCGGGGCGGCATGGACCTCCAGGCTGCCGCCCAGATTTTGCGCGACATGCCTCATGCCAGGGATACCCGTTCCCTCGCGATACGATACGGGAGCGGGCGCACCGTCGTTTGATACCGTCATGTGTGCAATGGCGCCACCATCCGATACCTCCTGCCACAGGCGCACCTGGACCTGGTGGGCCTGCGCATGCTTGGTGGCATTGGTCGATGCCTCGCGAATAATCTGCAAAAAGGCGGCAGCGACGTGCACATCGTCCGGAAGCGATCCATCTACATCGATCTGTACGCTCACCAGGCCAAAGGCATGAACGATATCGCCCAGTTGCTCCGCAGGCTCGCTAGCGCCACCGCTGCGCAGGTCGGCGGCAATCGAGCGCAGCAGCGGGTCAATCTGCTTGAGCGACTCGTCGTCCAGGCGTCCCTCTTCCAGATAACGATGGAGAATGGACAGGCGCTGCCCGATCACGTCGTGTACGCGGGCACGCATACGCAGGTAGGCCGCATTGTCGGCAACCTTCTTGACCTCTTCGATCTGAGCCTGGAGCTCTTGACCCGCAAGCTCAAGCAGGTGATTTGCCTGCGCCAGACGGTCGTGGGCATGCGCGTACTCCGTCACGTCCAAGCCAATAATGCGTTCGAACGAACGACCCGAAACCATAACATCGTCGCGCACAAATAGGCGAATCTCGGCGGAAGAAATCTCGATCACTGCACGCGCCTCACCAAAGCGGTCCAGGTCGATTCGAACGCGGTCTTTGCTGCTCTCGGGCATCTGCGCGCTGAGTTTGCGAAGGCCGCTCCACGTATCGCTCATGTCGTGCAGGTCGGTAGGCATGTGAAGCTCCATGAGGTTCTTACGCATGCAGCGGTTCATGAGCAACGGGCGGCCCTTCGAATCCAGATACAGAATGCCCACGGGAATCACGTTGATGGTCTCGATCGTCGAGAACGCCGTGATGTCCTCCTGGCGGTTGCGCACGTCCATCAAAAGCGCCGCGACGGAGCGGAACAGGAAGAACGCGCCCTCCGCGATAAGGACTGCGGTCCATGCCGGGCCCATGGCATAAACCACTGGCGGCGTCACGGCGGCAACGAGCAGCAGCTCGACCATCATGACGGGACGACGATAATGCACCATAAGGACCACGCCATAGGCGGCAATCGCAGCGTTGAGCCATAGCAGTGCGCCCGCCGCCTCGGCGGCGACGTGAGGCGGCGCCACCAAATACGAGCCAGACAACGCGAACAAGATGACGGCCGAGATAATCAAGTGCAGCACAAGGCTCGCCTCGTAGGCGCAAATCACTTTGCGGTTGTAGGACGAGCGGCGCGATGCGATGAGCGGAACGTGAATGGTCTGCAGGCACGCCGCCAGAGCAAAGACGATATCGAGCGCAACGATTTGGGGAAGGATAAGCAGAATCTGCATCGTCACTCACCTGCCCACGGCATCAATACGATCATGCGCAGCTGACCGGACTCGCCCTCAAGGCGATATGCCACGTTGCGCCCCTGCAGCGCGCTTTCGAGTTCGTGGGCAGCCGGCGTCTGCGACAAGTCCTCCTCGTCATTGGAGAAGAGCGTGGCGCGCAGCTCCACGCTGCACGAATCGTGGTCGCTCAGGTGATACATGAGCGCCGGATGATCGGTGGTGTAGGCGAAAAACGCAAAATCGTACACGCAGTCGTACAGCGCGCTCACCGCGCTGGCATGCATGGGGCGCCGTATGGCAATAATCGAGGCGCAGTCGACATCGATAGTGCGCAGATCGCTTGCCATCTCGTTGGCGATCAGCTGGATACGGTCGCGGTCAAAACCGCTCTCCCCGTGCTGTGCCAGCGTGAGCGAGCCTTTGCGCTTGCAATAGGCGACAAACATCTTGGCACACTGCAGCATGCGGTACCGCTCGTGCGAGGATGCCTCGTCGGTGAGCGGCGGCAGCGAGCTCAGCAAGCCATACATCTCGCCGAGTGCGCGGGCAAGTGCCTGGTCAACGTCTTTGACCAACAAGGCCTCGGCCTCTTGATCCGCCAGATGCGCCTTAAGGTCGTAGTCGGCCGTGAGCAGTTCGTTTTGGCGCTGCAGTTCCATACGCCGATGCGCCAGCTCGCGGTTGAGTTCGTTGACCTCCGATACGTCCTGAGCAAGCAGGGCCGACCCGCCCAACAGTGGAAAGGAGCGATACATCACATCGGGATTGGAAACGACGGCAAAGGCGTGGGGGTGTCCGAGTTCTTGAGCGCGCAGCTCCTCGCGCACGCCCGCCGGAATCGGCTTTGATACCGGCGTGGCGTAAACTTCCTGCAGGTCGCGCGTTAGGACCTTAAGGTCGAGCGGCAGGGTATCGAAGATGCCGGCGATGTCGTGATACGACGGAATGACGCCGCAATCGAGGCAAATCTCGAGCGTCACCACGCACAGCACACAGTAGACGAGCGAAAAGTTGAGCTTCCACGCCCACGGCACGCGCAGGGCATACGAGATGGCAAAGAACGCGCCGCCCAGCAGCACGAGTGCCGCCGTGCCCGAAAAGCGCTGAATGCGGAAGGACGAGGAACGCCCCACCAAAATGAAAAAGGTGACAAAGTTAAAGGCCGTCCATATGAGCACGGCGAAATAGCCCCAGCCGTACGTGTAGTCGTTGCTCCAGGTGTCACTTGAGCGATCGAAGTGAAAGACCTGCTGGTGAAAATCGTTGGTAAGCACAAACACCATGAGCAGGATGGCCGCAGTCCACAAGGCCGTACGGTAGCGGCGGCCCGCACGATGTTGCTCCAAGCCTGCAAGACGCAGGCCGCACAGCTGATAGAGCAGCGGAACGAGCGTCATGGGGACGTAGTACAGGTACCACAAGATCGTGGCATAGAACGGCGTGAACGACTTGTACTTGAGGATGACCTCGATCATCCACAGGGCGCAGATGGTGGCAACGGCAACGAGGCGCCGGCGCAAAACGTAATCCAGACAGCGCAGATAGACCAGCACGCCCCAGATTGAAAAGGCGATCGCAGCGACAAGCAGCGGAATCGAGCTCGAATGGATAAGCCCGTCCACGACTTCTTTGGACACCTCGCTATAGACAGGCACGGTGTTGGAGAGCTTAGGGTCGGAGGCGAATAACGCCGGCAAGACCGCCAAAAGCAGAAGAAATAGTGCGGTTATGACGCCAGCAATGACGAAGGCACGGCGACGGTATACCAGGTGCGTTATGCCAACGAGGAATCGCGGCATGGCGAAGAGCCTGCCGCCCCTGGGATCCGCCACCGGCGCGGATCGGGCGGCCGCACGGCCGATATGTCGCTCACGGGTACCCATAGTGCTTTTAGTGTACCGACAGGCAGGCTCAAAAAACGGGCCGCATGTCCCAAAATCCGTAGACGGCAAAGCGCCCGGCAAGCACAAACTACTCGCCGGGCGCTTTGGTTAGGAGACTATGCGGTTGGACTTGCGAAGAGCCGCGGTCGAGACTGCCTCCTAAGGGCCTGAGGTGCTCAAGATTGGGAGCGACAAGCCCGACGAAGCGTACTTAAGCACGCGAGGAGGGTTGGAGCCCCAAGGTTGAGTGCCTCAGTGTCCTTAGGCCAAATCTTCGCCGTTGGAAGCGATTACCTTCTTGTACCAGTCGAAGCTCTTCTTCTTGGAGCGCTTGAGGGTGCCATTGCCGGCATCGTCGCGGTCGACGTAGATAAAGCCGTAGCGCTTGGACATCTCGCCCGTACCGGCGCTGACCAGGTCAATCGGACCCCAGGTGGTGTAGCCCAGCAGGTCAATGCCGTCCTCGGTCACCGCGTCGCGCATGGCCTGGATGTGCTGGCGCAGGTAGTCGATACGATAGTCATCGTTGATGGAGCCATCCTCCTCGACAACGTCCTTGGCGCCCAGGCCGTTCTCGACCACGAACAGCGGCTTCTGATAGCGGTCGTACAGGTCGTTGAGGGTAATGCGGAAGCCCAGCGGATCGATGGCCCAGCCCCACTGGCTCTGCTGAAGATACGGATTCTTGGCGCCGGCGAAGGCGTTGCCCTGGGTCTTCTCGACATCGGGGTTGTCGGCGCCGGCGGAGCAGCGGGTGGAGTAGTAGCTAAAGCTGATGAAGTCGACGGTGTTGTCGGCCATGATCTCGCGGTCCTCGTCGGTCATGCCCACATCGATGCCCAGGCGCTCGAGCTTCTTGACGGCATAAGCCGGGTAGTAGCCACGGCTCTGGACATCGACGAAGAAGTAGTTGTCCTGGTTGTCGAGCTGAGCCTGGCGAACATCGCCCGGACGGCAACTGTAGGGATAGTAGGTGCCGGCGGCGAGCATGCAGCCAATCTTGACCTCGGGGTCGATCTCGTGGGCGATCTTGGTTGCCCACGCGCTGGCGACGAGCTCGTTGTGGGCGGCCAGGTACTCGACGGCCTCCTTGTTCTCGCCCTCCTCAAAGACCAGGCCGGCACCCATAAACGGCAGGTGCAGGATCATGTTGATCTCGTTGAAGGTGAGCCAGTACTTCACCAGGCCCTTGTAGCGGGTGAAGATCGTGGTGGCCAGATTCTTGTAGAAGTCGATGAGCTTGCGGTTGCGCCAGCCGCCGTACTCCTTGATGAGGTGAATGGGGCAGTCGAAGTGCGTGATGGTCACGAGGGGCTCGATGCCGTACTTTTGGCACTCGCGGAACACGTCTTCGTAGAAAGCCAGGCCGGCCTCGTTGGGCTCGGTCTCGTCACCGTTGGGGAAGATGCGGGTCCAAGCCAGGCTCATGCGGAAGGTCTTAAAGCCCATCTCGGCAAAGAGGGCGATGTCCTCCTTGTAGTGATGGTAAAAATCGATGCCGGTCTGCGCGGGATAGTAATAGCCGTCCTCGAAGTCGAGCATCTTGCGCTGGCCGGAGACCACCGCGAAGCGCTCGGAGCCGTGCGGGGCCACGTCCACGTTGGCCAGGCCGCGGCCGTCCACGTTGTAGGCACCCTCGCACTGGTTGGCAGCCGTCGCGCCGCCCCACAGGAAGTCATTACGGAAAGCCATGCATCGATCCTTTCATACGCTGCTTGTCGTGGTTTCAGTATCCCCGTAAACGGGGCGCCACCCAACGACAACAACGCAGGTCGACACTTCTTTTCGCACGCAGGCGCCCAGCAGCCGCCCGAGCCTGACACTTTCTGATACCCAACCACCACAAAGGGGACAGGCACCTTTGTGGTGGTTCGGGGCGGTTTGTCTCGATCTGTAACAGATAGGCAGTCAAAACCGGGCCTGGTGTTACAGATCGAGATTTTTCGGTCTGTCCCCTGCAGTTTGTCTAAATCTGTAACAGGTAGAGACGATTTGGCCCGCTAGATGTTACAGATTGAGACAAACGGAAATCGAACCGCCCGCCTCATTAGGAAAAATAGGAAAGAAAGGAAAGAGGCCGTACGGGTGTTCTGTATAGACGGTCATCACAATGAGGCCCGCCCCCTATGGCGACTTTTGACGTATCTCTCTCAAGGCATGGAATCGAACTCATATCGGCAGTACTCCTCCGCACTTGCATCATTCAAAACAGAAAGCGGAGAAATCGAGAGTCCCCTTGCCCTTGGCGGCGAAATAGACGGCATGGCTACCGGTGAGACCTTCAATGCCCGCCGTTGCCTCGTGCCAGCCGGCATCCGGCGCACACGCGACGGCACCGATCACCGGGCCATCCACGGCATCGATATGCACTTCGAGCTCGCCCTCGAAGTCACCGCGGACCTCGCAGCGAAGAATTCGCTCCGTACCCTCAAAGGCAAGATATTTGTATCCCACCGTTGCGCCGTCGCAGAAGTTGGCGACATACGTGCGTGCCGAAGTCACGCAACCGGCATCGACTTCCTGCGTGATTACGGAGTGATTGGGCGCAAGCTCCAGATCCCCCCGATAGTGAACCGCGCCATGGGGACCGACCAGATGGCAACAGATGCTTGCAGGGTAAACACGCCCGCATGGCAACGCTGCCCTGTTGAGTCCGCAGCTCGTGATTTCAACCTGCTCGATTGATCCGTCGACCGCAATATACAACGGCTCCGCGCAGCCTTGCCGCGCATGTTGGGCACCGTGGGTGTGACGGTGATAGAAAATGTAGTCGCGCCCGTCGATGCGTACCATGCCACCATGGTTGTTGCCAAGGTCCATAACGGCCTTATCCTCGGTCTCATGACCAGGCAAGCCCACGTCACCGTTGGAGACGAGCACGCCGCCGTACGTCACGGGACCATCGGGGGCGGGCATCGTTGCCCAGCAGAGCTCATGGCCCACCTCGCTGGAATACACAAAGTAATAGCGCCCATCGAGTTCACGGATGCTCGATGCCTCAAAGAACGCATGTCCCTCGAAGCCCGTCCCGTCCGCCTGCAGACACCCCGGCGCCAGGCGCACGGGGGCGCCTGTCATCGTATGCATATCATCCGAAAGACGCACCACAAAACTGCCCTCGGTCGCCGCAGAGGGCAGACGCCCGCCGGCCTTCTTGGCGCCAAAGCCGTAATAAAGCCAGCATCCGCCGTCTTTGCACGCAAGCACCGCCGGATCGAACGGAAGACCGTATCCCGATGCCGCCGTAAACCGCTTACCATCGGGTGTGCGCACGGGTCCGAGGTAGCGATAACGGCCCGCCGGATCGTCGCACACGGCAACCGATATGACCGGACCATCGGGTGTTGCCATGCAAAAATAAAAAAGATAGTACTTGCCGTCGGCGCCCCTGCACACATCGGGCGCACCGTATCCAGCAAGATCGGCGTTGGCGGGGTCATCCGATTTGCGCCAAACCACGCCCTCAAAGGTCCATGCCCCCAAGTCATCGACAGGAGCCGACCAGCAGACATAGTCACCGGGGCAATACGCCGTGCCATCGGGGGCGTCATGGCTACCATACACATATACACGCCCGTCGAACACACGAGGCTCACCATCAGGGATATACTCCCAGCCCGGTAAATAGGGATTTGTTGCAACGTGCTGCATGCCAATCCTTTCAAACGTAAGTGAAAAATAGGTGATATCAGCTATCGTCAATCGACAAGTTGGAACTCCGCTCCGAGCAGCTCCTCGCTGTTGGGCCCGACAAACACCTCGAACTCACCGGGCTCACTCGCCCAGGCATGCTCAGGTGTCCAGAACCTTAGTTGTTCCTCGCCGAGCTCGAACTCGACAGTCTTGCGCTCGTGCGCAGAAAGCGACACTCGTTTGAAATCGCGCAGCTCAAGCAGGGGGCGCACACGCGTGCCCACCTTGTCATGGATGTAGAGCTGAACGGTCTCGACACCGGTAACCTCGGATTCGTTCTCCACGTCGATCGAAACGAGCAGACGCTCGCCCGCCACCATCCGCGTGGACGAAAGACGCAGGTTCTCATAACGCGCCTTGTGATAGGAAAGACCGTACCCGAAGGGGAAAAGCGCGCCGTTGGAACAATCCATATAGCGCGAGACGAATCTTCCGCTGTGGATCGACGTCTTGGCGCAGCGACCTGTCGAGAACTGAGCGTAATACAGAGGCTCCTGACCGACGTTATACGGGAAGCTCACGGTAAGTCTGCCCGAGGGATTGACCTTGCCAAATAGCACGTCTGCCACCGAGCGGCCGCCCGCCGTGCCGGGGAACCAAGCCTCCAGAATTGCATCGCAGTCATCCAAGATATCCGTCAGGGCAAGCGGTCGTCCGTTGAAGAGCACGAGCACTACCGGCTTGCCGAGGGCGCGGACCTTTTTGAGCAGGCGTTTCTGCGGCGCCGGCAGCGTGATATCGGTGCGCGCGCCGCCCTCACCGCTCTGCAGCATATGCTCACCAAGTGCCATGACCACCACGTCGGATGTCGCAGCAAGCTCAAGCGCCTCGGTCTCCATCTCTTGTGGGTCGCGTTCATCGGTCGGCGAACCAAAGGCTGGGACCTTGCCGAACTCGCCGAGCTCGGTATAGTCGTCGAGCATATTGCAGCCGCAGGCCCAGGCAAAACCGTCTACGCCCAGTACCTCGGCAAACGCCTCTACCAGTGTGACGGAATGGGATTTGTCGGCATGAATCGCCCACATGCCGATAATGTCGCGGCTGTTGGCATAGGGACCGATGAGTGCCACGCGCGGAGCCTCGGCACCGGCAGTAAGCGGCAGAACGCCATTCTCATTCTTGAAGAGCACAAGCGCCTCGTCACAGGTTTTACGTGCGCTCTCGAGTCGCTCGGGCGTACAGGTCACCGCCAAACGACGCTCAGGCGAGCAGGTTCGATACGGATCCTCGAAGAGTCCGAGCTTGTTCTTAAGACGAAGCACGCGCAGGCAGGCGGCGTCAATCTGCTCCAGGGAAATCTCGCCTTCGGCAATGAGTCCCTCGAGTTCATGTGCGTAGCACGGCGTCTTCATATCGATATCGACCGTTGCGTTCATGGCGAGCCTGGCTGCCTCGCGACGGTCTGCCGCCACACCATGGCCGATGAGCTCCGAGATGGCCGCATAGTCAGTAATGATCGGGCCGTCGAAACCCCATTCGCCGCGCAGCACATCGTCCATGAGCCACTTGTTTGCCGTAGCGGGGATACCGTCAACGGTGTTGAAGCTCGTCATCACAAGATCACAACCAGCATCGACCGCGGCCTTGTAGGGCGGCAGGTACTCGTTGCGGAAGCGCCATTCGCTCATGTCAACGGTGTTGTACTCGCGTCCGGCCTCAGGCGCACCGTAGCCGGCATAGTGTTTAACGCAGCTTGCAACACTCTTTTCGGGCGTTTCATCGCCCTTAAAGCCCTCGACCATCGCCGTAGCAAATCGCGCGTTAAGAAAAGGATCCTCACCCGGCATCTCAAGACAGCGGCCCCAACGGGCATCGCGAGCCACATCGGCCGGCGGGCTAAACGTCACCATGCAGCCGTCTGCAACGGCCTCCTCGGCAATGAGCTTGTAGTCCTCGCGAATCAAATCTGGATCCCACGTGGCACCAAGTCCCATAGGAATCGGGTAACAAGTTTGATAGCCATAGATCACATCGGCCATAAAGACCAGGGGGATCTTGAGGCGACTGCGCTCGAGATAAGCATCTTGAATCCGATGAACTTCCTCGGCGCCAAGCACGTTGAGCACGCTGCCGCATACATCCACGTCCTCCTGGGTCACGCCGAGCTTGGCGCGCGGGCCAACGGCCAGGGCTTCGGTGCCAAAGCACCCGCCGTCAAGCTGCACCAGCTGACCGATCTTCTCTTTAAGGGTCATGCGACTCAGGAGTTCCAGAACTTCACTGTCTTTCATGACGAGCATCCTTTCTGTTTGTCCAAGACGATGCATCGACGTCCAAGCGAGCGACGATATACCGTCTTCGACAAACAGGACCAGGGGCACCGGCGTATTGCCGGGCCCCCGGCCAGTAAGGGGATTGGGGAGCAAATTTGCTAGCAGATTACTTGTCAGCCTCGAGCAGCATTTTGTCGCTGTAGCCAAAGGCAAGCGTCGCGACAAACGTAATCGCAGCAGCAACTGCAAGCGCGATGACATCGAGCCAGCCAACCATGCCGCCGATCGCGGGAATGGTGAGAACGCACGTGGTCATGAGAGCCGCCTGATGCAGGCCGCCCGTCGCAGCAATGGCGCCGCAGACGCCGCAGGACAGGGCCATGATCACAAACGGGCGCTTGTACTTGAGCACGACGCCGTAGATGGCGGGCTCGGTGATGCCAGCGAGCAGTGCGGACACCGAGCTCGCGGCAGCAATCTCCTTGAGGCCGGTGTCCTTGGTCTTAAGGAAGACGGCCAACGCGGCAGCGCCCACGGCAAAGTTGGTACCCACGGTAATGGGAAGAATTACGTCATAGCCGAGCGTACCGATGTTGCTCATGATGACCGGGATGAAGGCCCAGTGCATACCGAAGATGATGAGGCAGGGCCACAGGGCGCCGATCAAGAAGCCGGCAACAAGCGGCACAGTATTGAGCAACGAGATCAGAGCGTTGGCTATCAGCTTGCCGATGATATCGGTAACGGGACCGACGACAAAGATCGTGGCAACGCACGCAACGAAGACGGTGAACAGGGGGACGATAAGACCCTTAAGCATGTCAGGCGTGACCTTGTTGAGCGCACGCTCAACCCAAGACTGCACCCACACGGCAACGATGATGGGCAGGACCGAGGACGTGTAACTGATGAGCGTTACCGGCAGACCGAACAGGTCGACAGGATCGGTACCGTTAAAGAGCGTGGTGAGCGTCGGGTAGCAGAGGAACGCAGCGATGGCCATCGCAGTCCAGTCGTTGCACTTGAACTTCTGCGCAGCCGTACGTGCCAGGAAGATCGGCATGAAATAGAACACCGCGTCGCCCATGGCGTACAGGAGCTGATAGGTAGTGCTTGCCGCGTCGAGCACGCCGAACGTGTTGAACATGATCACAAACGCCTTGAGAAGACCAGCGGCGCTCATGGCGGGGAGCATCGGCATGAAGATGCCCGAGATCAAATTAATTGCACGGTTGAACAGGTTGCCACCCTGCTCATCAGCGTCGACTTCGCCACCCAGCTCGATGTTCGAGACTTTGGGAATCGCATCGTAGACGTCAGTGACGTGGTTGCCGATAACAACCTGGTACTGCCCGGCGCTCTTGATGACCGAGATAACGCCCTCGGTTTGGTTGAGCTTCTCGGTCTGGGCTTTGTCCTCGTCCTTGAGCTTAAAGCGCAGACGGGTAATGCAGTGCGAGACGCTAGTGACGTTTTCCTCGCCACCGACGAGCTCGATAATGGTACGCGCAAGTTGCGTGTAGTCCTTAGCCATGGTGAAACCTCCTCGTTTCACGGCGATTACAAGGTATATCTGCAGCCCCGACGCCTTGGGGCAAGACAGCGAAGTTTGCCCGGTTAACGGCCTGGGCAAAGACGGTTGATGTGCATCATCAGGTAAAGAAGCTCCTCATCGGAGCACTTCCACCCGTGTTTAGTGCGCAGGTATTCGTCGATGGATCGGGCGCACGTGTAGGCATCCGAAAAATCGTGCGTTGCCTGACGGAAAAGCGAGCTATTGCGCGACTTCTCGACCTCGCCGTTCATAAGACGGCTAATGAGGAAACGCATATGTGTGATAAAGCGCGCGTAGCCGTAGGAGCAGCGGTCGATCTGGATGCCGAGCGTTCGCTGGATGATGTCAGTGACCGCCTCGAGCACCTCCGTGCTCTTGACCACGATGCCCATGTTATGGCTTAACGCTTCCGAGCCACCCTCATCGAGGCTCTCGGCATTCACGACGTGCAGCGCGATGGCCGCCGCCTCAAAATCGGGAAAGTCGACATCTTCATCGATTGCCTTGACCAGCAATACGCCGCGACGGCCCACGTCATATTCGCGAGGATAGACAAACTGGACCTCTTCGGCGAGTGGGTTGGGGATCACCTTGTTATCACGAGCACGTTCGATGGCAAACTGCAGGTGGTCCGCAATGGTAAAGACGAGATTTGGATTGAGTTTGCAGTTGAGTTCCTGGCGGGCAATATCAACAATGCCCGACGCGATAATGATCACGTCGTCGCCAAGCGAGGCAAGCGCGTCATAGAGCTCGAGGCGCACGTCGCGGAAACTACGCTGGATTGCGGACTCGTCCTCGATGTAGGAAGGAGCACCACGAAAACCAAGTCCCTTGCCAAAGAGCACGAGCTCGCGCCCGTTCTCATCCTCGGCAAGGACGACATTGTTGTTTATGGCCTTGGTTATGAGCATGAAAAAACTCCCCTGGCTCCACTTTCAGCATCCGATGGCCCCGCGCATCCGCAGGACGTGGTTAAAAATGCTCGTGGCGCCTCCCGAGGAGTAACGCGGCGCATGGATAGTATGCACATATCTGCTTCTAAATGAAACGCTTAAATCGAAAAAAGCCGTTCGCGGCCGATAATCGACCGTTCACGGAGACAAATCAGCCCGCATTCCATCGCAAGTTGTTAGATTGCGGGAACTCGGTGGCCTGCGGCGGTCTTTGTCTTGGAAGATAATTCGCCCCGCCGGTTTGTCTCGATCTGTAACAGGTAGGCTGTCAAAACCGGGCCAGATGTTACAGATTGAGATTATTCGGGAGGCTCCGCTCGTTTGTCTAAATCTGTAACAGGTAGAGGCGATTTGGCCCGTTAGGTGTTACAGATCGAGACGGAAGATTCTAGTCGCAGGCGATGTCGAGGTTCTTGCCGATGAGGCCCACATAGCCGCCCTCGGCCAGCAGGCAATTTGACTGAATAGGAAAAAAAGGAAAAAATAGGGAAAAAAGGAAAGGAGACTCATGACTGAAACCATCTTCTCCCCTTCGTTTGGAAATCGCCCGTCCTATCTGGTTGGGCGAGGAAGTGTAATTTCGACATTCATCTCCGGCCTTGAGCAGGAGCCGGGCAATCGAGACCGCGCCATGCTCATGCTTGGCCAGCGAGGCAGCGGCAAAACGGTTCTCCTGTGGGAACTTGCCGATCGCGCTCGTAAGCTCGGCTTCGTTGTTGCCACACCCACCGTAGCCTCCGAGGACATGCTCGAGCGTATTGTTGAAAAAATCCAAGAGGCGGGCGAGCCCTATGCCAACAAACGCCATCTCCCTAAACTCACGGGTGGCAGCCTGAGCGTCTTCGGTTTCTCGGCCGGTCTTGAGTTCACACGCGATGTGCAGGAAACCAAGAGCTTCCAGTTCAAGCTCACGCAGCTGACGCGCAAATTGACCGAGCAAGGACACGGCATCCTCATCCTTATCGATGAGCTCCAGGCCAATTCGCCCGAAATCAGGCAACTTGTCACCGCTTATCAAGAACTCGTCGGTGAGGGACTCAACGTCGCGCTCGTTATGGCGGGCCTTCCGGGAGCGGTCTCGGCGACGCTCAATGACCGCGTGCTGACGTTTCTCAACCGCGCTCGCAAAGTCACACTCGAACCGCTTTCAGTCGGAGACGTCGACACCTATTACCAGCGGGCTTTCGAAGAACTCGACCTTGATATCCCAAGCGATCTTCGACTAGATGCCGCTCGCGCAACCCAGGGCTCGCCCTACATGTTGCAGCTCATCGGTTACAACATCGCCAATCGTTGCCAGGCAGGAGAACGCGCAACACGAGAGCTAGTCGACGGAGCCATCGAGGCGTCAAAGGTCGATTTCGAAAACGATGTGTGCGAGACGACGCTCGCCGCGCTCTCGGACCAAGACGTTGCGTTTCTTGCCGCAATGGCGGATGACGAAGACACCGTGTCGCGCATTTCTGATGTAGCCGAGCGCATGTCGGTCACACCCGACTACGCACAAAAGTATCGCCGGCGCCTTATCGACGCCGGCGTAATCGAACAGGCCCGCCGCGGGTACGTGCGCTTCGCTGTTCCTTATATGGCTGACTACCTGCGCAGTCAGCTGTAGGAAAACCACCACGAAGGGGACAGGCACCTTTGTGATGGTTTTGACCGGTTTGTCTCGGTCTGTAACAGTTAGACCGTCAAAACCGAGCCTGGTGTTACAGATTGAGATTTTCGGGCAGCCCCCTGCAGTTTGTCTCGTTCTGTAACAGGTAGAGACGATTTTGGCTGCTAGATGTTACAGGATTGAGACGAAGCGCTAGTCGCAGGTGATGTCGAGGTTTTTGCCGGTTAGGCCTACGTAGCCGCCCTCGGCTGCTTTGGGACTATCGGCGTGGCAGAGGACCCACTTGTCGGCCTTCCAGTAGCAGTAGCTGTCGCCGGCGGCGGACATGTTGGCAGCGGCCTCGGGACGCGGACCATTGGTGCCGGCGGGCAGCGCTACCATTACCTGGAAGCCACCGTCGTCGACCATGCACGGCGTGTAGTGCAGCGTCGTGGCGTAGACCTCGACGAGCGTGCCGGCCGGCGCGCGGAAGGCCTTGACCTGCGCGGTATCGAGCTTGCCGTCGACGATCTGCTCGCGCTTGGCCAGCAGCAGGATAAAATCGCGGGCGCCCAGGTTGAACTCGCTGGCGCGGTGATACTCCAGGCAGTTGAGCTTCGTGTTACGGCCGTTGCACCAGCCCAGCTGGAAGGGGCGGCCGCCGTACATGAGCAGACCGAGCGTGTCGGCACCTTCGACCTGTTCCAGCTCGGGCGCGGAGGCCACATACTTGCTACCCTCGGGAATGGGCGTGGCGGAAAGTGCCTCGACAAGCGGAGCTGTCAGGCTGGAGGGTACGTCGCCCCACACGCGGCCGTAGGACTTGAACTCGGGATCGGTAACAGAGTAGATATGCATGTTCGCTCCTGTTCGTAAATGTGACTATATAAACATTCTAGAACATTAGCCGTCTTTTGATGGAGTCAATACCGCAAACAACACGCACCAGAGTCACATGGGCAAAAGGGCGGCGTGTATTTTACTTAGCCGAGATAGCCCTTAAGGAACTCAATGACACCCGAGCACCAGTGATCAGTTTCCGGCGCATGAGGTTTCATTAACGCATGTCCTCCTTCTGGATACACAATCTCCTCGTGGTGCACCCCAGCCGCATCCAGTGCGTCAACCATCTTTCCGAGATTGCCGGGCGATACGACATCATCGTCGGCGCATTGCCAAAGATATGTCGGCGGATACCGTTCCCACACATGTTGATCAATGCAGAAATCATCAATCGCATCGTGCCCAGCTCCACCGCACACCGAATCAAGAAATCTATGGTCTGACGCACATTCGGACTCATGAAGGTCAATCGGGGCGTAACACAGAACCAAAGCTTTTGGCGGCTCGCATCCGTAAGATGCAAACCCCTTGTTATCCGTCCCCCACTCGGCGGTCAAATGCGCGCCAGCGGAAAAACCGATAACCGCATATTTTTTGTCCACATTAAATCGCGTTGAATTCTCGAGGACAAAACGGACTGCGCGATTAAGGTCATCGATCGGACGCGGCATCAGCGGCTCGACCCTCACCCTGTATGACAACACAAACACGTTATAGCCCGCATCGTTGAGCTCGGGAGCAACGGGAAAACCTTCCATTTGGTGACAAACGCTCTGATAGCCCCCACCCGAAATCGCGATAACGAATGGCGCCCCCGGTCGCCCCGGAAAGAAAAACAGCTTTGTGTTGCGCCGGGTCGGATCGCGAATACAATCGGCTTCATCCCAAATATCGTATGCAACCTGCCTCCCGTCATCCGCAAGCTCAACAATCCGATTCAACCCGCGCAGAACACGAGTAACTTCATACGGATTAGTGTCGGAATTCAAATGGGCCGCGATGGGCTTATTCCACATGCGCTCCCAAGTTGAAGGTCGGCAAAGCATGAGATGCTCACCGAACCCAGCGAACTCAGGAAGAAGTGCGATTTCTCCAAATGTCATATCGGCAGTAATTGTCATAACCAGTCACTCCAAAAACGAGGTGGGCTCGCGCAGATCAATCGCAAGCCCACCATATGCAATCTGCCGCGGGGTTTTCAGCAGCTTACATTCCGAATAATTGTCTATTCCGCCGACGTGTCTGCATCAGGGCGATACATGATGTAGACGAGGACGAAGGTAAGAATAAAACCAACGACATTGCAAAGGATCGCACCAATAAGGCTGCTCATATCACCGGAAGGATTCATGTAGCCGGGGAAGCTGAAAATACCACTCGACGTCATAACGAACGTGCGGGTATTGAAGATAGCCGGGATAACAGCGCTAATTGCACCAGAAATCATGGAAGCGACGATGATCTTCTTGTGCTCCAAAACTATGCCGTACAGGGCAGGTTCTGTAATTCCGCACAGGCTCGTAATGGCACAGCTGAATCCAAGGCTCTTTTCGCTCGGATCCTTCGAGCGGAAAGCAAACGCCAAGCAAGCGCCGACGACACCCATGCTACCGCAAAGAAGTCCAAGGATAGGGTCGGAACCGACGGTCATAATATTGTTGATGGAGATCACAATGAGGGCCCAATGGAGTCCAAGAGGAATCATGACGAGGCCAAATATCGGTCCAAGAATAACGCCGCAAAGAATGGGGCTGAACTGATAGACCGCCAGTACGGCAGTCGCAAGCAAGGAGCTCGCCTGTTGGATAACCGGGCCAACCACAAGAAGCGAGATGGGGGCAGCAATAGCAACTGTCAGGAACGGAACGAGTGCAAATGCCAAAGCATCGGGAAGAACCGCACGCAGCCACTTATAAAGAACGGATGCGAACCAAGCCGCCACGATAGCGGGAAACACCGTCGAGGCATAGCTCACCATCGTGAACTTCATGCCGAACAAATCCAGCGCATCACCAGCTCCAGCTGCGGCAACAAAAGTCGGGTAAAGCAGGATTGCACCGAGCACCGCACCGATATATTGATCGATTCCAAAGAATTTGGCCGCAGACGATCCGACGAGAACGGGCAAGAAATACATGCTGGCGTTTCCCATGCCGTACAGCAGGGTATAAATTCCGCTCTCAGCGGAAACGACACCTGCCGTCGTCAGGATACTAAGGACGGCGTTTATCATTCCGCATGCAATCAAGGCGGGAAGAACGGGCATCATGATGCCGCTGATCAGCTTCATCAGCTTTCCCAGAAAACCTTTGGTCTCGCCTTCATCTGCCGCGGACTTCCCGGTGTCAACCCCGGTTTCCTTTGCAACGATTTCGTAGACCTTATCGACCTTGGGCCCCACAATCACTTGGTATTGCCCTGCTGAATGGCGAATATCGATCACACCATCGATTGCCTTGACTTTTGCATCATCTACGATGCTTTCGTCCTTAAGATTGAACCTTAAACGAGTCATGCAGTGGGCTACAAATGTAACGTTTTCTGCACCGCCCACCATCTCGAGAATCTCGGCAGCGAGCTTGGTTGTATCTGCCATAAATACCATTTCTCCCATGTTGTGTTTTATATGTAACCATCGGCAAAGCGCGCGCCTTCGCCGACCAATTACCTAGCTTTCGATGCGATTCGATTGATATGCATCATCAGATAGAGTCTTTCTTCGTCTATAAGTTCTTGGCCCGTCAGCCGGCTGAGAACAGAAGCGATGTCATCGGCGCACGCCGATGCCACCGGATATTCATCTTTGAGCGAGAGATACATCTTGCGGTTGTCGCTTACGATACTTTCGCCAGAGTTCAACCTATTGAATAGGTACTGAAGGTGGGTTGCGAACCTTGCATAATCGAAGCCCTCCCGATCAACTTGAATACCAAGCCGTCTTTCAACAGCAATAGTTGATTCTTCGAGAACGCGATCGTAAACGTCCGTGCCAAACTCTTCAGCCAGCTCACATGAATCCGAATCGGCCATGTTATTGATAAACGCCATGGCAATTCCAACTGTCTCATGAGCGGGAAGCCTAACATTGAGACGTTTCCTGATTATTCGAAGCGCGTACTCGCCGATTTTGAATTCGACGGGATATTGTTGGCGAACATCAAAAGACAAGGGCATATGGACAACAATGTTTTGCTCCTTGCGCTTAATTGCATACGCGATATGGTCCGCAAGAATAAACGGCAAATTAGGGCTTACTTCATAGGGAAGCAGTCCTGTCGACATATCAATAACATCCGAGGTCAGCTCGAGAAGTTCATCCGAGACTTCATCAATGAGAGCGATGTAGCGGGAACTAACGTTATAGAACGTTCGTTGAATCTCCGAGAGCGGTAATTCATCGCCAACGTCCTTAAACCCCAGGCCACGCCCGAATGCCACCAGCTGCCTGCCATTTCCGTCGATGCAGAGGACAGCGCTGGTGTTAATTCGTTTAACGATTTCCATGTGTCCCCCTTAAACAAAACAAGGCTCCCGAAGCAGAATCCGACAATCAATGTCGACAGATGCTGCTTCAGGAGCCTTGCCTGAATATCACTCTGGTTGCCAGTTTAAGCGAAACACCGTAAATGACCTCGTGTAAACATTACTAAACAGTTAAACGGTCGATATCTCCATGTGAACGGTTTAGAAGCAGAAGGCAATCCTTATGCCTGCTGATAGTGCAGGTGCTTCTCGTCGATATCGGTCAGGTCGCGGTCAAGGTAGCGGTGCGCGAGCCAGTTGGCCATGGGGAGGTTCTGGTCCAGGTAGTTGCCGCACTCCTCGGGAGCGGCGCCGGGGACATCGCCCTCGAAGCCGGCGACGAACTCAAACAGCTCGCGCACGAGCGGCAGGATCTCCTCGCTCGTCGCCTCGCCAAACACGACCAGGTAAAAGCCCGTGCGGCAGCCCATGGGGCCAAAGTAGACAATACGGCTCGACCACTCGACATGATTGCGCAGAAACGTCGCGCCCAGGTGCTCGATGGTGTGGCACTCGGCCGTGTTCATGACCGGCTCTTTGTTGGGCGTGGTCAGGCGCAGGTCAAAGGTGGTGACGGCGGCTCCGGTCGCCGGATCGCGGTCGATGCGGCTCACGTACACGCCGGGCTCAAGCAGCAGATGATCGACAGAAAAGCTCGCAATGCGCTCCATGGTAGATCCTCTCGGTAGTCAATTTGGGACGGGGCTCTTTTAGCTGGTTGGAATGGTCGCACCAATCATACCAGTCAAAAAAGCCCCGTCCCAAATTAGCTACCTGGGACGGGGACCAATGAGTTTTTAATCCCCGTCCCAGAAAAATCATGCTAGGCGGTGTACGCGATCGTAGATTGTACGGCGTGGCGCCAGCCGGCGATCTTTTTGGCTCGCTCGTCTGCCGGCATCGAGGGCTCCACAATGCCGCGGGCACCGTACACGTCAACCACGTCGCGCGTGTACATGCCCAGCGCAATGCCGCAGGCCCAAGCCGCGCCCAGGCCGCTCATCTCGTCGTTGCTCGCGATGCGGATGGGCGAGCCCACCAGGTCACTCTCAAACTGCATCAGGTACGCATCGCGCGTGGGGCCGCCGTCAACGCGAAGCTCGGCCAGCGCCGCGCCCGAATCCTCGACCATCGCATCGATCACGTCGAAGATCTGATAGGCGATCGACTCGTCGGCAGCCTTCACGAACTCCGCGCGGCCGGTGGTGCGCGTCATGCCAAAGACGCAGCCCTCGGCGTCGCTTGCCCAGTGCGGCGCGCCCAGGCCGGTAAACGCCGGCACAAAGTAGACGCGGCTCGCCGGGTTGGCGGCATAGCACAGGTCGGTGACCTCTTCGGGGTTATTGATGAGTTCCAGGTCGTCGCGCAGCCACGTCTTGACGGCGCCGGCGTAGCTCACGTTACCCTCGAGCACGTACTCGGTCACGCCGTCCATGCGCCACGCGAGCGAGCTCGAAAGCCCGTGCGAGCTGGCGACAAACTCGTCGCCGACGTTCATCATGACCGAACTGCCGGTGCCATAGGTCGCCTTGGCCATGCCGCGGCTGTGGCAGCCCTGCGCAAACAGGGCGGCGTGGCTGTCGCCGAGCACGCCGTGAATGGGCACGGGCGCCGGCAAAAAGCCGCCCAGGTCCGTTGTGCCGAACAGACCGTCGGAATCGGTCACCTGCGGTAGGCAGGCAGCGTCGATGCCAAAGGCCTGGCACACCGGCTCGCTCCAGCAGCCACGGCGCAGGTCGAACAGCTGCGTACGGCTGGCGTTGGACCAGTCGCAACGAAACTCGGTGCCGCCCGTGAGCGTCCAGACCACCCAGGCGTCAATCGTGCCCAGACACAGCTCGCCCGCCGCAGCGGCCTTAGCAGCTGCCGGCACGTTTGCGAGAATCCAGGCCATCTTGCCCGCCGGATAGTAGGGCGAGAGCACCAGGCCCGTCGTGTCGCGCACCAACTCGGCCACGCCTTCGCGCGCGGCCAGTTCGTCGCACAGCTCGCGGGCACGGGCACACTGCCACACCACGGCGTCGCACAGCGGCTCGCCCGTCGTGCGGTTCCAGGCAACGGTGGTCTCGCGCTGGTTGGAAATGCCGATGCCGGCGACATCGGCCGGATTGACCCCGGTCTCCTCCACCACGGCACGCGCCACGGCCAGGACGTTGGCCGCGATCTCGGCCGGATCATGGCTCACCCAGCCGGCCTCGTTGACGATCTGGCGATGCGAGCGGTCGGCACGATGAATCAGATGGCCGCCCTCGTCCACCAGCAGCGCCTTGGTGCCCTGCGTGGACTGATCGATTCCGATGATGTAGCGGCCCATGGCCACCCCTTTCAAAATGAATGTGACAAAGGGACTGTCCCTTTGTCACATTCCAATTACTCTGCGGGCAGGAAGTCCTTAACGGTTTCAGCGATTCCGACACCCGTCAGGCCGTAGTGCGCAAAGACCTCGGGGCTCGTGCCAGTGATGACCGGCGCGTCGGGCAGGGAGAGACACTTGACCGGACGCGGGCAATGCTCGCCCACCACCTGCGCGACCATAGAGCCCAAGCCGCCGAAGGGGCTGTGCTCCTCGACGGTCACGACGGCACGCGTGGCGCCGGCGGCCTCAATCACGGCCTCGGCGTCGAGCGGCTTGACGCAGTACATGTCGAGTACGGTGGCGGAGATGCCCTGCTCGGCCAGCAGATCGGCGGCATCCACGGCATGGCGGACCATCTCGCCGGTGGCGACAATCGTCACATCGGTGCCGCGGCGCACCCAGGTGGCGCGATCCATCTGGAACGGGCACTCGTCCTGGGTATACACGTCCTCGACCGGGTTGCGGCCCACGCGGATGTAGGCGGGCTTGTTGTCGGCGACCAGGGCGCGCACGAGCTCGGCGGTCTGGAAGCGGTCGCTCGGCAGATACACGCGCATGTTGGGGATCGCGCTCATGGCGGCGATATCCTGCGCGGAGTGATGGCTCATACCCAGGGCGCCGTAGGACACGCCGCCCGAGATGCCGATGAGCTTGACGTTGGTATTGGAGTACGAAACGTCGACCTTGCACTGCTCATACGAACGCGTGGTCACAAAGGATGCGGGCGAGGCGGCCCAAGCCTTCTTGCCGCACGAAGCCATGCCGGCGGCGATGCTCACCAGGTCCTGCTCGGCAATGCCGACCTCAACGGACTGCTGGGGATACTGATCGAAGAACGGCGTGAGCGACGCGGAGCCACGGGAGTCTGAGCACAGGACGACGATGTCCTTGTCGGTTGCGGCGGCCTCGAGCAGCGTGTCGCAGATAACCTTGCGGTTGGCGATCTTGTTAGCCATTGACGGCCTCCTTATGGGCAGCGAAATCGGCGATGATCTGGGCATATTCCTCGTCGTTGGGCAGGTGGTGATGCCAGCCGGCCTTGTCCTCCATAACGGGCGAGCCGTAGCCCTTCACCGTGTTGAGGATGATGACCGTGGGCTTACCCTTGGTCTCGGCCGCAAGCGTCAGCGCGGCGTCGATGGCCTGGACGTCGTTGCCCGGAATGGACAGCACGTTCCAACCGAAGGCGGCCCAGCGCTCCTCCTGCGAGTCCTGCTTCATGACATCCTCGGTGCTGCCGCTGATCTGCAGGCGGTTGCGGTCCACGAGTGCGCACAGGTTGTCGAGCTGGTAGTTGCCGCCGCTCATGGCGCCCTCCCAGACCGAGCCCTCGGCAAGCTCGCCATCGCCCATGATGGTGTAGACGCGGTAGTCGCGACCGTCCATCTTGCCGGCGAGCGCCATGCCCACCGCCACGGGCAGGCCGTGGCCCAGCGAGCCAGAGTTCATCTCGATGCCCTTAAGCTTGTTGTTGGGGTGGCCGATATAGGGGCTGCCGAACTTGGAGAAGCGGGCCTTGACGTCGTCGAGGTCCAGATAGCCCTCGTGGCACAGCACCGCGTAGTAGGCCTCCATGGCGTGGCCCTTGGAGAGCACGAAGCGGTCGCGGTTGGGATCGTCGACGGTCTCGGGCGAAATGTTCAGATGGTTGGCGTAGAGGGTCATGAGCGCGTCGATGACCGACATGTCGCCGCCGATGTGGCCGCCGGCGCCGGCCATGATGATGTCGACGCAATCGCGGCGGAGGTCCCAGCGCAGGGACTCAAGCTCTTCGATAGTTGCCATTTCTACTCTCCTCGCAGGTAGGCTTTGACGTCTTCTTCGATGGGGTCGTACAGGTCGGGGGCGATGCCGATATATTTGCATGCCTCGTAGAGCACCGGCACCACGTTGGCGTGGATGGCCACGCAGTGGTGGATGTAGGGACCCTCGACGATCTTGGCCTCGAGGCGCTTGAGGTTCTCGACCTCGACCCACAGGTAGGTGCCCATGCCGGCCGGGCCGTCGATGCCGCGGGCGTTGCCCAGCAGCAGCGAGTACTCGCCGTTGTCGCCGTCAAAGCGGGCAAGGGTGAGGTCGCCGTGCTTGGCCTCGGCCGTCAGCGCGCCGGGGTGATCGAAAGCCAGCGGGTAGGTGAGCTTGGGCTTGACCGCCGCGCAGCTGCAGGGCCAGGGGCCGCAGTGCTGCAGCAGCTCGCCGTTCTCGTTGTCGGGATGACGCACGGTCCAGTCGGCGAACATGCCGCGGTGACGGCCAAGATCGGCTGCCTCGACCATGAGCGCGGTGATGGCGCCGTGGATGTCGGTCTCGCAGACGACGGGGATGCCCATCTCGTTGAGGATGGCGTTGGCGGCGCAGGGCATAATGCCCAGCTCGTCCTGCAGAGCGTTCCAGCACTGAATGGCACCGGCGTTGCAGCCATACTTCTCGACCAAGCGCTTCATGGCGATGGCAAGACCGGCGACCGCAGGGACCTTGTCCTCGGGGATGCAGATCTCAAAGCTGTCGTTGATGTGGGCAAGCATGGCGGCCATGGCCTGCTCGTCGGCCTGGGCGTCGCGCACAGCCTGGACAAGTTCGGTCATGGGGATGGGCGAAAGCTGAATATTGAACTTCTCGAGCAGCTCGCCCTCGTTGCACATGGTGGACCAGAAGTCGAACGGACGGGTCGCCATCTGCAGGATGCGAGTGTGCTTGAAGGTCTTGACCACGTTGCAAACGGCCAAAAAGTCCCAAACGCCGCGCTCGAACTCGGGGTCGGTCAGGCGGCAGTTGGTCATGTAGGTGAAGGGAACCTGGAAGCGGCGCAGGACCTTGCCGGTGGCGAACAGACCGCACTGGCTATCGCGCAGGCGCGTGCCGTCGGGCTCGGGGCGCTCGTCGCGCGGGCCCCACAGCAGCACGGGCAGGCCGAGCTCGCGGGCAAGGCGAGCGCAAACGTACTCGGTGCCAAAGTTGGCGTGGCACAGCATAATGCCATCGACGCCCTCGGCGCGGAATTTCTTGACGATAGGCTCAATGTGGCTGTCGTCGAACAGCAGGCCCTCGTCATTGATGTCGTCGATATCCACGATGTCGACGCCGATCTCGCGCAGGCGATCAGCCGTCAGGCCGCGATACTTGATTGCGTCCGGCGCGCTAAAGATGCTGCGGCGCGTGGGCACAAAGCCGAGCTTGATCTTGTCCATGTACGTCCTCCCCTAATCACATGTTCAGTAAACAGACGCATGTTTCGTTTTGTTCTGTTTACTAAATGTTTTACTCTTTTGTTTAATAGTCTAGCGCGAAAGTCCCGTAAACGGTAGAGAAATCAGCCTAAACGGTATGTAAACAAACTGAACATACAAGGGAAACAAAAAGAGGGCCCCGAAGGACCCTCTCTTAGTAGCGTTAGATATGGCTGCCTTAGCGAGCTTTGCCGCCCTGCGCCCCGGCGTTTTCTTCGCCTAGATCTCGCACACGCTCTGGCGCTCGACAAAGTAGGTCGACACGGCCGTCTTGCAGGTATAGCTCTTGGGGTTGCGGATGTTGCCCACCAGGCGACGCACCGCGATCTCGCCCACCTCGTGCTTGGGAACATGCACCGTGGTGAGCGGCGGGTTGGAGAAGGCGCCCAAAGACAGGTCGTCAAAGCCGATGATCGAGACATCCTCGGGCACGCGAATACCGTGCTCGTTGAACGCGCGCATGGCGCCCACGGCGAGCACGTCGTTCTCGGCAAAGAAAGCCGTCGGCAGATCGTCGCGCGAGACATTGTCGAGCCACACGCCCATGTCGCGATAAGCGCCCTCGAGCGTGGTGCCCAGCGTGACGCGCCATGCCGGATTAGCCTCAAGACCCGCATCCTCAAGCGCTTGGCGGTAACCGCGCTCGCGGTCCTTAAAGTTGCGGATGCGAAGGTCGCCCGCCAGATAACCAATCTGCTTGTGGCCCTTCTCGATAAGGTAATCCACGGCACGCAGCACCGAATCGGTGTTGGCGATGACCACGGCATCGAAATACTGGCGGTCGCTCCAGCCGTCGAGCACAATCAGGTGGGCGGCAGCGTTGGCGAACAGGGCGTAGTCCTCCTCGCCCAGCTCCGTACCCATCAGCACGATGGCGGCCGACGGGTCGGCGATCAGACCCTCGACCTGCGGGCGCACGGCGTCCAGGTCGCTAAAGTCGAGCGAGACAAAGCTCGTGCTCATACCGTGGCGACGCGCCTGACGCTCCACGCCCTCGATGACCGCGGGATGGAAGGTGCTCTCGTCCAGGATGGCGCCCGTCTTGCGCGCAAGCACAAACTGGATGCTCTCGAGCTGCGTCGACTGCTGATAGCCAAGCGACTGCGCGCACTCCAGGATGACCTTGGCGGTCTCCTCGCTCACGCTGCGCTTGCGGTTGAGCGCGTTGGACACGGTTGCGGGCGAAAAGCCGGTAATGCGGCTGATCTCGCGGACGCTTGCTTTAGCCATCGTTCCCCCTAGCATCGGTCGCGGCCGAGCATCGTGGCTTGACCGCCCCGTGGCTCGGCAACTAAACGACCGCAAATTCAATCTAAACAGAATAGTAAATGTTTAATAGCTAGTTTAGCCTGTTGTCAAGCGAAGTGGCACGACTATTCCCCCAACGGGCGCATTTGTCCATCTTAACGTTATCACGCAAGGTCTTCGCCATTGCTTGCTATTACGCGTCGGTACCATTCGAAGCTTTTCTTTTTACGTCTCTCAAACGAGCCCGCACCGCTATCGTCTCGATCGACATAGATAAACCCGTAGCGCTTACGCATCTGTCCTGTGGCGACCGAAACCAAATCGATCGGGCCCCAACAGGTATATCCCATGAGTTCCACCCCGTCGAGCTCGACGGTCTCCCTCATCGCCTCGATGTGGGCCCGCAGGTATTCAACTCGATAGTCGTCTTCTATTTCACCCGAATCTTCCGGCACATCAGGAGCACCCAAACCGTTTTCGACGATGAACAGCGGCTTTTGATAGCGATCCCAGATTTCATTCATGGTGACGCGCAGCCCTTTGGGGTCGATAAACCTCCCCCAAGGCTCCTGTTTTAGATACGGATTAGGCGCCGAGCGAAGAAGGTTCGAATCGAACTGACCTTCCGCATGCGCTTTTGCGACGCGCGTCGAGTAATACGAAAACGAGACGAAATCGACCAGGTTTGCAGCCAGTACTTCGCGGTCATCATCCCGATAGGGCACCTCAAAACCATGGCGGGCGTATTCCTTGAGAACATAGCTCGGGTACGCACCGCGCACCTGGACGTCGGTAAACATGTAATGGCTGCGATTCTCAGCCTGCGCAGCCAGCACATCGTCCGGATCACATGTAGCCGGATAGAAGACACCTGCGTTGAGCATGCAACCGATCTTCGCCCCAGGGCACAGTTCATGACACGCCCCGACCGCACGGGCGCTCGCAACCAATACATGGTGCACGGCCGTGTGAACCGTTGCATAGCGATTCTCCCCTTGCTCGAAGATGATCCCCGCCGCCATAAAGCACGCCTGCGTCATGATGTTGATCTCGTTAAAGGTCAGCCAATAATTGACCAATCCCCGATAGCGCTCGAACACGGTACGCGAATATCGCTCGAACAGGTCGACCAACCTGCGATCGCGCCATCCGCCATACGCATCGACGAGATGCATGGGGACATCATAGTGGTTGAGCGTCACCAAAGGCTCAATGTCATGCGCGCGACACGTCCTAAAAACATCCTCGTAAAAGGCAAGGCCTTCTTCATTGGGCTCGGCTTCGTCTCCTTTGGGAAAAATGCGGCTCCAGGCGATTGATAAGCGCAGGCATTTAAAACCCATCTGGGCAAACAGTTCAATATCCTGCTTGTACCTATGGTAAAAATCAATGCCCTTGCGAGCGGGATAGAAGCTGTCGGGTGCCAACGCACGCGGATCAAGGTCTCCCCGCATGACGTCCATGCGTTGATCGCCAAACGGCAGCATGTCGGAATTGGCTAAACCGCGACCGCCTTCGTTCCATCCTCCCTCGCACTGGTTTGCAGCCAGAGCCCCGCCCCATAAAAAATCTTCTCTAAACATTATGGTGTCGTCCTTTCTATCAAATTCCCGGCCCACACTGTCGAACGCAACGGACTCGGCAAGTGCCGCGCAACAGCACAGTACCGTTGCGCGGCCAAGGGGTCGGACCGCGCAACGGCTGGGGAGCATATTTGTGTAGTAGCCTCTTATGCCTCGACGGATTCAACGGCCTCAGAATCGCCGCTCTTGGACTTCAACGGCATCTTCTCCTGTCCTTCAAATCCAAAAATCATCGCCAACGCAAACGTCACGGCACCGCCAGCAAGACACCCGATGGTGCCAGGGATGATATCCTGAGCAAACATGAGCACGTTCATCCATGGGAAACCAACGCCAGTGAAGATATAGACGTTGGCATGAAGAAGGCTTACCAGCAGACCACCGACAGCACCACCAATCATGTTCCAGGCAAGAGCCTTCTTGTCGCGAAACAGGATGCCGTAGATGATGGGCTCACTCACGCGACCGAAGGCATAGGTGATGAACAAGTTCCAGCCCGTGGCTCGACTCTCCTTGTCCTTAGCGCGCAGGCCATAGGCGAGCGCGATGGCAAGCGTGGTGTAGGCTACAACCGCGGTGCCGGGGTATAAGATGGCGTCGTAACCGTTCTGGAGCGCGGCGGGCAATATGGCGGTATAGATCGGCACGTGCATGCCGGTGGCGATGATCAGATTCCAGAATGCGCCGACAACCGCGGTCGCAGCGGGACCGGCAACAGAGGCGAGCCAAATGATGAAATCGGCCACAAGGCCCATGACAAATTGGACGGCAGGGCCGCAGAGGCACAGCGCGACCGGCAACATCACGAGCACCGTACCCACGGGTACGATCAGAATGCGCAACATATCAGGCGAGATCTTCTTAAAGAAGCGCTCAACATAGGACTGGGCCCAGGTGATCAAGATGACCGGAAGAACAGCCTGGGTGTAGTTGACGAGCTGCATGGGGATGCCGAAGACGCTGAAAGGCTTTCCGTCCTCAACAATAGCGAGCATGTCGGGATAAATCATCACAACAGCGATGAGCAGTGCCAGCACAGGACTCGTTTTGAACTTCTTAGCCGAGCTATAGGCGGCAAACACCGGGAAGTAGTAATACGCCGCATCGCCCACCAGGGAAAGGATCCGATACAGGTCGCTCGTTTCGGACATAAAACCGGCGCCTTCGGGCCCAAACAGAATAACGAGCATCTTGAAGATACCGGCGACACAAAAGATCGGAAGGATCGGGGTGATAGCGCCGCTCACGGCATCGAGCAGCTGATTGAAGAGGTGCTTGGGCGCCAAGCGCTCCTTCCAGCTAAGCTGAGGGCCATCGAGTTCCTCGTCAATCGATACCGTGACCTCGAATCCGCCCTGCTTACAAACCTCGTCGTAGACCTTGTCGACCGTGGGCCCGACCACCAGCTGCACCTGCCCTCCGGCGTGCACGACGCTGATGATAGACGAGATGTCCTCAAGCTTCTCATCATTCGAGAGGCTTTCATCCTTGAGGTTGAAGCGCAGGCGCGTCATGCAATGCGTAACCGAAGCCACGTTTTCCGCCCCGCCCACAGTGGAGAGAATCTGCTCTGCCACCTTTTTGTAATTTGCCATCATTGGCTCCTTTGCACAATCTTGGCTTACTGTTCGAATCGGCAAAGGTCATGCCCCGAATGGCTACGGGTTACAATCCTTTTTTGGAGATGATCCGGTTGAGATGGATCATCAGATAGAGTTCCTCCTCCTCGGAGAGCGTGGCGTCCCACGTTTCACGACAATAGGAACCGATATGCTTCACGCACTCTGCCAACTGCGGAAACTCCTCACGAAAGTTCTTGTACATCTGCATGTTGGCGCTGTTCAGCGACTCGCCGGCTTGAATGCGCTTGAACAGGTACCGCAGATGCGTGGCGAAGCGGGTGAAATCAAAGGAATCGCGGTCGACAATAATGCGGAAATCGCTTTCGAGAATCTCGATAACGTCCTCGAGCATATCGTCGAACTGCTTTGCGGGCTCGGCCGTGGCTTTGACGGCTTCAACAACCCGTGCGTTCACGAGATTCATCGCAATACTGGCAATCTCATCCTTGGGAAGCCGCTCTCCGAGCTCCTTCTCGAGTCGCATGACGATAAACTGGGCAGCCTTGTATTCCTTCGGATACGTCTCCCGCACTTCATGGGCAAGAGGCATCGCGATGCGGACCCCCTTTTGGGCTCGCGCAACGGCAAACGACAGGTGATCAGCCATGAACAGCGTCGCATTGGTCGAGAGGTCGTAGGGCAGTTCGTTGGCAACGATGTCCATAACTTTCGCCGCAAACATCACGATATCCGAGGGAAGATCCCTCATGACATCTTGTCCTTTAGGATCAATGTCGTAAAACGTATGCTCGATTTTAGAAAGAGGGAGCTCTCGAGGAAAATCTCCGCCGAAACCGACGCCCCTGCCCATGGCGATGACATCTCGCCCCTGTCCGTCACGGCAAAGAACCGCGTTGTTGTTAAGCTTTTTAATTGCAAGCATGGTGAACCTCCTTTCAAGAACACTCACAGAAAAAGGCATGATAGCCAATAGCAGTGCTATTGCGGTCATGCCTTACGTAACAATCCGTGTTGTATTGCTCTTGGGCATGCCTCCACACAGGAGTAACAATCCAAGATGCAGAATGCATTATAGCGCTCTCCCCGCCCCGGGGACCATCGGGCTGGCGAACGGTAGATGTCGGCCCGCCAGCGGCCACATCGAGCAGATGGGCGTGCTTCGATCCCGAGCCTAGCCTAGGATGCGGGCCATGCGCGCCTTGAACTCGGACAGAAAGCGCGGGGCGTCCACGGTGAGTGCCACAAGCGCGCTCTTGTCGGGGTCGGACAGGCGATGCTCGTCGCAGATAGTGCGGCCGCGATACTCGCCGAGCAGGTCGACGCGCAAGTTGCAACCAAGTGCGCCCACGAGCGTGGGATCAATCGCCACGGCAACGGCAAGCGGATCGTGCAGCGCGCAGCCGCCCAGGTAAGGGGCGTTCATCTCGTACGAGCCAATGTAGTGCTCGACCATACTCGCAAATGCGCAGCCCGCCATGGTGCCCGAGCCCGTCCAACCGGCAATGTCGCGGCGCGTCAGCACCACGCGATGCGTCACGTCCAGACCAACCATGGTGAGCTTACGGCCCGAGCGCAGCACGGCATCGGCGGCCTCGGGATCGCTTGCCATGTTGGCCTCGGCGCCCGCGCTCACGTTGCCGGGCACGGTAAGGGCGCCGCCCATCACGACCACGCGGCCGATGGACATCATCGCCGCCGCATCGCGCTCCAGGGCAAGCGCCAAGTTTGAGAGCGGGCCGGTCGCCACGTAGACCAGATCGGGTCCATAGGTGCGCGCGGCATCGATCAGATAATCGACCGCTGCGTTGCCATCGGCCGATGTCGCCCCCACCGGCTCGTAGGGCGATGCGGGCACGCTCGCGCCGCCGATGCCGTTTTTACCATGGATGAGCGTGGTAGACGCCGGCGGCGTATAGGGCTCGTTCGACTTAATGGGACGATCGGCGCCCAGGTACACCGGCACCTCGGGGCGACCCAGCAGGTCGAGTACCGCCAGGCAGTTATGCGCCGATTGCTCGACGCGCACGTTGCCAAAGCACGTGGTAATACCGACGAGCTCCACCTCGGGGCTCGCGATGGCATAGGCGAGCGCCATGGCGTCGTCCACACCCATATCCAGATCAAGGATCAGCTTCTTGGTTGCCATTGTTCTACTCCGCTTCTCCGTCTAAACCGTCTAAACCAAACTTACGCTCGACTTCCGCGCGCGTGGGAATCGATTGCTGAGCGCCCAGGCGCGACACCGTCACTGCCGAGGCGCGAGCGCCCGCGGCCATGCACTCAAAGAGAGGCAAGCCCTGCAGCCGAGCCGCCGCAAGTGCGCCGATAAACGTATCGCCCGCAGCCGTGGTGTCGACCACCTCGCTGGAGAGCGCCGGCATGCGCAGCAGCCCTCCGTCATCGCCGAGCGTAACCGCCCCGGATCCGCCCAGCGTGATGACCGCGGCACCGGCGCCCTTGGCGAGCAAGGCCCCAAGCGCAGCCACGCAGCTCGCGTCGTCCGTGGGCAGAATACCCGTCAGCACCTGGCACTCGGTCTCGTTGGGACAAACCAAGTCGACCGCAGGCCACGCTCCCGCCGGCAGGTCGCACGCCGGCGCCGGGTTAAAGACCGTATAGAACCCCAGCCCGTGGGCGCAAGAGAGCGCCGCGGCCGTTGCCATCAGATCGCATTCACCTTGGGCGATAAAGACACCGCCGGCTGCCGGGGCGAGGTCGCAGATATCGGCATCGAGCTCATCGGCCACCAGATAACGCAGCGCGCAGGCAACGTCCTCGCCCGAAAGCGCATGGTTGGCGCCCGGCGATAACACGATGCGGTTGTCACCCTCGCAGCGAATGATGGTCGCCGTTCCCGTCTCCACGTCATCGCGACGCGCTACAAAGACACAGTCCACGCCGGCGTCTTGGAGCCCCGCCACGAGCGACGTGCCAAATGCGTCGCAGCCGACCGCGCCGATCATATGCGTGTGCGCGCCCATGCGCGCGGCGGCTACGGCCTGGTTGGCGCCCTTGCCGCCGGCGTTAGTGATAAAACCGCTACCGCCGACAGTCTCGCCCGCACGCGGCATGCGCTCACACGCCACCGAAAGGTCCATGTTCATGCTGCCGAACACCGCAACGATGCCGCGATCTGCCATGGAAACCTCCTCATCTGCGGGCTTTATACCCACCGTCGGCCGTCAACCGTATGCTTTCGCACCTCTATAACTTTAGTTCACTTTGATGTGAACGCGCGCTTGAGGTTGCGCCAGCAGCAAGCATTCACAGGAGCGGGCAGCTACAATGAATATGTGCTGATTATTCTCGTCATTGGATGATGTTTTATGGAACAATTCCCGCAATCGAGCTCGCGCGGCCCGCGCCGTATGGGCAACGAGCCGGCGCCGCACGAACGCCCGCGCGCCGAGCGCCGCACCGGCGAGTCGCGACGCGCCCCGAGCCCCCATCGTTCGCCCGCCAACAAAGCGAACCATGCCAGCGCCGCCACCGCAGACCAGACGCCCGCTCGTCCCAAATCCCGCTACATTCCCGCCCTCGACGGCCTGCGCACGCTCGCCGTTGTCGCGGTGGTGCTCTACCACCTCAACCTCACGTGGGCGCAAGGCGGCTTGCTCGGCGTCACGATCTTCTTTGTGCTTTCGGGCTATCTGATCACGCGCCTGCTGCTCAACGAAGTCGCCAAGACCGGACGCATCGACCTCAAGAGCTTCTGGATTCGCCGCATCCGCCGCCTGTTCCCCGCCGTAGTGACCGTCGTGGTGGTGACCTGCGCGCTGTGTACGATCTTTAACCACGTGATGCTCACCAAGATGCGTCCTGACATCCTGCCGTCGCTGCTGTTCTTCAACAACTGGTGGCAGATTGCTCAGGACGTCTCGTACTTCAACGCCTTGGGCGACCCCTCGCCGCTCACGCACTTTTGGTCGCTCGCCATCGAGGAGCAGTTCTACCTGATTTGGCCGCCGCTGCTCCTTGCCATGGTATCCATGCATATGAGCAAGCCCAGCACGCGTCGCGTGGTTCTGGGCCTGGCTGCTGTTTCCTCCATTGCCATGATGGTGCTCTACAACCCTGCCGCCGACCCCAGCCGCGTGTACTACGGCACTGACACCCGTGTGTTCTCGCTGCTGCTGGGCGCCTGGATGGCCTTTATCCCCGATCGCGACCTGGCGCCCGTGCGCCTCGCACATCGCCTGGGGCTCGACCGCCTCGTCGCCAAGCACGGCAAGAATGCCGAAGACAAGCAGGGCACGAAGGCCGACAATGCAGCCGAGACTGCCCCGGCCCAGCCGAGCGCGCTCGTGCGCTTTTGGTCCTCGCCCGCATCCATCGATGTGCTGGGCGTCGTGGGCCTGGTTGGCCTTGCCGCCATGGTCGCGCTCACCAACGGCTACACGGCGTTCCAGTATCGCGGCGGCACGCTGCTGTGCTCCATCCTCACGCTCATGGTCATCGCAGCCTGCGTGCAGCCCCAGGGAATAGTGGCCCGCGCGCTATCCGCCGAGCCGCTCGTATGGGTTGGCAAGCGCTCCTACAGCATCTACCTGTGGCACTATCCGCTGTTGCTGCTCATGAACCCGGTCGCCAACATCAACGATACGCCCTGGTGGCAGTACATTTTGCAGATACTGCTGGTGGTAGCCGTCGCCGAATGCTCCTATCGCTTTATCGAGACGCCGTTTAGGAAGGGTGCCTTTGGGCGCACTGTCTCAGAGTTCCGCGATGGCACCACCACGCCCGCCAACTGGGTGCGCTCGCATATTCCTGCGTGTGCCACTTGCGGCATCGTGCTTGTCATCGCGCTGGGCGGTCTGGTCTTTGTGCCGGAAACCTCCGCGCTCAGCGGCGAAGGCGCCGAAGTCCTCAACAAGGAAGCTAAAAACGCCGCGCCCACGGACCAACAGGCAGCCGACGACACCGACAAGGACAACGATGGCTTCCCCGATGGTTCCTACGACTTGCTCATGATCGGCGACTCCGTGTCGCTACGTGCCGTGGACGCCTTTGACGGCGTGTTCCCGCACAGCCACATCGATGCCGAAAAGGGCCGCCAATTCGATGCGGGCCGCGCGACATTTGAGGGCTATATCCAGCAGAACCTTGCCGGCAAAATCATGGTCTTTGCCCTGGGCACCAACGGCTTGGTGACCGATGACCAGATCGATGCCATCATGGCCGATGCGGGAGACAAGCGCATTGTCGTGTTTGTGAACACGCGCAGCCCGCAGCCGTGGGTTGGCTCGACCAACCAGGCCATCGCCAACGCCGCCACGCGCTACAAGAACGTGCGCGTTATCGACTGGTACGGATACAGCGCCAACCGAAATGACCTGTTCGATGGCGACGGCACGCACCTGTCGACCATCGGCGTGACCGAATACCTCAACTTGATTCACGATGCCGTTAAGAAGGACCTGCCCGTGCACCCCGAGGATCACGTCAACGACCCTCAGCCAGCGGCCGTCAAGTCTGCCACTGACGCGCTCGTCAACGCCCTCGCCTTCAAGCCGCACAAGCTGAGCGCCGACAAGTAATCCGGCAGCTAGGGACGTTCCTTTTATGCCGGCACCTGGGGACACTCCCGCGACAAGCGAAAGCCGCCCCTGGGCTGTCAATTCCAGTCCAGGGGCGGCTTCGTAGCAACATGCCAAGGAGCTGTGGGCAAAAAAGGGCAAATATGAGTACTGTTGCTATTTTAGTAGCAGGCAAATCCGCCCAAAATAGCGTCCGAGCGACCCCTGCAAACCTCTAAAGCGGCCAACCTAGCTGGATTAGAGCCTGCTGAGGTGAATTTTAATGTACACACTCTAGATTGTGTATATTATCTTCTTGCACATAAATGCTATCACATTAGCAACAGTACTCATATTTGGCATTTTTTGCCCACTGCCATATAACTAACCCCCTATAGCAAGCAAAAAACAGGCCGCAGCCCATCGCTACGGCCCGCTCGAAGCCCCAAAAGAGACGCTAGGCGCTGTAACCCATCGCCTGCAGCACAAACATGACAACTGTCAGCACCGTAATCACGCCGATGGTCGCCCACGTGAGCACATTCCACACGCGGCCGTTGCGGTTGGCGCCCATAATGTGGCGATCCGCCGCGATAACCACCTGGAATACCAGTACTACGGGCAGCAGCACGCCGTTGATGACCTGCGAGGTCATCATAATCTGGAACAAATCGACACCGGGCATGAGCACCAACACGGCAGAAATGCCGATGATAGCCGTAATGATGCCGCGATAGACCGGAGCCTCGTCCCAGCTGCGGTCGGCGCCGCGCTCCCAACCAAAAGCCTCGCAGATGGCACTCGACGTAACGCCCGGCAGCACGCAGGCAGCCAAAAAGCTCGCTGCGACCAGGCCCGAGGCAAACAGCACCGTGGACCACTGGCCCGCGATGGGCTCCAGCGCGCGGGCGGCATCGGCGGCATCGCTAATCTGAATACCCGCCGGGAACAGCACCGTACCGGTCGTGATGATAATGAAGCCCGCAATGATATCAGCGGCGATCGAGCCGCTCACGGTATCAATACGCTGCAGCACGATGTCGTCCTCGCCCGCATTCTTATCGACCACGTTGTTCTGAGCCAAGAAGATCATCCACGGTGCGATGGTGGTACCGATCGTTGCGACCACGAGCGACACGTAGCTGGGGTCGTTTTGAATATTGGGGACGACCAAGTCGACCGCGACCTCGCCCCAGTTGGGGCCGGCCATAAACGCGGCGACGATGTAGGTCACGAACACGCAGCTTACCAGCAGCAAAATCTTCTCGATGCGCTGGAAACTGCCCGACATGGTAAGCATCCACACCAGCAGCGCCACGAGCGGCACCGAGATACTCGCCGGAACGCCAAACAGAGCAAGGCCACTCGCGATACCCGCGAACTCCGAGATGGTCACCGCCGTGTTGGCGATCAACAGCGCCGCCATGGCCAGCACGCTCTTGCGCACGCCAAAGCGCTCGCGAATGAGCGACGCCAGGCCCTTACCCGTGACGCATCCGCAACGCGCCGCGGTCTCCTGGGTCACGATAAGCAGCACGGTCATGACGGGAAGCATCCAGAGCATCTTATAGCCATAGCTGGCGCCCGCGCTGGAATACGTGGCGATGCCGCCGGCGTCATTACCCGAAAGCGCCGCCAACAGACCGGGGCCCATGGCGCCAAAGATGGCCGCGATGGTCAGCTTTTGCTTGGTGCTCGGCTTTTGCTTCGTATTTTGCACGCGACCACCTACCCCATGACCGACATGGTGAGCAGCACCGCGGCGATGCAGTACGCCACACACGAGATCATGACGGCGATGACGTTCATGGCGGTGCCCGACGTGTTAAGGTCGTGCTCGTCGCGCCAGAACAGCACCATCAGATAAATCACAGCGCTCATGTTGCCAACCAGGCAAATGACGGCAGCGATATTAAAGCAGCCGGTAAAGAGCTGCTCCTCAAACATAGTGGCATCGGGGAACGCGGCGGTGCGCACCAGCTGCGCGCACAGGTAGGTCACGAGCGAAAGGATCAGGCCCATACCCGTGCTCTGGAAGAAGAATCCCAGGTACGGTTTGGGCTCGTCGTCGTGACCGTCGTACTCGAGGAAATAGTTCTTGACGAACGACACCATGCGCGAGGCAGCCAGCAGCACGAGCGGCATGGCGCACATGGGGAACACCACCAGATGCGCAGAGCCCAGCGCCGTCCCCAGCACGGTCGCCATAATGCACGAGGCGATGCCCCACACGACGACCCAGTACTGACGATGCACGAACCAGCTGAGCACGTTCGTCGAGTCGTCCGACGCGCTATCGCCCGAGCCGACACCGGCGATCTGCAGGTCCTCCTGATGCTCCTCGGCGATAACGTCCATGGCGTCGTCGAAGGTCACGATACCCAAGATGTGACGGTTCTCATCGCAAACGGGGATGGCGACCAGGTCGTACTTGGTCATCTCGTCCGTCACGTCTTCCTGGTCCTCGTCGGGCGACACGTAGACCAGATCGCGATAGGCGAGCTGGCCCAGCGTGGCGTCGCGGTCGGCCACGATCAGCGTGCGCAGCGAAAGCACGCCCGTCAGCATGCCGCTCGGGTCCTCGGTGTAGACGTAGTAGACGCTCTCAAAGTCCTCGTCGAGTTTACGAATCGCCTCGATGGCATCACCGACTGTCGCCGTGGCGGGCAGCGAGACAAACTCCGAGGTCATGATACGGCCGGCGGTGTTGTCCTCATAGCCCAGCAGATTACGAATCGCCTTCTCCTCCTTAACGCCCATCAGGCGCAGGAGCTTCTCGGCCTTCTCGTAATCGAGCTCGTCGATCAGGTCGGCAGCGTCGTCCGGGTCCATCATGGCCAGCATCGACGATGCGTCGGTATCGGACAGGCCCTCGAGCATCTCGGTCATGAGCTCGTCGTCATCGAACTCCGAGATGGCCTCGGCGGCTTGAGCGGTATCGAGCTGAGCGAACACCTGCGCGCGCAGGCGCGGGTCGAGCTGCTCGATAATGTCGGCGATGTCGGCAGGATGCAGCTCGCCAAGCGTCTTGTGCGACACCGAGAGCTGGATGTTCTTAGTCGAGCGATCGAGCAGGTCCATGTAAGACCAGGCGATAATGTCCTCACTGAGCGGCTTGCCCAAGTGCTTCATAAAGCCCTCGACGACATGCTCGAGCGTGGGGCTGATGGCGCGTAGCAGACCGCGAGCACCGACCTCGGCGCCCAGCAGGCGCAGCTGATTTTCGCCCGACATGGAAAACTTAATGTCGTTTACGCGCACGACCTTCATGCCCTGCGTGTCGACGATCTGCTTGTTGAGCACGTCACGCGCGAGCAGCAGCTCGGTCGGCTGCAGGTAGGAAAAGCGGATATTAGTGGCAGACGTATTGAGGTACACGCCCGTCTCGTCGATGCGGTCGACCCACTTGCGCCAGCTGATCATAAACGGCGTCTTGCCGGGACCGCGAAACGCGAGCGACGTCACGTGCGGAAAAACTTCTCCGGTTGCAATGCCAAAATCGTTAACCACGCCGAGCTTTTCGCCGTCGACGTCCAAGACCGGCAGTTTGAGCATCTCACTCAGATAATTCAATGGTGCTCCCCATCATTATTCCTGCGAACCGCGTGACCATGCCGGCACGCAATCCGTGGACTTTTAGATATGTATACGCATGCGCGGGCGGCACACCGCTCGGCGCTCACACCCCGTGCACGCGCAGAAAGCACCTGCATGGGGTCATCGACTGTATGGTCGAGGTTTGGATTTCACCTGTAACCTTTCTCTTGACCCTCATTAACCGCAGTAACTATAGCATCAGCATCGCGCTGCGGCACCGAATTTATGCGCTGCACATTGCAGGCATACCAAACGCTGACGCATCCGTGACATAGAGCCGGATGAGCGCGGTGGGACAAAGCGATTAAGACCGTCCCAAACGACCAGTCGTTTAAGCACGTCCCCGATGACTACTCTGTGGCGTCGTCGTCCTCGGGGAGTTGGGGGAACACGGCGTTTTTGGGCATGGAGACCTTGGTGAGCGAGGTGAGCTTTTTGCTCAACGCCGTGTCCGTCTTGACCAGGTCGCTGAGCGTCACGATCTTGTAGCCGTCGGCGACAAGGCCATCGATAATCTGCGGCAGCGCCTCGAGCGTCTGCTCGGCGCACTCATCGCTATCGGTGAGCAGCACAATATTGCCCGGCGTCATCGAGTCGAGCACGGTCGATACTTGCTCGTCGGTGCCGTTGAGCAGCCAATCGCCCGAATCGATATTCCACGAAACAACGGCGGACACCAGGTCCATCGAGTCAATCCAGTTTTGCTCGTCAAACGCGGCGTAGGGGGCGCGCAGCAACATCGTCTCGACGCCGGTCGCCGACTTAATCGCCTCGGTACCCTTCGCGATCTGCTTGCGCACCGTCTCGCGATCCTCGCCCTTGAGCGAATCATCGCTGTAGCTGTTGGAGCCGACCTCGCACCCGGCATCGACAATCGCTTTTGCGGTAGCGGGCGAGGCCTCGGCCGCATCGCCCGAAAGGAAGAACGTCGCCGTGGCGCCCTTTTCCTTGAGCACCTGCAAGATCTGCTTGGTCGCTCCGCTCGGACCCTCGTCAAATGTCAGGGCCACGTACTTTTCGTTGCCCTTGGGCGCTACGCTTGCGCACTCGACCACGCAGTCGGTGGCGGGCACGACCTCGCCGCGGTCCTGCGTCTTGCCCGACTGCTCGCCGACCCATACCTCGGAGCGGCCCTGAACGCCCCAGGTTTTGACATACTCAATGGCACCCGTGCCCTCGACCTTAAGCTTTGGCTCGATAGTCGTGGCCTGGACCTCGTGCTTTTCGTACACGTTGCGGCCATCCTTGACCGTCACCTTCTCGCCACCCGTAAGCTCGCGACTATCCCATTTGCCTTGCTTCACGCGCTTGCCGTCGACCTTCACCGACAGCTTTTCGCCGCCATGGCGCTTGAGCACGCTATCGTCGACGGCCAGCAGATCGCCGGCGTCGTACGTTTCGGTCAGGCTTTGATCGTCGATGAGATTCTGCAACGTAGAGCCCACGCGCACCGCGGTCTTTTGCCCGTTGAGTTCCACGTCCACGCTGCGGTTGACGTAGCCCACGACGGCAGCGATAAACAGCACGAGCGCGCAACCCACGGCGATGAGCGCATAGGGCAGACGGGACGGTCGGCGCGGCGAGCGCCCGTTGCCGATGTGCGCGCTGCGATCGCTAAACCCACGGCTATGGTTGAGGTACATCGCGCCGGGCTTACGGCGACGTCGACGCTGACCGCTGGGCAGCTGCCCCAAGTCGCGGCGCGCCGTCGGACGCGCACCCGAGTGCCCGTTTAAGTTAGATCCGTTTTGGCGCATATGCCCTCCCCCATAAACACAGCGAGCCGGAGCAACATGTCTCCGGCTCGCCTCCCATCATTTGGTACGTCGCTATTTGCTAGCTTTTGACGAGCCCCCGCTCGCCTTTTGATATTCGTCCTTAAAGGCCTTGAACATACCGCGCGTCTTGCCGAGCTGCTTGCCCAGTGCGCGGCTACCCTTGTCCACGGCGACCGACCCCTTGTCATCGAGCACCTTGGCGCCCTTCTTGACCTTATCGCCCACCACGACACTGGCCTCGGCAGCCTTAGCGGCCGCGCCGCCCGAATACCCGAGCGACTTGACCTCGTCCGAGACAATCATCGCGCCGTTCTCGTAGCCGCGCAGCATCGTCGGCGGCACCTGCGTGTCGCCCACCAACATGCTCGATGCGGCGCTGGCGGTCACATAGAACGTCTGCACAATGCCCGAGCGCGGCTTGAACTCAACGTCCGAGCAGTAGCCCACGACATCGCCCGATTCCGTGCGCACGTCCATGCCAACCCAGATGATGCAATCGTCCAGGTTGATATCGAGGCGCTTGGCCGCGGCGGCATCGTAGGTGCCCTTAACGTCGTCGACCGCGACAGCACCCTCGTAGACGCCGATGGCATCGAGCGCCACAAATCGGTCGGGGCGCTCGATCATACCCGCAATATCGGACTGGCGGACCATAAAGCCCACCACGCGCGTGCCGCCCGGGGTAAAGACGGGAAAGTGAATCTTGCCGAGCTTTTTAGGGCTGCGCGGCGTGCCGTCCTTTTTGGTGCGCTTGTCTTCGGCAGGCTTACGATAAACCTTGACGCCGACAAAATCCCCTGCGCGCATTATGCCTCGGTCGAGGACTCCGTGGCCTCGGTGCCGGCCTCGGTGACGTTCTCGACCACGACGTCGGCAGCGGGCGTCACGTTGCCGCCCGAGATGGCGTCGTTGAGCTGCTCGCGAAGCTGATCCATGCGCTCGCGGGCCAGGTCGACCTTGGCGCGCAGGTCATCGGTCTTGGCATCGACCATCGGGCCGAAGTCGTTGACCGCGGCACGAGCCTCCTCGGCACTGTGCTCGTAGGTGTCACGCATGTTGTCCCAGGCGTCGTTGGCGATATCGGCGGCCATGGCGCGGGTCTCGGCACCCGAGCGCGGGGCCAGAGCAACGCCGATGATAGCGCCGGCGGCAGCACCAAAGAGCGCACCGGAGACAAAGCTGAAAGTCTTTCCCATGATCATTCCTCTCCTGCGGGCACCTCGATGCCCACCGTTTGAATGCTGTCCATTATACCCGCAGCGCAACACTTGCCGTCGCGCTCATCTGCGTACGGTAAAAGCGCAGGTACATGATGGTGATAAGCGAGTGAGCCTACTCCTGCGGCATAGCCGGCATGGCGACCGTGGCGGCCGGGTTCTCGCCGGCGCCATCGACGAGCGGCAGGTTGCCCTCGTGCGCCGAGCCGGACGGGGCCGTTGCCGCACCGCCAAAGACGGCCGCGGGGGCCTCGTGGTTCTCGGCGACCGCACCCTCGGTATCGATTGGCATCTGCGGCTCGTCGTCAAAGCTCGGAACGCCTTGGGGCTCCGCAGACTCGGGCTCAGCAGGCGCCTCGGCAACGGGCTCAGTGTCGGCGTCGGCAGGAGCGTCGCCCTCGGGCGCATCCTCGGCCACGTCCTCGCCGTTCGCAGCGGCAACGGCCTCGTGCGGGTCCTTGCCCTCGGCCTCGGCACGCATGCCCAGCACCAGGTTACGCAGGCCAGCGACCGTGCCTTCCACGTCGGGGGCCGGCTGGTCGGCGTGCAGGTACGCCCAGTCCATCATAAAGGTCGCCGACGACAGCGCGCCAATGGCCAACGCGTCATCGGGACACGAAAGCTCAACCTCAAAGACACGCTCGTCATGCTCGCTCACGCGCGTGCGACCGCACGAGATGCTGCCGGCAAGACCGGTCTCGTTCATGAGCTCGACCGTCACGTGCTCCAGCAGGTGGCAAAGCTCGGTCTGGCCCATGCAGTCCTGGAACTCGCGACCGGAATCACCCAGGCACAGGTGCTTGGCAATCGCCGGCACCAGGTAGTACACGCGCGCCGTGGCCTCGATATCCTCCGAGGTCATGAGCGGCATGCCGGGGTTCACCAGCACGTGCGCGCAAATCTTGTCCTCGCTGACGGTGACCTTAAGGATGTTGAACAGGCCTGCCATAACTCTCCCCTACTCTTCCTTGCCCTACTCGTCGCCATCGTGCGGATCCACAGAGCCCGCACCCGACGCCGCCGGCTTCTCTGCCGAGGACTCGGAATCCTTCTTATCGGTTTCGGCCGGAGCGATCACGCGAATGAGCGAGATGCGCTGGCCACGCATCGACTGTACCTTGAACTTGTACCCTGCGACCTCAAACACCTCTCCGATGTCGGGCACCGAGTCACAAAGCTCCAAAATCCAGCCGGCGATGGTCTCATAATCATCGCTTTCCTCGAGCGGCCAACCAAGCTCAATCGCGTCATCGCACGAAAAACGCCCATCGACGAGCCACTCGCGGCGCGAAAGGCGCGTGAGGTACTTGTTGTCGGGGTCGAACTCGTCCTCGATCTCGCCCACGATCTCCTCGACGATGTCCTCGATGGTGATGATGCCGGCCGTGCCGCCGTACTCGTCCACGACGACCACGATCTGGTCGTGCGAGGTCTGCATCTCGGACAGCAGCGGCAGGATGTCCTTGGTATCGGGCACAAAGGTGGCATCGCGCAAATAGCTGGCGATGGGCTGGTCGCCCTTGCCGTCGAGCGCAGGCTGGATCAGGTCCTTGATGTGCGCGATGCCCGCGACGTTGTCGGGATCCTCGTGACACACGGGGATGCGGCTGAAGCCGGTCTGGCGCATGGTGGACAGCACGCCGGCGACCGTCTCGTCGTCCTCACACATGGTGGTGTCCACGCGCGGCACCATGACCTCGCGGGCAACGGTGTCGCCCAGGTCGAAGATCTCGTGGATCATGCGCTTTTCCTCGTCGAGCAGGTCATCCTGCTCCGAGACCATGTACTTGATCTCTTCCTCCGAGACGTTCTGGCGGTCATCGGCGCTCTTGATGCGAAGGATGCGGGCCAGGCCGTCGGAGCAGGCGCCGGTCAGCCACACGAGCGGGCGGGCGATCTTTTGGAACACGGAGAGCGGTCCCACGACCTGCTTGGATACGCCCTCGGCGTTAGCGAGGCCGATGCGCTTGGGCACGAGCTCGCCGATCACGATGGACACAAAGGCGACGGCGACGGTGATGATGACCGGCGCTAGGCCGCGCGCGATGGCGGAAAGCGGCGCGATGCCAAAGCTCATGAGCCACGTGGCAAGCGGGTCGGACAGGCTCGTCGAGGCGACGGCGGACGAGGCGAAGCCCACGAGCGTGATGGCGACCTGGATGGTGGCCAACAGCTGGTCGGAGTCGGCGGCGAGCTGGACGGCGCGCTCGGCGCGCTTATCGCCCTCCTCGGCATCGTGCTCCAACACGGCGCGCTTAGCCGTGGTGAGAGCCATCTCGGACATGGAGAAGTAGCCGTTGATGAGGGTCAAAACGAGGGTGGTAATAAGGGAGATGGTTATGTCCATCGGGAGTTTCTCGAACCTCCAAGATTCGGGACGTCAGGGTGAAACGTTGATGGCGGATACGGCAATTGCGCCGGCGCCCAAACGAGGACGCGGGCGCGGTCGCTAGATTACGAAGAGGATCACCGCCATGAACTGGAAGATGCTGCCGGCGAGCACCCACAAGTGGAAAACACTGTGCAGATAGCGCACGTTTTTGGCGATATAGAACGGCACGCCCACGGTATAGCACACGCCACCGACGGCGAGCAGGGCAAGTGCCACGGGGTTGAGCAGCGCCACAAGTTCGGGCAGCTTAAAGACGACAAGCCAGCCCATCAGCAGGTAGACCAAGCCGCTTACCCAGTGCGGCTGACGCTCGCGCATAAAGCACTCGAGTGCGATGCCGATGATGGCGATGGCCCACACGGCAAAGAACAGCGCGGGGCCGCCGTCGTTTGCGAGCGTGATGAGGCAAAACGGCGTATAGCTGCCGGCAATGAGCAGGTAGATGCAGCTATGGTCGATGATGCGGAATACGCGCTTGGCACCCGCGGGCTGAATCGCGTGATAGAGCGTGGAAGCCAGATATTCGAGAATAATGCTGACGCCATAGACAATCGCCGCGGCCATGTGGTCTGGGCCTCCGCCGCGCAGGGCAGCGAATACGATCAGGAGCACCAGGCCCGCGATACCCAGCAGGCAGCCGACACCATGGGTGACGGAGTTCATGATCTCCTCGCCCACCGTGTAGTGTGGAACGGCCGCGGTCTTGGGTCGCGGCTTAGAACTGTCGCTCGAATCGGACATGCCGGTTACATCCTCCAACGTAAAGAGTTCTCAACACTATATCAAAGCGTCTGGGTGCGTGCGAAATTTGCACCATACGTGACCCTTTGTTTACCCATTCTTTGCCTGTTGACGCATCAACGGCGAACGTCCATAATGCGCTTGCATTAAATGTTGATGTATTAACATCTTATAGGAGAATATCGCATGGCTCAAAACGCACGCTCCCATCGAAAGCTCAAGATAGCCGGCGTCGTTGCGTTGGCGCTCGTTGTCACGTTGCTCGGATTTGCCGGCAACTTTTTGTTTGACTTTGCCCTGAACCCCCAAGCGCCGTACACCATGAAGATGATGCAGGATAGCAAGAACGACAAAAAAGGTGAACAGCCGGATGCCGAGGACACCGAGGCGCGGGCGTGGTTTAAAGAGAATCGCGAGAGCAGCAGCCTCACCGCAGATGACGGAACCGAGCTTGCCGCTTGGTATTTTGCTGCGTCGGAGAGCACGCACGACTACGCCGTCTGCCTGCATGGATATACCAACGAGCCCATCGGTATGGCCCGATACGTCAAGCGATTCCACGACCGCGACATGAACGTGCTCGCGCCCGCCGCCCGCGCCCACGAGCGCTCCGGCGGCGACTATATCGGCATGGGCTGGCCCGAGCGCCTCGACATCGTCGCATGGATCGAGCGAATCGTTCAGGCTGACCCCGGGGCGCGCATCCTGGTCTTTGGCGAGTCGATGGGTGCGGCAACCGCCATGAACGTCGCGGGGGAATCTCTGCCCGCAAACGTGAAATGCATTATCGAGGACTGCGGCTACACGAGCGTCTGGGACGAGTTTTCCCTGCAGCTTAAGGATGTATTTGGTATGCCCAGTTTTCCCTTGCTCGATGTGGCCAACCTGGTGTGCAACGTACGTGCAGGCTACGACTTCCACAAGGCCAGCAGTGTGGAGCAACTCAGACACGCGACGGTTCCCATGCTGTTTATCCACGGCGACCAGGACACCTTTGTGCCGTACAGTATGCTCGACCAAAACTACGAGGCGTGCGCCAGCAAGGTCAAGCAAAAGCTCACCATACATGGCGCCACCCACGCCAAGAGTGCGCAAGTTGACCCCGAGCTCTACTGGAATACGGTCAACAACTTCCTCGACGAGTATTTTTAGGCAAAAAGCAACGTCTGGGGCTTTATCTGACCCCCTATTTTCGGAAGTATGCGGCAAAATCTGGAACTGCCGACCAGACCGCAGTTTTACCAACAATTTATCAGGGGTTTTGTTGCCAAAAAATGTCGTGTGCTCGGCGATCTCGAAATTTGCCGCATACTTCCGAAAAGCCGCCCGCGAGCGTTGTGCTCGCGGGCGTCTTTTGCTCGACTTACGCCACAAAGGCGCTTGTTTTGTCCAATAGATAGGCGCTATTTGACCTCGATAAGCTCATACTCGCTCGTGCCCAGACCGATCTTCTCGGCGTGCGCGATGCACGCGCGCCAGTCGGTGTCGGGATGCGTGATGCAGAAGGGGTCACGCGCCTGCTCGCCCTCCAGATGCTCGTGGTTGTGCTCCATCTTGGCAGCACTATCGGTAAGCTCGGTGTTGGGCAGCGGCTCGGACGCCATGACGGCGTCGGCACAGGCCTGGTCGATGGCGACCGGGTCGAAGCTCGCAAACATGCCGATATCGTTGACGATGGGCGTGTCGTTTTCGGGATGGCAATCGCAGTTGGGGCTGATATCCATGGCAAGCGAAATATGGAAGCTCGGGCGTCCGTCGACAACGGCCTTCGTATACTCGGCGATCTTGCAGTTGAGCACATCGGCCGCGGCGTCATAGCCGGGCTTGATGCAGTCCTGGTTGCATGCCGCAATGCAGCGTCCGCAGCCCACGCAGCGATCATGGTCGATGGCGGCCACGTGCACCGTGCGAGTAGCGCCGCTGGCAAGCTCGCGCTCGCGGGTGTCGTCAAACGAGATAGCGTTGTGCGCGCAGATCTTTTCGCAGGCACGGCAGCCAACGCAGTGCTCGGTCGCGACGTTCGGCTTGCCGGCGGCATGCTGCTCCATCTTGCCGGCACGGCTGCCACCTCCCATGCCCAGGTTCTTCATGGCGCCGCCAAAACCGGCCTGCTCATGGCCCTTAAAGTGGGTGAGGCTGATCACGATATCGGCATCCATGAGCGCTTGACCGATCTTGGCCTCGTGTACGTACTCGCCGCCCTCGACCGGGACAAGTGCCTCGTCGGTGCCCTTGAGGCCGTCGGCGATGATGATCTGGCAACCCGTGGCATACGGGGTAAAGCCGTTCTGATAAGCGGTATCGATGTGCTCGAGCGCGTTTTTGCGGCTACCGACGTAGAGCGTGTTGCAGTCGGTGAGGAAGGGCTTGCCGCCCAGCTCCTTCACGACATCCGCGACGGCGCGAGCGTAGTTGGGGCGCAAAAAGCTCAGATTGCCCAGCTCGCCAAAGTGAATCTTAATGGCGACGAACTTGTTCTCAAAGTCGATCTGCTCAATACCGGCGCGACGGATGAGGCGCTTGAGCTTGTCGAGCTGGCTCTCGCGAGCATGCGTGCGCAGGTTGGTGAAGTACACCTTAGCGGGTGCTGCGGGTGCAGTTGCGGTCATAGATATATCCCCTCGGTCTATATGGCGTTACAGACATAAGGGGATGGTACCCATTGAAGTGGGGTCAAAGTCAAGCGCGAAACCTAGTCGTTGGGGACAGTCTTAAATGACTGAAACCACTCATTGGGGACGGACTTAAATGAGTGCCTCGCCACCTGGCAGCTAGGGACGTTCCTTTCCTGCCGGCAGTTGGGGACAGTCCTTGTCAGTCCGGCCGGCGAGCCGGCGAATCGGCAAAGACTGTCCCCGATGACTAGTCATTTAAGTCTGTCCCCAATGACCACTCTTGGTAGGAAAGGCGTCGCGGGGGATTTCGTCCCAAAATGTGTGTGATGTGTGGTCGTCCTAGGAGGGCTTGCGCGCAACCAGGTGGGCGCGGAAGCCTTTCTGCGCCTCGAGCTTGAGCAGGAGGAATCCGGCCCCCTCGGCGAGCGCGCGAAGCTCGGACACCTTGCAGATCCGGACATCGCCGTGACCTGCGAGGCGCGCCAACGGCAGCTCAAAGGTGTTCATGAGCCATACCACGAAGTCGCTCGACGTGTAGTCGCGGAGAATCAGGCGCCCGCCGGGGCGCAGGACTCGGGCCGCCTCGGCGAAGAACCTCTCGGGGTGCGGATAGTGATGGAAACTGTTGGAGCAGAGCACGGCGTCGAAGCTTTGCGGCTCGAAGGGCAGGGCTTCGGCGTCCCCGACGACGAAGCGGACGTTCCCGAGCTGCTTGGCGCATGCCGCCTCGATCATTTTGGGCGTGAGGTCGAGCCCCGTCAGGTGCTTGCCCGGGTATTCCCCGTGCAGCAGCTCCAGGACCGCTCCGGTTCCGCAGCCCACGTCGAGCACGTCCTCGAACGGCTCGAGCGCGAGCTCCTCGAGCATCTGCGGATAGTCGTCTTTGCACATCTCGTAGATCCCGGCATGGCCGGACTCGTAGATCTTCGCCGCTTCGGTGAACTCTTTGACGGAAAGCTGCTTGAGCTCTTCTGCCGATCTGGCCATGAGCCCTCCTATTCCTGGACCTTGAGCGCCTCGGCGAGGCTGACGCGCCTGATGGAGCGCGTGTGCAGGAGCGCCACGACCAAGTAGGTCGCAAAGCCGATGCCGACGCATGCAGCCATGGACCAAGCGGGCACGTAGATCTCGATATTGCCGTTGTAGGCGAGCAGCATCGAGCGGAAGATGGCCGTGAGCGAGCCAATAATGACCGGCAGGCTCAGCACGAGCGACGCCGCCACGCACAGCGTGATCGAGCGGATGTACAGATGCGAGATCTCGCTATCGCGATAGCCAAAGACTTTCATGTAGCTGATCGAACGGGCGCTGTGGTCGATCACCGCTTTGGTCAGCAGGTACATAAACAGCAGGAAGATAAACACTGCGAGCCCGATCATCATTCCGATCATTTTGCTCATCATGCCGATGAACTGGTCACCCACGGCGCGCATGTCGTCGGGCGTGGTGTCGCCGGAAAAGTAACGAGCATCGAGGTCGAGCTTCTCGTCGCTCACATAGCCGTTAAAGTAGGCAGCGTCGTTGTCGAACAGTTCGTTAAAGTCGTCGATACTCATATAGATATTCATGTCCGACTTGGAACCCCAGGCACAGTCCTTGCCCGCGTACTCAAGGGAATAATGCTCGCCCTCGTACTTGTCGCTGAGCGCGACCTTCTGCCCCTCGCTCCAGCCAAACTTATCGAGCAGGCCGCCGCCAAAGACGACGCGCCCATCGCCGACGTTGAGGTCTTTCCAATAGCGCGAATCGGGCGAGATGCCGTAGACAGAAATCGTCTCCTCGCCATTACCATCGCCGCGGTCGTATTGCAGCTGGTAAACGGCATATTTCTCGGCCTGCGCGATTGCGCCCGCGCCGTTGTCGGTCGTATTGACCGGGTGGATATCGTCGTTGTCAGTGTCGATCTTAGAGGCCTTGTCGATCAGATCGATGGCCTCATCGCGGTTGCAGCCGAGGGCATCGGCAAGATCGTCAAGGCGCGCGTAGAGCGCATCCTTCTTGTCCTGGACCTTGGCAAGCGCATCCTGCGCTGCGGTCAGGCTCTCGGCAGACGGAGATGCGGTCGCGGCATCGGCTGCCGCTTGTGCCACATCGGCCGCGTCGTCAAGCTCGTCATCGGCATCCTGGGCGGCAGAAAGCAGCGCGCCGTCAACCGACTGCAAGCGCTCGAGTGCCGACCACTGCTCGCGCTCCTCGGCAGTGCCCTCGAGCTCCAGCGGCGCCTTGAGCGTGTACTGGTGCTCGGCGACCAGGCTCGTCTCGAGGTTGTCCGCGTAGTGCGTCATCGTGGGCAGAATCGCCAGGCCAAAGAGCAGCAGCAGCGAGGCAAACGCAATGCCCACGAAGAGCGTGGCGAAGTTGCCCAGGTTGCGCAGGAAGACGCGCAGGCGAAAGCGCGAGACAAAGCCCATGCGTTCCGGCAGCTGCAGACCGCGCTTGGTACCCGACTTGCCGCTCGCCTCGTGACGAAGGAACTGCAGCGGCGTCTTGCCCATTTTGCGGAGCAGACCCACCAGCGTGATGAGGATGAGCGCGGCGGCGGGGACCACAGCGCACTTCACAAAGATCTCCCAGCTCCAGTACACCTGGAAGGGTGGCAGGCTGTACGAACCGTAGTAGAGACCGCGCATGGGCTCGGTAAAGAACGCAACGCCGAGCGCGGTGCCCAAAAGTGCCGCGAGCACGCCCACGATGGCGGGAAGTGCCAGGTAGTGCAGCACGATCTCGCGGCGGCGATAGCCACTGGCGAGCAGCGTGCCGATGATGGCGCTCTCCTCCTCGATGGTGGCGTCGGTAAGGACCACAAAGACAAACGCCATGATCACGATGATGATGTCGAGCAACGTCATCCACATCATGGAGTCGCCGTCCACGTCGTCGCGCGCATAGCCAATGCCCTGATTGGAATCGGCATCGATCAGATCGTCCACGCGCGCATCGGCATCGGTCAGCGCCTCGACCATATCCTGTTCGGCATCGGTACGGTCCGCGGTGGAGAGGTCGCGATCGGTAAAGGTAAAGGAGTAGGTGTAGGCAGGCGCGCCACCGGCGTCCTCAAGCGCGGCAAAGCCGGCGTCGGTGACCTCGGCCACGCCATAGGTGATGGTGTTCACCGTAAAGTCCGAATTGTTGAGGAACAGTGCCTGGCTATCGGGCTGGGTCATGATGCCGCAGATGGTGTAGGTGCGACCCTCGAGCTCGACTTTATCGCCCACGGACAGGTTGTTATTGGTAGCGAAGACACGGTCGATGGCCACCTCATCGTCCGTCTTGGGCTCCTTGCCCTCACAGTAGGACGCGATATCGACCTTGGTGCGGTGCGCACAGGTACGCAGCGTGCGCTTGGTGCCGTCGTCGCCGGCGGTCTTTTTGATGATGGCGTCGATGGAGAAATTCTTGTAGAGCGTGACGCCGCCGACGTCGTCGGCCGCGTCCTCGGCCGCCTTGAGCTGATCGTCGGTAGCCTCGAAGGAGGTGGTCACGCGGCCGTCCTCAATCGTGTACGCATCGCGCATGTCGTCGATAAGGCAACCGATGGAATGCGCCGCGAGCAAAAAGCCCGAGGTAAGGGCGATGCTTCCGCACATAAGCAAAAAGATGCCCAGGTACTTGCCGATATTGCGGCGCAGCTCGCGCGGGAGACGTTTTGCGAGAGGTGTCATGGCGCCGCCTACCAATCGAGCTCGGCGGGCGCGACGGGCGACTCGTTGAGCTCATCCTCGACGATGCGCCCGTCGCGCAGGCGCAGCACGCGGTTGGCCATGCGAGCGATGGCGGCGTTGTGCGTGACGATGATGATGGTGCAGCCGTACTCGTGATTGACACCCTCCATGAGCTGCAGGATTTCCTTGGACGTCTTATAGTCGAGCGCGCCCGTAGGCTCGTCGCACAGCAGCAGACCTGGGTTTTTGACGAGCGCGCGGCCGATGGCACAGCGCTGCTGCTGGCCGCCCGAAACTTGGCGCGGGAACTTGTTGCGGTGCTCGTAAAGGCCCAGCGAACGCAGCAGGTCGTCGACATTGAGCGGGTTTTTGGACAGGTGCGCCGTGACCTCGATGTTCTCCTTGATGGTGAGGTCGGGCACCAGATTGTAGAACTGGAAGACGAAGCCCAGCTCACGGCGGCGGTACTCACCCAGGTCGGTAGGCTTGAGCACCGTGAGGTCGCAGCCGTCCACCATGATGGAGCCGCCGTCGGCATCCTCCAGGCCGCCGATCAGGTTGAGAAAGGTCGACTTGCCCGAGCCCGAGGGGCCCAGCATGACGCAGATCTCGCCGCGGTTGATGGACGTGTCGATGCCATCGAGTACCGTCAGGCGCGCATCACCGTCGCCGTAGTGTTTCTTGAGCCCTTTGACCTGGACATAGGCTTGCTTTGTCGCCATGCTATCCCCCGTTGTTAGCCTTCTGCTACTTTTCTAGGCTAATAGTAAACCCGGGCGAACTATTTTTAAGCGACGTGCGCGAACTATTTTCCAACCTACTCATTGGGACAGTCCCTGCCAGCCCTGCCGGCGAATCGGCAAAGACTGTCCCCAATGACTAGGTGGCTAGGCGTGGGATTTGTTGTGGGCGAGGGCTAGGCCTACGGCGGCGATGGCGGCGGCGAAGAGCACCGTGACGCCCAGATCGCAGGCGATGTCGCCCAGCACGGTGGACGTCAGGTCCGCGGCGAGCGCCTTGCCGATCGCGTCGTTCACCCAATACGTCGGCACAAAGTGCGCCACCGTCTGCACGGCCGGGCCCATGAGCGACAGCGGCATCCAGGCGCCGCCCAAAAACGTCATGAGCATGCCGAGCAGGTTGCCCACACCGTTGAGCAGCTCCTCGCGCGCGCCCAGGCTCGACAGCGTAAAGCCAACAGCCAGCGGCGTGCACGCCAGGGCAAACGTTGCCGCCAGCGCTAGGCACACGCGACCCACGCCGACCTCGGCAACCGCGCCAGCAAAGCCCACGACGCCCATCATGCTCGACACGAGCCAGATGCAGACGGTGAGCACGGCGGCGGCCGCGAACACAGCGAGCGAACGCTGGCGCTCGGAGACCGGACTGGCATCCATGCGGCGCACGCGCTCGGGCTCGTTCATGCCCGAAAACACCAGTCCCACCGACACGATGACCGACGAGATGATCGCGTACGCGCCAAAGTTGAAGTACGACTCGAGCGTGGTAGCAGCAGTCGAGTCGACCTTGACCTGCTCGATCTGGACCTCCGCGCGCTTTGCGGCCGCGTGCTCGGCGGCCCTTGCGACGTCACCGTTGGAGGCAGCGGGTTCAAGCGCCGCCGCAGCGCCCGCGAGCGAGATCCAGCGCGAGGCCTCGGCGGACGAAAGCGCCGCCGCCATGGTGCCGGAACCATAGGTCACGTCGAGCTTGGGCAGGGCCTCCCCCGCACGGGCGGCTGCAACAAGATCGTCCTCAAACCCCTCCGGGATAAAGAACACGCAATCGGCACTGCCCTTGGCGCTGTTGCTCTTGGAGAGCGCGTCGGCAAGGTCGTATGCGTCGTCGCCGACGCCTGTGACCAGGTCAAAGCGCGACCCCAAGTGCTTGGTGAGCGCCCGCGAAAGGTCGCTGTTGTCGCGATCGACCACGATCACGTTGGTGTCGTAGGGCTTGTATTCGGTGAGCTGCGACGAGTTCCAGCTCACCGATGCCGCAATGAACACGCCCATGAGCGAGATGAACACCGTGTAGATGAGCAGGTAGAACGGGTGCGCCAGCGCCATGCGAAGCGCGGTCTTAAAGGTGCTCATAGCGGCTCCTTCCAAAGATCAGCGTGGCGGCAGCGACAAACACCAGGGCCATCAGGACGAGCGCGCCCGCGCGCACGGCAAACGGCCCCAGGTCCTCAAAGAAATACAGACGGTTGAACATGTCGCAGATGAGCTTGACGGGGTTGAGCCAGCACTCGGCCGGACAGGCGCGGGCGACGTCGTCGGCAAGCGCCATCGCCGGCTCGCCGTAAAGGCCGGCGAACAGGGCGCACGTGGTGGCAAAGCCCGTGAGGATACCCGACTTGGACGCCTTGCCGCCCTTAACGGGCAGCGTGCCCACAAAGAGTCCCATGCCCGTCGCGGCAAGCGCGGATGCGGCGCCGCCTACCAGGCAGAGTCCCTCGCGCCCGCCAAAGTCGACGCCCACGACCAGGCGCACGTAGCCGATCGCGATCGACATCGAGGCAAAGGAAACCAGCCACGAGCCGATATAAATACCTGCCAGCGAAGCCGTCTTGGAAACGCCGCCCACGCAGCGACGGGCGCCAAGGCCCGACAGATTGGGCTGCAGGTCGACGACGCTCAAAGCGGCAAACTCGGCAGACATCATCGCTACCAGGCCAAAGAGCGCGTAGTAGTAGATGACCGTGCCATCGGGCGTGGCACGAGTCAGGCTCACGCGGCGGGTTCCGCCCTCGAGCGACAGGGCGTGCGCAACCGTCTCCGGGTCGGCAAGCGCCGCCGGGTCGTCCTGGGCAATCTGGGCCATGAGCTCGGCATTTTGCGTATACGAACTTGCCACCGTCTCCAGAATGCTGCGGTCGACGAGCACCGTGGACGCACGCGAGCTGTCGTAGCTCGAGAGCAGCGTGAGCTTGGGCGTGCCCGCGGCATCGACCGTGTAGATGCCCGCGACCTCGCCCGCCTTGAGCGCGCGGTTCGCGGCGGCCGCATCCTCGCACTCGTGAATTTCGAGCAGCTGTTCGTCGCCCTCCTTGGCAAGCGACGTCGCCACATCCTTAAAGGTCGCGGCGTCCCAGACCTCGTCCGCCACGATGGCCACCGGCACCGGGTCGACCTTGCCGTCGGAGCTCAGGTTCGCAAACATAAACATGAACATCGTGGAAAGCGCAACGGGAAAGACCGCACCCCAAACCCAGGTGCTCGGCCGACGCAACAGCGTCTTGAGCGTGATGATGATGGTGTTGAACATGGCCGCCCCCTAGTCGCGCAGCTCGCGGCCGGTGATCTCGAGGAACACGTCGTTAAGGGTCGGCGGCTCGGAGTAGATGCGGCCGAGCGGTACGTCGTGCGAGCGCAGCGCGTCGAGGATGTCGGTCAGGTTATGCGGGCTCGCTTCGCACGAAAACGTGAGCTGGCCCGCCGTCGCCGCCAGGTCCAGGACATGCGGCAGACTCGCAACGGCGGCGAGTGCCGCGCTCGGCACCTCACCGACCTCAATCACGATCTTCTCGCCCATCTGAATCATGCGCTTGAGCTCGTCGTTGGTGCCCTGCGCCAACACGCGCCCGCCGTCCATGATCATGATGCGGCTGCAGATCTGCTCGACCTCCTCCATGTAGTGGCTGGTATACACCACCGTGGCGCCCTCGTCGCGCAGTCGGCAGATGCCCTCCAGGATGGCGTTGCGGCTCTGCGGGTCGACCGCCACCGTGGGCTCGTCGAAGAAGATGAGCTCGGGCTTGTGCGCGATGCCGCAGGCGATGTTAAGGCGACGCGCCAGGCCGCCCGAAAGCTTGCCGGGGCGGAACTTGGCAAAGTCGCCCAGGCCGACAAAGTCGATTGCCTCGTCCACCAGCGCGCGGCGGCGCTTACGGTCGTTGACGTAGAGGCTGCAGAAATAGTCGATGTTCTCGCGCACGGTGAGCTCGTCAAACACCGCCACCTGCTGCGGCACCACGCCAATACGGCGCTTAATGTCGTAGCGGACGGGCGTCATGGGCTCGCCGAACAGCTCGATGGTGCCCTTGTCGTAGGCGAGCAGCTGCAGGATGCAGTTGATGGACGTGGTCTTGCCCGAGCCATTGGGGCCAAGCAGGCCAAAGATCTCGCCAGGGGCGATGTTCAGGTTAAAGTGGTCGAGCGCGATAAGGTCGTCATAGCGCTTGACGAGGTTTTCGACGTGGACGATGTCTGTCATGAGGCGGCCTTTCCGTTGATTGCGACCCGGTACGATTGCATCATCGCAGGAGCTGCCGGTGCGCACCAGTGAGCTTTGTCACGAGTGCGGGGGCCTTGGTCGTGCGGCCTGCCGACGCCCCCGCTTTGCCGCGCGGGAGGAATGTCACGGTTGCGCAGGCGGCCCCTCCACCACGCGCAGCTTCGCGTACAATACCCGTATGAACAGGCTTTTCGACAAATCGATAGTGCTAGCGTGCTGCATCGCAGCCGCCGTGGGCCTTGCTGTGGACGCTCGCCTGGTCGCGGCGTTTTGCCTGGGCGTTATTGCCACCTCACTGGCCGAGCTCGCACAGAAGGAACGCACGCGCCGTGCAAGCGAGACCGCGAGCTACGTCTACATCATCGCGGCCGTTTTCGTGCCGCCGTTTGTGCCGTTTGCGCCCCTCGCCCTCTATGACATTGCGCGGCGGGTGCGCCGTGAACGCGTTTGGGTCGCGCTGGGCATTGGCGTCGCCTTTGTCTTTGCGCTCGTCGCGAACCTTCGCGCCGACGCGCTCACCGCCCGAACGCTCCTGCTGACCGCCATCCTTTCGGTTGCCGCCACCTTGCTATCGCTACGTACCGCCCAGTTGGAGCGCGAGCAGCAGCGCATGCGCCGTACCCGTGACGAGCTGCAGGAACGAGCCCTCGCGCTCGAAGCGCGCAACCGCGATCTTGCCGATCGCCAGGACTACGAAGTCGAGCTCGCGACGCTCGCCGAACGCGCCCGCATCGCGCGCGAAATCCACGATAACGTGGGCCACCAGCTCACGCGTGCCTCGCTGCAGACCGAGGCCCTGCGCGTCGTGCACGCCGACAAGCCCGGCGTCGCCGCCGATTTCGCCGACGTTAAACGCACGGTTGACGAGGCGCTCCAGCTTGTGCGCACCAGCATCCACGCGCTCAACGACAACGCCGTCGACCTTTCCGTGCAGCTCGAACGCATTGTTGAAGGCGCGCGCTCGGACAGCGGTCCGCAGATTGAGCTTGAGGTTTTGGCCGAGCATGCGCCCGCCAACGTCGCCAACTGCTTTGCGGCGGTGCTGCGCGAGGCGCTTTCCAACGCCATGCGCCACGCCCATGCCAAAACCATTACCGTGCGGTGCATGGAGCATCCGTCGTTTTACCAGCTCATCGTTACCGATGATGGCGCAGACGCGACCCCGGCGAGCAGCAGCAACGTCGCAGAAGGCATGGGGCTCGTCTCCATGTGCGAGCGCGTCGAGGCGCTTGGCGGAACCTTCACCGCCGGCCTGCGCGCCGGCGCCCCCGGCTGGCGCGTGTTTGCCACCGTCCCCAAACAGCAAGGAGATGACGCCCGATGAGGCTCATAGTTGTCGACGACGACCGCTTGGTAGTCGATTCGCTCAAGATTATCCTGGGCGCCCAGCCGCAGATCGAAGTGGTGGGCACCGGAGCCGACGGCAACGACGCGGTGGCACTCTACGCCGAGCACGCGCCCGATATCGCGCTGCTCGACATTCAGATGCCGGGGCGCGACGGCCTTTCGGCGGCGCGCGAAATCCTTGAGCACGACCCCGCGGCACGCGTGGTGTTTCTGACGACATTCTCGGATGACGAGTACATTGTGTCGGCGCTCAAGCTGGGCGCCCGCGGTTACCTGATCAAGACCGATGTCGCCGCCATTCCGCCAGCGTTGGCGCAGGTCATGGATGGTAAACGCGTGCTCGAGGGCAAGGCGATCGAAGATGTCGATTTTGATGGGGCGAACGCTGAGGCCGGTGCGACTCGCCGGCCCGCGGCCTTTGCCGGTCTGACCGACCGCGAGTTCGAAGCCGCCGAGCTCATCGCCCGCGGCCTCGATAACAAGGAGATTGCCGCCACGGCTTATATGGGAGAAGGCACGGTGCGCAACCACATCAGCTCGATCCTGGCCAAAATGGGCCTGCGCAACCGTACGCAAATCGCCATCGCCTACCTGCGAGGGTAATTACCCAACGGCCGACCGCTCCGGCATAGCAAAATGGCTGCCATCGATTTAATGCCATTTCAAAACTAAGCCGGTTTACGGGGCTAAACTCAGGACCCCCATCCATACCCGCGTTTTCTGCAAAATGACGGCTCGTCTACCTGCAGTTTTATTTTCACGAATATCGGCATGGTTGGGGACTCGTGACTCAGCCCCGTAAACCGGCATAGTTTTGTTTGAACGGTCCTGCGCGAACGCACCCACCAGCCGCGTGGGGCCAAAAATGATCCGTTTTCCTCCGTCCCCGGGGGATCATTTGGCGGCGCCAACCACGAAATCGGCCCATCTACTACGTTTGACTCGATACCCCTGACCATGCCTTCGTTTTGAACAAAATCGCAGGCGTTCTACCTGCGGTTTTGTTTTTGCGCTGTTCGCCATAGTGAGGGTAGCAGCCTAAACGTAGTAGATAGGCCCATTTTGTGGCAGACGGGTCGCGCGGTAGCCCTCGCGAGGCAAAAATGATCCGTTTCCCTCTGTCCACGGGAGATCAAGGGCTGCTACGGATATGGTGCTATTTCAAAACTATGCCGGATTACGGGGCTAAAGTCGGAGTCCTCATCCATACAGCCTTTTTTTGAAAAACGGCAGGCTGTCTACCTGCGGTTTTGTTTTTGCGATTTTCTGCATGGTCGGAGGTTCGCTATCCAGCCCCGTAATCCAGCATAGTTTTGTTCGCGACGGCACAACCGCGCGTTTAAGCGCGGGGCCGGTGGGGCATTTTTGCCCCACCGGCCCCTATTCCAGCTCTATTCCAGCGCTATTCCGGCTTGGTTTCCACCGTGGGAGTCTTATCCGCCGCAACCGGAGTACGGACGGTGTCCATGCTCAGGCAGTGTTTGGGGCAGCTTTCGATGCACTCGCCGCACACCACGCAGGCATACGGGTCGATCGACCACGTCCCGCCCTTGCGATCGACTGCGAGCGCGCCCGCCGGGCAGCGACGCGCGCACATGCCGCAGCAAATGCACACGTCCATGTCATTGACGATATGCCCGCGCAGGCGCTCGGGCGCCGCGAGCTTCTCCTGCGGATAGCACACCGTGACCGGCTGCTTGACCATAGAACCCAAGGCCGTCTTGGCAAATGTCAGCAAACTCATGCCGTGCCTACCTTTCCGTGCAGCTAATGCAGGGGTCGATGGTCAGGATAATCATGGGCACGTTGGCAAGGAGCACGCCCTGCAGCGCATGCGTCAGACCCGCCAGGTTCTGCGACGTCGGCGTGCGCACGCGGAAACGGTCCAGGTTCTTGGTGCCGTTGCCGCGCACATAGTAATACGCCTCGCCGCGCGGCTGCTCAATCACAACCTCGCCGCGCGCGCCGTCGGCCGGTGTGAGCTTGGTACGCCCGCCGATACCGTCGTGCGGAATCTTGCCCACAAGCTCCTTAATGATGTCCATGGCCTGCGTGACCTCGGCACAGCGCACCTGGCAGCGGGCATAGCAATCGCCATCGGTAGCAACGATGGGCTCAAACGCAGCCAGATCCGCATAGGCACCGTCGTCAAACATGCGCACGTCGTAATCCACGCCCGATGCGCGCCCAAACGGACCGACCATCGAAAGCTCCAGTGCATCTTTCTTGCTGATCACGCCCACGCCATGCAGGCGCTCGCCGCAGCTGGCGTCGTCCAAAAACGTATGCACCAGAGCCTCGTAGTCGGGGCGCATGGCATCGAGCGTCTGGACAATGCCGGCCAGCTCGGAGTCCTCAATATCGTGCTTAAGGCCGCCAATCTCGTTGATCGACAGAATCACGCGACCGCCGCACGTGCTCTCGAAGATCTTGAGAATCTGCTCGCGCAGGGTCCACGAACGATAGAACAGCGCCTCGAAGCCAAAGGCATCGGCGAGCAGGCCCAGCCACAGCAGATGCGAGTGGATGCGCGAAAGCTCGTGCAAAATGGTGCGGATATACTGCACGCGGCCGGGCACCTCGATGTCGAGCATGCGCTCGCAGGCGCTGGCATAGCCGCAGCTGTGACCAACGGCGCAGATGCCGCAGATGCGCTCGGCGATGTAGCCAAACTGATGCATATCGCGCTTTTCGGTGAGCTTCTCGAGTCCTCGGTGCACAAAGCCGATCTGCGGAATTGCCTCGAGAACGCGGTCGTCCTCAATCACCAGGTCCAGATGAAGCGGCTCAGGCAGCACCGGGTGCTGCGGGCCAAACGGAATAACGGAGCGATGTGCCATGGACCTTACGCCTCCTTTTTCTGCTTGTCGCGGGCGGCCTTGGCGGCAAGCGCCGCGCGGACCTTGGCCGCTTTCTCGGGATCCATGGCGGCGAGCTTTGCCTCCATCTCGGCAGCCTTGAGCGCCGCCCTGGCAGCAGCCTCATCGTGCTGAGCATCGGAACCGGCAGCCGCAGCGGGCTGGGCAGCGGCGCCCGCGGCATCGCCGGCAGCCGCGGCGCCCTCCCCTGCAGCAGCGGCGGCCTTCTCGGCTGCAGCCTTGCGCGCCTTGGCCTCGGCGGCCGCGCGGACCTTCATGGCCTTCTCGCGCGCGGCCTTCACCTCGGGCGTGATGACGCTCATGGGTTCGGCAGTCGAGACCTGGTAGAAAAAGCCCTTAAAGTCGATCTGCATGTCGGTGATGGCAAGCCCAAACAGATCGTGCGCTTCATTTTCAAACGGGAACACCGCGGGGTAATACGAGCTGATGGACGGAATCTCCTGGTACTGGTCGATGCCCTCAGCCACCAGGTTCTCAATCGCATAGCTGCCGTCCTGCGCAATATGCTCCTGAGCAGCACGAACGTTGATAAACGTATAGACCAAGCGATACGAGCCGTCGTCGACGTTACGCTCGGCGTGCATTTGCACAAAGCGCGCACCGACACCCTTAAGCGCCTGGACATGCGACAGGAGCTCGTCGATCCCAACGGTGGTATAGATAGCCTTTTGCATTACTCGGCCTCCTTCGCAGCGACGGACGCGGAGGGCGTCCCAGCAGGTGCGTCGCCAGCGGCGGGCGTCCCAGCAGGTGCGTCGCCAACGGCGGGCGCGTCGCCGGCCCCCGCGGCCACAAACCCGTCCTCGCCCAGCTCAACGCCACCGTCCCAGGTAGCGGCACCGCCCACGGTGAGCGGATCGCCGCCGGCGCGCATCACGGCCTCCTTCTGGTCCAGGATGCCACACGCCTCCACGATGGCATCGATCACCGTCTCGGGGCGAATGGCGCACCCGGGCGCGTACACGTCCACGGGAATCGCGCGGTCCACGCCGCCAATCACGTTGTAGGCATCGCGGAACACGCCGCCCGAGCACGCGCAGATGCCGCACGCCACCACGCACTTGGGCTCGAGCATCTGGTTGTAAATCTGACGCACGACGGGCAGGTTCTGGGCATTGACCGACCCCGTCACCAAAAAGATATCCGCATGCTTGGGGTTGCCGGTGTTGACCACACCAAAGCGCTCCGCATCGAACAGCGGCGTGAGCGAGGCCAGCACCTCGATATCGCATCCGTTGCAGCTCGAGCCGTCGTAATGAATAACCCACGGCGAGCGCGACATTTTATGATCCATGGATGCCGCCTCCTAAATAAACACGTCGACGAGGATGGGCATGAGGTTGAGCAGGCCAAACACCAGCGCCACGCCCCAGCCGAGCTTAAAGCAGCTGCGCCAGGTGCTGCGTGCGAAGGTGTTGTCGATCAGCACCTCGACAAAATACGTCGCGGCCATGACGACCAGGGAGACCACCCAGCTCACCGGGTTGTCCCAAACAAAGAACATGCCCACCCACATCAAAAACAGCACGGTCTCGCACCAGTGCATAAGGGTCATCTTGGCCAGCGTGCTGCCGCTCATCTCGGTGGCGACGCCCTGGACAATCTCCTGATGCGCGTGATGCGAGTACGAAAGGTCAAACGGCGACTTGCGCAGCTTGATGGTAAGCACCGCGAGCAGCGCAAGGAAAATGGGCGCGCTGTACACGATGATGGGGGCCGACTGCCCCGTCACAGCAATGGAATCGAAGCTGTCGGTGGCAAGATACAGGCCCACGCTCATCAGCAGAACGGCGGGCTCGTAACTCATAACCTGCAGCAGCTCGCGGTCGGCGCCAACCTGGGCAAACGGGCTTTGCGTCGAGGCGGACGCCAACACCACAAAGATCGCGGCGAGCGTCACCATAAAGGCGCACAGCAGCGTGTTGGAGCCCGACACAAAGATGCCGCCGCCCACCACGGTAAAGATGAGTGCGCACGCCATGTAGGTATCATCCATGGTGTTTACGCTGGCAGGGGCCTTGCGCAGCAGCTTGGCAACGTCGTAGAAGGGCTGGAGCAGGCGCGGACCCACGCGGCCCTGCATGCGGGCCGAAAGCTTGCGGTCAAGGCCGTCGATCAGTCCACCCACAAGCGGCGCAATCAAGGCAAACGCCACGGTACCAATAAATATGCCCACGACACCCGAACCTTCAAAATACTTGCCGCGCAGCACCGAGGGCGCGCTCATGGCAAGCCGCTCGGGCCCAATCCACGCGCAACACAGCAGCGCAAACAAGATAATGCTGCAACACACGACGCTACCCGCGGGGCCAATACGCTTCTCGCCAAGGGCGTCCTCCGAGTACCAATTGCGCTTTTCGGCCTTCACCTCGTGTCCCATCGAGCCGCGGAAATGGCGGTAATTGTCGGTTCCCACGCCCGAAAGATATACGTTTACGTGCGGTTTGTTGCTCACGCGGAATGAAGTCAGCAGCACCACGGCGATAAACGCCACGATAACCACCATCAGATACATGGCATCCTTGCCAATAACGTACGGCACGCGGCCAAACACCATGGCCAAGTAAGGCGACACCAGACCGCTCGAGATAACCGGGAACGCCACGCAGCACAGAATCAGCAGCGCGGCGATGGTGTTGAGGGCCATCCATTCGGTCTTATGGACATTGACCTCAACGTTTTGAGCCGTGGGGTCGACGCCCGAAAGCTTGGCAAGCCACTTGCCCCAGAAGAAGAACGTCGCGGCCGAGCCAAAGGCAAGCACCATGATCATGAGCACGTTGCCGGTCTGCGCAAACGCCACCAGGGCGCCCCACTTGGACACGAGCATGCCAAACGGCGCCACGAACATGCCCATGATGCCCAGCATCATCAGGCGCGTCAGGTGCGGCATGCGGCTGAACATACCGTCCATGTCCTCGATATTGCGGCTGCCGATATGATGCTCGGCCGTGCCCACGCACAGGAACAGCAGCGACTTTGCCACCGTATGGAACAGGATCAGGAAGATCGCGGCCCACACGGCCTCGGGCGCGCCGACGCCCAGGCAGGCGCTGATAAGGCCCAAGTTGGAAATGGTGGAGTACGCAAGCACGCGTTTGGCGTTGCTCTGCGAGATGGCCATGAGGGCAGCGAGCAAAAACGTGATGGCACCCACACTCGTGACCATAAAGCCAGTCACGGGATAGATGGCATAGAGCGGGCTGAGCTTGACCATCAGGAACACGCCGGCTTTGACCATGGTTGACGAGTGCAGCAGGGCGCTCGTGGGCGTGGGGGCAACCATGGCACCCAATAGCCAAGTGTGGAACGGCATCTGTGCGGCCTTGGTGAGTGCGGCGAGCGACAGCAGAACGACCGGCATCACCAGCAGCGCGGATTGCGCGGTTCCGGCGCCGGAAAGCTCGATCATGCCCGAGATGGTCAGCGGCATGCCGTTGACGTGCAGGAACATAAGGCCCGCTAAAAACGCGATGCCGCCCAGCATGTTGAGGATGATCTGGGTGAAGGCGTTCTTGATGGCCTCGGGCGTGCGCGTGTAGCCAATCATGAGGAACGAGCACACGGTGGTGATTTCCCAGCCGCAGAACAGCCACTCCAGGTTGTCGCTCGTCACGATGACGAACATGGCCGAGAGGAACAGAAACATAAGCGCCAGGAACTGCGGGCGTCGGTCGGGCGCGGTCTGCCCGCGCAGCGCAGCCTCGTGCTCGTCATGGGCCTGGAAGTCCTTCATATAACCCAAGGCATACACGCAGATTAGGCTGCCGACAATGCCGACGGCGAGCACCATGATCACACTCATGTAGTCTAGGTAGAGCGGCGTCGCCGTGACGGCTTCGGCCGCAGGCAACGTCATGGTCGCGAAGGCAATCGAGCCCGCCAGCTGCACCACGCCGAGCACCGTGGTGAGCGTGCTCTTATATTTACGCGCGTTGTACAGGATGACGGCGCACAGGATCACGTCAATGACGGAGCTGATGATCGAGAGCACATGCGAGGTGCCGGGGGCAACCTCGAAGCTCTGCGGGCCCGTGCCAAAAAACATGACGGCGACTACAACCGTCACCGCCATAATGATGCCAGAGCCTACAAGCCCTAGCGCATCGCGGGCGCGGTCACCGCGCGCGAGCAGCATGCCCAGCGCCGGTACCAGCGGAAACAGGGTAAGGAAATACAGTAGCGTCATACCATCACTCCCCCATGCAAAAACGCTGCAATTGTTTAACGTTATAGCTCAGTTGAGGAGTAGCGGCGGCGGGTTTTCGGTCAACTGGGGAGTTTTAGGCGTACGGGGTAACGAGTCTGTCCGCTTTGGAGCAGAGAGGCGACGCTCCCCCTATCGCGGCGGCAGGCGCACGGGCCACTGCGCGCGGTTTATTAACCACTTTGGAGGATGTTCCAGTAGGCTCACGACGGTCCAAAAAGTTGGCGCGGCAAGAAAAATGCGCCCCTGTGGGCGCACCATCCCGTTCGCTATTCCGCCTTTTTAACGCGCGGCTTGCGACCGCGCGGCTTATCAACCAGCGCGGACTCACCGCTCTCGCGATACTGGCGGCACCAAGCCTTGACCGAAGACTCGCTGGGAATCTTGTGCTTGATCATGGCCTCGCGAACCGTTAAGCCGTTTTCCAAGCGGTCCTTGACCACGGCGAGCTTAACTTCGTACGAATAGGTGTGATGATGCGAACCGGCGTTGAGAACGGCGTCGGCACCGCCTACGGCATACGCGCGGGCCCACTGACGAGCCGTGGCCCTGGGAATGCCAAGCTCCGCGGCGAGGGCGCGATGACCGACCCCCTCTTGGAGGATCTCGACGGCGCGCTGCCTAACCTCGGGCGCATGCGTGCGAGTCCTAGTTGCTTCCGACATACCTGCCACTTCTTAGCCTTAACCGTTAATCTGCTTTCTTACGTGCAAGTTAGATAGTAGCATTTTACTGTTTACTCAAAGCAGTTAATTAAAATAGACGCGGCGTTATCTGGGCATTTGGCACCAATTTACGACATTTCTTTATCGATTATTTACGCTGGTAGCTGACTCGCAGCCAATCGTCATTCGCCTGTCAACAAAATTGACACCTCTTTATGTCCTTTGCTATAGCGGATATGATTATTAACCCCTCCCCCAATAATTTTGAGTAATCGGCAAGGCAGTAGACGTCCTTACTCCTCATGATTACCGCGCATTGCCATCCACCGGAGCAAAACAAAAAGGGCGGGGCCTGCTGCGCTTGCAGGCCCCGCACCGGTTGACACCCGACGGGACACAGCCGGGCGAGACGGATCCGTGCTACCGCCCCGCCCCGCTGCGATGATCAACTACAGCTCGTTGGCCGCGTGATACGCCGTGCGAATGGCGCTCGCAATGTCGGCGGTGCGCTCGCCCGAGCAGTCGCCCACGCAGGTCACGGGCACCGTCACGCCATCCAGGTCAAACGCGTTGGCCTTGGAGCCCACGGCCATCACCACGTAATCGCAGGCGATCTTCACCGGCTCCTCGGCACCGTCCTCGGTGGTGCGAACAGCTTCCACACCCTCGTCGGTAATGGCGGTCAGGCGGGTCTTAACGTGCTGCTCCACGTTGTGGGCGGCAAAGTCGCTCATGATCAGCGGCAGAATGGTCTCGGACTCGCCAGCGGCAATCTTGTCGAGCATCTCCACGATCGCCACCTCGCAGCCGTGCTGCAGCAAGTACTCGGCAGTCTCGGTACCCACCAGGCCACCGCCGATAACGGCGACGCGGCCGCCGAGCTCCACCTTGCCGGCCAGCACGTCCCAGCTCGAGACGACCTTCTCCGAGTCGGCACCCGGAACGGGGATGACCACGTCGTGCGCGCCCACGGCCACAATCGCGGCGTCGGCGGCGTTGAGGTCCGCAGGGCTAGCGGTGTGGTTGAGCTCAACTTTCACGCCCAGGCCAGGCAGAATCTTCTCGTAGTACTCGACCGAGCGCATGATCTCGTCCTTGCGCGGAGGCGCGGCTGCCAGCACAATCTGGCCGCCCAAGTGATCGCTCGCCTCGTAAATGGTCACATCGTAGCCGCGCTTGGCCGCCACGCGCGCGGCCTCCAGGCCGGCAATACCGCCGCCCACCACGGCGATCTTCTTGTCGCCCTCGCCCGGCTTGATGGCGATGGTCGCCTCGTCGCCGTTCTCGGCATTGAGCACGCACGAGATGTACTTGCGGTTTTGAATTGCATCGACGCAGCCCTTGTTGCAGTTGAGGCACTCGCGGATGGGCTCACCCGTGGCAGCCTTCAGCGCAATGTCGGGGTCGCACATGAGCGAGCGGCCGTACGCGATGATATCGGCCGAACCGTCTTCCAGAATCTTCTCGCCGGCCTCGACCGAAACAACACGGCCGACGGTTGCCACCGGCACGGAGACCAGGGCCTTGACGCGCTCGGCCACGGGCAGCGTCCAGTTGTAGGGCATGGCGCCCATGGGCGGAATGGTGTCGCCCATGTTGCCGGTATGGTTGGCCTGTGCAACCTGGATCATGTCGATGCCGGCGCCCTCGAGCAGCTTGGCAAACTCGCAGGCCTCGTCGGGCTGCAGGCCACCCTTGCCGCGCGGCGTGCCGTCGGGGTTCTCCATGATCACGGGCAGTTTGTACTCCACCATCAGCTGCGGCGCGGCTTCCTTAATGGCGGCGACGACCTCGAGCGCATAGCGAACGCGGTTCTCGAACGAACCGCCGTACTCGTCGGTACGCTTGTTGAGGATGGCCGAACATAGCGAACCCACCAAGCGGTCGCCGTGGACCTCGATGGCGTCAATGCCGGCCTGCTGCGCGCGAGCGGCCGAGGCGGCGATGGCCTCCTTGATCTGGGTGAGCTGCTCTACGCTCGCCTCGTTCACAAAGTGCTGCATATCGTGGTGCAACTTGGCGTAGGCCTGCTTGCGGATCTCGTTGGACTCGGCCATCTTGGCGGCAAAGGTCTCCTCGTCGCCGGCGGCCTTGGCCTCCTGCGCAGCCTTGGCGGCGGCCATGGAACCCATGACCATGCGGCCGACACCGGGCACGTCGTACTCGGGGTGGAACAGCTGCAGCGCGACCTTGGCGCCGTGCTTGTGGACGGCGTCGGCCAGCGCCTTAAACGTGGGGATCTGGGTGTCGGTCGCCAACTTGGGCGTGGGGCTTGCAGTCATAACGGGAGCGACGTCGCCGATGACGATGTAGCTCACACCGCCACGGGCCAGGCGCTCGTAAAAAGCCAGGCTGCGCTCGCCGATGGAACCGTCACGCTCCTCGTAGCCGGTGGTCAGCGGCGGGAACATAATGCGGTTCTTGAGCTCAAGGGGGCCAACCGTAATGGGCTGGAGCAGCTTGGATGCAGGTGCGGTCATGGATATTCCTCTCTTGTAGGCGCGGCGGCGATGGTGCCGCGTAGTTGTCTAGAGGATATGGCATGGGAATACAACAGCGCAACGGAAATCGGCGGATAGCAGGTAGCGGCAGGTGGATGGGGCGGGGCCGGCTCCCGGTTTGTCTCGATCTGTAACAGTTACTCAGCAAAACCGGGTCTTACTGTTACAGATTTAGATGGACGGAGATCGGCCTGCCGAAACGTCTCAACCTACAACAGGTAGCGGCCCAAACCTCAACCAAATTGCGAGACACCTGAACACCTACGGGGCCGGCCGTCGCCCCACGCCAAGAGGTGCGACGGGCAGAGACTTACTTTTTTCCCTCGGCTTTTCCCGACGGCATCTCACCTGTTGTAGTACCTTGTCTCCGTCTAAAAACGCGTGGACTTTTCTGGGCGCTAGCCACCTTTTTGCCACGCAACCGAGCAGTCGGTTGCGTGGCTTTTTTCGTCTTGGCAGCAGGTGCCACATGCACCGCTAGAAGACCGCACGAGCCCACCTTCCGACTACAGGGAACAGACGCACGAGATGTGCGTCTGCAAGACAGCAGACGGAAGGGAGCCTAATGGCAGGAACAAACACAATCAAGCAACAGGCCGCCGAGGCAGGAGCCACGGGCGTAGGACAAGCCAAGGCGGCGCTCTAGGTCTTTGCGGGCGGCGCCTGCTACGGCGCGATGGCCACGACCTACAAGCTCGCCTACGCCGCGGGCTTCACCTCAGCGCAGGTGGTGGCGAGCCAGGCGTGGTTCGACTGCCTCTTCTTCGCCCTCGCCACGCTCGCGGGTCACGTGCTCGGGCACCGCTGGCAGCGCGCGGGCTGGAAGCTCGCCCTCAAGCTCATGGGCCTGGGAGCCCTCACCTGTCTCACCTCAATCCTCTATTGCTACGCCATGAGTGTGCTGCCCGCCCCGGTGGCGCTCACACTCCTCTTCCAGTTCACGTGGCTGGGGCTCGTGTGGCAGACCGTCATGACGCGCCGGCCGCCGAGGCCCCTCCAAGTAGTCTCCGCCCTGGTCATCGTCTTCGGGACGGTGTTCGCGAGCGGCGTTTACAAGACCGGCATCACCGGGTACGACCCCGTGGCCCTGCTCTGCGCGCTGGGGGCGGCCGTGTCTTGCTCCCTCTTTGTCACCCTCTCCGGCAGGGTCGAGGCCCCCTGCTCGTCCGAGCAGCGCGGCGTCATCGTGTGCGCGGACTCCGTGATCATGTCACTCACGGTGTGCCCGGACTACGTCGTCTCGGGCGTCCTCGCCCAGGGCATCCTGCCCTTTGCCGTCATCGCCGGCTTCTTCGGCATGCTCTGCCCGGTCCTGCTCTTCGGCATGGGCTCTCCGCACCTGCCCGCGGGCCTCTCCACTGTCATGGCCGCCGCGGAACTCCCCGCCGGCCTGCTCATCGCCATGATCGTCCTCGGCGAGCCGCTCAGCGTCGTCGAGTGGCTGGGCGTCGCCATCATCCTCGCCGGCGTATGCCTGGCACCTCGTGGCCGGGCCCGGGACGGCCTGCCTGGTAACGCTGGTGGAGCGCTCCACGCGCTTCCTCGCGGCGAGACGGCTCGACGCCCGCGACTCGAGGACCGTGGTGGACCTGCTGGTGGAGATGGTCGCGGCCGCGCCGGAGGGGGTGCGCTCGGCGCCCCTCTCGACGCTGACCTGGGACCAGGGCCCCGAGCTCGCCCAGACGGCGCGCTTCACCGAGGCGACCGGCTTCAGGGTCTACTTCTGCGACCCGAGGAGCCCCCGGCAGAAGGGCACCAACGAGAACACCAACGGGCTGCTCAGGCAGCACTTCCCGAAGGGCGCGGACTTCTCCCGCGTTGGCGACGACGAGGTCCGCGAGGCCCAGGACCAGCTCAACGGGCGCCCGAGGGAGACGCTGGGGTGGAGGACGCCGGCGGAGGCATTGTCGGAAGCAGGTGGTGCATTGACCGCCTGACTCCGCCTGCGGAAACGCTCGGCCTTAGGTCGAATTGTGCACACTGTTGCGCTCTGCGATCCAGCCCATCGCACAGGCCGACTGCCCCGCACCCTCCCCTACAGCTCGAACCCTCGGTTGACGGCAACGAGGAACGCGACCTCGTTTGACACGCCCATCTTTCGGTAGATGTTCGAGATGTGCTTCTTCAGGGTGTTCTGGGAGATCGAAAGCTGCTCGGCAATCACACTGCGCTCGCTGCCACCAGCAAGGAGCTCGGCTATCTCGATCTCCCTGCTCGTCAGCCCAAAGGACGTGCGCAACCAGGACGAGGACTCGCCCAGTGACGACCGCCCGATGCCCGCAGGATAGAGTTGCCCCATTCGCTGCGAGACGTGGTCGTTGATGATGGAGAAGAGCTCGAGCTCGTCGTCCGTGAAGTTGCCGAGGTCCCTCCCCCTCATGATGGCGATGGACCCATAGATGATGCCGTCCTGCACGCAGTTGCCCGACATCGAGTAGTACATCCCCAGCGGCTCGAGCCACTCCTTGTAGATCGTTGACGACTCGATGAGGCGCTCGGTGAACAGGTCCGACTCGCGATAGACCTCCCTCACGGGCTGGGCATCCCTCCACACCATGTAGTCCATGGCCGAGTAGGTCTGGTCGTACGCCCTGAGGCTCTCCTCGGGAAGGTCCTCGCTCACAATCTTGAACGTCCTCCTGCTCGCAGAGCGGCTCTCGAAGAACGAGGCCAACGAGTACTTGAATGGCATCAACGCCTTCGCACCCTGACACGCCGTCTGGAAGATGCTGTTCGCATCACACGTATGGATCTTGAGGAGAAGGTCGCTCAGCTGCTTGAGATGCGCAGAAGACGAGTCCGTGGGACCTCCCAACAGAGGTGGTATGCGTACTACCAATACTACTACCAACAGAGTAGCTACCAAAGTTACAGGAATCATACCATTGAAGGCGTATTCGCCCTTTCATAGTATTCAAGGTGCAAGAAGACGGGAATCCCGACCCATTGCTTGCAAACAGGGCCCCGGCCACGGCCCAACAAGTAGGCGCCTCAACAGCACGACCCATCAAACAGATGCATAGCCCGAACTGACGGGCCGGACGGCAGGCGTCCGGCCACGGGGAAGGCGTGCGCACCCGAAAGGACAGATGACATGGCTTTCCAGAGCAGCAGCGCGACCGACCTTCACAAGAAGGACCTCCGCCACTTCATGAACATGAACCAGTTCACCAAGGAGGAGATCTACCAGTGGATCGACCTCATGAAGCTCCTCAAGGACGCGCGCAGCCGCAACGCCGTCCCGCAGCTCTTCAAGGGCAAGTCCCTGGGCATGATCTTCCAGCAGAACTCCACCCGCACGCGCGTCTCCTTTGAGACCGCGGCCACCATCCTGGGCGGCCATGCCCTCATGCTGGGCTCGGGCGACATCCACCTGGGCAAGAAGGAGACCGTCGAGGACACCGCCCGCGTGCTCGCCCGCATGTGCGACGTGGTCATGATCCGCACCGACAAGTACGAGGCCATCGAGCGCTTCGCCCAGTGGTCCTCCATCCCCGTCATCAACGCCATGAGTACCGACGTCTACGGCGACGACACCGGCAACCACCCCACCCAGTGCCTAGCCGACCTGCTCACCATGTACGAGCACCTGCCCAACGGCAAGCGCCTCGAGGACATCCACATGGCGGTCGTGGGCGACGCCTCCACGCCCGAGCCTCGCTCGGCTATGCGCTCTCCAAGCTCGGCGCCAAGTTCACCATCGTCTGCCCCGAGGGCTACGGCCTCCCGCAGCTCGTGATCGACCGCATCGAGGAGAACAACCGCGTCTCGGGCGGCGAGTTTGTCCAGACCACCGACATCGATGCCATCAAGGGCGCCGACTTCGTCATGGCCGAGGAGTGATGCTGGGGCCGCACCGAGGAGGAGATCGCCAAGCGCGACAAGGACTTCAAGCCCACCTACGTGGTCACAAGCGAGCTTCTCGCCAAGGCGAGCGACCACGCCCTGCTCATGCACGTCCTTCCCGCCAACGCCGGCAACGGCAACTGGCCCGACGAGAAGGAGGTCACGCGCGAGTGCCTCGACGGCGACCGCAGCGCGGTGTGGGACGAGGCCGAAAACCGCCTCTCCGCGATGATGGCGCTGCTGGTGTACTACTCGCGCCCGCACTTCCGCATCCCCGACCCCGAGGACGTGCGCTACTACGAGGATAAGACCCTCGAGCTCCTCTCCACCATCTTCGACAGGCGCATCCGCTAACCACTTCCCCGTCATAGGCCGGGTGGCCCTTCTCTGCCGCCCGGCCGCTTTTAAAAGGAGCGAACAATGAGCAACATCAACCACAAGTATCGCGGCGTGGCGGAGTTCGAGCCCCAGCAGAGCGTGCTCCTCTCCTGGCCCCCCGAGTCCGAGGCGATTCGCGGAGAGAACGTCGAGGAGGTCACCATCCAGATTGTCAAAGCCCTCCTCCCGCACGTGGACGTCATCGTGCAGTGCTACTACCCCACGATCGAGCACGCCAAGGCCAAGCTCGAGGAGGCAGGCGTCGACACCTCCGCGATCCGCTTCGTGCGATACGAGTCCGACGACCTCCTGCCCGAGGACATCGGCGACCTCTACGTCGAGACGACCTACCCGCGCGACTACGGCGCGGACGTGCTCAAGGCCGCGGACGGTAGCCGCGCGGTCGTCGACTACGACAACGCCTACTACACCACCGCCGGTGCGACGCGCTACACGCGCGAGGCGACTGCCATCCAGGGCTTTGGCCGCTGGCACGCCGCGCTCGAGGGCATCGACGACATCGTGTTCACGCGCCTCATCTCCGAGGGCGGCGACCGCGAGCTCAACGGCGCCGGTCTCATGATGTGCATCGAGGAGACCGAGGTCGCCAAGCGCAACCCCAACCTCACGGCGGCCGAGGTGGCCAAGGAGTTCAAGCGCATCTACAACGTCGAGAAGGTCATCATGCTCCCCAGGTCCACGTTCGAGGACGAGGACCACTTCTCGGGCACCATTCCCGGACCCGACGGCAAGTGGAACGCCTACCGGTCGTCCTCCGCCAACGGCCACATCGACGAGATGTGCCGCTTTGTGAGCGAGGACACGGTGCTACTCGCCGAGGTCACCGAGGAGGAGGCCGCCACGAGCGAGATCGACCGCCTCAACAAGGAGCGCCTGGACGCCGCCTACGAGGTCCTCAAGGGCGAGACCACGGTCGACGGACGGCCGCTCAAGATCGTGCGCATCCCCATGGCCATCCCGTTCTACTACGAAATCGACGAGGGCGACTACCTGCACGAGGTTTGGCAGGAGACCGCGCTTGAGATGGCCGACGGCCTCCCCGACGGCTCGCCCTTCCCCACGGGCCGCATGACGGTGCTTCCCGCGATGAGCTACTGCAACTTCCTCATCACCAACGGGCTCGTCATTGGGCAGAAGTTCTGGAAGGAGGGCGTCGACGAGGCCGTGCGCGAGCGCGACGCAGAGGCGCTTGCAGTTCTCAAGTCCTGCTTCCCCGACCGCGAGGTCATCCAGATCAACACCATCCCCCTGAACCTTCTGGGCGGCGGCATCCACTGCGGCACGCACCAGATTCCCGCATAGGTTTACCTAGCCTTCATTTGAAAGGAGCGTTCGCATGGCACACAAGAAGTTCCGCCTCGTCGATGCCATTCTCTCGATCATCTGCATCGTGTTCGTCTGCGAGGCCGCAGCGCCTGCGGCGGCGATCGGCAACTCCCAGTTCTTCTGGTGGATCCTGCTGATCGTCATCTTCCTGCTGCCCTATGGCCTCATCGTGTCCGAGCTCGCCTCGACCTACGACACCGACGGCGGTCTCTACGACTGGGTCCGCAACGCCTTTGGCGACAAGTGGGGCGCCCGCGTTGCGTGGTACTACTGGGTCAACTTCCCGCTGTGGATCGCCTCGCTCGCCCTCATATTCCCACCGACCATTGGGATGCTTCTGGGCGCTGACCTGCCCGTCTTTGCCTCCCTCGCCATCGAGCTCGCGTTCATTTGGATCGTGACGTTCGTTTGCTTCTCCAATGCCTCCAACTCGGCGTGGATCTTCAACCTGACCGCCATCGTCAAGGTTGCCATCGCGGTCGTGGTGGGCGGTCTCGGCATCTGGTACGCGGCCACGCACGGTCTGGTGAACCCCCTCACCCCGGCGAGCATGCTCCCCGACTTCACCGACATCCAGAGCATCACCTACCTCTCCATCATCCTCTTCAACTTCATGGGCTTCGAGGTCCTCGCCACCTTCAAGAGCGAGATGGAGAACCCCGCCGTCGAGATCCCCAAGGCAATCATTGCAGGCGGCCTCGCCATCGCAGCGGTGTACCTGTTCAGCTCCTTTGGCATCTCCGCGGCCGTCATGCCCTCCGACGTTGCGCTTGATGCCGGCATCTCCGACGCCGTCGCCATCATCGTCGGCGAGACGAGCCCGCTCTTCTACATCGTCTCCGTCGCTTTTTTGGCCACGCTCTTTGGCAACATGATCGTGTGGTCGTTTGGCGTGAACTCGGTGGCGTGCTACGCCGCGAAGGACGGCAACCTTCCCAAGGTCTTCGCCATCGAGGGCGGCAAGGACAACATGCCCATTGGCGCCGCCGTGGTCAATGGCGTGGTGGCGAGCATCCTCGTTGTGCTCGAGCCCGTACTCGCGATGCTGGGCGCCGACAGCTTCTTCTGGATCTTCTTCGCCATGAACGTCGTGTTCCTGCTGCTGTCCTACATCCCCATGTTCCCGGCGTTCCTCAAGCTCCGCGAGGTCGACCCGGATGCCACGCGCCCGTTCGTCTGCCCGGGCAAGGGCATCGTTCTCAAGCTCATGACCTGGGTCCCCGTGGTCCTCATCATCCTTGCGAGCATTGCCACGATTGTGCCGCTCGACGGCTCGGAGGACGAGATGAGCAAGATTCCCATGCTCGTTGGGGCCGTCATCTTCATCGTCCTGGGCGAGGCAGTGCGCATCGTCAGCGCACGCGGACGCGAGGTCGAGTTCAAGGGCATCAACCAGTAGGCGTGCGTTCTCGCTAGGTTTTGGGGTGGCACCGCTTCGGGTGCCACCCCCTGTTGTTTCGACTCCCGAGTTCCTCCGATAGGTCTTTGACCGTCATTTCCCCGGACAGGACCACCTTTGCCGCCGAGAACTTGAACTGCCTGTCGTATCGCTTTCTTCTTTGGGCCATCTTGAACACCTTTCGCTCTTAACCTGGTGTCCAATTCATCATACCCACTCCAAAAGCCTCCCATTTCTCGTGTCCAAGAAATGGGAGGCAGTTCAGCTTTTCTCGCGACGGCGCCTCTGGGACATTAACCACAGCGACAGGCTTTAACTAAAACTCCAAGACCACGATGTCCACCATCTGAGAAGGCTCAACGAGTTCCCTAGTAGATTTCCCTAGTATCTGCCTTGCCGACATGTTTCGAATCGAATATGCGGACCCGCTCTGTCCAAATGTCTCGATCTGTAACAGATAACCGCCCAAATCGAGCCCAGATGTTACAGATCGAGATTTTGTTTGAGAGACCAAGAATTGGACCGAAGACACAGTCCCGGAATAACAAAAAAGCTCGCCGGCTAGGCCGACGAGCTGCAAGTTCTTGGTCGCGGGGGCAGGATTTGAACCTACGACCTCCGGGTTATGAGAGTGCTTTATATTATTCTGTCCTGCAAATCTAATAGCTCTTCTTTCATGTGATAACATGGTATTTGAGCTGCTGTTTTGTTTATACAGTTCATACAGTTGCGTAGCGTTTAATCATTCGGTTAGTTCTTCAAAATCAGCTGTTTGCTACACGATTGCTACAAAGCTGCTACAAATACAAATATGAAATGTTCTTGAAGGGTTGGGCTATGGGCACGCTTTACTACACAGGGCAAGAGTTGCTAGAGGATAAAAAACGCGGCAAGTTTCGCGGGCGGCTGTCATACCGCGACACCAACAACAAACGCCGATATATAACGCGCACGCTAAACGCCACGGGCAAGCGGGCTGCTAACGCAGAGCTAGCAGCATGGCGGCAAGAAAAAGAACGGGAACATAGCGAAAGCCTTGACCGCAGCGGCGGCATATCGTTACCCGTGGCAGATACGCCCATATCCGATTATGTGTCCCAATACATAGACGCAAAGGAGCGGACTAAAGCCATTGAACCGTCAACCATAAGCAGCTATCGCGATTCGCTGCGGTATATAGCCGCAACTTTTAGCGAAACACGAATAAAAGATTTACAGCCTATTGATGCTGAAAAATGGATAGCCGAGCTTGTTAAGGAAGACCGTTCACCCTCCACTATAGGAAAGGCTTTCAGGTTGCTAAAGATGGTTCTTAATAACGCTATCGCTACGGGCGTTATTGACAAGAACCCGCTATCCCTTGTTAAGCCGCCCAAGCGTGTCAACAAAAAGCAGGGTATCAACGCGCTAGACGAAACGGCGCTTGCCGAACTTCTCGACAAGCTAAGTCTGCTTGAGCTGTCCCCCGTTACTGTCGCGGCATACATAGCACTAAACACAGGAATACGGCGCGGGGAGGTATGCGGGCTGCAATGGCGAGACATTGACGCGGACAATCGCGTTATATGGATTAGGCGCTCAATTGGACTCGGCAAAGGAGGTGCATATATCAAGCAGCCAAAGACCGACAAGGCAAGAGACGTTGTTCTGCCAGACACTTTGCTAGAAGTGCTTGAGCAATGGCAGGAAAAGCAGCGGCAGACATTCGCCGATAATATGGCATCGCTTAACCCCAATTCTTTCATTCTTGGCGATGCGCTCGGGTACTACCACCCAGACAGGCTATCTAAAGACTGGGCATCTTTAACAAAGATGCTCGGCACGCGTGGCACCGAGGGGCGGCGTTTGTCTTTCCACGATTTGCGCCACACGTGGGCAACATTGGCGCTTGCCCACGGCATGGACGTTAAAACCGTCTCAAGCAACCTAGGACACGCCAACGCAGCAATGACGCTGAACGTATACGCAAGTGCAGACCCAGACGCGAAGCGGCGGGCGGCAGGCATCGTAGAGTGCCTAATGAGGTGCGACCAGTCAACGAACAGGTAAGTACGTTTCTATACCTAGAAAGGACATAGCAACATGGATAAACATAGCAAAGCACTGATAACGTTCAACGATGAACCAGAGGATGCTATTTCGGCCCTAAATGGCGCGGCGTGCCTGCTGAAAATGCTTGCAGGTGCAGCCGATGCGGGCGTATGCCCAGACAATCACGTTGGCGATGCTTACTATACGCTGGGCGCTGTTATCGAAGCCGCAACGCACAAACTAGGAGAGACAGTTTTCAGCAGCGACAAATAAGCGCCCCATCCATACAACCAACGCCCAGCCACCCTATACGCCCGATACGGCAACCCTATAGGGTGGCTTTACTCTTTGTATAGCAACCCTATAGGGTGCCTATACAGATAAGAACAGATAAGACTAGATAACAGCAGCCCGCCGCGCTTGCGCCTTTAAGGGCAAGCGCGGGCGCGGCGGGCGTGCAACCTTATTAGAAGAAAAGAAGACGGCAAGCACTGTTGAAAACTGGTTGAAAACCTGTTGAAAACTGATTTTAACGCACCGAGTTATGGAGTCCGCATGTTAATCAAAACTCATTTACACACTTTAGCGTTAATAAAAAAGCGCTGGTAAACATTCCTTTAAGGGTTAACCCAGCCTAAAACCATCGCTTTAGTAATTACCCAAGGTCGCATATTACGTTTTGGCGCGTCTCTTTTAATCACGCCCGCTGCTGATTCAATCTTTTTTGAATGATATAGCTTATTAAATTGCCTATTGGCGTATCCGTATGCTAGAAGCCCATAGAACGCTTTCATGTTTATATAGCCCCATCGAATCGCGATTCATCCACCCGACACGTTGAAAGGGGCACTAATGAAAAGCACTGAGCGACAAGAAGCACCGCGCAACTTAAAAGACCTTCAAGAGCTTGTAACCGTTAAGCAGGTTGCAGACTGCTTGCAAATCTCAAAGGGCACTGTTTACAACCTTGTTAAAGATGGGCAGCTGTCGGCGGTAAGGATTCGCGGAAATATGATTCGTCTTAACCGCGACCAAGTGTGCCGATATTTCGGTCTATAACGGGCGGCGGCTATGGGCGATGAACTAAACAAAGCAGGTGAAGCGTGCGCGGCGCGGGCACTTTCCAACTGCCCCATATCATGGGTTAAGCACGAAGCCGCTAATGCTGGGAACCCCTATCTTAATCAACTTATTTCAGTCGGTGGCATGGAATCATACGGACGCTATTGGCGGCTTATTGAGCTGCTATCTAACACGAACGCGCACGCCATACCGCGCGAAGGTGAACAGGGCTATAGGGGCTTTCAGCTTGGTTTGTGCTTCAACTCCCCCGAGGAATACGAAGCCTTTATCACAACGCTAATAGACCTTGAACTTGTAACTGTCGGCAGCGGCGGACGGCGTGGTATGCCACTTGTTGACGAATCGGCGCTTGCTATAGGCAAAGCCCGATTGAACGGCAGCAAAGGCGGTAGGACGGCAGCGCGTAACCGCCAACGTTAAATAAATAATTGGAGCGATTCGAAATGAACAAAAGCCTACTTGACGATTCAATCATGCAATGTTCAATCAACAACCGAAACGATGAGCGCGAATCATGCTTTGACGCTTTCAGCACTTGCGAGACGTGCTTTCGAGAGGAAATGAGCCTTGCAAATCAAGCCTTTAATGATTTGGCACGCTTGCCAAGCGATTTAGATTTGTGCGAACCGTTACACCAAGACGAGAGACACGCGCAGAACGCAAATACCCAGTTTTGCCAAATCCTCGAAGCGCTCGACATAGGCAACGCGGCAGAGCTTGCAGACGCTTTAAGCATCGACATAGGGATTTGCAAACGCGTTTATAACAACCCCTTGCTATGCAATGGAAAGGAACGCGCCCTTATACTGCAAGAGCTTGACGATTCAAGTTCGCCCTTTCTTGACGTTTGGAATACCGAATACAGGCATGGCGAATCTGTAGGCGAAGCGTTGGCAGCGTGGACGCGTGAGAACTTCAATACGCCATACCAGTTCTATAAGCAGGCGCAGGAGTTTGAGTTGAAAAGCTATCTTATTGGAATTGTTGGGAAGCTCAACGACCGCGAGCGATTCGGTCTGCTATATGCTCCAAGTCTCGAACGGGCGATTAAAGAAGCGGCGGCGATAGCGCTTGAGGACACGCCAGCGGGCGAACCAGCTATTGAGCAAATTAACGCTTGCATTGCATCGCTTGACCATGCCAAGGAACAGCTGCTTGATTCTTTCAGTGTTTTAGTTGAAGCGCGAAAGTAATAGACCGTGACGGGAAACACGGGCGCGGCGGGCGGCGTGCGAGTTGTTATAGCCCTATGCGACCGCAAACACCGTTCGAGTTTATCGGCGTATCAGCGGCAATTTAGCAATATAGCAACAAAGATGTTGGCATTTGAGCGTGTCCCAAAAGCACACGTTAAGAGACGGCGATAAGCAGCCAAGAACAAAGCGAAAAACAGACGCTTTAACCGTCTCTTTAACTGTCTCTTTATTATTGTCCCGAAATGCTTTAGACTTTTAGATACACCTATAAAGGGGGCAAGTAATGATATTTGGATATGCACGCGTTAGCACCAAAGAACAGAACCTAGACCGACAGCTAGACCAGTTGGCTAAACGTAGCGTTGATAAGATTTTTAGCGACAAAATCAGCGGCGTTAAAGAAAGCCGCCCCGAACTCGACAAAATGCTTGGACAGTTAAGGAGGGGCGATACTGTTGTAGTTTGCAGTTATGACCGCTTGGCGCGAAGCAGTAAGCAGCTATTCAGTCTTGCCGAACGCTTTGAGGAAAACGGCGTTTCGCTTGTATCCATCAAAGAGGGCACCGATACCAGCACCCCACAGGGACGTTTTTTCTTCGCAATGTGCGCGGCTATGGCGCAGTTTGAGCGCGAATTGATTAAGGAAAGACAAGCAGAGGGCATCGCGGCGGCAAAAGCACGCGGGCGGCAGTTTGGCAGACCCGCCACAGACCCAGACAAGATGGACACCGCCGTAAGGTTATACAAAGACGGCGGCATTTCCGTTAAGGAGATATGCGAGCGCACAGGCGTAAGCCGCGCCCCGCTTTATAGGGAACTCAAGAAAAAGGGCATCGAGCGATAGCACCACCTGCTACAACGCTGCTACAATCAATTCGCCCATAGCCGAACAGGCTAACGAAAAAGAGCGCTTGCCATTCAGTTGGCGGGCGCTCTTTTTCGTTGTTGTATGGCGATATTTGCCGCTTTGACCAATTCCCACGCATCCGATAAGCGGCAGGGGCAAGAAAGCCGCTTGTAATGCCACTACAGAGCCGCAGCACAGCAATACTGAACGTTGGCCTTTAACCAAGTTTGCGCTTTTAACTACAAGGAAGACGAAATACCCCCAACTCGGCGTAAAAGCGAAAATCTTTAAATATATCGGTCTTATTCTTCTAAAAGAAGACCACCCCCGTCTGAAAAACCCTAACGCGCAGTAATTTAGCTCCCGTCATTGGTGCCCTATGGCTATAGCCCTACTTGAGCATAGGGGGGGGGATACCCCAGCGGCAAACTAGCGAACTATTAGCGTGGCTCGAATTAAGTTTAGTTTGCAGTGCTATTTGCTACAAAGCCTGCTATAACGCTGCTATAAATCAAAGATATAAAAGAAAGCAGCCCAGAGGAACAGTGCCTTTGAGCTGCTAAAAGTTCTTGGTCGCGGGGGCAGGATTTGAACCTACGACCTCCGGGTTATGAGCCCGGCGAGCTACCAGACTGCTCCACCCCGCAATGTCTGGGCGCCTCATGTGCGCAAGAAAGAATATTACGTGGGAGTTCGGTAAACGGCAAGGAAAATCTCGTAGAGCATAATTCCTTCATATTTAAACCTCTCAGCCCTTATCACCGTAAACGAATCACAGCCGAGCGCCGTCGATGGCACGTATACAATGGTGCGCGTCCTTTTATGCCGACACCGGGAGTAGACATGCTGCTCGCTATCGATATGGGAAACACGCAGACGGCCATGGGCCTGTTTGACGGAGACGAGCTGGTGCAGTCGTGGCGCATGCCCACCGACCGCTCCTATACCGCCGACGAGATCCACGTGCGCCTGATGGGTTTCTTTAAGATGTACGGCCTCTCGCTCGATGCGGTTGACGCGATCGCCTTTGCGGGCGTGGTGCCGCAGCTCTCGCGCGAGTGGCACGCCGTGGCCGACCGCATTGCCGCGGACGCCATCGTCATCGGGCCGCAGACGGCCGCCGTGACCAAGCTGCGCGCGGCGCGCCCCCAGGCCGTGGGCGCCGACCGCGTCGCCAACGCCGTTGCGGCCGAGACTTTCTACGGCGCGCCGGCAATCGTGGTGGACTTTGGCACCGCGACCAATATCGACGTCATCGATGAGGACGGTTATTACATTGGTGGGGCGATCGCGCCGGGCATCCGCATCTCCATGGACGCGCTTGCCACCCGAGCCGCCAAGCTCGCCAGCGTGCCGCTCGAGGCGCCCGAGCACGCCATCGGTCGCGATACCGAGGAGTGCATTAAGGTCGGCGCCGTGGTGGGCGCTGCCGCCATGGCCGAGGGCCTGGTCGCGCGCATGAAGCGCGAGCTGGGCCGCGAGGATGCCACCGTTATCGCCACGGGCGGTCTCGCCGGCATCGTCGCCGATTCGACCGACGCCTTCGACGTGGTCGACGGCCAACTCACCATCAAGGGCATCTGCGAAATCTACCGCCGCATGCAGGAGCTGGGATAGAGCAGGGGCTTAAGTCGAGCACGCCCGATGTCACAGCCCCGCAAACGTTCGCCAAGCCTATTCCTCAAAACTGAAAAATTTTCAATTTTGAGGAATAGGGCGCTGGCAACCCATTCCCCAGATAGGCGAAACCCTCCCCGGCACAGGCCGAAGAGGGCTTCGTTGTCATCGTTATCTTTGAGCGCGGGCGCCTCGCGTTACAGTCCGCGAATCCGTACGGCCTCGGGCGGAAACTCCTGCTCGCCGGCATCGGTCTTGATGGTCGCGCGGCCCCAGATGTCCAGGCCCGCAAACACACCGACCGCAAGCGGCAAACCGTTGGGCGACACCGCCGCAACCTGACGACCCAGCAGCGGCACCATATCGAAGTACTCACCCAGCACCGGAGCCAGCGGGCCGGCAGCGCCCTGTGGTGTGTTGGCGGCAACCGCCCAGGTGTCCACGCGGGTCAGCACGGCGGTGGCCAATGCCTCGACCAGCACCTCGTCGGCCATATCCACGCCAAGCTCGCCCAGCGCCGCACGTTCAATATCAACCGTCACCGCGGCAAACATGCCCGCAGCACCGGCACCGCCGTTCACGGCAACACGCGCGAGCGACGCCTCAAACGCAGGCGCACCGCACACGATATCGCTCGGCCACTGGATACCCACTTTACCGGCAAGGCCCAACCCCGGCGTCGAAGCCGTGCCCACGAGCGCGTCCATCATGCCCATCGCGGCCACAAACGGCAGGCCGTGGAAGGCGTGCATGTTCACATCGGGGCGCACAACCAGCGAAAACGTCAGCAAAGCATCGCCCACGCTCCACGCGCACCAGCCCGCGGACACGCCCTCGCGGCCCGCGTCACGCGCCGCGTCGAGCTCGGTGCCAGCGGCAACAGCATTCATCTCGATCATCTACATACGCCCCAATTCACCCACGATATGGCCCACGCGGTCCTCGGGCTCCTTGACCTCGACGCCGTTGTAGCGGAAGAACCGCGCCGGGTCGTGCATCAGGTCCTCAAGCGGCACCAGCACAAAGTCGCGCTCGCCGATCAGTGGATGCGGCAGGCGCAGCTTTTTGCCGCCGTGGGTCTCGCCGTCCATCCACAGCAGGTCCAGGTCGATGGTGCGCGGACCGTTGGCCTTGGCCTTTTTGGAGCGGTCGCGGCCCAGCTCGGCCTCGATCTTCATGAGCTCGTCGAGCAGCACCAGCGGCGCCAACTCGGTCTTGATCTCGATGACGGCGTTGGCAAACGCGTCCTGGCGCGTCTCGTAGGCCGGCTCGCTCTCGTAGATCTTGGAGGAGTTGGACACGCAGGTAAGTGGAATCTCGGCGATCATGTCGCGTGCGGCGCGGATGTTGTCGCAGCGATGCCCCAAGTTGGATCCCACGGCCACAAACGCGCGGCGCGGCTGCGGCTTGGCAACCGCCCAGTAGCCGTTCAGGAACTGCGCAAAGCCCGCGGCGTCGTGCACGCGCACGATGTTGGCGCCGGCCTGGATGGCGCCCAGGCACACGCCAAACGTAGCGGCATCGCGCTCGGCGGCCTCGGTCACGCCCGAGACGGCGCCCACAAAGCGCTTGCGCGATACAGCGCACATGAGCGGATAGCCCAGTGACGCCATCTTGGCAGTCTCGCGCTGGATGACGATGTCCTCGTTAGCCGACTTACCAAAGCCCGGGCCAGGATCGATGCAGATGCGGTCGCGCGACACGCCGGCGTGGATGAGCGCGCGGGCCTGGTCGGACAGAAAGCCCATGACGCGGCGCATGATGGGCGCCGAATCGGGCAGGGTGAAGCGGCGGAGCTGCGAGGTGGGCACGTAGGCCTCCTCGCGGCGGGCGCTGCGGCGCATCATGGCGGCCAGGCGGTCATTGGACTCCGATGCGGCCTCGGTGGCCTCGGGCGCGGGCGCGACGGTCTCGGCGGCAGCAGCCTGCTCGGCGGCCGGCGTCTCCTGCTCGCTTGCAGGCTCGGTCGCGGGCTCCGGATCGCCAAACGGCAACGAGGGCTGCACCACGCCGCCCGGAAGCTTGGCCTCCGGCTTAGGCTCGCCCAGTAACTTGCCGCGACGGCGGCGAGCCGGCTTCTCAGCCTCACGCGCGGCCTCGGCAGCCGCCTCGCGCGCCTTCTCGGCAACAAACGCCGCAGCCGAGGTATCGAGCTGCACCGTTGCGTGCGTGCGTGCGGGCGCGGCGACCTCGCCGGCATGCATCACGATGACGCCGCAGGTGCTCGTCTTAACAAACTCGACCATCTTGGGGTCGGTGAAGCCGGTCACGTCGTTGACGATCGAGGCGCCGCAGCGCACGGCCGCCTTGGCAACCGCCACGTGGCGCGTGTCGATCGAGACGATGGCGCCCTCCTTGGCCAGCGCGCGCACCACGGGCAGCACGCGGCGAGCCTCCTCGTCGGGGTTGACCGGGGTAAAACCAGGGCGCGTGGACTCGCCGCCTACGTCGATGATGTCGGCGCCGGCGTCGAGCATCGCCAGACCGTACTCGATGGCGGCATCCGGGTCGAAGTACTCCCCGCCATCGCTAAACGAATCGGGCGTCACGTTGAGGACGCCCATGATGCGCGGACGGTCAAAGCTGAGCTCATACTTTCCGCACCGCCATGTCTTGCTGTCGTTCGCCATGAACATCCTCCTAAAATGCCCACGCCGCCGAGCTTGGGGAGCTGGCGGCGGGGTCGCTTTGCACTCAGTCTTTCTATTGTATCCGCGCACACGGGCTAGAACGCAAACGCGGCCGCGATGTCGCAAGAAATCAGCAGGTCGGCATTTGCATCCTGATCGGTAGGCGCCAAATTGCAAATGGCCAGCGTATCGCCAGTAAAGTAACGCGTAAGGCCTGCCGCCGGATACACCACGAGCGAGGTCCCGCCCACAATGAGGGCATCGGCCGCGGCGATGGCGGCAACGGCACCGGTCAACACACGCTCGTCGAGCGGCTCTTCGTAGAGCACCACATCGGGCTTGATGCGGCCACCGCACGCGGGGCACACGGGCACGCCCGCGGCGTCCTCGTGCTCGCGCGAGCAAATCCACTCGGCGCTATAGACCGCGCCGCACGACTGGCAAATGTTGCGATGGACCGATCCGTGCAACTCAAACACGCGCTGCGAGCCCGCCATCTGATGCAGGCCGTCGATGTTTTGCGTCACCACGGCATCGAGCTTGCCGGCTCGCTCCAGTTCGGCCAGCTTGGTGTGGCAGCGGTTGGGCTTGGCGTTAAGCGCGATCATCTTGGTGCGGTAAAAGTCGAAGAACTCCGCCGGATGTGTCTCGTAAAAGCCGTGCGAGAGCATGGTCTCGGGCGGATAGGCAAACTGCTGGTGATACAGGCCGTCCACGCTGCGGAAATCGGGGATGCCACTCGCCGTGGAAACACCGGCGCCGCCAAAGAACACCACACGCTTGTGGGTACCGAACAGCTCCGCCAGTGCGGTGGAGGCCTGCTTGGAATCTGTTATCGCTTGCGTCATGTTTGTCCTCCGTCCATGTTGGTCGGGGCGGCTGCGATTGCGCCGTCGCCCACGGAGCCCACCCCGCCCCTGTTGCGCTAATCTTAAGCCTGCCAACCCCGTCGAAAGGACACCATGCCTCAGACTTACACTTTCGCCTCGTGGAACGTCAACGGCCTGCGCGCCGTGCTCAAAAAGGACCCGAGCTTTATCCAGATCGCGCAAGAACTCGACGTCGATATCCTGGCGCTGCAAGAGACCAAGCTGCAAGAAGGCCAGGTTGATATTGACCTGCCCGGCTATCGCCAAACCTGGAGCTACGCCGAGCGTAAAGGCTATTCAGGCACTGCGGTCTTTAGCCGCCAGGAACCGCTACGCGTGCTGCGCGCCGATGCGCTGCTGCCCTACGCCGGCGAAGGCGAGGCTGCCGAGCTCGTCGCCCAAGCCGCGACCGAGGGCCGCGTCTGCGCGCTCGAGTTCGACAAGTTTTGGTTCGTGGATGTCTACACTCCCAACGCGCAAAACGAACTCGCCCGCATCGACGTGCGCATGGCTTGGGACGATGCCTATCGCGGCTTTTTGAGCGCGCTTGGACGCGAGACCGGCAAGCCCGTCGTAACTTGCGGCGACTTTAACGTGGCGCATGAGGAGATCGACCTTAAGAACCCCAAGTCCAACCGCGGCAACGCTGGCTTTTCGGACGAGGAACGCGGCAAGTTCACCGAGCTGCTCAACGCCGGGTTTACCGATACCTGGCGCTCGGCAAACCCCGACGTCGAGGGCGTCTACAGCTGGTGGAGCTACCGCTTTAATGCCCGCAAGAACAACGCCGGCTGGCGCATCGACTACTTCCTGGTAAGCGACGCAATCGCCGACAACGTACGCGACACCGGCATCCGCGGCGACATCTTTGGCAGTGACCACTGCCCCGTCACCCTCACCCTAGAGCTCTAGCCCCAACTAATCCCCTGGGGACGGAGGAAAAGGGATCATTTTCACCTCGCGAGGGCATCCACGCGGCCCGCTTGTCACGAAACTGGCCCATCTACTACGTTTAAGCCACTACCCTCAACCACAGCGAACAACGCAAAAAGAAAACCGCAGGTAGAAAGCCTACGGTTTTTCATAAAACACGGTTGTGGTTGGGGGTGTCGGGCCAAACGTAGTAGATAGACCGATTTCGTGGCGGGCGGGTTCAGCTGATTCCCTGGGAACGTCTGGAGGCGAAAGAAAACGGATCAATTTGGCTCTCCGAGGGCCACGATGCCCGTCGTATCAGCCGGCTATTTCAAAACTATGCCGGTTTACGGGGCTGAATCGCGAACCCCCAACCATATGCAATTCCGAGATAATAAAACCGACGCTCCTATAAGTTGTCAAGAGGCAGTTTGCGGGAGCGCTCCCTTCAATTCGCACAGGAGCTCGTAAT
>NZ_JBDGAW010000004.1:0-127993 GCF_040910265.1 Collinsella aerofaciens | reverse complement strand
GGGTATATGGCGCGTAAGTTTAAGTCTATGGACGGCAACGAGGCGGCCGCATATGTTTCGTATGCGTACACCGAGGTAGCGGGAATCTATCCCATTACGCCGTCCAGCCCGATGGCCGACCATGTCGACCAGTGGGCGGCCCAGGGTCGCAAGAACATCTTCGGCACCCCGGTCAAGGTCGTCGAGATGGAGTCCGAGGCAGGTGCAGCCGGTACCGTTCACGGTTCGCTGGGCGCCGGTGCTCTGACCACCACCTACACGGCTTCTCAGGGCCTGCTCCTGATGATCCCGAACATGTACAAGATCGCGGGCGAGCAGCTCCCGGGCGTTTTCCACGTCTCCGCGCGTTGCGTCGCTTCGCACGCCCTGAACATCTTCGGTGATCACTCCGACGTCATGGCTTGCCGCCAGACCGGCTTCGCCATGCTCGCCGAGGGCAACGTCCAGGAGGTCATGGACCTCTCGCCGGTGGCTCACCTTGCCGCCATCGAGGGCAAGACCCCGTTCCTTAACTTCTTCGACGGCTTCCGCACCAGCCACGAGATCCAGAAGGTCGCCATGTGGGACTACAAGGATCTGGCCGAGATGTGCGACATGGACGCCGTCCAGGCTTTCCGCGACCACGCGCTCAACCCTGAGCACCCGCACACCCGCGGCAGCCACGAGAACGGCGACATCTTCTTCCAGAACCGCGAGGCCTGCAACAAGGTCTACGACGAGCTTCCCGCCGTCGTCGAGGGCTACATGAAGAAGATCAACGAGAAGCTCGGCACCGATTACGGCCTGTTCAACTACTACGGCGCTCCCGATGCCGACCGCGTCGTCGTGTGCATGGGCTCCTTCTGCGACGTGCTCGAGGAAGTCATCGACTACCTCAACGCTCATGGCGAGAAGGTCGGCCTGGTCAAGGTTCGCCTGTTCCGTCCGTTCTCCATCAAGCACTTTGTCGACGTTCTCCCCGAGACTGTCCAGAAGATCGCCGTCATGGACCGCACCAAGGAGCCGGGTTCCATCGGCGAGCCGCTCTACCAGGACGTCGTCTCCGCTCTCTACGAGGCCGGCAAGACGGGCATCAAGGTCGTCGGCGGCCGTTACGGCCTGGGCAGCAAGGACACGCCTCCCGCGTCCGCGTTCGCTGTCTTCGAGGAGCTTAAGAAGGACGAGCCCAAGCGCGAGTTCACCATCGGCATCGTCGATGACGTGACCAACCTGAGCCTGCCCGAGGCCGAGGATGCGCCCAACACCGCAGCCCCCGGCACCATTGAGTGCAAGTTCTGGGGTCTGGGTGGCGACGGTACCGTCGGCGCCAACAAGAACTCGATCAAGATCATCGGCGACCACACCGACAAGTACGTTCAGGCCTACTTCCAGTACGACTCCAAGAAGACCGGCGGCGTCACCGTCTCGCACCTGCGCTTTGGTGATTCCCCGATCCGTTCGCCGTACTACGTGACCAAGGCCGACTTTGTCGCTTGCCACAACCCCAGCTACATCGTCAAGGGCTTCAAGATGGTCCGCGACGTCAAGCCGGGCGGCACCTTCCTGGTCAACTGCCAGTGGAGCGACGAGGAGTTCGCCGAGCACATGCCCGCCGTGGCCAAGCGCTACATCGCGAACAACAACGTCAACGTCTACCTGATCGACGCTATCGACCTGGCCGCCAAGGTCGGCATGGGCAAGCGCACCAACACGGTTCTCCAGTCCGCCTTCTTCGCGCTTGCCAAGGTCCTGCCCGCCGAGGACGCCCTGCAGTACATGAAGGACGCAGCTACCAAGTCCTACATGAAGAAGGGCCAGGCCATCGTCGACGCCAACCACAAGGCCATCGATGCCGGTGCTACCGCCTTCCGTAAGTTCGAGGTTCCGGCCGACTGGGCAACCGCCGAGGATGCCGCTCCCGTCGAGCTCTCCGAGGAGACCAAGTCCGCCATCGCCCAGCAGGTCAAGAACCTGCTCGAGCCCATCGATCGCATGGATGGCGACAGCCTGCCCGTTTCCGCCTTCGTCGGTTGCGCCGACGGCCAGTTTGAGCTGGGCGCCTCCGCATACGAGAAGCGCGGCGTCGCCGTCGTCGTTCCTCACTGGGACGAGACCAAGTGCATCCAGTGCAACCAGTGCGCCTATGTGTGCCCGCATGCCACCATCCGTCCGTTCGCGATGACCGAGGACGAGGCTGCCGCCGCGCCCGAGGCTACCCGCACGCTCGACGCCATGGGTCCCAAGGCCAAGGGCATGAAGTTCACCATGGCCGTGTCCCCGCTCGACTGCATGGGCTGCACCAACTGCGTCAAGGTCTGCCCCAAGGGCGCCCTCGAGATGGTTCCCACCGAGCAGGAGATGGACCAGCAGCCCGTTTGGGACTACATGGTCGAGAACGTCTCCGAGAAGAAGGAGCTCATCGCGGCCAACGTCAAGGGCAGCCAGTTTAAGCAGCCCTACCTGGAGTTCTCCGGCTCCTGCGCCGGCTGCGCCGAGACCGCCTATGCACGTCTGGTGACCCAGGTTGCCGGCGACCGCATGTTCATCTCCAACGCCACCGGCTGCTCCTCCATTTGGGGCAACCCCGCTGCCACCGCTCCTTACTGCAAAGACAAGGACGGTCACGGCCCGGCGTGGAACAACTCCCTGTTCGAGGACAATGCCGAGCACGGTCTGGGCATGGCCGTCGGTTACGAGGCCGTCCAGAAGAAGCTGATCGCCGCCACCCAGGACATCATCGCTGCCGATGGTCCGTCGGATGAGCTCAAGGCTGCCGGCCAGGCTTGGATCGACTCCGTCAACGACGCCGAGGCTTCCAAGACCGCTGCCGCTGCCTACGTTGCCGAGCTCGAGAAGTGCGGCTGCGACGCTTCCAAGGCGATCCTCGCCGACAAGGCTTACCTCACCAAGAAGTCCTTCTGGATCTTCGGCGGCGACGGTTGGGCCTACGACATCGGCTTCGGTGGCCTGGACCACGTCCTGGCTTCCGGCCACAATGTCAACGTCTTCGTCTTCGACACCGAGGTTTACTCCAACACCGGTGGTCAGGCCTCCAAGGCCTCGAACCTGGGCCAGGTCGCTCAGTTCGCTGCTGCCGGTAAGGTGACCAAGAAGAAGTCTCTGGCCGAGATTGCCATGAGCTACGGCTACGTCTACGTGGCGCAGGTCGCCATGGGCGCCAACCCGGCTCAGACCCTCAAGGCCATCCACGAGGCCGAGGCCTACGACGGCCCGTCCCTCATCATCGGCTACAGCCCCTGCGAGATGCACTCCATCAAGAAGGGCGGCATGCAGAACTGCCAGGCCGAGATGAAGAAGGCTGTCGAGTGCGGTTACTGGAACCTCTTCCGCTTCAACCCCGAGGCTGCTGCCGGCAAGAAGTTCTCGCTCGATTCCAAGGAGCCCGCGGGCGGTTATCAGGAGTTCCTGATGAACGAGGCCCGTTACGCTTCGCTGACGCGTTCCTTCCCCGAGCGCGCTGAGGAGCTCTTCAAGGAGAACGAGCAGGCCGCTATGGACCGCTACGCTCACCTGCTGAAGCTCAAGACGGTGTACAACGAGGCCTAGGTCTCCCACCGCAGGATCTGAGGGCTGACCTTCTCGGACGTCCTCGGACATGAAAGAACCCCCGCTGCGCAACTACGTGCGGCGGGGGTTCTTTCGTCCTGCGGAGTGTCCGCGAAGGTTAGCCCCCAGATCCTGCTACGACTACGTCCTCGGATTGTGTGGGCGGATGAAGGACGTGGTTGTGGGGGCTTTTGTCCCCTTCGCTGTTTCGCGGCTTTGCCGCGAAACCTCGCGCCACTTTGGGGGTGGATGGGGGGCGTGGCTGTTGCGGCTTCTTATCCCTTTGCTTTTTCGCGGCTTTGCCGCGAAACGCGCAGCACCTTGGGAAATGCATTGATGCGTGGACGGGGCTGGATTGCGGATTCAAATGGCTAGAGAGATATGGGTGCGAACGAGAAATCGTTATTGGGGTCATCCTTTTCTATAAACTCATCGAGACAAAACGTCATGTAGATTGGAACGTACAGAACCTTGCCCTCTTTGCTGAGATTCTCGTGGCTCAGTACAACGGCCTCGGGAATTTTGTACTCGCCCACACTCATCAGACGATCGAGGGCCGCATGCGCTCGAACTTTCTTGCCCGATTTGACCTCGATTGGGACAACATGCCCGTGGGCGCCTTCGATCGCAAAGTCAACTTCACCGACCTCACGCGTTTGGTAGTACCATGCATCCGCCCCGAGGGCAACGAGTTCCTGCGCGACCACGTTCTCATAGAGACCACCAAGGTTGGGAGTTTTCATATCAAGATAGACAGCGCGTGCAGTGCTACCGGGGTATCGCGATGCGAGCATGCCTGTATCAGACTCGTATAGTTTGAAGGCTGTCGTTTTCTCCGTCCTCTTGAGAGGACTCCGTGGCTCCGTCACCCTGGCGACCATCAATCCAACACCTGCGTTAACAAGCCACAGGAAATCCTGCTCATATTTTTTAAGGCGAGCTCCCTCACCCAGAGACGAAACAACAAAGCGATGAGACTCCGCCTCAAGCTGAACGGGAATTTGCTCAAAAATCGACCGAACGTTAAACGCTCGAGTCGATGCATATTTTGAGATATCGCTTTTGTACTGATCGACCAGCTGAGTTTGAAGCTCACGGGTGCTCACGAGCGAATAACCCGAATCAATATAATTCTGAACGACCTCCGGCATGCCGCCGCAAACGATATAAGCTCTATAGTTCTTGAGCATCGCCTCATGAATATAGTTTTCGACAGGATGTTTCTCGACAAGGCAGCTGCGAATGCCTGCAAGCACATTCTCGCTAACGCTGTTTGCCCAACAAAACTCTTCAAAATCCATCGGGCGCATAACAATGTGCTCTACATACCCCACCGGAAAAGAAGAGATCCCCTTAAACTCAGTCCCAAGCATAGACCCCGAGAAGACATAGCTAAAGCGCCCATCCTCGACCAACGCCTTCATGAGTGTAACGATCTGCGGATACTCCTGAATCTCATCGACAAAGACAAGCGTATCGCCCTCAACAAGCGGCGCATCCGCAAGAAGGGCTACGCGGTTGATAAAGTCAACGGAGTTCTTTGCGCCAACAAGTGCATTCCTTGCTTCGACATCGAGTAGTAAATTGACCTCAAAATACGAAGCGTAGTTGCTTTTTCCAAACGCGCGAATCGCATAGCTCTTGCCAATCTGACGCGCACCAGTAACGAGTAGTGCCTTATTGGAGTTATTCTTCCAGCTCAAAAGCCTATCAGTGACCTTACGGCGTAGCATTAAACCCCCAAATGACAAAAATTGACAGATAGAATCGCCTAAAATCATACAAAAATTGGCAGATAATAACGTCGTAAATATACAAAAATTAGGAGATAGCAAAGGTTCGAATAGGCCTCAAGGCCACTGAAACAGTGCTCTACTTTGCGAAGGGGCTGGGGACGCTGTTGGGTGCGTCTCCAGCCCTCTGATACTTACTTTGGATTCCGATGGTGGGGTGTTGTCGGTGCTGCTTGCTTGGTTATCTTGTCTCGCCGCTCTCTGTGCGTAGGCGGTAGCCGTGGACGAGGTCGCTAATAGCCGGCCAGGGAATCTGGCGGTCGACCCAAAACTGGAGCTGGACCAGATAGCGCTCCGTGGCGCGGGTGAGGGCCGCGAACTGTTCGTGAGTCTCTACCTGGGCGTAGAGGTCGCGGCTGTGGGCGAGGATTGCTGTGGTGTCATCCATTTTGCCGGTGACGTCGAAGGCGCCCGAGAACCAGTCGCACAGGCGCGCGGCGCTGTTGTTGATCGTTGCGAGGTCGGCGGTGCCGTCGTTGGCGTTTTCGTTGGCTTGGGCTCGCAGGAGGGAGAGGGCGTCGGCCGCGTTCATGCAGTAGCCGACGGTGAAGTTCCAGACGGCGAATTCGCGGCCGGTGTCGAGCTTGCGGCGGCACATGTAGTCGATATCGCGCGGTTCCTCGAGCATCATTTGATCGGCGAGGGCCTCAAGTGCAGTGGTGTACTCGGCAAGGTCGAGTGTGAGCAGGGTGTTGATATCCATCATCTTTAGGCCTCCGCTTCGATCTCGACGATTTCGTTTTTGATGTACATACCCTGGTTATCCCAGACATTGCGGCAGGCGGCGGCAAAGCGCTTGCGGTCGGCTTCGCAGATGCGGGCGAACATGTTACAGGTGCCAAAGGGCTCGCACACGTCAAAGAAGATGCAAATTGACGACCAGCCGCCATACCAGCTCACGGCGCCCGCTGGCTCGTGAAAGACGGGGTTCTCGATGTGCTCGTAATTGGCGATGGGGCCCGATACGGGATAGGTTACCTCGGCATCGCAGATCTTAGCCGAAAAGATACGTGATTCGACCGGACAGGACGATTCGAACAGCTTGCATGTCTCGGGAGCCTTGTCCCAGAGCATGTCGGCGAGAAACGTCTCGCCATTCAGCGTGATCTTGAGCATTTTTGTCATAGTAAGGACCTCCTCAATCCGTCGCTCAAGGGGCTCGCTGGCGGATAAGGAGAAGACAGCAGCGGGGTCGCCGAACCCAAACTTCACGACAGGTCTCTGTCGCCCCAGCCCGCGCTGTTCTTCGCTAAAGTACCATGCCGCAATTGCGCGTGCAATATCAGTTTTTGCTTTTCTGGAAGCGGCAATCGACGAGACGGCTCGCCGGCTGCCGGCCGACGCGCGGCATAGGCACTCGTCTATTCCTTAAGTTGGATGAAAAACGCCGTGTTATTGCAGGGCTGCATACTCGTCCAATAAGTGCATAGAATCTCGTATAGTACGAGTAAGATTTTGCGCTGTCTGTTTTATGTTTAGCAAAGATATAGTTTGCATAATCGGGTCTAATCCCTGCTCTATTAAAATAAAGTTGCACGTAAATGACGTAGATATGCTTGAGCTGGGGTTCTGTACGCTGAGCGGATAAAAACGACCGTTCACCGTTCAACTATTTTCAAAATGAATAAAATGAGCGATAAAGAGAATATAAACCTTAATAAACTCGCGTATCGCACGGGCGCGGGTTATTAATGGGTTGTAGGCCTTTTACAGAAAGGATTCCAGCAATGTCTAAGCCTCTTGGTAAGCCCGATCGTATTGTCGTCGCCCTTGGCGGCAACGCCCTCGGCAACAACCCCGTTGAGCAAATCGAGGCCGTGAGCAACACCGCTCACGCTCTTCTCGGCCTGATCGAGCAGGGCAACGAGATCATCATCACCCACGGCAACGGTCCGCAGGTCGGCATGATCCAGAACGCCTTCGCCGCTGCCCACGACGCCATCGGCACCCCCGAGATGCCGCTGCCCGAGTGCGGCGCCATGTCCCAGGGCTACATCGGCTATCACCTGCAGCAGGGTATTGGCCGCGAGATGCACAAGCGCTATAAGCGTTGGCACGCCGCAACCGTCGTCACCCAGATCGAGTGCGACCCGGACGATCCCGCGTTCAAGAACCCGACCAAGCCGATCGGCCCCTTCTACACCGAGGAGCAGGCCAAGGAGTTCATGGCCGAGGATCCTTCCAAGGTCTTCGTCGAGGATTCCGGTCGCGGCTGGCGTCGCGTCGTCGCTTCCCCCGATCCCAAGAAGATCGTCGAGGCTGACTCCATCCTCAACCTGCTCGACAACGAGTTCATCGTCATCGCCTGCGGTGGCGGCGGCATCCCCGTCGTCCGCGACTACGAGAACAAGGGCTGCTACAAGGGCGTTCCCGCCGTCATCGACAAGGACCTGGGCGGCGAGCTGCTGGCCGAGGACTGCGACGCCGACGTTCTGTTCCTGCTGACCGCCGTTGAGCATGTCGCCATCAACTTTGGCAAGCCCAACCAGGAGGAGCTCGAGGACCTCACCGCCGACGAGGCCGAGCGCCTGGCCGACGAGGGTCAGTTCGGCAAGGGTTCCATGGAGCCCAAGGTCCGCGCCGCCATCAAGTTCGCCCGTTCCCGCAAGGGCCGCACCTGCATCATCGGCGCCCTGGACAAGGCCGCCGAGACCATGGCTGGCCTCTCCGGTACCCGCATCCACGAGTAGCCTCTACTCCATTGCCTCTCTCGTGAGCGCCGGGCAAGGCGCCCACAAACTAGCCTCTCTTCATGAGCCCCGCAGTCCGCTCCGACTGCGGGGCTTTTGCTATTTACCTAGTCCCCGATGGGAGGGTAGCCATTGGGTGTTTCTTAAACGACTAGTCAAACAAGAACGTCCTCAATGACTACTAATTTAAATCTGTCCCCAATGACTGCGGAAAGCGCATCTCACACCGACGCATTGCTTTCGGGCCCTCTCTCCGTGCTCCCTATAAGTTCAGCTGGACTCCCCGCAACCTGTTCCGCGTTGGCGGAACGAGCGCGACGTGGAGTGTCATTCTTTACCGCGTTAGACTAGACGCAGGGAAAGGAGGAGGACATGGATGCTCGCGTCAAGCAGCTTGTAAATATGATCGAGGACGCTCAGCCTGTCGCTGTCGCGGTGCTTGCCAAGCGTCTCGAGGTAAGCGAGCGCGCCGTGAGAAACTATATCCATCGCGCAAACGACAAGCTTGCGGGGGTTGCACGCATCGTTGGCAGCAAAGGGCAATATCGTATCGATGTTGCACATGCAGATGAGCTTGCTCGCTTGCTAGACGGTGCGGCTCTGGCCCATCCGGGCATTCCTGATACGCGCGACGGCCGTGTGTCCTTCCTTCTTAACGACCTTCTCATGCGGTCCCAGTGGGTGACGATTGAGGAGTATGCGGATTTACTCTACGTTTCGGCGCGAACTCTGTCCAATGACATGCGTCTGGTAGAGCAGAAACTCGCCCAATTTGACTTGATGCTCGAAAAGCGCCCTCGCTACGGAATCCGCGTTGCGGGTGGGGAGTCGCAACGGCGTCTGTGTCTGGCCTCACTGGTGAGGCCCGTGTTGCCCGACACCGACGATGCAGAGCTCGCCGAGCGCCTGCGGGCCATCGCCGCATGTGTGGACGATGCCCTGACTGCCTCGCCCGTCACGGTGAGCTCGCTGGCATCCCGCAATCTCATCATGCATCTTTACATCGCTCTTGGCCGCATCGAGCAGGGCTGCTATGTCCCGGCTGCAGAATCGGACGTTTTAAAGCTGGAGGGAACGCGCGAATACGCTGCGGCTTTCCAGATTGCCGCAAACATCAAGGATGCCCTGGGCGTGAGCATGCCCCGAGAAGAGGTTGCCTTTATCGCAATCCATTTGCTCGGCAGGGGCACGGGCATGCCCGAGAAGGGCTCGGCCGTTATCTCGGACGAGATGTGGGAGATCGCTTCCGAGATGGTATGTGCGGTCAACGATGAGTTTAGGTTTGACTTTAGCAGCGATCTTGAACTTCGCATGAACCTTGCTCGGCATATTGGCCCTCTGGGCTATCGCCTTGAATATCACATGCATATGGATAACCCCATGCTGCCCGATATCAAGACGAGGTTTCCGTTGGCCTATTCGATGGCGGCCGGCACCTCGCAGGTACTCGAGCGTCATTTTGGCAGCCAGCCCTCTGATGAGGAGCTCGGCTACATCGCCATGGCATTTGCCCTGGCCCTCGAGCAGCAAGCCGACCAGCCGCGTCGCAAACGCATCCTGATCGTGTGCGCCTCGGGAGCGGGAAGCGCCCGTATGCTCGAGCACCAGTACCGCAAGCAGTTTGGTATGTATATCGAGTCGATTGAGACATGCGACGTCGCCCGCGTGGGAACGCTCGACTTTTCGCACATCGACTACGTGTTCACAACGGTGCCGCTCAACGTCAAGTTGCCCGTGCCCGTCCGCGAGGCCGATTTCTTCTTGGAGACGAGCGATGTCAACGCTATCCGCAAGGTGCTGAGTGATGACGCTGCGCAATCGGACTCCGTAAGCTCTTTCTTTAGCCGTGCCCTGTTCTTCAACCGCGTTGAGGCGTCGTCGAAGCAGGCCGTTCTCCGATATCTCTCCGAGCGCGCCGTCGAGAGCGGCCGTGTCGATGCCCAGTTTGCCCAAGAGGTCGCCGAGCGCGAGAGCGCGAGTGCCACCTCGTTTGGCAATGGGGTAGCCATGCCCCATGGGATGCATCCCTTGAGCGCCGAGGCCTTTGTTACCGTGGGCCTGCTCGAACATCCCATTCTTTGGGACGAATACGGCCATGAGGTCGATATCGTCTTTATGGTGTCGTTTGCCCGGTCGGGCGGCGATGAGGCGCGGATCTTGAGCTCACTGCTCGCCGAGATCTTTATGGACCGCCAGGGGGTCGAGCGCCTACGCGAGCGCCGGTCCTGGCATGAGCTGATGGCGCTTGTGCAAGCGCATACGGCTTAAGACTTCTTTTGTCGATAACCCTGTCTGTCTACCTGCAATAAACCTCGAGGATTGCGGGCGGGAGATAGGCGTTTCGAATATTCAAGTACAAACCAAACATCACGGGAGAGGAGACCGTTATGGACGATCAGGGAACCGAGATGGTTTCGTTTCAGCTGGTCGCTGCAGCGGGAGAGGCACGCAGCCTTGCCTTCGAAGCCCTTGAAAAGGCAAAAGCGGGGGATTTTGACGCCGCCGCCAAACTCATGAAGCAGTCAAAGGATGCGGGAATCAAGGCTCACCACATCCAAACGCAGCTGCTTTCGACTGAGGCAGCGGGCGAGCATCTGTCGGTGGATGTGTTGCTGGTCCATGCTCAGGACCACCTCATGTGCTCCATGCTTGCTCAGGAGCTCGTGCAGGAGCTGATCTGCCTGTATGAGTGCACTGCAACCAAGAACGCCTAGCGGCGTGCGGTGACTATCCAACCAATCAATGCGAAGGGAATCCCTTATGAAGATCCTTCTTGTTTGCGCAGCTGGTCTGTCTACAAGCATTCTGATGAAGAAACTCGAGAAATATGCGGAGCAAAACGGCATCGAGCTCGATATCGATGCGGTGGGTATCGGCGAGTATCAGGAGACGTGCGCCAATTATGACGTGCTGCTCTTGGGGCCGCAGGTGTCCTACCAGCTCAACACCGTCAAGCAGGGGAGCGGTAAGCCGATCGCGGTCATCCCCGCACAGGACTACGGCATGGGCAACGCCGCCAACGTGCTGGCACTCGCCCAGTCGCTGTTGGGTTAGGAGGCGACCATGGAGAAGTTCATGACCCTGCTTCAGGAAAAACTGACCCCTATCGCCAATTTCTGCGGCACCGAGCGCCACTTTGCCTCCATGCAAAAGGGCTTTATGAGCGCGATCAGCTTCATCTTGGTATCTGCCGTCTTTATGATCCTCGCCAACCCGCCGGTCACGGCCGACCTTGTGGCGCAGGGCGGGTTCTGGTCCGTCTTTGGCCCTTGGCTCGATTTTGCGACGGCCAATAAGCTCACGCTGCTCATCCCCTTCAATATGACGATGGGCATACTGTCGGTGATCGTGACGTTCGCAATCGCCTATAACCTGGCGGGCACCTACAAGATGCCCAAGCTTAACGCCGGCATGACCTCGCTGGTGATGTTCCTGATCGCCGCGGCGCCGTCGTCCTACTACCAGCTTGCTGACGAGTCCGTGCTCCAGGCGGTCCCCTGCACCTATCTGGGTGCGCAGGGCCTGTTTACCGCCATCATCGTTGCCTTGGTCTCCGTCGAGGTCACGCGCTTCTGCCAGACCAAGGGCATCACCATCAAGATGCCCGATGGCGTGCCGCCGTTTTTGTCCGAAACCTTTGGCGCCATCGTACCTATGCTCGCCAACATCCTCATCTTCTTTGGCGGCAACCTGCTGATCCAGATGATCGATCCCGCGCTGTCCATCCCCTCGGTTATCGAGAAGCTGCTCGCTGCCCCGCTTTCCGTCGCAGTTGACTTTGTGCCCGGCGCACTGCTTATCTGCTTCATGACGCTGCTGTTTTGGTGCTTTGGCGTCCACGGCAACATGATCGTAATGCCCATCACCGCCCCGGTCTCGCTTGCCGCCTTTGCCGCCAACGCCTCGCTCTATGCTGCCGGGCAGCCGCTTGAGTTCCACCCGGTGCTCATGTCGTTGGCCATCAACCTCATCGGCGGCACGGGTAATACGTTCTCTTTTGTGGCGCTCTGCGCGTTTAGGGCAAAGTCGCAGCAGCTCAAGGCATTTGGCAGGGCATCGATCGTGCCGAGCTTCTTCCGTATCTCCGAGCCCGCGATCTTCGGCGCGCCCATCATCTTCAACCCGATCCTCATGATTCCGTTTGTGCTAGGCGGCATGATCTCGGCCCTGCTGTATTGGGGTGCGGTCTCACTGGGTCTTGTCTCTAACTTCTACATCTTGGTGAGCGGCACGTTCCCCATCTTCGTTCAGGGCTTTGTCCAGTGCCTCGACCCGCGCATCTGGGTGTTTACGATCGTTTTGATCGTGGTCATGGCTGTGGTCTGGTACCCGTTCTTTAAGGTGTACGATAACCAGCTCCTGGCTCAGGAGCAGGAGAACGCCGCGGCAGCTTCTGCCAAGGATACTGAGTAGCATGGGTTACTTTGACAGAACGTCTGCCGCCGGTATGCCCGAGGGCTTTTTGTGGGGTGGTGCCCTCGCCGCCAACCAGGCCGAAGGGGGCTGGAACGAGGGCGGCCGCGGCATGTCGCACTCCGACCTGATCCCACAGGGTTCCGACCGCTGGGATGTAATGTTTGGCAGGCAAAAGCCCGTGGACGATCCGGACAGGCTGTATCCATGCCGCTGGGGCAACGACTTCTTCCATCATTGGCACGAGGATGTCGAACTCTTTGCCGAGATGGGCTTTAAGTGCCTGCGTCTTTCAATTTGCTGGAGCCGTATTTTTCCCACAGGGATGGAGGCCGAGCCCAACGGCGAGGGCTTGGAGTTTTACCGTCAGGTATTCGAGGCGCTGCGCGAGCACGGAATCGAGCCGCTCGTGACGCTGTCGCACTACGACTATCCGTTGGCTCTGGTCGAGCACTATGGTGGATGGCAAAGCCGAGAGATGATCGAGCGGTATGCGCACTACGTCGAGACCGTCGGACGTGCGTACCAGGGCCTCGTGCGTTATTGGCTCACCTTCAACGAGATCAACAGCGTGGCGCTGTCCTATCTCAACGCGGGCGTCACGCTCGAGGATGAGCGTGACCGTGCAGCCGTGACCGCGGCGTTCTCGCACCATATGTTTATGGCGAGCGCTCGCGCCGTCGAGATCCTGCACAAGATCGATCCCGCAAACAAGGTGGGTTGCATGATCGCTGCCGGTGCGACCTATCCGTACCGTTGTGCGCCCGAGGACGTATGGCTTGCGTATGAGGAGGACCGCGGCCGCTACTTCTACACTGACGTGATGGCTGCGGGCGCCTATCCTACTTGGAAGCTGCGTGCGCTCGAGAAAGAGGGTGTTTACGTGCCCTTTGAGCCGGGCGATACGGAGTGTCTGGCCGAGCATACCGTCGACTTCATCTCGTTCTCGTACTATTGCTCGCGCTTGGTGTGCGCCGATGACCAGGTGATCGCTGAGAAGGCGGAGGGCAACGTGTTCCCGACGCTGCGCAATCCGTACCTCAAGGATAAAGAGACTGCCTGGAAATGGCAGATCGATGCGCTGGGTTTGCGCGTGACGCTTGCCGGCTACCACGATCGTTACCATCTTCCGCTCTTTATCGCTGAGAACGGTGTGGGCGGACTCGATGCGCTGGAAGACGGCAAAGTCCACGATGCGTATCATATTGATTACCTGCGCAGGCATATTCTTGCGCTACGCGATGCAATTGTCGAGGACGGTGTTGACCTGATGGGATACACGCCGTGGGGCTGTATCGATCTGGTATCGGCCTCGACGGGGCAGATGAAGAAGCGCTATGGCTTTGTTTATGTCGATGCCGATGATACGGGCAAAGGCACGTTCGATCGCTACCGAAAGGACAGCTTCTGCTGGTATCAAAAGGTCATTGCATCAAATGGCGAGGACTTGAGTTAACCCTTGCAAGCCTGCTGCCCCCGCGGCCCGTTTCGGCCGCGGGGGCTTTTGCTATTTACCTAGTCCCCGATGAGACCCTCATTCTGTGGGTAGTCATTGGGGACGTTCTTAAACGACTAGTCATTTAAGTCTGTCCCCAATGACTGCGGAAACCCGGCACTTGGGGACGTTCCTTTTCTGCCGGCAGCTTGGAACAGTCCTTAAAGCCCGCATCAATCAACTGCGGAAAGCGCATCCCAGAATGAGCGTCCAACATGGGACATGGTTTCCCTTGAGGGCCTCAACCGGAAAATGCATCCCGGAATGTTGCCGGAAAGTGGAACGTAGTTTCCCAAACAGGCCGTGCGCGGAAAGTGCATCCCGCTATCGAACTTCAAAGCGGGATGCATTTTCCGTGCCAGCAGTTCCGGGTAGCCAGAGACCACTCATTTAAGTCTGTCCCCAATGACTAGTAGTAGGCCCACATGGCTTCGACTTCGTTAAGGACCTCTACGGCGCCCCAGCGGCGGGCGCTGCGGCTGGCCGAGTTGGGATCGAAGACTCCAATCTGGTCGGCGTCGTCAATACCGTAAAGCACAATGTAGTGGCCCACGTTGGTAAAGGTGCCCGGCCGAACGGCGGCGATGACGGGCGCTCCCGAACGCAGCGCCTGAGTCATCGATTCGCGATCGTTATGGAGCTCCGTTCCGTTAAGTCCCAACTGCCACGCGCCGCTCGTCATAAACGACCATTCGGTTGCACCGGTGGGGGCGTAATTGCCCGCCTCGGAAAGCGCGCACATATCGACGGGGGTCATATCGGTGCGTCCCGTCTTAAAGATATAGACCATGGTGAGGCACGTAGGCCCGCAGGCATTTTGGCGGATGGTGCCGCCGGCGTAAGACAGCTCCGACCACGCAGGGTCGATCTGATAGATATGGGGCATCGTGCCGGCTTGCCATTGCGAGCGTGGGGTCGAAAAGGCGAAAGAATAACCGGGCGCGACGGGGGCCTTGAGCAGCTTGTCCTCGGCGGTGGGCTCGAGACCGGCCGAGCCGTGGGACATACAGGAGCTCATAAGCACAAAGACTAGACAGGTAAGGATAGAGCACAGTGCGAGGCGAAGTCGACGGGCCGGCAGGGCGGGGGCGTTCGCTTGCGATGTCGAGCGGTAGGGCTTGCCGTCGCGTCCGCCTTGGGGATGCGAAAAGAAGCGGTTGATATGGATGCCGGGCTGACGTGCGCCGTTGCGGCGCAGTTGTGGAACCTCGGCCTGACGCTGTCGAGTGCGCGCGCCCAAGCGGCTATCTTGCTGCGCGCTTGTGCCCGTGCTCAGACGGCCGCTCTGCCGTGTTCTGCTTGACTGCTGCCGAGACGAAGGCCTGGGTTGCTCTTGAGGACGTTGCGGATTGCTGCTCGTGGCATTTCTGGGCGTCGGCGTGGTACGGCCAGCAAGGCGAACGCTTTGTCGCCGTTGATCACCGTCGTTGTATCCGTATGCCATTCGTACCGCCTTGTCTCATGTATAACCTGTCCATCCTACAAAAAAGATGTGCAACAAATGGGCCTGCGCGTCAAAAGCTCGGTAAACGGTACGAAAGGCGCAAAACACACGGCCTCAAAAACATCTCTATATGCGTCCGATGAGCGTACGCCCGTCGGACGGGCGGCAACAATGAGCGGCAAACCGTGCCGTTCGTCCCAAAAACGACGCCGCTCGTTTTGCAGTTCTGCCTTCGGTCGAGCTACAAGCGGAGCTGCTGCGCCAAGGCCGTATCTTAAAGCCACGAAATAAAAGAGCGCGGCAAAACAGACCGCGCAAGGGGTGACGCCAAGGGGCGTCAAAAAGGAAAGGAGGGGAACAATGGCGGACAAGAACGCAGAAGTTGCAGTCGAGGGTGACGGCGGTATGAAGAAAACGCTTTCGCTCTGGAACTTCTTTACCATCGGTTTCGGTGCCATCATCGGAACTGGCTGGGTTCTGCAGGTCGGCGACTGGATGGTCGTGGGCGGCGGTCCCGTTCCCGCTATGATCGCATTCCTCTTGGGTGCAATCTTCCTCGTGCCCGTCGGAGCTGTTTTCGGTGAGCTCACGGCTGCTATCCCCATCTCGGGCGGCATCGTCGAGTATGTCGATCGTAGCTTTGGCCGTACGCTGAGCTACATCACCGGATGGCTCCTTGCCCTGGGCAACGGTATCCTGTGCCCGTGGGAGGCCATCGCCATTTCGACCCTCGTGTCCGAGATGTTCGGCAGCCTGCCCGGTCTTGAGTGGCTGCGCGCCGTCAAGCTCTACACCATCCTGGGCGCCGACGTTTACCTGTTCCCGACGCTGATCGCGCTCGGCTTTGCAGCCTACGTCATCTTCCTCAACTTCCGCGGTGCCAGCTCGGCCGCCAAGCTCCAGGCCTTCCTGACCAAGGCCCTGCTCTGCGGCATGCTGCTCGCCATGGGCGTCTCGCTGTTCACCGGCTCGCCGGACAACGCCATGCCCGTGTTCTCCCAGGTCGCCGGCGCTGGCGGCGGCAAGTCCGCTACCGAGGGCACCAGCCTGTTCGCCGGCATCGTATCGGTCCTGGTTCTGACTCCGTTCTTCTACGCCGGTTTCGACACCATTCCCCAGCAGGCTGAGGAAGCGGCCGAGGGCCTCAACTGGAACAAGTTCGGCAAGATTATCTCCCTGGCCCTGCTGGCCGCCGGCGGCTTCTACATGGTCTGCATCTACTCGTTCGGCACCATCCTCGACTGGCATGAGTTTGTTAAGAGCCCGGTTCCCGCGCTTGCCTGCCTCAAGGGCATCAACATGCTTCTGTACCTGGCCATGCTCGTCATCGCCACGCTTGGACCCATGGGCCCGATGAACTCCTTCTACGGCGCCACGAGCCGCATCATGCTCGCCATGGGCCGCAAGGGCCAACTGCCCGAGAAGTTCGCCGAGGTCGACCCCAAGTCCGGCGCTCCCAAGCTCGCCTGCGTCGTTCTGGGCGTCATCACCGTCATCGGTCCGTTCCTGGGCAAGAACATGCTCATCCCCCTGACCAACGTGTCGGCTCTCGCCTTCATCTTCTCCTGCGGTATGGTCGCCCTCGCCTGCCTGCGCATGCGCTTCACCGAGCCCGACCTGCCTCGTCCCTACGAGGTGCCCGGCGGCAAGTTTGGCATCGGCCTCGCCATCGCTGCCTGCGCCATCATCATCGGCCTGCTCGTGATTCCGTTCTCTCCCGCCTCCCTCAACATGGTGGAGTGGAGCATCGTGATCGGCTGGTTGGCTATTGGCCTGGCCCTCATGGCTTTCACCAATTCCCGCAAAAAGTAACGCCTAGCCGGGGCGGATCGGGTGCGCGGGGCCCTCTCTCCCGCGCACCGAACCCGGCACCACTTGGGTAGCTTTGTGAGGCCGCGACCCAACACGGCCTCGCCCACATATATGGATCCATAAGGAGGAACCATGTCCACTAAGTATGCAATCGTTGGCGGCAAGCTTATCGACGGTACCGGTGCCGAGCCGGTCGAGAACTCCCTCGTTCTCGTTGACGACAACGGCAAGATCGAGTACGCCGGCGCTATGCAGGACCTTCCCGAGGGCGTTGAGGTCATCGACGCCGCCGGCAAGACCGTCCTTCCCGGCCTGATCGACACCCACCTGCACTTCTCGGGCAACCTGACCGACGATGACACCGATTGGGTCATGCAGCCGCTCCTCGAGAAGCAGGCCGTCGCTGTCAAGCAGGCCTACGACTGCCTCACCCACGGCCTCACCACCGTCTGCGAGATCGGTCGCTTTGGTATCCAGATCCGTGACTGCATCGACAAGGGCGTCTTTAAGGGCCCGCGCGTTCTGGCCACCGGCCTCGGTTTCTGCCGCGTTGCCGGTCACGGTGACTCCCACCACTGCACCCAGGAGCTCAACAAGGAATCCCATCCCTGGGGCGACCAGGTCGACGGTCCTTGGGATCTGCGCAAGGCCGTCCGTCGTCGCCTGCGCGAGAACCCCGATGCCATCAAGATCTGGGCTACCGGTGGCGGCATCTGGCGCTGGGACTCCGGTCGCGACCAGCACTACTGCTCCGAGGAGATCCAGGCTGTGGTCGAAGAGGCAAAGATGGTCGGCATCCCCGTGTGGAGCCACTGCTACAACAACCACGCCGCTGCCTACGATTCCGTTCGCTTTGGCTGCGAGCAGCTGATTCACGGCTTCGATATCGATGAGCGCACCATGGACCTCATGGCCGAGCAGGGCACCTTCTTCACCCCGACGATCGCCTTCCTGCCCACCTGGTACGCCACCTATCCGCCCGTCTACGTCCCCGAGCTGCACGACAAGTACGAGGGCACCCTGGTCGAGAAGGAGCTGCAGCGCAACTACGACTGCCTGCGCGAGGCCAAGAAGCGCGGCGTCGTCATGACGATCGGCTCCGACTCCTTCTCCTTCGTCACCCCGTACGGCACCTGCTCCATCGAGGAGATGTACGAGTTCGTCGACAAGATCGGCTTCACCCCGGTCGAGACCATCACCTGCGCCACCCTCAACGGTGCCAAGATGTGCCACATCGAGGACGAGACCGGTTCTATCGAGGCCGGAAAGTGCGCCGACCTGCTGGTCGTCAACGGTGACGTCGCCGCCGACATCCACGTGCTCAACACCGACAACATGGACGTCATCATGAAGGACGGCTGGATCGTCGAGGCGGGCACCTTTGGCGAGGCCAACAAATACAGCGCCTAAACTACCGTTCATCGACGACTGGATGTAAAACACAGTATTTGATTGCATAATGCAATGGAGAGGGTCGCTTGCGGCCCTCTTTATTGCTATGGGTGCGTCAGTAAGAAGGGGATGACGGTGGATCTCAATAGGCTGATTCTGGGCAAGAGCTACAACTCTACCAAGGTCTTTCGTACCGCTCAGCATGTGGTTCAAGCCATCTTGCTCGGTATTGTCGTTCCGCTGCTTATCCTGCTGCTCATCTGGGATCTAACTGATAATCCCAATCCCGTTCCGGCCGTTGTCGTCATTGCCGGCTTGGTCATGCTGTGCTTCTTCTTCTCGTACGTCTTTGTCGTTCCCGATGACCTCACATCGAGCGCAACCGACCGCACGCTCGCCATCGCTTCAAAAATATTCGCCTACACGTCGCGCGGCCTTACGCCCGAAGCTGCCCTGGGCGCCTCTAAGATCATCCTGTCCGAGACCATCGCTTCGGCCATCTGCTTTACTGACGGCAAGCAAGTGCTGGCGAGCTGGGGCGAGGATTCGGCAAAGTGCCCTGCCGGCACCCCGGTCGTGCTGCAGACCACGCTCAACGTGATCGAGTCCGGCGAGCAGAGTGTGTTTTCGCGCGATACCTCGTCCGAGACGGGCGGCTACTTTCCCCGCCTGCGCGCCGGTATTGTCGCACCGCTTACCGTGCGCGGGCATTGCGTGGGCACGCTCGAGCTGTACTATCCCCGCCTGAGCAGCATCGATATGCGCCAGACGGCCCTTGCCTCGGGCTTTGCCGATCTCATCTCCACGCAGCTCGCGAGCTTTGAGCTCGAACGCCAGGACGAGCTCACGGCCCGCGTTGAGCTGCGCGCCCTGCAGTCGCAGGTCGATCCGCACTTCCTATTCAATACCATCAGCACCATTGTGTCGCTCGTGCGAACCGAGCCCGACAAGGCCAGGTCGCTGCTCATCGACTTTTCCAATTATTACCGTCAGACGCTTTCTGACTCCGATACGCTCACCACGCTCGAGCACGAGGTGGAACAAGGCATTCGTTATATCAATCTTATGCAGGCCCGGTACGGCGACGGCCGTCTGCGCGTTTCGGTCGATATCGACTTTGAGGTGCGTGACAGCATGGTGCCGCCGTTTATCTTGCAGCCGCTGCTCGAAAACTGTATCAAGCATGCGCAGCGCGAGACCGAGCCGCTTTCTATTCATGTAAGGGCTTTCGAGACCGATGACGGTTTGGAGATCATCGTCGAAGACGACGGCATTGGTATGAGCGAAGAAGTCTGTGCACACCTGTTTGAGCAGCATCGTCGAGAGGAGCCCGAGAGCATTACCGCCGACGGCTCCATCAAGCGAGGGTGCGGCCTGGCGCTTTTTAACGTGCTTCAGCGCATCCATTTCTTTTACGGAGAAGATTCCGGCATGCGCGTGAAGTCCCAAGAGGGCGTGGGGACGCAGGTCATCGTCGAGCTAAACGGCGAGCCGCATGAGCCGGCACCGCTGACGGTGTAGCGCAAATGTATTGAGAAGAGAGGAAGCGCATATGTCCGAGGGCTGGAACATCCTGGTGGTTGATGACGAGCCTCCTATTAGGGCCGAACTACGCTATCTGTTGGAAAAGGATGCGCGTGTGGGCAACATTGCCGAGGCGGGCAATGTCACCGAGGCCGTGGAGTCGATCCTGTCGAACAAGCCCGACGTGCTGTTTTTGGACATCACGATGCCCGGGCGCTCGGGAATTGAGCTTGCCGAGACGCTGCAAAACCTAAAGACCCCGCCGGTGGTGGTGTTTGTGACGGCGTTTGCCGAGTATGCCGCCGATGCCTACAACCTCGATGCCGTCGACTATGTCGTCAAGCCGGTCGAGGACGCACGCCTGTCAAAGGCGCTCGACAAGATCGAGACCGCTTTGGGTGTCCGTCGTGTCGTCCATGCCCCGCGACAGCCCTTTCGTCTGACGGTGGACCGCGGGGGTAAAAAGGTGTTCATCCCCGTCTCGGACGTCTGCTACTTTGAGGCGCGCGCCGACTTTTGCAATGCGGTCTGCGCCAAGGGGACGTACCTGATCAATGAGTCGATTTCCTCGCTCGAGCGTCGCTTGGGCTCCGAGGGATTTATCCGCGTCCATCGCAGCTATCTGGTCAATTTGGAAGACGTGCACAATGTCGAGATCGGCTCCACGGGTCTGATGGAGCTTCGGCTCGACCGCGTGAGCTCGACGGTACCCGTGTCTCGTCGTCGCGCCGCCGAGGTCAAGTCGCATTTGGGGCTTGCGTAAGGGTCGGTGCGCCATCGTTTGCCGTTGCGGGTTTGGCATGACTGCGCGGTGGGCATAATGGATTGCATCGAATGAAATCGAAAGGATCATTATGCCCGCGCTTATCACCCATCATTTGTTTGGCGAGGAAAGCATTGACCGTCTTCCGCAGGGCGTCATCACGTCCGACGAGGAGCGCATCGCCTTTATCCTGGGCAACCAGGGTCCCGACCCGTTTTTCTTCCACATCCTGACGCCCCGCGTTTCCGACTGTACGCTGCTGGCGCAGGTTATGCACCGCTCGCGAATGTCGCGCCAGTTCTCGTGTCTGCGCGACGGCGTGTCTCATCTGCTTCCGCGCGATGCCAACCTGGGTCGCGCCTTTGCGCTGGGTCTGCTGTCGCACTACGTGCTCGACCGCAATGCGCATCCTTTTGTCTACGAGCAGCAGTTTGGCATCGTGGAGTCCGATCTCGATCTGGAGGACTCGGGCAGCCAGGTCCATGCCGTACTCGAAAGCGACCTGGATGTGCTGATGCTGCAGCTCAAGCGCGATGGCGCCACGGTCGATGACTATCCGCCGGCGGGCGAGATCGTCACCACCGATCGAATCAATCGCGTTGCCGGCGTACTGATGAGCTATGTTGCTGGACGCGTGTACGGCATCGATATCCCGGCGGGGGAGTACGGCGCCGCCGTCTCGGACATGCAGCTGCTCTACCGCACGATTGAGCCGGCGGGCTCGGCCAAGACGCGTGCAATTGCCCTGGTCGAAGGCTTGGTGCACGATTATTCGCTGCTCGACGGCCTTGCGCACCGCGTGACGACCGAGCTGCCCGAGCGTACCGGCAACCTGGGCCATCTGGCATGGAAGAATCCCTTTACCGACGAAGTCTCGACTGAGAGCTTCCCCGAGGTCTTTGACCGTGCGCTGCTCGATTACGAGTGCACGGTTGCCCGCTTTATCGAGACCGGCGATATGGAAGCCGTGACCAACCACGTCAATTACAGCGGTCGTGTGCTCGGCACCGATGAAGAGTTCGACCGCGAGGAGTAGGGCTCGCGCGCGCCCCTTTGCCGAATCCTTACCGGCGTTTCTGGACAATTGGGGTACGATGAACTAACTGCATATCGGGCGAATACGAAGGGGCCCTGTCCATGAAATACACCAAGCTCGAGCGTAACTGGGTTATGTACGATGTGGGCAACTCGGCCCTCGTGCTGCTCAACACCTCGGTGGTGCCCATCTACTTTAACGCCATCAACACCGGTGCTTCTTCGGCCGACCTGGTCGTCGCCTGGGGTAACGCGCAGACGATCGCCTCGCTGGTCATTGCCATGCTCATGCCCATTCTGGGCGCGCTTGCCGACTACGCCGGTAACAAGATCAAGTTCTTCATGGGCTTTTTCCTGACGGGCCTTGTGCTTTGCCTGGCACAGGCCATCCCCATGTCGGCCATGGCATTTTTGACCGTCTATGTGCTGTGTACCATCGGCCTTAACTCGTCCATGACGTTCTACGACGCCATGCTGCCCGATATCACCACCGACGAGCGCATGGATGCCGTGTCCAGCTCGGGCTATGCCTGGGGCTATATCGGCTCCACCGTGCCGTTCATCATTTGCCTGGCACTCATCATGGGCGGTCCGGCCTTGGGCATTCCCACCATGCTCGCCACGCGCCTGTCGTTTATCATCACCGGTGCCTGGTGGATCATCTTTACCCTGCCGCTCATTCGCACCTATAAGCAAAAGTACGGTCGCGAGCGCGGTCCCGAGGACACTATCGGTCACATCGTGGGCGGCGTGTTTTCCGAGGTGGGACACACCATGCGTGAGATTGCCCACAACAAGACCGTGCTGGTCTATATGATCGCCTTCTTCTTCTATATCGACGGTGTCCACACGGTCATCTCCATGGCCACCAGCTACGGTTCGGCCTTGGGCATCGATTCGACCCAGCTGGTGCTGGCGCTGCTCGTCACGCAGTTCGTGGCTTTCCCGTCCGCCATTATCTACGGCAAGCTCGCCGGCCGCGTGGGCACGCTTAACATGATCATGGTGGCCGTCGCCGCCTATATGGGTATCGTGCTCTTCGCCGCGTTCTTCTTAAAGACCGCCTTCGAGTTCTGGGTACTTGCCATCCTCGTCGGCCTGTTCCAGGGCGGTGTGCAGGCGCTCAGCCGCAGCTACTTTGGCCGTATCATCCCCAAGGAAAAGTCCAACGAGTACTACGGCTTCTTTGATATCTTTGGCCGCTATGCAAGCGTTATGGGCACCTTCCTGGTGTCGGTTGTCACCTCGCTGACCGGCAACCCCTCGCTGGGCGTCCTGTCCATCGGCGTGCTGCTGGTGGTGGGCTTTATCCTGCTGGTTCGCCTGTCTCGCATGGCCCAGCCGGCATAGCGAGGAAAAACGAGTGCCGGGCGGCTATTGTGCCTATCCGCGGTACTCTTTTGGAAGTATCCGCAATAAACATTCCGACTTCCGAACAATGATTAGCCCAAGTGGGTATGATGGAGTCAGCTAGGTCGCGGGGCGTCGCCTGTGTTTGGCGGCGCCCCGTTTTTGTGTTGCAGGGAGGGTAAGGCATGAACGCCACGGTCGTGATTCCAACGTATTGGGCGGGCGATGACGCTCGCGCAAACGCCCCTGGCACCTACGATCATTCGACGCGACTCAACGCCGCCAATCCCGAACTCGACCGTTGCCTGACCTCGCTCGAGCAGGTGCGCGACATTCCACGTATTATCTTGCTGGTGGTTTGCCCGGTTTCTGCCACAGCCGACGTGTCGTTGCGCGTGCACGACATCGTCAACGCACATCCTACGCTCAAGGTCACCGTTGTCACTAATACTCAGGCATCGCGTATTGCCGATCGTGTGGCGCAGATTGCACCCAAGGGTTCGGGCGAGTGCGTGAGCCTGCGAGGCTACGGTGCCATCCGTAACATGGGCCTTGCCTGCGCGGCGGTGCTGGGGCACGATGCGGTTGTCTTTTTGGATGACGATGAGACCGTCATCGACGCCGACTTTATGAAGCGTGCGACGTATGCACTGGGGCAGCAGACGCGCCAGGGCTTGCCGATCTTGGTCAAAAGCGGCTACTTCTACGATCGCGATGGATCGCCGCTGGCCCCTACGGACAAGGCGGGCATCTGTCATCGCTGGTGGACCAAGCGCATCGAGTTCAATCGCTGGATGAAAAAGGCGCTTTCGGGTACCCGCATCTCGCGTTCCAACTACGTGTGCGGTGGCCTGATGGCCCTGCATGCCCGCGCCTTTACCCGTGTGGCCTTCGACCCGTTTATCACCCGTGGCGAGGACCTCGACTACCTGTTTAACATGCGCATGTTTGGCTACGACGTCTGGTTCGATAACGAGTGGACTGTGCGTCACCTGCCCCCGGAGTCCGAAAAGCGCTCGCCGCGCTTTATGCAGGACGTGTACCGTTGGTACTACGAGCGGGCCAAGCTGACGTTCGCCGCGCACCAGAAGGAGCTCATTCCCGTTATGGCGGCATCGCTCATGCCCTACCCAGGCCCGTGGATCTCGCGCGAGCTCGACGACCGTGTGCGCAAGACCGCCATGGTCCGCAGCGTGTTTACCCGCGAGCACGAGGGCTACCTGCGCATCTGGCGCCACGGTATCGACGAGGCCAAGGCGTATGCGCGACAAAACGCCGCAAGCTACCTGCGTTTCCAGAGCTTTTGGCCCAAGATTATGGATGGGCTTTGGCGAGACGCACAACTGATCAGTATCCTGGAGGGGGCCGAATGATCGACCGCCGCGCCCAGCGCGATAGTTCAATATCAATTTTTCGCATCATCGCCGTCGCCTGCGCCATCTGCGTGCTGGTGTACTTTGTCTTTGCCCTGGCGACCGGAATCGAGCCCATCGCGACGGTTGTCGCATGCGCGCTGCTGTGCATCTTTCTGTGCATCTTTATCTTTTTGACGCTCAACCCCGATTCGGTGCGCTCGCAATATACCGAGGAGACGCTCTCGGTGGCCTCTGCCATGCTCGAGGATATTAAGGGCGGCCTGACCCAGGAGTCAGCGCGTTTGGTGTGCCAGCGCATCCTGCCCGAGACGCGCGCCATGACCGTCGCCATTACCGACGAGGACAACGTGCTTGCCTGCGCAGGCGAGTTTGAGGAAAAGCTGCTGCCCGATTCACCCATTCACACGCTTGCCACGCGCTACGTCATCGAGCACGGTATCGTGCAGTCGTTTAATCGCGTCGTGGATGTCGTGGGCTCGGATGGTTCGCACAACCAGGTCCCGGCGGGTATCATCGCGCCCATCAAGGTGGGCGACCGTACCGTCGGCACGCTCAAGTTCTACTACAAGACCCCGCGCGCCGTCGACCGTACCCAGTACGCGCTTGCCTCGGGCTTTGCCGAGATCCTGTCCACGCAGCTCGCCATTCATGAGCTCGAGGTGCAAAAGGAGCTTACAGCCCGCGCCGAGGTGCGTGCGCTGCAGGCGCAGATCAATCCGCACTTCCTGTTCAACACGCTCAACACCATCGCATCGTTTACGCGCACCGATCCGCTGCGCGCCCGCGAGCTGCTGCGCGAGTTCTCGTCGTTTTACCGCGCCACGCTCGACAACTCGGGATCGCTCATTCCGGTTTCGCGCGAGGTTGCACAGACCAAGCGCTACCTGACGTTTGAGAAGGCGCGCTTTGGCGAGGACCGCGTGCTGGCGACCTTCGATGTCTCCGAGGACGTCGAGGACACGCTGGTGCCGGCATTTGTGATTCAGCCGATTGTCGAGAACGCCGTGCGCCACGGTATGGGAGACGCCGATGCGCTGGTGATCGATGTGTCGGTGCACCAGGACGGCGAGGATGCGATTCTGATTTCGGTGGCCGATAACGGTGTGGGCATGGACCAGGGTACCGCTGCCAGGCTGTTTGACGAGCGCTCTGCCCGTCCCGATGCCAGCTCTCCCCAGGGCGGCGGCGCCGGCGTGGCCATGCACAATATTTCGGAGCGCATCCATCGCTTCTATGGTCCGCACTCCTATACGCGCGTTGAATCGGCGCCGGGCAAGGGCACCAAAGTGCTCCTGCATCTTGATTTGTCAGAGAGTATCTTTGACATTCAAGAGTAAAATAATTGGTTACGGGTTTAACGTTGGTTGGCGGATGCCCAGCGAAGTATGTTGACGAAAGGTTTTATCCCTATGCTGCGTGCAATGATTGTGGATGATGAGGCGCCGGCTCGTTCGGAGCTTCGCTTCTTGCTCGAGCAGACGGGCAAGATCGGCACGATCACGGAGGCGTCGAGCGTTCGCTCCGCTATCGAGATGCTTATGGAAAGTCGCGTCGATGTCGTCTTTCTCGACATCTCGATGCCCGGTGCTTCGGGCTTGCAGCTTGCCGAGGCACTGCATAAGCTCAAGAACCCGCCGGCGATCGTTTTTGTGACTGCGTATAGTGACCATGCGGTCGAGGCATTCGACGTGGATGCCGTCGATTATCTGATGAAGCCGGTCGAGGAAGCTCGCTTGGATCGCGCGATCGAGAAGGTCATGCAACGCGCCAAGCCGGTTACGGACAGCAAGGTGACCATCGAGCGTATCCCGGTGGAAAAGGGCGGCCGCAAGGTGCTCATTCCCGTGGACGACATTCGCTTTATCATGGCCAAGGACGATTACTCCTGCATCTATACCGTCGATGATCGCTTTCTGTCGACGACCTCGCTGGCGCAGTTTGAGGCCAAGCTCTGCGACTTTGGCTTCTTCCGTGTTCACCGCCGCTATATCGTCAACTTGGCGTGCGTTACGGACGTCGAGACGGTGCCCTCGGGTGCCATCCAGCTGGGCATTACGGGCGTCGACGAACGCGTGCCGGTCTCACGCCGCCGCGTCGTCCCGCTCAAGAAGGCCTTGAGCCTCTAAGCATATTGGCCCCGCAGCCCTGTAGACCTATCGTCTGCGGAGCCGTGGGGCTTTTTGTATGCACCTGCCGAATCGTTTTTGCGGAAGGGATCCCATGAACAGCGCAAGCGCCAAACGCATCGACATCATCTCGGACACCCACGGCTATCTATCGCCTGCGCTCCTGGACGAGCTTAAGGGCGCGGATCTGATTATCCACGCCGGTGACCTTACGTCCGAGATGGACTACGAGCACCTATGCACTATCGCCCCCGTGCGAGCGGTCCTGGGCAACAACGATTACTACCGCGACTACGGCCCCGATGTAGACCGTCTTGCGCTCTTTACCTACGAAGGCCTCAAATTCGCCGTAGCCCACTACCGCGAAGACCTTCCGGTGGGATCCGTAGACGTAGCCATCAACGGTCACACCCACGTAACCAAAGAAGCCCAAGTGGGCCGCTGCTTAGTCCTCAACCCGGGCAGCGCCAGCTACCCCAGAGGCACCCGAGGCCCCACCATGGCCAGAATGCTCGTAAAAGACGGCAAGATCCTAAGCACCAAATTTATTGACCTAGACTAACCGCAACAAAAACGGGGGATGCAGATGCGTCCCCCGTTTCCATTTCAGCCAAAGGTGGAGCTTCAACAACAATCCTCAGACCAACCCCGCCGAGGAGCACGCGGGCGAGCCGCGCAGCGGCGCACGCCCGCAAAACAGGTTGAACAAAGTGACGGCAGGGAGGGTCTCCGGGGCCGGCTGGCGCGGGTTAAGTTTGTCGCGAGTTCCGCACGCAAAGGAAAGCACTTAATGTGCTTTCCGTCTTGCGCAGGACTGTAGAGCAACAAACTTAACCGCCCCGCCCGGCGGGCGAGCGCAGGGATACGACATCTGTCCAACAATTCGTGTGAAACACAATGAAAAACCGTTTGATGTGAGTTAATATAAACAACGTCGTGAATCTGACTCCTGCCACATGCATGACAGGGGTTAAACACAAAAAGGAGTCAATTATGGTTTCTGAGAAGGCTACCCTCGTTAATCCTCAGGGTCTGCACATGCGTCCGGCTGGTCTGTTCGCCTCCACCATGGGCAAGTACGCCTGTGACGTGACGGTCGTCACTCCCGAGAAGGAGGTCAACGGCAAGTCCCCGATGGCCCTCATGGCTGCTGGTATCCCCTGCGGTACCGAGGTCGAGGTCAAGTGCGACGGCGCCGACGAGGCCGAGGCTCTGGCTGCTGCCATCGAGCTCATCAAGAGCGGTCTTGGCGAGTAGAACTCAAACGGGTCGCATGTTGAACAACTAAGTTCATATTTGGGGGCGCAGTGACCTGTTGTAAGGTAGCTGCGCTCTTTTGTCATGGATATGGCAAAACGCTTTATCACATGACACGGAGAGAGGAATGGGAATGTATCAGGGAGTCAACGCTTCCGAGGGCATCGGTATCGGCACCGTCATGGTCGCCGTCGATCCCGACTTGACGTTTGAGCCGCACGAGGTTGCTGATTCGGCAGCAGAGAAGGAGCGCTATCAGTCCGCTCTTTCGGTCTTCTGCGAGAAGACCCAGGCTCAGGCCGACCACATGAAGGAGACGGTGGGCGAGGCCGAGGCCGAGATCATGAGCGGACACATTGTCCTGGCTCAGGACCCGGGCATGACCGACGCCATCAACGCCGCCATTGACGGCGGTACCTGCGCCGAGCAGGCGCTCATGGACACCTCGACCATGTTCGAGAACATGTTCCTGTCCATGGACGACGAGATGTTTCGTCTGCGCGCGGCCGACATCGCCGACATCCGCACCGGTATTCTGGCCGAGCTGCTGGGCAAGGAGGTCGTCGACCTCTCCGTCCTGCCCGAGAATACTGTCGTTGTCGTTCACGACCTCACGCCGTCCATGACCGCCACGATCGATAAGGCCCACGTTGCCGGTATCGTCACCGAGACCGGTGGCCGCACGTCGCACTCCGCGATTATTGCGCGCGCCCTCGAGATCCCGGCTGTCCTTTCGGTTTCCAATAGCTGCACCGCGCTGCGCAACGGTATGACCGTTGTCGTCGACGGTGGCAAGGGTATCGTTGAGGCCGATCCCGACGAGGAGACGCTCGCCGCATACACCGCCAAGGCCGAGGCCTTCGCTGCCGAGAAGGCAGCCCTCGAGGCCTTCCGCGGCAAGCCGTCCGTGACTGCCGATGGCATCAAGAAGATCATCGCCTGCAACATCGGTAACCCCGATGACGTGCCCAACGCGCTCGATCACGACGCCGAGGCCATCGGTCTGTTCCGCTCCGAGTTCCTGTTCATGGACGCTGCTGAGCTTCCTTCCGAGGAGGAGCAGTTCAACGCCTACCGTAAGGTCGCCAGCGCGCTCAAGGGTGCTCCGGTCATCATCCGCACGCTCGATGTTGGCGGCGACAAGGAGATTCCGTATCTGCACATGGTCAAGGAAGATAACCCCTTCATGGGCTTCCGCGCCGTGCGTTACTGCCTGGCCAATCCCGACCAGTACAAGGTCCAGCTCCGCGCTCTGCTGCGCGCTAGCGCCTTCGGTGACGTCAAGATCATGATCCCGCTCGTCACCTGCGTCGAGGAGGTCTTGGCTGTCAAGGAGCTCGTCGAGCAGTGCAAGGCCGAGCTGACCGAAGAGGGTCGCAAGTTCAACGAGAACATCGAGGTCGGCATCATGGTCGAGACGCCCGCCGCTTCGCTGCTCGCAGACCGTCTTGCCGAGGTCGCCGACTTCTTCTCCATCGGCACCAACGACCTGATCGGCTACACCATGTGCGCCGACCGTGGTAACGACACCATCTCCAACCTGTACCAGGTTTACTATCCCGCCGTGCTCCGCTCGCTCAAGAACATCATCGAGAGCGGCGTGAAGGCCGGCATCATGGTCGGTATGTGCGGCGAAGCCGCTGCCGATCCGCTGCTCGAGCCGCTGCTGATCAGCTGGGGCCTGGAGGAGTTCTCGATGAGCGCTCCTTCTATCCTGCGCGCCCGCAAGACCATCAGCCAGTGGACCAAGGCCGAGTGCGACGAGCTCGCCGAGAAGGCGCTCGCCTGCAACACCGCAGCCGAGGTCAAGGCACTGCTCGAGTCCGCAGCTCGCTAATTTGGTATCAGAGGTAACCGCGTGGTTGGAATGGGCCGGCCACGCGGCCCTCACATATACAGGGGGTACTGTAAATGTTCTACACGCTAACCGCTAACCCGGCTGTCGACATGACGGTTTCGAGCTCTCCGCTCGAGCCCGATGAGAACGTCCGCACCGGCTCGGCCAGCTACACGGCTAACGGCAAGGGCCTTGACGTGTCCTTCGCCTTTAAGAAGATGGGCGTTGACACCGTCGCACTCGGCTTCTTTGCTGGCTTCACGGGCAAGTTCATCGTTGAGGAGGTCATGAACCTGGGTTGCCTCTGCCGCCCGGTCTGGACCGACGGTATCACGCGCATTAACACCTACGTCAACGATGGCCAGCACGAGTACGGCATCCTGAACCCGGGTGCTCCGATCACGCCGCAGCACCAGGAGGAGCTCTACAACATCCTGGACACTGCGGGCGATCTCGAGTGCCTGATCGTTTCCGGCTCCGTGCCTCCCAAAGCTACGCCCGACTTCCTGGCTCAGGTCATGGAGCACGCTCAGGCTCGTGGCGCCGACGTCGTCCTGGACCTGTCCTCCGACAAGCTCAAGGAGCTCGCTCACAAGAAGCCGCTGCTCATCAAGCCGAACCATCACGAGATGAAGGCCATCTTCGGCGTGCCGGTCGACACCGACGACGAGGTCCGCGTTGCCATGAAGATGGCTCACGACGCTGGCGTTCAGAACGTGCTGCTCACCCGTGGTAGCCGCGGCGACGCTTACTTCTCCAACGGCGAGGACATCTGGTACGCCAAGCGTGAGTTCAACATCAAGCTGGTTTCTTCCGTCTGCGCCGGCGACTGCACCCTCGCTGCGTTCCTGCACAAGTGGTACAGGGATCGCGACAACGTCGAGGAGGCCATGAAGCTCGCTATGGCCACCGGCGCCAACGTTGCTGAGTCCGTCGGCATCGGCGACTTCGGTCACGTCGACGAGTACAGCAAGCGCGTTGCTGTCCGCAAGCTCGATCGTCAGTAATCGAAACGCGACATATTCGTGCGCATGTGGCGCCCCGGTTTTTCGGCTGGGGCGCCTTTTTGTTCCGCCACGGGGGAGAGGTGTTCCGCCGTACTTCATCGCTTCCACACCGTTCACCGAGTTGTCCTAGCCTTTTACCGATGCGTGGAATATACTTTCATTAACACGTTGCTTCGTGAAAGGAACATTCATGATTTACACGCTCACTGCAAATCCCGCCATTGACTACAACATCGCCTGCGACGGTCTTGCTGCCAACACCGTCACGCGTACCCGCAACGCCGTCTACACGCCCAACGGCAAGGGCCTCAACGTCTCGTTTACGCTTGACCACTACGGCGTCGACACCACGATCCTGGGCTTTTTCGCCGGTTTCTCGGGCGAGTTTATCGTTAAGGGCGCCGAGGCCCTGGGCGTGCCCGTCAAGCCCGTGTGGACCGACGGCATCACGCGCGTCAATGTGTTCCTCAACGCCGGCCCCGACACCGAGTACAACATGGTCAACGCCGGTGCCGCCATCAACGAGGCCAACGAGCAGGAGATGTTTGAGCTCATCGATTCGCTCGATGACATGACCTGCCTGGTCATCAGCGGCTCGCTGCCTCCCAACACTTCCGAGGGCTTCTTGGCCGAGGTCCTGCGCCGCGTCAAGGCCAAGGGGGCCGAGTTCGTCCTCGACATCTCGAGCCATCAGCTGGCAGACCTCATTGCCATAGAGCCGCTGCTGATCAAGCCCAATGACGATGAGCTGCTCGACATCTTTGGCATTAAGGTGAGCGGTGGCGACGATGAGTCCGTCAAGGGCGCTATGGCCGAGCTGCACGCCAAGGGCGCCAAGAACGTGCTGCTGACCCTCGGTGGCGCCGGTGCGTACTTCTCCAACGGCGAGCACATCTGGTTTGCCAATCGCACCTTCGACGTCAAGCTGCTGTCGACGGTGTGCGCCGGCGATTCCTCGCTCGCTGCCTTCCTGTCCGTATGGCACGACGCTCCCGAGCGAGTCGAGGACGCCCTCCGTCTGTCGATGGCTACCGGCGCCAACGTGGTCGAGTGCCCCGGTCTGGGCGATTTTGCCAAGGTGGACGAATATAAGAAGCACATCGAGGTTCGCCAGGTCTGCTAGCAGCATCGATACGTCGTTGCCGAACACCCGCTTTGGATTACCAAGGCGGGTGTTTTTTTGCGCGCTGAACGTATGTGGCGTCTGCTGTCTTGTTTTATCTAATCGACGACGCGATTGCGTGTGCGCGCTTTCTTGTTTCTTGTTAGACTTCTTGAGAACCATCGATTAACGCTCACAAGTGCAGGAGGCCATAGGCATGTGCAATGTTTCGCTCAACGGTACTCAACCGTCCGATGCGTCCCTGTGCGTCCTGCGCGCGCTTGAGGCGGCTGGTCTTGAGGCTTGGTACGTGGGCGGTTGGGTGCGCGACGCCCTGATGGGGTGCCCCAGCCACGATGTTGATATGTGCTGTAGCGGCCTGTGGCAGGAGTCCAAAGCGGCGCTCGAGGCCGCCGGCATCGCGGTTGTGGAGTCGGGCATTAAATTTGGCGGAATCACGGCTATTTCCGATGGCGAGCGTATCGAGGTCACCACGTACCGTCTGGATGGCTTTTACACCGATGGTCGCCATCCCCAGAGTGTGGAGCGTGCCGCCTCGCTCGAGGACGATCTGGCGCGGCGCGACTTTACCGTCAACGCTATGGCCTGGCATCCCGAGCGCGGGCTTGTCGACCGCTACGACGGCCAGGGTGACTTGGAGCGCAAGCTGATTCGCGCTGTCGGCGATCCCAAGCGTCGCTTTAACGAGGACGCCCTGCGCATGTTGCGTGCGGTGCGCTTTGCCTGCCGCCTGGACTTTATGATTGAGCCCGAGACTAAGCGCGCGCTTGCCGAGTGCGCGCCGCTGCTCGACGCCGTGGCGCGCGAGCGTGTGGGTATTGAGCTCGAGGGCATTCTTTCGACCGGTCATGGGGGAGACGCGATGCTGCGCTACCCCGAGCTCATCTGTGCCTCTGTGCCTGAGCTGGCAGCGGGTCGCGGCTTTGATCAGCGAAGTGTCTATCATGCATTTAACGTTTACGAGCATATCGCCCGTGTGCTGACGGTGGCAGGGGAGCTTGCGCTGTGCGACGGCGTCGCGCCCTCGTCGAGCCTTATGTGGGCGGCGTTTTTGCACGATGTGTCCAAGCCCGAGTGTTTCACGGTCGATCACGCCGGCAGCGGACACTTCTACGGTCATCCCGAGCTCGGCGCCAAGAAAGCGCGCGTCATTATGGATCGCCTGGCGCTCTCGCACGACCTGGTGCGCGACGTGTGCCTGCTCATCAAATATCACGACAAGCCGCTGCGCCCCGAGCGCTCCTGCCTGCTCAATATGATGCGCGCGCTTTCGGGCGAGGGCGTCGACACGCCGCGTTTGATGGACGAGCTCATGGATCTTAAGCGTGCCGACACGCTCGGCAAGGCCCCGTCGTGCTTCTATTACGTTGAGACGATTGAGGAGATGCGCGCGCTGGCGCACGAGCTGCTGAAGGCGGGGGAGCCCTATACACTCAGGATGCTCGCCATCAATGGCGGCGACTTGATTCGCGCCGGTGTGAAGCCGGGGCCTGAGCTAGGCCAACTACTCAACGCTGCCCTCGATGCCGTTATCGAGGACAACATCCCCAACGAGCGCGAAGCTCTTTTGGTTCATCTCAACTTGAATTAGCTACCCAGTTTACCTGTGTGTTCCATAACCTGCCGACAATTTTTCGGCAATTTGGAATTTCTTCTTGCGCTGATGTTTTTTGTCCCGTAATATATTTCCTCGCAGCACGGCAGTGCAGATGTCATGTGGCCCGTTCGTCTAGCGGTTTAGGACGCCGCCCTCTCAAGGCGGAGATCACCAGTTCGAATCTGGTACGGGCTACCACGCATCTGATACCCGGACTTCCCATGGAAGGCCGGGTTTTTTATTTTCAAACAACCGTCTGCAATTCCCGTTTGAACCAGAGCTTTGCGTTCTGCTTATGGTCCTTGCGGGTACAATATCCAAGATATTTTGACTGTTAGAAGGAGTCTCATGACGGAGTCCTCTCAGCATACGTCTAAGCCCCAGGTCGAGGTTGAGGCCTCGGGCGGAGATGACAATAAGAGCGCACGCCGCGGCGCCATCTTTATCGGCGTCGTGCTGGTGGGTTATATCGTCTATCTGGTGGTAACCGGGCAGATGGGGCAGTTCTGGGCCGCTATGTCGAGCGTGCAGGCGTCATGGCTCTTTGTCGCGTGTCTTTGCATGTTCATGTATCTGTTCTTTGGCATTGTGGCCTATGCGATCGCTGTCTGGCTCGACCCCAATTCACCCGTCGGCATTCGCGACCTGATCTCGGTCGAGGCGAGTGGCATCTTCTTTGGCAACCTCACGCCTATGATGATGGGCTCGACTCCCGCCCAGATCTACCGCCTGACCAAGGCGGGCCAAAATGTCGGCGAGGCTGGCGCCACGCAGTTCACGCGCTTTATCGTGTACCAGTTTGGCCTCGTTGCCTGGGGCGCTATCCTACTGCTTGCTCGCATGCCGTTTTTTGCCGAGCGCTATGGCGACATGACGCTGCTGTGCGTCTTTAGCTTTGGTGGGCACTGCTGCATCTTGCTGGGCATCTTCGCCGTCGCGCTCATGCCTAAGACCGTCACGCGCGTCGCCCATTGCATCATCAATTGGCTCGAGCGCATAGGTGTCTCGGCCACTAAGATCGAGGGATGGCGCACGTTTGTCGACGGCGAGATCTACTCCTTCTCCGAGAAGTTCAAGCTTTCGGCCGGACATTTTTCTTCCATGCTGCTCACCGTGTTTATCACCATGCTGCAGCTCGCGTTTTTCTATCTGGTTCCGTATTTCCTGATGCTTGCCTTTGGCCACCACGAGGTCGACTTTTTCTCGGTCATGGCCGCGAGCGCCTTTGTCCAGCTGCTGAGCTCTGCGGTTCCCTTGCCCGGTGGAACTGGTGGCGCTGAGGGCGGCTTTGCATTGTTCTTGGGTCATTTCTTTGAGTCGGCTTCGACCGCCGGCTATCTGCTGTGGCGCCTCATTACGTTCATTGCGCCGACCATTTTGGCTGCGCCCCTGCTGGGCCTTAAGAGCGCCCACAACGAGAGCATCCATGCGCGCTGGGATCGCGTGATGCGCAAGCTCGGCCGCACGCCTCAGACGCCCTCTGCGCCCACTAAGCCGCACCCCGCGAATGCTGTTACCGTTGATCCCAAGAAGCACGCTCAGAAGGCTTCTGGGACCGCTAAGCCGGCTCATAAAGCCTATGTGCGCCAGACAGGCGATGGTATTCGCGTATCTCCGTCGGCACTCAATAAGAAGAAGCACCCTAAGTCGCAGTAGGACAGTCGTGCGTTCTTCATGATGCGGGGCATATTTGTGCTGTATGGGGGATAATCCTCTTACGTAGATTATCTCTCATCTGTTGATGAATGCTCGCATATCGAAGGGACACGCCTATGGCAACCAGCAAACCGCGTCTTGACCGCCGCATTGTTCGCAGCCGTAATGCCATCCTTTCCGCTTTCGAGCGCCTGCTCATGGAAAAGCCGCTGGCAGACATTACGGTGAGTGCCATCGCACGCGAGGCCAATGTCGACCGCAAAACCTTCTACGTGCACTTTGGCACGGTTGACGGCCTGCTCGATGCCATTGCCGTCGATGTGGTGGAGATGATTGTCGACTCGGTCGAGAAAACGCTTGCTTCCATGGACGGCGACACCAACGAGCGCGCCCTTGGCGCGGCGGCGACCTTCTTTAAAACCGTTAACGAGGCGCTGTGCAACAACTTGGTGCTCAATCGTCAGCTGATCGAGAACATTCCGCTCGATGATTTTATGGCTCGTCTTCGTGCACCGCTCGAGCACGAGATTGCCGAGCGCGATCTGCTGCCCCAAGGTCTCAAGGACGAGATGTTCGACTACTATCTGGCGTTTTTGCTGTCCGGTATCATCGGTATCTATCGCACGTGGGCGCTGTCTGACGGCTCGGTTCCTATTGAGCGCGTCTCTGAGGTCGCCAACGACCTGACTCTCAACGGCCTGTCGAGTCTGGAATCTCGCTTGGATTAGGTCTAGTTGGGCTCGTCGGCGTGGAAATTCCTGTTTACGAGGTTCTCCGGCGCCTTGTAGACCTCGCCGGCGTAGGAGCTGTAGCCTGAGGATCCTTAAAAGAAAGTCCAGTTTATCCTTTCCACCCTAATTGGGAATCCTCCGATGCGCCTTCGCACGCTCGCATGACCTCGATACCGTGCGAGCGTGCGAACTCGACGAGCTCTGCGTTGCGGGCGTTAATGGTGCCGAAGGCGGCGGGGCACACGATAAGGCGCGCGCAGTGGACGAGGAGCTCTTTGGCGCGGGCTATGGTTTTATCCCCGATCGGCTCGAAGGCGCGCTCGGCCACGCATTCCGCCGCCAGGTCGCGCGCTAGCTCGCAGTCGATGTCCCCTTCGTGCAGAACGCCCGTGTAGAACGCCTTGCCCTGCCGGATGAGCTGGCGAAACACAGCCGACCCCGTACCTGCGCCGGCGATGACGAACGTGTGCGCATCGCCGTGCGGGCGTCCAATTTCCACGCTGCCGAAGCGCTCGTTGAAGGTGCCATGTTGAAGGCCGTAGAGCTCGCCAATCGTCTCGCGCGTGAATATGTCCTCGGGTACGCCGGCGCGGAAGACCCGGCCGTCCTTCACGCAAATCACCTTGTCGGCGCTTTTCTGCGCGAGCTCGAGTTCGTGGATGGACATGATGACAGCCACATTCCGCGATTTCGCAAGGTGGCGAAGTATTCGCAGCAGGTCGATCTGGTAGCGGATATCGAGATACGACGTGGGCTCGTCGAGCACGAGCACACGCGGATCCTGCGCGATGGCGCGTGCGAGTATGACGCGCTGGCGTTGCCCGTCGCTTATCTGCATGAAGTCGCGCTCGGCGAGCTCTTCCACATGTGCGGTTTTCATGGCCTCGTCGACCCGACTATGGTCGTTGGGCGAGAGTGTGCCCATTCGTCCGGTGTAGGGATGCCTTCCCGCCTCTACGATATCGCGGCAGGTGAGGAACTCGGTCCGGAGGCGATCTGTCAGCATAACGGCAAGGTTCCTTGCGAACTCCGCCGTCTTCCATCGGGAAATCTCCCGCCCGTCGAGCTCGACCGCGCCGGCAAGCGGTGCCAGATGGCGTGTGATGGTTTTCAAGATGGTCGACTTGCCCGAGCCGTTCGGCCCGATGAGCGCCACGACGTCGCCCGCGCGAACCTCCAGATCGACGCCTTCGACTACGACCTTCTTGTCGTAGCCCGCCGACAGGTCGCTTATGTGGAAAAGCGGCGCTCCGTCAGCCTGCGTTTCGACCGTAGTTTCGAGGTTCGGCTCCGCTCGGAGGAGGCGTTCCGCGCGCAGTTCCGCACGAGCCGAAAGTGCCTTCTGGCGCTTTCGTGCGAGCTCAGGACTGTCTAAGCATGGAATGTCCCCTCCGAGCGTTTTGGGCCGCGGCACGAATTCCCCCATCTACCTCACCCGCTTCTTCAACATGAGCGCGATAACCACCGGAGCGCCGAAGATGGCGGTGACGGCGCTGATGGAAAGCTCGACGGGAGAGAACAGCGTGCGCGCGATCAAATCGCAGCCCGCGCAGAAGATGGCGCCTCCCAAGAAGCACGCAGGAATCACGCGGATGGGCTTCGACGACTTTAGCGCCGACTTCACGAGATGCGGAACCGCGATGCCTACGAACGACACCGGACCAGCGAACGCGGTCACGCAGGCGGAGAGCATGCTCGCTAGAAGGACGAGCACCACGCGGAAGCGTGCGACGTTCACGCCGACGCTTTTCGCGTAGGCTTCTCCCAGCTGGAAGGCGGAAAGGGGCTTCGATATCGCGAATACGCATGCGCTCACGGTGATCACCACGACCGCGATGACCGCGATGTCGTCCCAGCTCGAACCCGAGAAGCTACCCAAAGACCAGTTGTGCAGGTTCACGATGGACTGGTCGTCGGCGAAGGCGATGAGGAAGTTCGTCGCCGCCGAGCAGATGTATCCCACCATGACGCCCGCCACGATGAGCATGGCCATGGAACTTATGCGCCGTGCGATGAGGAGCACGAAGCCGATGGTGATAAGCGAGCCCAGAAACGCTGCGGCCACCATGGCCGGCGAGGACATGGCCTGGTTCGCGCCTAGAAGTACGATCATCGTAAGCGCGACGACGAACTTTGCGCCCGAGGAGACGCCCAAGATGAACGGGTCGGCGATGGGGTTGTTGAAAAACGTCTGCAGCAGGAACCCGGAAAGCGAAAGTGCCCCGCCGAGAAGCACGGCTGAAAGCACGCGCGGCAGGCGAATCTCCCAGATGACCTGGCTTTCCATGGAATTGGCCGCGCCGCCCGAAAGGATACCGGGGATGTGGTCTGCGGGCACGAGCACGCTCCCGATGCACAGGTTGGCCCCGACGAGCACGATGAGGGCAACAGCGAGCAGCACCGTAACGACGCGACACCGCGCGGCGCGCCCCGATTCGTCGTATGCCATGGAAAGCCGGCTTCTCATGGCGCTAACCGAGCTTCCTCAGATAATGGAAGTCGCTCGCGTCATCGCCGGTGAACGCCCCGTGCAGCTCGTCGATAATGTCGGCGGTAGAAGTCATCTGCTGGTACATGTCGGCGCTTGTGACCCAGACGTTGCCGTTCTTCACGGCTTTGAACTGCGACAATAGCGCGTTTTTGCCTACGAAGTCGTTCAAGGTGGTAACTGACTCGTCGATGGTGCCGTTGTAGACGATGATGTCGGCATCCTTCGCCGTCGCGTAGAAGCGCTCCATTTCGAGCGTTACTGACGAACCTGACGTCGACGACGCCTGCGCGTCATCGAGCGCGTAGCTGCCGCCTGCAAGTTCGATCATCTGCGCCACGTAGTCGCCCGCCCGCCGCGTGACGGCGGCCCCGTTCGAGTTAATGTAGAAATACGCCACGGTTTTACCTGACGACGCGAGCCCCGACGTTTGCTCGACGCGGGCCTTCTGCTCGTTGAACAGGTGCGCGGCCTCGTCTTCCTTGTCGAACAGGACGCCGAAAAGCTTAATCCACTCGACGCGCCCGAGTGCTTCGGGCTCGCTCGACGACTGTTCGGTGAGCACGACGAGCCCGAGCTTCTGCAGCTTTTCCTTCACATCGGGCGTGTGGTTGATCATGGTGTTCTCGATGGCGAGCGTGCAGCCCGAGGCCGATATTCGCTCGTAGTCGGGCGCGCTGTACTTGCCGCCGTAGGCGATCGCCCCACTTTCGAGTGCGCTTTTGAAGCCCGCGACCGAGCAATCGTCGGCCTTCGTGCCCGACATGATGATATTGTCGTTCGCATCGAGCGCGTCGACCAGGCACATCGTCGCCGACGACACGAGGTACACCTTGTCGGCAGGGCGCCTTATGACCGCGATGTCGGAGCTCAACCCATCAGGTACCTTCGCATCTTGCGGCACCACGAGGAAACGTTCCCCATTCGAAACGCAGATAAGCCGCAGACCGCCTTCGAACTCGTCGACAGTGAAGTGCTCGGCGTATTCAAGCTGAAGCGCCCCTGTTGGCTCCCAGCCACAGCCCAAATCGGCGTTGTGGAAGTCGGCTGCGGCGCTTGAAGCCGTTCCCGCAGGGGAGCCGCCGCTTGCTTCGTCGCCCGATTTCTCCTTCATGGTGGATGAGTCGAAGTGGATCGTGTAGTCGATGGTGTGCGGCGTCGACATGGCGACGGTCTCGGCCGACACGGCGATGTCCTCGTCGAGCGTGACGGGTATCTCGAACGTGGAGTTGCCGCCGTCGTTTACGGGCGCGTAGTCCACGCCGTCGACGGTCATCTTGTCGTAGTTCGAACTCGACCAGGTGATGGTCGCGGTGTAGGTGTCGCCATCCTTCACAATTGTGGTGGGTGAGGCGATGCTTGCGCGCCCTGACCCGCCGGAAAGCGAGACATTCACAGTGTATTCCTGAGAGCCCGCCGTGCCACCGGTCGTGTTCGGGCTCGCACTGCACCCCGCGAAGGAAAGCGCGAGCAGGGCGACGAGAACGCAGACGATCGCGCGCGCCGCGATGCTGCGGCGCTTCCTGTTTTCCCCCTTGGGAAGAATCGACCGCATGGCGTTACTTCAGTGCGTCGGCGCGCAGATCGACGCCGGCGGATTCGAACACAAGCGTGCGGTCGTACCACTGCTCTTTTCTAATACTCCACGCGGCACAGGCGGTGTCCTCGTCGAGCGCATCAACGGGCACGTCGTAGGTGTACTTGCCTTCCGCGTTTTCCACATAGGGGATGAAGTCGGCCTCGCTCGCGGCGGCAGCCTCGTCGCCCGTGCCCATGAAGAGCTTGCCGTAGCCCGTGCCGGAAAGCGTCATCACGCAGTGCATGGAGCCGTTTTCCACGATGAGCTGGGCGTCCACAATCCTGAACATGTTCGAGCTGGAATCTACGGTGATCGGATAGGTGCCGTCGGCCACCTTGTCGGCGGTGATGGGGGCAGCGCTTGCGCCCTCGGGCGCATCGGCCGCCTGTTCGGTCTTTTCCTGGGAATCGGCATCGCTTGCCTTTGCGCTGTCGATTGAATTTCCGCCGCAGCCGGCGAGCGAGAACGCGAAAAGCGCCGCCGACAGGGCGAAGGCGAGGGTTTTCTTCAACATGGAGGGGGTTCCTTTCAATCGCTTCGACCGCCCGCGCCGTGCGGTGGGCGGGCGGGATGCGAATGCAACGGGCATGCGCCGTCGGTCGGGGAAGGCGCATGCCCGTTGCACGGGGACGCGACCGGCGCCCCCGTGCGCGGCGAGTTTACAGCTTGGCGATGGCGTCGTCCACGTGCGAGACGTAGATGTCGTCGACCGCGGCGTTCTGTCCCAGACCCTGGAGCAGGCACGTCACTTCGAAGCCAGCGGCCATGAACTTTGCAGCCCAGCTGTCGGGGTCGGTCTCGTCTGCCATGTCGTTGTTCGCGTGGTCGCCCGCGACCACCATGAACGGCGCGAGCACGGCCTTCTTGTACCCTGCGGCGCTCGCGGCGGCGATAACATCCTCGCAGGTCGGCTCAGCCTCGACGGTGCCGACGAAGAACTGCGTCAAGCCCTCGTTCTTGAACACTTCCTGCATCTTGGCATAGTCGGCGTTGGAATCGGCTTCGGTGCCGTGGCCCATGAGGCACAGCGCCGTCTTGCCGTCGTCGAAGGACGCCATGTTCTCCTTAATGGCTGCGGCCACCTTCTTGTAGTCGTCGTCGGAGGTGAGCAGCGGGTCGCCGAGCGAGATCTTGTCGAACTTGTCGGCGTACTTGTCGAGCTCGTCTTTCACGTCGGCGTATTCCAGGCCAGCCATGAGATGCGTCGGCTGCACGACAATTTCCTTCACGCCGTCTTCCACGCAGCGGTCGAGCGCCTCGGTCATGTTGTCGATCGTGATGCCGTCGCGCTTCTTCAGCTTGTCGATGATGATCTGCGCGGTGAAGGCGCGGCGGATGTCGTAGTCCTGCCAGTACTTCTCGCGGATAGCGTCTTCGATGGCGCCGATGGTGATGTGGCGCGAGTCGTTGTAGCTCGTGCCGAAGCTCGTGACGAGGATGACCGGCTTCACGGCCTTCTCCTTTTCGCTCGATTTCTCGGAACTCGCGGAGGTGCTGGAGCAGCCCGCGAGCGCGAATCCGGCGAGCGCGACGGCTCCGGTTGCTGCGGCGCCCATGAAGCCGCGGCGTGACATCTGGTCGGACATGGTTTTTCCTTTCCTCGGTTTGCCGGTCCCCCGGCGACAGTTGCTTGTCGGCACAAGCGAAAGAAAAGCGCATCCCTCGGGGTTCACAAGGAGCTAACGCCACGGCGATGCCGTGAGGAAAAGGCGAAGCAGTCTGGCTTGGGGCGCGAGGCAGTTCGCCCGCGCGTCCTATACAGTAATGTCCCTTGCCCAGGATTCCCACCTGGTTCCCTTCGCAAGCCAGCGCGGGCTGTGCGGGCGCCGCGCCGGTCATTTCCTTTTATCCGATTGTCATATGCTCGTTGCCGAAACTTTTACTATGATAGTGGGCACTTGTGAACGTGTCAAAGCCAGGGCGGGCGGCATTGCGCCTCCTGCCTGCGTATTTGCGCCGATTGCCGCTGCGGGCGCCGTGTTTTGCCCGCTGTGCGAAGGGCGGCGTAAACGGTTGCGATGAGAAACGGGAAGGGAAGGCTCGGATGATTCATATCGTTGGCGCAGGCTCGGGCGCCGCCGACCTTATCACGCTGCGCGGGGCGCGCCTTCTGCGCGCGGCCGACGTGGTCGTTTGGGCGGGGAGCCTTGTGAACCCCGAGCTGCTCGCCGATTGCAAGGAATCCTGCGTCGTCTACGACAGCGCGCACATGACCTTGGAGGAAGTGCTCGACGTGATGTGTGCGGCGGATGCGCGGGGCGAGGAAGTGGTGCGCCTGCACACGGGTGACCCGTGCCTATACGGCGCCATCCAGGAGCAGATGGACGCACTCGACGCGCGCGGCGTGGACTACGAGGTGGTGCCCGGCGTGTCGAGCTTTTGCGGTGCCGCGGCGGCGCTTCGCCAGGAATACACGCTGCCGGGAATCAGCCAGTCGGTCGTGATCACGCGGCTTTCCGGGCGCACCCCCATGCCCGCGGGCGAGGGCATGCGCACCATGGCGGAAAGCGGCTCGACTATGGTCATCTTCCTGAGCTCGGGTATGCTCGCCGAGCTTTCCGCCGAGCTTTTGGCCGCGGGCCGCAGCTCCGACGAGCCGGCGGCGCTCGTGTACAAGGCGACCTGGCCTGAGGAGCGCGTGGTGCGATGCACAGTGGGCACGCTCGCCGATGCGGGCGCGCGAGAGGGCATCGACCGCACGGCGCTCGTGGTGGTGGGCCGCGTGCTCGGAGCTCGCGGCGGGCTTGCGCACGACGGCGCGCAAGCGGAGTCGTACGAGCGCAGCAAGCTTTACGACCCTTCGTTTGCCACGGGGTATCGGAAGGCGAGCAGCTAGCGTGGCCTTCGAGCACTACATATATACCGGGACGACCCGCCTGCGCTGCGGCTATACCACGGGGAGTTGCGCCGCGCTCGCGGCGAAGGCGGCCTGCGAGATGCTCTTGTCACGAAAGCCCGTCGGCCGCGTGTCGATCGTCACCCCCGGCGGGCTGCCCGTCGAGACGGATGTGGTCGATGCATACATCGGCGAGGGGTGCTCCCAGTGCGCCGTGCGAAAGGATGCAGGCGACGACGCCGATGTGACCGACGGCGTGCTCGTGTACGCGCGCGTGGAACATGCGGGGTCGGGCACGGGTACTGCGGGCAGCAAGGACGTGCCCGCGCACGAATCGGAAGTTTCCGTCGATGGCGGCGTGGGCGTGGGGCGCGTGACGTTGCCCGGGCTCGAGCAGCCGGTGGGGGCGGCCGCCATCAACGCGACGCCGCGCGCGATGATTACTTCGGCGGTGCGTGAGGTGTGCGCCGCGCACGGCTTTTCTGGAAACATTGCTGTGACGATTTCGGTACCCGAGGGTGTGGCCCATGCCGAAAAGACCTTCAACCCGCACCTGGGGATAGAGGACGGCATCTCCATCCTGGGAACGACGGGCATCGTCGAGCCGCGCAGCCTCGCTGCCTTGCGTGACAGCATCGAGCTCGAGATTCGGCAGCATGCGGCTATGGGGCGGCGCGGAGTCGTGCTCACGCCCGGCAACTACGGCGGGCAGTTCATCTCGGGGCATTTCCACCTAAACGGTGCGCCGGTGGTCTTCATCTCCAACTTTGTGGGCGACGCGATTGATTGCTGCATTCGCGAGGGATTTACCAATGTCCTTCTTGTGGGACACATCGGCAAGTTGGTGAAGGTCGCGGGCGGCATCATGGACACCCATTCGCGTACCGCCGACTGCCGCGCGGAGATTCTGGCCGCGCACGCGGCCATGGCCGGCGCGGGCGCGAAGACCGTGCGCGAGATCATGACGTCCGTCACGACCACGGCGGCACTCGAGGTAATCGAGGCCGCCGGCGTGGGGGACGCTGCGCGCGCCTCGCTCGCTACGGCAATCGAGGACAGGTTGCGCCGTCGCGCGGCGGGCGCATGCGACATCGCCGCGGTCGTGTTCGACGCCGAGCGCCGCGAGCTTTTCCGCACGTCGGGCGCCGATGCAGTTATCGGGGAATTGGGGGCGACGTATGAGTAAAGGCGTGCTGTGCGGGGTGCGCCGCGCAATCGGCTGGCCGGGGACGAAGGTGGTCATGAAGGCGCGCCGCTCGCTTGAGGACACGAAGCGCATCCTTCGCGAGGAGGGCGCCTTCGACGGTGCCGAGCTCGTAGAGGACTGTGGGCTTCCGGGCGAGCGCGTGTACCGCTCGCTCGACGATATGCCCGATCGGGGCAGCTACTTCTCGACGATGGTGGTGTGCTAGATGAGGATTTCCTGCATAGCGTTCACTGAGAGGGGGTATGCGTTGGCGGAGCGCACCGCACGCGCGCTTTCCGATTACGCGCAGACAGGTGAAGATGACCCTGGCTGGTACGTTTCCGTTTCGCGCGGGTTCGGTGAGGGGAAGGCCGACCTGCGCGCATGGACGGCGCTCGCGTGGGAAGCGTCGGACGCGCTTCTGTTCGTGGGCGCGGCGGGCATCGCCGTGCGGGCGATCGCGCCGCATGTCGCCTCGAAGGCAACCGATTCCGCGGTTGTGGTGATCGACGAGGCTGGGCGCTTTGCCGTCCCGCTTTTGTCGGGGCATTTGGGCGGTGCGAACGAGCTTGCGCAAACTGTGGCACGCGCGGCAGGGGCCATCCCCGTCATCACCACGGCGACCGACGTCCGCGGCGTGTGGGCGGTGGATACGTGGGCGCGCTGTGCGGGGCTCGTCGTTTCGAATCCCGAGGCTATCAAGCGAGTGTCGGCGCGGCTGCTTTCGGGCGGGCGCGTGGCGCTCTATTCCGACATGCCGATTTCGGGACAGCCTCCTGAGGGGGTTGACATTGCGTCCGACCGCGCTCGGGCCGATATCGTCGTGTCGCCGTTCGCTGGCGCGAATGCAGGTGCGTCCGTTCGCGCGGCGGAGACAACGGGCGAGGTCGTGCCCGCCGGTGAGACGGGGAAGCCGGCGGGCGTGCGGGCGCAGGCGCCTGCGCCCGAGCCGCTTCGCCTTGTCGTGCCCTGCATCGTTGCGGGCATAGGGTGCCGTCGCGGTGCGTGCGCCGAAGCGATCGAGGAGGCGTTTCTTCTCGCGTGCGGGCAGGTGGGTATCTCGCCTTCGGCCGTGCGCGAGGCGGCGACGATCGACGTGAAGGCGCACGAGGAGGGTCTGCTCGCCTTCTGCCGCGCGCGCAATATCCCGCTTGCGACGTATTCCGCAGAGGAGTTGTCGCAGGTCGAAGGCAGCGTTTCGCCATCTGATTTCGTGCGCGCGACGGTGGGGGTCGACAATGTGTGCGAGCGCGCGGCGCTCGCGGGCGGGGGCAAACTTATCTTCCCGAAGCTCGCTCACGGCGGCGTGACCGTCGCGTTTTCCAAAGTATCTATCGAACTTTCGTTTAAGGAGCGGTGATGGGAAAGCTCTTCGTGGTGGGGATCGGCCCGGGCGGCCCCGACGGCATGACGATTGCGGCTCGGCGCGCGCTCGAGGCGGCCGACATCGTTGTTGGGTACACGAAATACGTGGAGCTCGCGCTCGCCGCCGTGCCCGACGCGGCGCATCTCGCGACGCCGATGATGCACGAGGTCGAACGATGCCGCCTGGCGCTTTCGCGCGCGCAGAGCGGAGAAGCCGTGGCGCTCGTGTGCAGCGGTGACGCGGGCGTGTACGGCATGGCGAGCCCCGTGCTGGAGCTTGCGGAGGACTACCCCGATGTAGACGTGGAAGTTATCGCCGGGGCCACCGCGGCTCAGAGCGGGTCGGCGGTGCTCGGCGCCCCGCTTGCCCACGACTTCGCGGTCGTGTCGCTCTCCGACCTGCTCACGCCATGGGAGGTCATCGAGCGCAGGCTCGCCGCCGTGGCGAGCGCCGACTTCTGCATCTGTTTGTACAACCCGCGCAGCAGAAAGCGCGCCGACAGGCTCTCACGCGCGGCGAAGATTATGCTCGAATGGAAGGCCCCCGACACGCTCTGCGGCTGGGTACGCAACATCGGGCGCGAGGGGCAGCAGTCGGGCATGTGTAGGCTCTCTGAGCTGGGGGAGATCGACGCCGACATGTTCACCACCGTGTTCGTCGGCAACGCGAACACGAAGCTCGTAGGCGGCCGTATGGTCACGCCGCGCGGGTATCGGGAGATTCCATGCGAAAGGTAACGATCATCGGGGCGGGGCCCGGAAACCCCGACTTGCTCTCGCGCGCGGCGCTCGACGCTATCGACTTCGCCGACGTGGTCATCGGCGCTCATCGCGCGCTTGCCGGCATCGACGTGCCGCCCGACGTGGTGAGATGCGAGCTCGTGAAGACGGCGGACATCGTCGCCGCGCTCACCGATGCGGCGTCGTGGCGGCGCGCCGTGGTCGTGATGACGGGCGATGTGGGGCTGTTCAGCGGCGCGCGCCGCCTGGTGGAGGCGCTCTCCGGCGACGCGCAGGTGGACGTGCGCGTCGTTCCCGGCATAAGCTCAGCGTCTTATCTCGCCGCGCGCCTCGCGCGTCCATGGCAGGATTGGCGCTTCGCGAGCGCTCACGGCGTGGCGTGCGACATCGTGGCCGAGGCCGAGCGCGCAGGTGAGCTCTTTCTCGTCACGTCGGGCGGGGAAGACCCCTCGCGGCTTTCGGGCGAGCTTGTGCAGGCGGGCTTCGGGGATGCGCGCGTGACGGTGGCCGAGCGCCTGTCGTACCCCGACGAGCGCATCACCTGCGCGACCGCAAGTGAAATCGCAGGTCAGACGTTCGACGACTTGAACGTGATGCTTATCGAGTTCGCATCCCGCGCCGCGAGTTCCCGCTGGCCGTACGCTTCCTCGGGCATTCCCGACGAGCTCTTCATCCGCGGCGACGTTCCCATGACCAAGCAGGAGGTGCGCGCAGTCGCGCTCGCGAAGCTGCGCCTTACCGCTACCGACACCGTGTGGGACGTCGGAGCCGGCACGGGGAGCGTGTCGATCGAGGCGGCGCTCGTCGCGCGAGCGGGGTCGGTATGGGCGGTCGAGCGCAACGCGGCCGGCGTGCGGCTCATCCGAGAGAACGCGGATGCATTCGGGTGCGGCAACGTGCATGCGGTCCCCGGTGTCGCCCCCGAAGCGCTCGCGAAACTGCCCGTTCCCGACGCTGTGTTCGTCGGCGGGAGCGCGGGCGAGCTTCCCTCCATCGTGGAGGCAGCGCTCGAGAAGAACTCGCAGGTTCGCCTGTGCGTGCCATGCGTCACTGTTGAGACGCTCACCGAGGCGTGCGCGCTCCTCTCGGGTTCGCGCTTTAAGGGGTTCGAGGCGTGCCAGGTGTCGGCCGCCCGCGCCGAGGCTGTAGGCTCGCACCATCTTATGAAGGCGCAAAACCCCGTGTTCCTCGTCAGCGCGCGTGGTGCAGGTGGGGAAGGCGGCGCCCGGTGAGCACGTCCATCCCGCGCTTCATGGTCGCTGCGCCCTCGAGTGGGAGCGGCAAGACGGTCGTAACGTGCGCGCTCCTGCGCGCGTTCGCGCGCCGCGGCCTTGCATGCGCGGCCTTCAAATGCGGCCCCGACTACATTGACCCGCTCTTTCATCGCCGCGTCGTGGGTGCGCGCTCGGGCAACTTAGACGGCTTCTTCACCGACGCCCCGACGCTGCGCGCCCTGCTCGCACGCGGCGCCGCGGGCGCGGATGTCGCGGTGCTCGAGGGGGTCATGGGCTTCTACGACGGCATGGCGCCCGGCGTGGCCGACGCGAGCAGCTACCAGGTTGCGCGCGACACGGAAACGCCGGTCGTTTTAGTGGTGAACGGGCGCGGGGCGTCTTTATCGCTCGCCGCCGTAATCCGCGGCATCGCCGAGTTCCTGCCTTGTGCGAACGTGCGCGGCGTCGTGCTGAACAAGACGAGCGCCGCTGCCTGCGCCTACGCGGCGCCTGCGATCGAGAAGCACACGGGCGTCGCGGTTTTGGGTAATATTCCCGCCGACGAGGCGTTCTCGCTCGAAAGCCGGCATCTGGGGCTTGTGACCGCCGACGAAGTCAAGCAGCTCTCCGCGCGCATCGACAAGATGGCCGAGCTGGTGGAAAAGAGCGTCAACGTCGACCGCTTGCTTGAAATAGCGGCGACGGCACCCGATATCTGCGAGGAACCTTATCGGTTGGAGCCGATCGCGGGAGCGCGGCCCATCGTCGCCGTCGCGCGTGACGAGGCGTTCTCGTTTTACTACGAGGAGAACCTGCGCGCGCTCGAGGACCTGGGTTGCGAGCTGGCCTTTTTCAGCCCCCTGTGTGATAGCGAGTTGCCCCGGGGGACAAGCGCCCTCTATCTGGGGGGCGGCTACCCGGAGCTCTATGCGCGGCAGCTCTCCGAGAACGCGCCGATGCGCGAGGCGGTGCGGCGCGCGGTGGAATCTGGCATGCCGACGGTCGCCGAATGCGGTGGGTTTCTGTATCTGCAGCGCGAAATCGCCGATAGCGAGGGGCGGCGCTGGCCTGTTGCGGGCGCCCTTGAGGGCGTAAGCGAGAACGGGGGAAGGCTGTCCCATTTCGGGTACGTGGAGCTCACTTCTCAACGCGACGGGCTCTACGGGCCGCGCGGCACACGCATCCGCGCGCACGAGTTCCACTACTGGCAGTCCACCTGCCCGGGCGGCGACTTCTGGGCGCAGAAGCCCCGGCGCGACAAGGGCTGGCCGTGCATGACGACCACCCCGTCCCTGGTTGCGGGCTTCCCGCATGTGTACTATCCTGCGAACCCCGACGTTGCGCGCGCGTTCGCGTCTGCCGCAGCGTCGTTCGCAGAGAGGAGACGGCATGGCTGAAGCAACCGAAACCGCGCTTGCCTGCATCCGCGAGGAAGTCGAGCGCGCGTTCTCGTCGGCGCCGGGCGCCGTGCTCGAAGCCGCGCTCTCCCGGATTGCGCCCGCAGACGAGTGCGCCCGCGCCGCCGCGTACGCCGCGTGGGACTCCATCGCGCACCCCTTGGGGGGATTGGGCGACTTTGAAGACGCCGTCGCGTGTATCGCCGCAGCTCAGGGGAGCGCCGAGGTAGTCGAGTTTCCCCGTGCGCTCGCGGTATTCTTCTCCGACAACGGGGTCGTTGCCGAAGGCGTGTCGCAAAGCGGGCAAGACGTGACGCGAGTCGTCGCGCGCAACATGTGCGAGGGGGCCACGAGCGCCTGCCGCATGGCGGCGTTCGCGGGTGCCGAGGTCGTGCCCGTCGACGTGGGTATGGCCTGGGGCATAGAAGACGCGCGCATGGTGCGCGCGAACGTGCGGCGGGGGAGCGGCAACATCGCGTACGGCCCCGCTATGTCTCGCGATGGGGCCGTGCGCGCGATCGAGGTCGGAATCGCCGTCGCGTGCGGGCTTGCCCGCGCCGGCGTGCGCCTTCTCGCCGCGGGCGAGATGGGCATCGGCAACACGACCACCTCGGCGGCGGTGGCCGCAGTGCTCCTCCGGACGGACGCGCGGAGTCTCGTCGGGCGCGGCGCGGGGCTCTCGGACGCCTCGCTCGCGCGCAAGCGCGACGTGGTCGAGCGCGCTATCGACGCGAACTCGCCCGATCCCGCCGACCCGATCGACGTGCTCTCGAAGGTGGGCGGCTTCGACATCGCGGCGATGTGCGGTTTCTACCTGGGGGCCGCGGCCTCGAAGGCGCCGGCGCTCCTCGACGGGGTCATATCCTGCACGGCGGCCCTGTGCGCGGCGCGCCTGTGCCCCAACGCCTTGGGTTACCTCGTGGGCACCCACACATCAAGCGAACCCGCAAGCCAGGAGCTCCTTCGCGAGCTCGGCATAAAGGCACCCCTCGACGCAGGCATGCACTTGGGCGAGGGCGCGGGCGCCATGGCGTATCTGCCCCTTCTGGATTCGGCGCTGCGCGTGTACCGGGATGGGAAGACGTTCACGGCGACTGGCATGGCTGCTTACGAGCATTTCGAGGCCGGGAAATGACGGTAACGCTCGTCATCGGCGCCGCCGCGAGCGGCAAGAGCGCCTACGCCGAGTCCCTGTGCCTCGGGCACGACGGACCCCGCGTGTACCTGGCAACGATGGAGCCCTTCGGGGAAGAGGGCGCCCGCCGCATCGCGCGCCATCGGGCGCTGCGCGAGGGCAAGGGGTTTTCCACCCTCGAGCGCACGCGTGACGTGGGCGCCGCAGTGTCCGGGCTTCCGCGCGGCTGCACGCTTCTTTTGGAGGACGTGGGCAACCTGGTTGCGAACGAGCTTTTCGCGGAAGGCGGCTTGTCCCCACGTGACCCCGACGCTGCGGCGCGCGAGGTGCTCGGAGGCATCGAACGGCTCGCTCAGGCCGCTGCGTATACGGTGGTGGTCTCCGTCGACGTGTTCGCCGATGGGATGCGCTACGATGAGGGGACCGAGGCATGGAGGCGCGCGCTTGCGCGCGTGAACGCGGGCGTGGCGGCGCTGGCCGACCGCGCAGTCGAAGTGGTGTGCGGGATTCCCGTGTGGATGAAAGGCGAAGGGCCTACAAGGTGAAGATAGCAGAGGCAATCGGCGCGGCGTTCGGAACGTTCTCGCGCATCCCCGTCCCGAAATCGACCTGGACCGATTTCGGATCAACCCATGCGCTTGCCGCGTTTCCCCTGGTGGGCGTTGCGGAAGGCTTCCTCATGACGGCGTGGGGGTACATGGCGAACCTGTTCGGCGTGCCCGCGACCATCGTCGCGGCTGTGCTCGTGGCGCTGCCTGTGGCGGTGACGGGAGGCATCCACCTAGACGGGCTCTGCGACACCTCCGATGCGCTTGCAAGTTGGGCCCCACGCGAGCGAAAGCTCGAGATCATGCACGACCCGCGGGCGGGCGCCTTCGGGGTCATCGGTGTTGTCGTGTACCTTATTCTGCAGTTTTCCCTGTTCACCGCGCTGCCGCTTACGGCGGGGACGTTCCTTGCGCTTCTGTGCTCGCTCGTGTTCTCCCGCGCGCTTTCGGGGCTCGCCGTTGAATGCTGGCCTGCCGCGCGGGCGGACGGCATGGCCGCGGGGCTCTCGCCTTCGAAGAAGCGCGCGGCGATCGTTGTGCCGCTTTGCGCTTTCGCTGCGGCTTCGGCTGCAGGGATGGTCGCGTGCGCTCAGGCCGTCGGCGCCCTTATGGCGGTGGCGGGGCTTTTGGCGCTCGCGTGGTACCGCCATGTTGCCCTGTCCCGCTTCGGCGGGGTGACGGGGGATTTGGCCGGATGGTTTCTGCAATGGGCCGAGCTCGCGATGCTTGCCATGCTGGTGACGGGGGGCATGCTCCTATGATGCTCGTGGTAGGTGGCGCGCATTCGGGGAAGAGGACTTTCGTGCGCGAAAAGCTCGGGTTCGCGGCGGACAATTTCGTCGACGCGGCTCAGCTTGCGGAGGGCGGCGTGCCCGCGGCTTTTGCCGGCCGTGTCGCGTACCGTGCTGAGGAACTCGTACGCGCGCTCGACGCTGACCGGGCGCTCGAGCGGCTGATCGGCTTCGACGCAGTGATTCTGCCCTTGGTCGGCTCGGGGGTCGTCCCCATGCGTGCGGAAGACGCCCAATGGCGCGAGCGCGCGGGGCGCCTGGGATGCGCGCTCGCTGCGCGCGCCGACGTCGTCGTGCGCATGACGTGCGGGATCCCCCAGGTTATCAAAGGAAACCTTGCCGATGCGCCTCGAGGGACGCAGGGCGCGGGCGCGCCTTTGGAAGTCGTTTTCGTGCGCCATGGTGCCACGGCGGGCACGGAAGACCATCGCTACAGTGGGGCGGGCGCCGACGAGTCCCTGTCGAGCGCGGGCGAGCGCGCTTTGCGCGACCTCGCGTGCGATCGTGACGTGTTCCGTGTTATCACGAGCGGCATGGCCCGCACCGACCAGACGGCGCGCATCCTCTTCCCGAACGCGGAGCTTATGGCGTGCCCCGGTTTGCGCGAGATGGATTTCGGCGACTTCGAGGGGCGAAGCGCCGCCGAGCTTAAAGAGGATGCGCGCTACCGCGCCTGGGTAGACTCCTGGTGCGAGACGCGCTGCCCGCATGGCGAGGGCAAGAGCGATTTCACCCGCCGCGTCGTCGCGGCGTTTCGGGAGGCGTGCAAATCGGAGCGCGCCCAGGGGAGTGGGCGCGCCGTCTTCGTCGTTCACGCGGGTACCGTGAAAGCGCTGCTCTCCGAGCTAGCTGTCCCGAAAATGGGATACTTCGACGTGCATACCGAGCCGGGCGGCGCATGGGCTGCCACCTGGGATGGGCGCTGCCTTCGCGACGTTCGCCCCGCTTCGGGGGGCGATGCCCGGTGATGACGATTCTTGCCGTCGCCGCCGGGTTCGCGGCCGACCTTGCCTTCGGCGACCCGCGCTGGCTTCCCCATCCCGTCGTCGCCATGGGGCGCGCGATCACGTGGGCCGAAGGCCGCCTGCGGGGCGCATTCCCGCAAACGTCCGCGGGCACGCGCGCCGCAGGGCTTGTGCTCGCTGTGGCGCTTCCGCTTGCGTGTGGGCTTTTGACCTGGGGAATCCTGCATCTTTGCGGCATGGTTCACCCCGGCTTGCGCTTCGTGGCCGAGGCTTGGGCGAGCTATCAGATTCTCGCGGCATGCGAGCTGCGCCGCCAGAGCCTGGCCGTGGCCCGCGCGTTCTCGAAGGGTGGCCTTGTCGCGGCGCGCGAAGCCGTCGGGCTCATCGTGGGACGCGACACGTCTGTTCTCGACGAGCAGGGCGTCGCGCGCGCCGCCGTGGAAACGGTGGCGGAGAACGCGAGCGACGGCGTCATCGCGCCGCTTTTCTACCTTATGATCGGGGGTGCGCCCTTGGGTATGGCGTACAAGGCGGTGAACACGCTCGACAGCATGGTGGGCTACAAAAACGAGCGCTACATCGACTTCGGCTGTGCCTCGGCGCGCCTCGACGATGCGGTGAACTGGATTCCCTCGCGCTTATCGGCCCTGCTCATGATCGCCGTGTGCCCGATCGTCGGGCTCGACGCGCGCGGGGCGGCGCGCATCTGGCGCCGCGACAGGCGTCGCCATGCGAGCCCGAACGCGGCACAGACCGAGTCAGCGTGCGCGGGCGCGCTCGGGCTGCGCCTGGCAGGACCCGCGGTGTATTTCGGCAAGCTCGTTGAGAAACCGACGATAGGCGACGCGTCCCGCGAAATCGAGTGGGGTGACATCGCCCGGGCGACAAGGCTCATGCTCGCCGCGTCCGTATGCGCGCTCGTCGTCTTCGGCGCCGCGCGCGCGGCGGTCGTGCTCGCCGTGGGGGCGATGGCATGAGGGGAGACCACGCCGCGCCCCGGGCTGCCGGGGGAATCCTGCGCGCCCGTACGCATGGGGGCAGCGCGCAATCACTCGGCATCGCTTGCGAAGGGGGCGCCTCCGACCTCATTGACTTCTCGGTGAACGTGAATCCGGCAGGCCCCTCGCCACGCGCCGTCGCCGCAGCTTGCAAGGCGCTTTCTCGAATCGACGCCTACCCCGATAGGGAAAGCCTCGCCCTCGTTCGCGCCCTAGCGCGCGCCCAGGGCATTCCCGAAGATACTATCGTCTGCGGCGCGGGCGCGTCCGACATCATCTGGCGGCTCGCCGCGGCGGTGCGCCCGAAACGCATCGTCGTGTGTGCGCCGACGTTCTCTGAATATGCGGAGGCGGCATCGTACTACGGCGCATGCGTGCAGGAGTTCCCACTCTCCGAAGCGGACGACTTCGACGTGCCCGCCTCCTTCGCCCGCGCGATCGAGGGGCCGGGAGACGTGGCGTACCTCTGCAATCCGAACAACCCGACGGGGCGCCTCGTCGACCCCCGCGTGATCGATGCCGCGGCTTGCCGCTGCGAGCAGGTGGGCGCGCTGCTCGTCGTGGACGAGTGCTTCCTCGGATTTGCGCCCGACGCCCGCGAAAGGAGCGTGGCCGCACGCGCCGCGTGTTCGCGCCATGTGGCCGTGCTCTCCGCGTTCACCAAGCTCTACGGAATGGCGGGGTTGCGGTTAGGATATCTGATCAGCGGAAACGCCCAACTCCTCGAGGGCATTCGCCGGGCGGGGCAGGCGTGGCCCGTCTCCTCGGTCGCCGAGGCCGCGGGTATCGCCGCCCTGGAAGACGTCGAATACGTCTCGCGCACGCGCGATGTATTGGCGGGCGAGCGAGCGTGGCTTTCCCACGAGCTCTCCTCGCTCGGGCTTTCCGTCGTGCCGTCGGATGCGAACTTCCTTTTAGTCCGCACACCGGCGAAAGACATCCCCGAGCGCCTGTATAAACAGGGGGTTTTGGTCCGCACGTGCGACTCGTTTTCGGTACTGTCCCGTTTCTGGTGCCGCGTCGCGGTGCGCACGCGCAAGGAGAATGCCCGGCTTGCGATGGCGTTCAGCCGCGCGCTTCGGGCGGAAGGCGCATCGGGCGAAGGCGAACCCGACGAACGGGGCTGCGCTTCTTGCAGCGGCGCTATGGCGGGCGCGTATGGCCGAGGCTCGACGAAGGAGGTCGATACCCGTGGGTAGGGCCAAGCCCATCATGATCCAGGGCACCATGTCGAACGCGGGGAAGAGCCTGCTTGCGGCGGGGCTGTGCCGTGTGCTTTCGCAGGACGGCCTGCGCGTGGCTCCCTTCAAGAGCCAGAACATGGCGCTCAACAGCGGTGTCACGGCCGACGGGCTCGAGATGGGGCGCGCCCAGATCATGCAGGCCGAGGCGTGCAGCATCGCGCCCGACGTGCGCATGAACCCCATTCTGCTCAAGCCCGAAAGCGGCCACCGAAGCCAGCTCATCGTGGCCGGCAAGGAGCAGGGAGCCTTCGCTGCGAGGGACTACTTCGCGCGAAAGAAGGCGCTCATGCCGCAGATTTTGGAGGCGTTCGATTCGCTCGCGGAGGAAAACGACGTCATCGTTATCGAGGGCGCCGGCAGCCCCGCCGAAATCAACCTTGCCGAAAACGACATCGTCAACATGGGGCTCGCGCGCGCCGTGTCCTCCCCCGTGCTGCTCGCGGGCGACATCGACCCAGGCGGGGTGTTTGCCCAGCTTTACGGCACGGTCGCGCTCCTTGCGCCCGAGGACCGCGCGCTTTTGCGGGGGCTTGTAGTAAATAAGTTCCGCGGCGATGTAGAAATCCTGCGCCCGGGTTTGGCCCCGCTTGAGAAGATGTGCGGGGCCCCCGTCGTGGGGGTCGTGCCGTATCTTACGCTCGACCTGGACGACGAGGACTCGCTCGCGCCGCGCCTATCTGCCCGCGAGGCGCGCGGCGTCATCGATGTCGCCGTCGTGCGCCTTCCGCATCTGTCGAACTTCACCGACTTCGACCCGCTTTCGCGCGTGCCCGGCGTAGGCGTGCGCTACGTTTCCTCGACGACCGATCTGGGCCGACCCGACCTAGTGGTGCTCCCCGGCTCGAAGACCACGCTCGACGACGCGCGCTGGCTTGCGGCTAGCGGCATCGGAGCCTGTGTACGCGCGCTTTCGGGTGCGGGCACGCCGGTGCTCGGCATATGCGGAGGCTACCAGCTTTTGGGTGACGAGCTTTCCGACCCGCACGGCAGGGAAGGCGCTGGCACCGCGCGCGGGCTCGGGCTCATCCCTGCAAGTACGGTGTTCAGGGAGGAAAAGCGCCTCGCCCAGTCGGAGCTGCGCATCACAGGCGCCCAAGGCGCGTTCTCGGTGTGGAACGGCATGACGGCTCGCGGGTACGAGATCCACGACGGCGAAACGATCGTCTCCTGCGCCCCTGCGGGCACGATTGGCGGCAAACCAGAAGGCGCGGCCTGCGGAAACGTGTTTGGAACCTATCTCCACGGCCTGTTCGACGAACCGGGGGTGGCGCTCGCCCTCGCGCGCTCGCTCGCGCGCATGCGTGGCCTGCCCGAGAGCGTCGTGGGTGCTGCGGGCGCGGCGTCCGCGGCCGATCACCGTGCGTGCGAGTTCGACCGCCTGGCCGACTCCGTGCGCGGGGCGCTCGACATGGAGTATGTCTACCGCATTATCGAGGAGGGCGTATGATCCACGTGTATCATGGCGACGGCAAAGGCAAGACCACGGCGGCGATGGGCCTCGCCCTTCGCATGCTCGCCGCAGGCCGCCGCGTCGTCGTCGTGCAGTTCCTGAAAGACGGCGAAAGCGGGGAGGTGCGCCTGCTCGCCGAGCATTTCGGCGTGCCCGTGTTCGCGGGGAAGGCGTCGGACAAGTTTACCTGGTCCATGACGTCGGAAGAACTTGCCGCGACGCGCGAGCTGCACGATGGGAACCTCGCTTCCGCGCTCGCCGAGCTCGAGGGCGCGCAGGAGGGGCTGCTCGTGCTCGACGAGGCGCTCGACGCGCTTTCGAAGGGGCTTGTCGACGAGGCGCTCGTGGACCGCGCGCTCGATATGTCCGCGCGCGGCGTCGAAGTAGCGCTCACCGGGCGCGCGCCTTCCCGCAAGATCGTGGAGAAGGCCGACTACATAACCGAGATGCGGTGCGAGAAACACCCCTACGAGCAGGGGATATGTGCAAGGGAAGGAGTGGAGTACTAGATGGATTCCAAGGAGATGGCGCCCGGCGACATCGAGCGGCGCAGCTTTGAGATCATCACCGAAGAGCTCGGCGGCCGCACGTTCCCGCCGCTCGAAGAGCCCGTCGTGAAGCGCGTCATCCACACCACTGCTGACTTCTCGTACGCCGATTCCCTCGTGTTCACCCATGACGCCGCGCACTGTGCGCTCGACGCACTGCACGCAGGGGCCACGGTGCTCACCGACACGAACATGGCGCTCGCAGGCATAAGCAAGCCCGCGCTCGCGAAGCTCGGCTGCAAGACCGTGTGCTATATGGCCGACCCTGATGTCGCCGCGGCTGCGCGCGCCGCGGGCACGACTCGCGCCGTTGCGAGCATGGACAAAGCTTGCGGCATCGAGGGTCCGCTCATCGTGGCCGTCGGTAACGCTCCCACAGCACTTCTGCGTCTCGCCGAGCTCATGGACGCGGGGAAGATCGCGCCCGCGCTCGTCGTTGGGGTGCCGGTCGGGTTTGTGAACGTGGTCGAGGCGAAAGAGGAGCTACTCGTGCGACGCGTGCCGGCCATCGTCGCGAGGGGTCGCAAGGGCGGCTCGACCGTGGCGGCCGCCATTATGAACGCGCTGCTCTACCAGATCACGCGCCCAGGCGGCCCGAAGTGACGGCGCCCGCATCCGCGCCGGCGCTGCGCATCTTCGCCGGCACCACCGAGGGCCGCCTTCTGTGCGAATGGGCGAGCGGGGCGGGCATCCCCGCCCGTGCTTACGCGGCAACCGAGTACGGAGGCGAGCTTTTGGGCGAGCTTCCGGGCATCGAGGTGCATGCGGGCAGGCTCGACGAGGCCGACATGGAGCGTGAGCTTTCCGGCGCGCGCATCGTCGTCGACGCCACGCACCCCTTCGCTACGCTCGCAAGCGGCAACATCCGGGCCGCTTCGCTCGCCGTGGGTGCACGATGCCTGCGCCTTACGCGCCCGGTCGAGGCGCTGCCCAAAGGCGTCGTGTCGGTCGCGTCGATCGCCTGCGCGGCGCGCTTTCTCTCCGAGAACCCGGGTCGCGCGCTTCTCACGACGGGGAGCAAGGAGCTTGCTCCCTATACGCGCGTCGCCGATTTCTCGGAGCGCTTCTTCGTGCGTGTGCTCCCGCTGCCCGGTGCTATAACGAAGTGCATCGACGCGGGGTTTTCGCCGTCGCACGTCATCGGCATGCAGGGGCCCTTCACCCGCGAGCTCAACGAGGCGATGCTTCGGCAGGTGGGAGCCCAGTGGCTTGTGACCAAGGACTCGGGAACCGTAGGCGGCACGGCCGAGAAGCTTGCCGCCGCGCGCGACGTGGGAGCGCGCTGCATCGTGGTCACCCGTCCCGCCGAGGGAGACGGGGCCCTTTCGCTTCGGGAAGTGGAAGACGCGCTCTTACGGGAGTTCGCGCGCTAGGCGCTCGCCGCGCCTGCGTTCCCTCCCGCCCGCGAGGAGGAGCGCCTCGAGCAAGCTCGAACCGTACAAGACCGTCATCCGCCAATAGTTCGAGGACGACGCCCGGAACTGGTGCAAGTAGCCCTTCAATAAGTTGCGGTGAAATAGTGTCTGTTTTTGCTGCTAAATAGCATATTCAGTCCCTAATTCACCGCAACTTGTTGGTGGTGGCTTACTGGTAGCGTAGGCACTCCACCGGGTCGAGCTTTGCTGCGCGGCGAGCGGGGTAGAAGCCAAAGATTACACCGATGCCGACCGATACGGCAAACGCGATCAACACTGTCGTAATGGAGAAGCTTGGCGTGATCGTCCCGGTAGCTCCAAACTCGCTCATGATGCCCGAGCTTGCGGCAAAGAACGTGAGTCCCCATGCCAGCAGATAGCCAATCAGGACACCCAACAGTCCGCCGGTGACGCACAGCGCCGAGGACTCGGCCAAAAACTGCGCGGTGATATCACGACGACTGGCGCCCAGAGCGCGGCGGATGCCGATCTCGCGAATGCGCTCCGTTACGTTGGTAAGCATCATATTCATAATGCCGATACCGCCGACAAGCAGCGAGATGCTGGCGACAGCACCCATGATGAGCGAAAACGCGCCCATAAAGGAGTTGAGTGCATCGATGGCGCTTTTCATGGAGGTCGCCGATACACTGTTGTACTCATCCTCCTCCTCGATGCCCTTCATCGCGCGCACCTTGGACTCGATGGTCTTGCAGAGCTCATCCATGTCTGTGCCCTCGGCGGCGAGCGCCGTTACGCTGGGGAATGAAGGATTCTCGTCGCCAAACAGGCCGGAGATGGTTTCGCGTGGCATATACAGCGTGAGCGAGCCCATGGAGTCGCTGCCGCCGTCAATCACGCCGACAATCTGCACCTCGCCGTTGGACACCTTGATGGTTTTCCCCAGCGCATCCTGTTCGTTGCCGTAAAGCTGATCGGCGCCGCCGCGGCTGATGAGCGCCACGCGCGAGCCTGATTGAGACTCGGCCTGGGAATAGGTACGCCCCGCAACGAGCTTTCCGGCCCCCACGGCGTCGAGCATGTCGCTATCGACACCCTGTGCCATGACGGTATAGCTTTTATCGCCGGTCTTGTACTCGGTATACGCGCTGTCGACAATGCCGATCTGCTCTATCTGCGGCACCAGTTTTTGAAGCTTCTCGATGTCCGACTCTGTGAGTTCTTGCGACGAATAGATTTGCACCATGCGTGCCGCATTGAGGCCCAGGCTGTTGACCAGGCTGTTTTGGATGCCGCCGATGAGCGAAGTCATGGCGATAACCGAGGCGATGCCGATGACAATGCCCAGGATGGTGAGCAGGCTGCGCCCCTTGTTGGCCTCGAGCGAGTGAAGGGCTTCCTGGATGAGATCGCGGGCGCTCATGCCATCTCTCCTTTCGGCGGGTTGGCGGAGGCGGAAATCATGGGCAGGCTATCCACGGCGCTGCGCAGGGTCCGCGGTGCATGTGGAATATACGCGCCATCGTGAATGCGACCGTCGCGGATGGTCACGGCACGGTCGGCCTCGGCGGCGATGCCGGGGTCGTGTGTGATAAGCACGATGGTTTTGCCGCGCTTCTGGAGCTTATGGAAGGTCTCCATCACAAGCGCTCCGGTAGCGGAGTCCAGGTTTCCCGTCGGCTCATCGGCCAGGATGATGGGCGGGTCATTGACGAGGGCGCGCGCGATTGCGACGCGCTGCATCTGGCCGCCCGAGAGCTCGGATATGCGGTGGTCCCAGTGGTCGACGGGCAGCGTGACAGCCTGCAGCGCGTGAACGGCGCGCATTTCGCGCTGGCTACGGGGCACATTGGTGTAGGCCAGCGGCAGCATGACGTTTTCGATAACCGACAGGCGCGGCAGCAGGTTGAAGCTCTGAAAGACAAAGCCAATGCTCAGGGCGCGGACTTCGGTGAGCTCGTCATCATCGAGCTCGGCCACGTTGAGCCCTTGCAGGTAATAGTCGCCCGCCGTCGGTTTGTCCAGGCAGCCCAGGATGTTCATGAGCGTTGACTTGCCCGAGCCCGAAGGGCCGGTAATGGCGACGAACTCGCCGGGTTCTACCGCCAGGCTCACGTTGTGCAGGATGTGGGCGCAACCCGCCTCGCTCTCAAAAATGCGGTGCACGTTGCGGATGTCGATAACGGGACGCATTACATGCCCTCGTCGTCAGACATGCTGCCCGAATCCGTGCTGTAGCCGCCGTCAGCCGTTGCGTCCGCTCCGGTGTCCATGACGAGGGTGTCGCCATCGCGCAGCTTGGTAACCGGCACGTTGGGGTTGATCTCGTTGCCCTGGTCGTCGCGCTTTACCTGTGTCTTGCCGACTACGGCTTCGTTGTCGTTTTGCGTCACGACGGTCACCTTCACGCGACGGGTATGCTTGCCCTCGTCATCGGTTGCCACGTTGACGTAATAGTGTTCGCCGTCTTCGGTCATGAGCGCCATCGTCGGCACCATCACCACGTCGTCGAGCTGCTCGGTCACCACCGATACCTCGGCCGTCATGCCCGGCTTCAGGCGCGCGTCGGGCGCCTCAATGAGAATGTCGACGTTAAAGGTTACGCTGCCGCCGCCACCGTTGGCGGCGTCGGAGTTTGCCACCGATGCGATAGCCGTGACGGTGCCCTGGCTCACGATATCGGGAAACGCGGGATACGTGACGTTGGCGCTCTGCCCAACGGCGATCTTGGCGATGTCCTTTTCGCCTACCTGCACGGTCACCTTCATCTTGGATAGGTCGGCGATTTGCATGCACTGCTTGCCGCCGCTCGTATCGCTTTCGCCCATGATCATGCCGCCTGTTACCGTGGCGCCCACCTTGGCGTTGAGCTCCACGATGCTACCCGAGCTCGGGGCCGTGACCGTACGGCTGGCTGCCTTGGCGTTCGCCTGATCGAGGTTTGCCTGGGCCGATGCGAGGCTGCGCTGTGCGGCCGATACGGCGTTTGTGTCCGCTGATGCGGCGGTGATGCCAGCTGCTGCGGAAGCTCCATCATCGTCCGTCGTTGGGGTGGCCTGCGCGGCAGCGGCGGCTTTCTGCGCGTTGGTGAGGTCTTCCTGGGCGGCTGCAACTGCACGCTGCGCCTCGGCAACGTTGCGATCGAGCTCGTCGTTTTTAATGGTCATAAGCACGTCGCCCTCGTTAACGGATTGGCCCGGCTGAACGTTGATCGAATCGACCGTGCCGTCGACAGAAGGGGAGACCACTGAGGACGAAATGGGTTTGAGCTGGCCTTTCGCCTCGACCGTTGTGGTAAACGTGCCCTCGGTCACCATGTCGGTCACAGGCTCGCTAGCGCCCTGTGGCTGCGCATTGATAACCAGGGTTGCGACAATGGCAATGAGCGCGATGGCACCCACGACGCCGGCGGCAATACCGCGTCGAATCAGCTTTTTGCGCCGACGTTCGGCACGTTTTGCCTTGAGCTTGGCGTATGCCTCTTCATCGGAAATCTCGGCCGCATCGTTCGCGCGTCCGTTCTGCTTATCGGCATGCACGTTTGTAATCAGAGGAATCGTTTCGGTGGCACCTTCGGGCGTGTGCTCGGTATCATCCGGGCCCGGGGTAATGGTGGGGACATTCGGCATAGCGTCTCCTTTATAGAAAGAACCTCGATAATTATATGCGCCCACCGGTTGGGGCGGGCGCATAGGACGGTTTCTTTCGGAACTGTTAGATTGGTCGCAGCGGTTCCACGTTGTAGGAATGCGCGCGTTGCACTACGAGTGGACAACCACGCACAGGCCGACTTTGATGCAGTCGTGAAGTGCCTTGGCGTCTGCCAGGCGCAGGTTGATGCAACCGTGGCTGCCGCACCATTTGTACGACTCGGCGTTATCGAAGCTCTTGTCGTTTTGCCAGGTGGCATCGTGGAAGCCGATCATATTGCCCTCGAACGGCATCCAGTAGCTCACCGGGCTTTCGTATTTGGGCTTACCGGTCTCGGGGTCCTTGGCTCCGATCAGGGTACTGCCGCCGTCGTTGCTGTTGATCTGCCAGACGCCCTCGGGCGTGGCGTCCTCGCCCGGCTTGCCCGAGATAAAGTTGGCCTCCCAAACGATATTTCCGCTCTCGTCATAGTAGCGCGCGTGCTGCTCGGACAGGTCGACGTCGATATACGCCTTCCAGTCGGGCTCTCCCTTTGCGGTAAAGGTGTCGGCCTTCTGGGAGTACTTGATCTCGATCTCGCCGGCCTGCTTGTTGTTAATGGCGTCCTCGACCTGCTTGGCGAGCGAGCTGCTGTCGATGGACCAACCAAAGTCGCCGCCTTCGACGGCGCACTGCTTGCCATCGGCGCGCGTCCACCAGCGAGTGGAGCCCACGGTATTAAAGCCGTTGGCGAGCTCGGCTGCCCAGCTACTGATCTGCGAAGTATCGAGCGTGGGGTTGGCGGGATCGGCAAAGCTGATCCACTGCAACACGGAGCTGCCATCAACCTTGCCGGCATCCTCGCCGTTGAGCTTGAGGGTCACGTTGACGCCCAGGAAGTTGTTGGCGGCATCGCATGCGGCCTGAATCTGATCATCTGTCAGCGTTCCATTGAGTGGCTCATAGGCATCGTTGCCGAGCATGGAAAGATCTACGGACTCGGCCAGTGAGGCAAGCTCGAGCTCGACATACTTGATGACATGCTCGCGGTTGAGTTTTTCGTTGGAGCGCGCCTTCTCGACGGTAAACTTGCCCGCTTGCTCGTCATAGGAGCTATTGGCCTCGAACGTGCCCGAACGCCCCTCGTTAAACTCGTCGATGGCGGCGCCCAGATCCTTCTCAAACTTCTTTTGGTCAAAGGTGTCGGAAAGCATGGACAGGTCGACGTCTTGATCAAGATCGACTTCGTTGGAGGTAGCGGTTGTTTTGGTTTTGCCGCTTAAGGATTCCACAAGACGGACCGGCCATATAAAGGCTTCGTTGTGGCTGATGATTTCTTTTGCGGCAGCTTCGCCGTCGACGATGGGCTCATCGGACTCGGGCTGATAGGTCCAGCTAAAGTCATCGCCTGTCACGGCGAGCTTATAGTGCTTCCATGCCGAATTGACCTTGGTGGCGGCAGACGAAGCGTTGGAGAACGAGACGTCGACGCCGGCGATGGTGGTGTTGGGGTAGGCTACCTGCGAAAACGCTACGACGCCTACGATATAGACAATGACGATTAGGCCCAGGACGACAAATAACGTCGTCTTTTTGCCCGACTTATTGTTCTCGGCGGGTTTGCGCGCGGGGCCGCGATCGCCTCGAGCGTGCGTGGGGGGCTGCTTGGGCGCATTGCCGTTTGCCTGGCGCTGCTGACGTTGTTGACGCTGCTGTCGCTGTTGGTTCGGGTGTTGGGAAGCGTTTGCTGCACTACGCTGCTGACCGTGGCTCGGCGCGATAGGATGCGGCGACTGAACGCCGCCGGTGTGCCTGCTCGGCTGCTGCGGATCGGGAATCAGTTGAGTTCGATCGTTTTGCGACATCGTATGCATATCCTTCGATTTTCGCCTTGCGGCTCATCGTGTTTTTACTGGGCTTGCATTATAGCGATTGCCCTGCTGTTTGTGGTACGGAAACGGTGGCATTCAAAAGAGGTGGGACATTTGTCCCACCTTTGAGTCGTTCTTTGCCGCTATCCGCACACGCCGCATTTTGCACAGGCTGAAAGTGCGGCCGGAGCCTGCGCGATGCCGCCCTTTGCCGTCTCGCGCAGCGTGGCCGGCAACGCGTGGCCCACCGATAGCATGACATGTGCCATCTGGTCAAACGGCACCAAGCTTTTAATGCCTGCGAGGGCGAGTTGTGCCGAACTAAAGGCCGCTGCCACGCCGATGGCGTTGCGGTTTTGGCAGGGCACCTCCACGAGGCCACCGACGGGGTCACAAACGAGGCCCAGCAGGTTACTCAGCGCGATGGAACTGGCGTCGAGCGCCTGCTCGGGCGTGCCGCCGAGCATCTGCACCAGCGCGGCGGCCGCCATGGCGGCGGCGCTTCCGACCTCGGCTTGGCAGCCGCCCTCGGCGCCGGCGACGCAGGCGCTCGTGGTGAGGTTGAGGCCGATGGCGGCTGCGCAGTAGAGTGCGTCCATGACCTGCTCGTCATCGAGCTGCAGGTGATCGGCGAGCGCCAGCACGCAGCCGGGCACGACACCCGCGGAGCCTGCCGTGGGGGCGGCGACGATCACGCCCATCGTGGCGGAGCGCTCGAGCACGGCCATCGCGCGGGCCACGGCGTCGGTCTGGACGGTGCCCATCAGGCTCGTGCTCAAATCGTTGCGGCGGGTTGCTTCGACGAGCTTGGCCTCGCCGCCGATAAGCCCGCCGAGCGAACGCTGCGGATTGGCGATGGGGGCCGTGGTCTCCTCGCGCATGACGTCGAGCACGCGGCGCATGGCGGCGACGGCGTGCGCCTCGCCGGTCAGGCGCGCCTCGCGCACGGCCATAACGGCGCCGATGCTGAGCCCCAGTTCCTCGCACGCATCGAGCAGCTGCTCACCGTCGTCGAAGATCTCCTTGGCCGAGACGCCGGGAGAGAGCGACGAGGCAGAACCGGGGAGCTCGATAAACGTTGCGTAATCGACATTGTCGAGCTTGCGTAGCATGGGGACGACGGTGTCGTCGGGCGCGCCGTCGGTCTCAAAGACGGAGTAGGCCTGGCCGCCCACCTCGGTGCGGTAGGTACGGCAAAACGCGATGTTTACATGGGCGTAGGCGAGCAGGTTCGTGAGCGCGGCGAGCACGCCGGGGACGTCCTTGTGCGCCACGAAGAGCGTGGAATACATGCCCGAGATGTCGACGCCGACGCCGTTAATGCGGCTGATGCGCATCTTGCCGCCGCCCAGGCTCTCGCCGCGGACCTGTGCCGTGGCGCCCGTGTCGTCTACCATGTCAATGTCGACGGTATTGGGGTGGATGGAGGCGTCGTCGCCCTTGATGTCAAAGTGATATTCGAGGCCCTGCTCGCGAGCGAGGTCGAAGGCCTGCTTGATATTCTCGTCATCGGTGTCGAGGCCTAGGATGCCCGCGACGAGCGCACGATCGGTGCCGTGGCCGTGGTAGGTGTGGGCGAAGGAGTTCCACAGGCCAAAGGTGGCTTTGGTGATGCGGCCTTCCAGCAGGCTGGCGGCAACTTGGGCGCAGCGCAGGGCGCCGGCGGTGTGCGATGAGCTGGGGCCGACCATGACGGGCCCCAAGATCTCGAATGCCGAGGTCGTAGCTAGTGTTTGCGGCTTGCCTGCCATATGCGCTCCTGTTCTATCCCGTCGTTCCGAGGGCTTTGGTATTTGGTCGCCTGCTCTACAGTCCTGGCTCGCACGGAGGCCAAATTAAGTGGCCTCCGGCTCGTGCGGAACTCGCGACCGACCAAATACCAAAGCCCTCAGAACTTAGGATACATGGTTGGAGTGGCTGGATGTCAAAATTTATCAGCTGGGGACGTGCTGTTCATTGCGCATCGAAATATTCACACCACCGTGTAAAAAAAGAAGTACCGGTTGGGGCCGGTACTTCTTTTGGTTCTAATGCTTTGCTGTCTGGGCTCTGCGAACCTATTTACAGGCCACAGGCTGCTTTGAGTTCTTCGACTCGGTCGGTATTCTCCCAGGTGAAGTCGGCGTCTTCGCGGCCGAAGTGACCGTAGGCTGCCGTCTTTTCGTAGATGGGGCGACGCAGGTCCAGGTCGCGGATGATTGCGCCCGGGCGCAGGTCGAAGGTCTTCTCGACGGCCTCGACGATCTTGTCCTCGGCAACATGCGCGGTACCGAAGGTGTCGACCATGATTGAGAGGGGTTTGGAAACGCCGATGGCGTAGGCGAGCTCGACTTCACAGCAGTCGGCCAGACCGGCGGCGACCACGTTCTTAGCGACCCAGCGCGCGGCATACGCGGCGGAACGGTCGACCTTGGTGCAGTCCTTGCCGCTAAAGGCGCCACCGCCGTGACGGCCGTAGCCGCCGTAGGTGTCGACGATGATCTTGCGGCCGGTGAGGCCCGTGTCGCCCATGGGGCCGCCCACGACAAAGCGACCGGTGGGGTTCACGTAGATCTCCGCGTTGTCCCACGGCATGTTCTCGGCGGCCATGACCGGGGTGATGACGTGCTCGATGAGGTCGGCCTTGATCTTGCCCATGTCCTCGATCTCGGCGGCGTGCTGCGTGGAGATGACGATGGTCGTGACCTCGACGGGCTTGCCATCATCGTAACGCACGGTGACCTGGGTCTTGCCGTCGGGGCGCAGATAGGCCAGGGTGCCGTCGTGGCGCACGGCTGCCAGGCGCTCGGCCAAGCGGCTGGCAAGGTAGTGCGGCATGGGCATTAAGGTCTTGGTCTCGTTGGAGGCGTAACCGAACATCATGCCCTGGTCGCCGGCGCCGATCAAGTCGATCGGGTCGGTGGTGGCGCCGGTCTGGGTCTCAAACGACTCGTCGACGCCCTGGGCGATGTCGGGTGACTGCTCGTGGATGAGGCTCATGACGCCGCAGGTGTCGCAGTCAAAACCGAACTTGGCGCGGTTGTAGCCAATGCGGCGGATGACGCCGCGGGCGATTTCCTGCACATCGACGTAGGCCTGGGTACGGATCTCGCCGGCAACGATGACGGTGCCGGTGGTCACGAGGGTCTCGCAGGCGCAGCGGACGTTCTCCACGTTGGCGGGCACGCCGTTGGGCGCAATATAGCCCTGCTCCTGGAGCTCTATTTCTTTGGCGAGGATTGCGTCGAGTACGGCGTCGCTGATCTGGTCAGCGATCTTATCGGGATGGCCCTCGGTCACCGATTCCGACGTAAATACAAAGGACCCGTGTTGGGGTGGGATGGAACGAAGTTCTTCTGACATGATTGTCCTTTCAAAAACGTGTCCCGGCGACCGTTACCATTCCGCTGGGCTCTCTATGCAAGGGCACATCATAGCGCGTAAATCAAACATTCACACCCTTTCCGCACCCTTGCGGCACTTTACTCATTGGGGACAGACTTAAATGACCAGTCTTAAACCAAGAATGTCCCCAATGACTACAACGATTGGTCATTTAAGTCTGTCCCCAATGAGTAGTCCCCAATGACTGGTCGGTGCCCTTTGTGCGGAGGTTGCTTTGATGCTTTATACTGATGCGGTTAGACATCCATCCTGCAATCGAGGAGATTTCCATGGCATCAGACGTTCGCGTCCGCTTTGCACCCTCACCGACGGGTAAGCTGCACATCGGCGGCGCCCGCACCGCTATCTATAACTGGGCTTTCGCCCGTGCAAACGGCGGCACGTTCATTCTGCGCATCGACGACACCGATCCCACCCGTTCCACCGACGAGAACACGCAGATCATTTTGCGCGCCATGCGTTGGCTGGGCTTGGACTGGGACGAGGGCCCCGAGGTGGGCGGCGACTATGGTCCCTATGCCCAGACCGAGCGCCTGGACCTGTACAAGCAGGCCGCCCAGAAGCTTTGGGATGAGGGCAAGGCCTATCCCTGCTTCTGCACCAAGGAGCAGCTCGATGCCGACCGCAAGGCCGCGCAGGAGCGCAAGGACCCCTTCCAGGGCTATCAGCGTCGTTGCCGCGATCTTGATCCCGAGGAGGCCCGCCGCCGCATCGAGGCCGGCGAGTCCTACGTCCTGCGCATCAAGGTGCCCGAGGACCGCGGCGACGTCGTCATCCACGACGCCGTCCACGGCGAGGTGACCTTCGACGCCAAGGAGCTCGACGACTTTGTCATCTTCCGCTCCGATGGCACGCCCACGTACAACTTCGCGACCGTCGTCGACGACGCCATGATGAAGATTACCCATGTCATCCGCGGCGACGACCACCTGTCCAACACCCCGCGTCAGATCATGGTCTACGAGGCCCTCGGCGCGCCCGTGCCTACGTTCGCCCACATCTCCATGATCCTGGGCGCCGACGGTAAGAAGCTCTCCAAGCGCCACGGCGCCACCTCGGTGGAGGAGTACCGCGACGCCGGCTACCTGTCCGACGCCTTCGTCAATTACCTGGCGCTGCTCGGCTGGTCGCTCGACGGCGAGACCACGATCATCCCGCGTGATGTCCTGGCCAGCAAGTTCTCGCTCGACCGCATCTCCAAGAACCCGGCGACCTTCGATCCCAAGAAGCTCGATTGGGTCAATGCTGAGTACATCAACGGCATGTCCGATGCTCAGTTTGCCGACGAAATCATGGTCCCCGAGCTGCACGAGGCGGGTCTCATCGAGGGTAATGTCGAGTACGGCGAGGACTGGATCGATGCGCTCGCTGCCATCGTTAAGCCGCGCACCAAGATGCCGGCCGACGCCGTGACCGTCGCCGCTCCCATCTTCGCTACGGCCGAGACGCTCGAGTATGACGAGAAATCCGTTAACAAGGGCCTGGCTAAGGAAGGCATGGGCGTCATTCTGGATGCCGCCAAGGCCGCGCTCGAGGGCGTGGACAAGTGGACTGCCGAGGCCATCGACGCCGCGCTTGAGCCGCTGCCCGAGCAGATGGACCTTAAGAAGCGCGTGGTGTTCCAGGCCGTGCGCGTCGCCGTCTGCGGCAACATGGTGAGCCCCCCGCTGGGCGAGACCATGGCGCTTGTCGGCCGCGACGACTGCCTGGCACGCATCGACCGCGCCCGCACGATGGCGCTATAGTAGACGCGTAAACGCATGTATCCGAGCCCCGTTCCCCCGAGCGGGGCTCTTGTTTCTGTACCGATGAGTGGGTTGCTGGGACAAAATAATCAGTAGTGTTTGTCCCATGTTCGAGTGACGCAACGAGCTCGACACTCGTATCGGCCATGGGACAAACTCTACTGATTATTTTGTCCCACCCCTTTCAGGTCCGTTCGTTAGAGGTGGCGTATGGCTCAACAACTGTCGCTGTTTGGTTCGCCGGAACCGGAGGAAGCTCCGGTGAAGCCCAAGCCTGCCGCTGCCTCGGCTCAGTCTAAGCCTGCGCCCGAGCCCCCTGCCGCCTACGCGAGCGTGGTCCTCGACATCCCCACCCGTGCGCTGTCGGAACCGTTTGCTTACGGCATCCCCGAGTCCCTTGCCAACGAGGTCCAGATCGGATCCACGGTCCTGGTTCACTTTGGTAACCGTGCCGCCGCGGGCTATGTCGTCGACATTGCCCCTGAGCTGGGCGACCTGCAGGGCAACAACGCCCTCGACCCCGCGCGCATTAAACCCATCGAGGCCATCCTCAGCAAACCGCTCTTTACCGCCGAGGCTGCCCGCATCGCACGCTGGATGAGCCGCGAGTATGTCGCGACGCTTTCCGAGTGCCTGCGCCTGTTTTTGCCCCCGGGCGGCAGCCCGCATGTGGTCAAGGGCGACGACGATGCGTGGACTGTTGAACGGCCCGCCGTCAAGCCTATCCAAAATCGTTGGGTGATGCTTACGCCCGAAGGCTTTGACTATACGCCGCCCAAGACCGCGGTCCGTCAGCGCCAGCTCATCGAGGCGCTGCAGTGCGGCCCGGTTACGACTCGCGACCTTAATCTTCTCTATAACAGCATGTCGGCGACCATCAAAGCGCTCGAAAAGCGCGGCGTCGTGGTGGTGGAGGAGCGCCGCGCCTGGCGTGGCTGCAGCGAGCAGACCACGCTGTCCTCGGCAAGCGGCAAGGCGCCGGTCTCCCTTACCAACGGCCAGCAACAGGCACTCGCGCAGATTGAGCGCGCCCGTCTGGACGCTCATGGCGACGTGGTGTTGGTCGACGGCGTCACCGGCTCCGGCAAAACCGAGGTTTACCTCTCCGCCATCGAGCGCGTGCTCGCAGCCGGTCGCTCTGCCTGCGTGCTGGTGCCCGAGATCTCGCTGACGGCCCAGACCGTCGGCCGCTTCCGCTCGCGCTTTGGCGAGACGGTGGCCGTTTTCCATTCGCGTCTTTCTGCTGGCGAGCGTCTCGACCAGTGGGATATGGTCGCCAGCGGTGCGGCCCGCGTGGTGGTCGGCGCCCGCTCGGCGCTCTTTTGCCCGCTCAGCGACTTGGGCCTCATCATCATCGACGAGGAGCACGAGACTAGTTACAAGCAGGGCTCCAGTCCGCGCTACCATGCGCGCGAGGTGGCAGCCGAGATGGCGCGCCGCTATCGCTGCCCGCTCGTGCTGGGGTCGGCCACGCCTTCTGCCGAGGCCCTCGACCACTGCCGCCATGGAACGTATAACGGCACCACTTGGACGCGCGTCGAGATGCCCGAGCGCCCGGGACACGCCGTGCTGCCCGAGGTCCGCATTGCCGACCTGCGCCGCGAGTTTTCGCACGGTAGCCGCTCCATGTTCTCAAAACCCTTGATGGAGGGATTGGAACGTGTGGCCGAGCGCCGCGAGAAGGCCGTGTTGCTGCATAACCGCCGTGGCTTTGCGCCGTTCCTGATGTGTCGCGAGTGCGGCTGCGTTCCCACCTGCAACCACTGCTCCACAGCGCTTACGTATCACGAGCGCACGCACACGCTGCAATGTCACACCTGCGGTTCGTCTTGGCGCGTGCAGCCGTATCCCGCGCCCACGAGTCGTTGCCCCAAATGTGGCAGTCGCTACCTGGCAAAAATGGGGCTGGGCACGCAGCAGATCGAGGACGCACTGCACCAGATGCTGCCCGAGGACGTCGCCATCATCCGCATGGATGCCGATTCCACGCGCGGCAAGGATGCGCACAAAAAGCTGCTCGAGCAGTTCGATGCGGCCGATTGCGCCGTGTTGCTGGGCACCCAGATGATCGCCAAAGGCCTCGACTTTCCCGAGGTCACGCTCGTGGGTGTGGTCAATGCTGACTTCGCCCTCAAGCTGCCGGATTTCCGCGCAGGGGAGCGCGCCTACGATTTGCTGGAGCAGGTCGCCGGTCGCGCCGGTCGCGGCGATCGCCCTGGCGAGGTCATCATCCAGACGTATCTGCCCGAGGATCCGGTCATCCGCGCCGTCGCCGAGCACGATCGCTCGATCTTTACCGACTACGACCTGGACCAGCGCCGCGACGCACTGTATCCGCCGTTCGTGCGCCTGGTTAACATTTTGGTGTGGTCTGCAAACCGCGACGATGCGCAGGATTATATCGGGCGCATCGCAAAGCTTCTTAAGCGCCGCTGGCATGCCGCCGCGCCCGATTTTTTGCGGGCGGGGAGTGCCGTGCCGCAGGTGCTGGGCCCGGCTTCGTGTGTAATCGAGAGAGCCAAGGACCGTTACCGCTTCCATCTGCTTGTGAAGTCGCCCGTGGGGTACCATGTCTCTGATGATATCGACGCCTGCCTCAAAGAGGTGGGCTCCGTGCGCGGCGTGAGCGTGAGCGTTGACGTCGACGCCTATGATTTGATGTAACAACCTGAAAGGATGGCCATGGAAGCCAACGGAATCGTACTGTCGCCCGACCCTCGTTTGCGCCAGGAGTGTGCCGTCATCGAGGAGATCACCCCGGCGATCGAGGCGCTTGCCGAGAAGATGAAGAAGATGATGTTCGACAACGGCGGCTGCGGCCTGGCTGCTCCGCAGATCGGCGAGCTTATTCAGCTCGTCACCATCGACTGCGACTACAGCGACAAGAACGACTACGACCCGTACGTGCTCATTAACCCCGTCATTGTTGAGCAGAGTGACCATCTGGTGCCCTTTAGCGAGGGCTGCCTTTCCATCCCTGGCATTAGCTGCGAGATCGAGCGTCCCGACCATGTCGTCGTCGAGGCGTACGACTTGGATGCCAACCTGATTCGCTACGAGGCTTCGGGCGACCTGTTCTGCGTGTGCCTGCAGCACGAGATCGATCACCTGCATGGCAACACTATGTTCGAGCGACTGAAGCCGATGCAGAGGATCAAGGCCGTCAAGGAGTACCAGGACGCCCTGGCCCGCGGCGCTCGACCGGGCGAGACGGAGTAGGTCCCACCGTCCCCGGTGCTGAGCGCCCACATATCATCCCGTGCTCAAACTTTCTCGCTTTGCTGCGAAACTGCGCGCGGGACGATATGTGGGCGCTCAGCACCGGGGACTGCGTTGTTCTGGCTCGGTTCGCCCGGGTGCCGTTGGGCCAGGGAGGGGCGTCTTCGCTGATAGGTGCTTTGTTGGAAGAGCTGCTTTTATTGCGGCTCTTTCTTTGGTTTTGGGTATATTTGTTCTTGTTGAAATGTTATTGCGGATGGACTGGTGACTTGGCTTTCCGCTGGTCTTTGTAGCCGTCTCGGCTTTGGTTGAGGGGAGACGTTCTTTATGCGTATTGTGTTTATGGGTACGCCCGATTTTGCTGTGCCTTCGCTGACTTCGCTTGTTGAGGCTGGGAATGAGATTGCGCTTGTTGTTACTCGTCCTGATGCTGTTCGTGGGCGTGGTAAGAAGCTAGAGCCGTCTCCTGTTAAGGCTAAGGCACTGGAGCTGGGGTTGCCGGTCATTGAGGCTAATCGTATGACGCCTGAGGTTGTTGAGGTGCTCAAGGCTGCGCAGGCTGATATTTTCTGTGTGGCAGCCTATGGTTGCATTTTGCCCGATGAGGTGCTGCATATGGCGCCGCTTGGTATTGTGAATGTTCATGCTTCGCTGCTGCCTCGTTGGCGTGGGGCTGCACCTATTCAGCGTGCCATTCTTGCTGGTGATGAGATTGCTGGCGTTTCTATTATGCGCATTGGGCATGGCGTGGATACCGGCGCCTATTGTGCGCAGGCCTCGACCTCGGTTGCCGGTAAGCATGCCGAGGCGCTGACTATGGAGCTCGCTGAGCTCGGCGGCAAACTGCTTGCCGATACGCTTCCTTCTCTTGCCGATGGCACCGCCGTGTGGATCGAACAGGACGAGGCGCTCGTTACCCATGCTGCCAAGGTTTCTAAGCAGGAGATGCGCTTGGATCCGCATATGGCGGCGCTTGATTGCGTGCGTCATGTGCTGGCCTCGTCCGATACCGCGCCTGCTCGTTGCGTGATTGCCGGCAAGACCGTGCGTGTGCTCGATGCTGCGGCGGCTGATGTGTCGCTTGGCGAGGGTCAGGTTCTCGTTCAGGCTAAGCGTGTTTACCTTGGCCTTTCCGATGGCTCGGTTGAGTTGCTCGAGGTTAAGCCTGATGGCAAGCGTGCTATGGCCGCTTCTGCTTGGGCTGCTGGCCTGCAGGGTGCCGATCTTTCGTGGGGTGTTTTGTCATGAGCAAGCTGTCTCCCGCGCGCAAGCTTGCGCTCGATGTGCTGATGGAGGCCGATCGCCGCGGCATGTATGCGCGTGACGTGCTGTCCTCTCGCGCATCGGCCAAGGCTATTGACCAGCGCGATTCCGCCTTTGCCGCGCGTTTGGCGCTCGGCGTTGCCGCAACGCAGGGCATTTTGGATGAGCTGCTCGACCAGTTTCTGGATAAGCCCAAAAAGGTTGCACCGCGTGTGCGCATGGCGCTTCGCATTTCGGCCTTCGAGATGCTCTACTTGCATACGCCGGGTCGCATTGCCGTGAGCCAGGGCGTTGAGCTTGTTCGCAGCGGCGCTAAGTCCGCCGCGGGCTTGGCTAACGCGGTGCTGCACAAGGTTGCGGATAACGTTGAGGATTTTGCCACCGCGTCCGATGCCGATGAGTCCGAGCGCCGCTTGGTGCGTCTGTCGCGTCTGATGGGTCTGCCGCGTTGGCTGTGCGCCCGCATTATGGCGTCTTTCGACACGCCCGAGGGTGCACTCAACTTTGCCGGAAATCTGGCGCCTGCTCCGCTCGCCCTACACGAGAACGCATTTGCGACCAAGCCGGATCCGTATATCTCGCAGCTTGTGGCACCCGTCTTCCCGGGCTGCCATGCTCCGGTCGATGCGCAGGCCACGGTTGCGTCGGGCGTGTTTGAGCGTGCTGCCGCGGTGGCATCTGATCTCAACGCGCAACTTATCGCCACAGCTGCCACGCGCCCTGGTAGCTGCCTTGAGATTGGTGCCGGTCGTGGCACCAAGACCTATGTGATGATGTGCCAGGCCAAGCGTACGGGCTATGAGCGTCAGCATACGGCGCTCGATCTGCATGATCGCAAGTGCGATCTGAATCTCGCTCGTCTGCATAAGGCCGGTATTCAGGGCGTTCGTACGGTTTCGGGTGATGCTTGCGAGCTTGATGAGGTGCTCACATCGTTTGATGCCATGCTTGGCGAGCCGGTTAAGTTCGACACGGTCTTTATCGATGCGCCGTGCTCTGGCACCGGTACCATGCGCCGTCATCCCGAGATCCCGTGGCGCCTGACCGAAAAAGATGTGACGGTTGAGCTGCCCAAACTGCAGCTTACGATGCTCAAAGAGGCTGCTGCGCGCGTGGCTGCCGGCGGTGAGCTTATCTACGCCACCTGTTCGGTCTTTGATGAGGAGAACACGCAGGTGGTGGACGCGTTCCTGAGCTCTCCCGAGGGCGAGGTCTTTGCCGTGGCGCCGCTCTCCGAAGCCCAGATCCTGCAGCTGCCCGAGTTCGAGCAGGCCAAGAAGCTCGTATCCGTCCGTCAAAACGACCGAGGCCTTTTCCAAAGCGTCCCCACAAACGCCGACTCCTACGACGGCCACTTCTGCGCCAGACTGGTCCGCAACTAATACGGATCCTGAGGGTAGCTAATTTGGGACGGGGCTATTTTAGCTACCCCCGCTTGTCGGATGATTTTTCTGGGACGGGGATGAAAAAATCATTGTGTACCTAATGATTTTTTCATCCCCGTCCCAGAAAAATCATCCGGAGCATTCACCCTGACATAGGGTAGCTAAAATAGCCCCGTCCCAAATTAGCTACCCTGGCAACAAAAAAGGCCCTGCGACCGATTGTTTGGTCGCAGGGCCGTATTTGTTCGATTTGGTGGGAGCCAGCTGCTAGTGGCTATGCGGGCAGTTAGCACAGCAGCCGCTGGTGGCGCTGGTGCTGGAACCACCGCTGCGCTGGTCGGTGTTGTAGAAACCACTGCCCTCAAACTTGATGCCGCTGGCCGAGAACGTCTTGGCGGCCGGAGCGCCGCAGCTCGGGCACACGACCTCGGGGGTCTCGGACATGGGATGTTCAACCTCAAACACGTTGCCGCAGCTCGAGCACTTGTAATCGTAGCGCGCCATAATACTTCCTTTTCAGCACAAAGCGGGCAGATCGCTCTGCCCGCATAAATTCAAACGTCTGTAACTGTACCCTATATCGGGGGTTTTATCACGCTTCGCCCCAGAATCTATGGGTGTTGCGCAGGAGCTGTGCAGTTTTATTCTCAACTGCCTCAATATCAGCCTCATCGGCCTGCCAGGTCCAGTTGCCCGTGGCGACACCCGGCACGTTCATACGCGCATCGTCGCCCAGCCCCAGCACGTCCTGCAGCGGCATCATCACGAGAGGTGCATCGCTTGCCAGCGCGTCGCCCATCAGCTTGCCCGCAAACTCCTTACCGCTCGGCTCATCGCCGCCCGCAAAGGAGTGCGTGCACCAACCGGCGAGCGTCGACGTGTCGTGCGTCGAGGTGTACAGGATCTTGCCGGGCGTGGGATGAATACCGTTGCGCACGTCGTAATCGCTAAACTCCAGCACGTCCATGCCGGGGAAGCCACAGGTCGAAGCCATGGCGCGAACGCCGGGCGTCAGATAGCCCAGATCCTCGGCGATAAAGTTGAGCGGCCCCAACTCGTCGTAGGCGGTCTGGAACAGGTCCTTGCCCGGGCCCGCCAGCCAGCGGCCGTCGGCGCAGGCCTTACCCGCGGGAATACTAAAGTAGCTGTGGAAGCCCAGGAAGTGGTCCAGGCGCACGCGATCGTAGAGCGAGAACGCACGACGCAGACGGTCCATCCACCAGCGGTAGCCGTTCTCTTTCATGTGGTCCCAGCGGAAGGTGGGGTTGCCCCATACCTGGCCCTCGGGCGCAAAGTTGTCGGGCGGCGCGCCGGAAATCTCAATCGCCTTGCCGGTATCGGACAGCCAGAAGTTCTCGGGCTCACTCCACGCGTCGGCCGAATCGTCCGAGACGTACATCGGAATGTCGCCGATAACCTCGATGCCCTTCTTGTGCGCGTAATTCATAAGCTCGCACCATGCCAGGTCAAAGCGGTACTGCATGTACGCCTGCAGCTCGGCCTCATCGTGGAAACGCTCGTCGTCGATCAGATGCTCGTTGTAGCGCGCGACATCGGCCGGCCAATCGTGGCGTGACTCGCCCTCAAAATACTTTTTGACAGCCATGTAGACGCAGTACTTCTCGAGCCAGTCGGCATTGCGATGCTTAAACGCCGTGTAGAGCGGGTCGGCGTCCTCGCCACCGCGGGCCTTCCAGGTCTTAAAGTCGGCCGCCAGCTCCTCATGGCTCTCTGGCAGCAGGTCGATATTGCCCGCAAAGGCCGAAGGGCCAGCGTAAGGGGAGCGGAAGAAATCCGTCGGGTTGACGGGCAGGACCTGCCAGTAGCGCATGCCCATGGCGGCCAGATGGTCGATAAAGCGACGCGTGGGCGCGCCGATCGTGCCGGGCCTTCCGTCGTCGGTCGGCACCGAGGTGATGTGGCACACGACGCCCGCGCCGTGATCGAGCGGCTCCTGTAGGCGCTGCTCGGCATGGTGATAGATGATCGACGAACCCAGCGGGTACAGGTCGAGCGTGACCGTGCCGTTGTGGATCACGCACTCGTGGCCGCTAATGACGTCGCTTGCACATTCGCCGAGCGCCGGAATCGTCACGCGATGCGAATTGCGCAGGCTGCGGTTGATGATAACGGTCGCGGACTCGCCGTCCTTGCCCGTACGGTTATAGGCCAGCACCTCGTCATTGAGCGCGAAGGCCTTGATCTCGCCGTCGATCATAAACGGCAGCGCACGGCGTACGGCCGAGGCGTTCTTGACGATCGCGAGCGTGTCAAAGTCGTGCAGGTCCTCCTTTTTGGGCATAGTGCGGCGGTTGCCCGGGTCGGTAAGGCCCTCCAGGCCGTACTCGTCGCCGTAGTAAATCGAAGGCACGCCGGGGAAGGTCATCTGCATGAGCGTCGCGAGCCAAAAACGGCTCTTGGCCAGGCCCATCGCACCTTCGTCCAAACGCCATTTGCTGCGCTCGCACTCGGGCAGCTGCGACTCGTCGGGGCCGCCGCCAAGAACCGAAATAATGCGCGGACGGTCGTGGCTCGACAGCAGATTGAGCGCGCAGGACAGGGCCTCGCTCGGGTAGTTCTCGCGCAGGGTCTCGATATCCTCGGCTGCCTGGTAGGCATTCTTGTAGCCCATCAAAAAGCCGATGACCATGTCGCGGAAGGGATAGTCCATGGCAGAATCGAGCTCGGAGCCCTGTAGGTAGCGGCGCAGATGACCGTAGCTGACCTTGTTAGAGGCGTCCTCCCAGACCTCGCCGAGCAGCAGCGCGTCGGGCTTTTCGGCGAGTACTGCCTTCTTGATCTCGGCCAGGAAGTCGTCAGAAAGCTCGTCAGCGACATCCAGGCGCCAACCATGGGCACCGGCGCGCAGCCATTTGCGAATCACGCCATGCTTGCCCAAGAGCCTCTCGCGCACCAGCTCGGAGTTCTCGTTGATGGCGGGCATATTGCCCACGCCCCACCAGCAGTCGTACGAGCCGTCCTCATGGAAGGTAAACGCATCGCGCCACGGCGAATCCTCACTCTGCCAAGCGCCCACACCGGGGTAGTTGCCATAGCGGTTGAAGTAGATGGAGTCGTCGCCCGTGTGGTTGAAGACACCGTCCAGAATAATGGAAATGCCCAGCTTCTCGGCTGCCTGGCACAGCTCGGTAAAGTCCTGCTCGGTGCCCAGGATCGGGTCGATCTTGGTGTAGTCGGCCGTATCGTAGCGGTGGTTGCTCGCGGCCTCAAAGATGGGGTTGAGGTAGATGGCCGTAAAGCCCAGCTCGGCGATGCGCGGCAAGTCTTCTTGGATGCCCTTGAGCGAGCCGCCGTAGAAGTCCCAGGTCTTAATGGAGCCGTCCTCGGCGCGCTCGTAGACGGGCGGCTCGTTCCAATCCTCGACCATGCGACGTTGAATGCCCTTGCGCGGCTTTTCGAGCTCGGCCTTTGTGCGCTCGCGCCAATGCTCGTCGCGGGCGTAGCGGTCGGGGAAGATCTGGTAGACCATGCCGCGCTCGTACCACTCGGGACGAACTTCGCGGTGTTTGTAAACGGTGAGCTGGAAGGACGGTACCTCGACGTAATCGTAGGTTACGCCCTCGCCGCCGGTGCGACCCTGCGGCGCGCCCAAGCGAACCTCGGGCTGGCCCTCGATATTGCATATAAAGCTGTACCAGATAAGACAGGGCTCGCCACACTCCAGTTCGGCGGTAAAGATGCCGTCGCCCTCGTGCGTCATGGGATACAGAGATTCCCCGATCTCGTCGACCCAGGTGCGCAGCGTAAGCGTTGCCTGGTTGGGATCGGCGTCCTCCAAAATCACGGAGAGCGTAACGGAAGTTCCAGTGGTCACAGCGCCAAACGGAGTGCGAAACTGCGGCAGGCGGCTGTTGTGAATCAATCTCATAGTACGGTCCAGTTCTATACAATCATGGCCAACGGGTCATGGGCTTAACGCACGGTACTTAAGTATATCGTTGTACTTTAGTTGTCTAAACCACAGCCGTTCACTATCGGCGAACGGTTGTCCTAGAAAATCGTTTTACCAAATTTCTAGAAGAAGGGGTGTCGCGGTTAACGACACCCCCTTGTCTATTGAGGATTGAGTTTTGGATCGTCCGAATTAGCGGCGCTTGCGGGTGGCCGTTGCTTTGCGGACGGAAGTCTTCTTAGACGGTGCCTTTTCCTCAGCCGGAGCGGCGGGGGAGACCGGGGTCTCCTTGGCGGGCTCGGGCTTGGTCTCAACCTTGGCCTCAACCTTCGGGGCGGCCTTGGGCTCGGCAGCCTTCGGTGCCGGTTCGGCCTTTACCTCGGGCTTTGCCTCTGCCTTGGGGGCAGCGGCCTTGGTCGCAGTCTTCTTGGCGGCCGTCGTGGTGCGCTTGCGCGTGGTGGTCTTTGCGGCCGGCTTAGCCTCAACAGGTGCCTCGGCCTTGGGCTCGGCGGGCGTCTCCTCGACCTTGGCGGCCGGCTTTGCGGCAGCCTTGGGCGCAGCCTTCGTTGCGGCGGCCTTGGTGGCCGTCGTCTTCGTAGCCGTAGCCTTCTTAGCGGCCGTGGTCTTAGCCGCGGTCGTCTTCTTGGCGGCGGTCTTTGCCGGAGCCTTGGCGGCCGGCTTGGTCTCGGTGGCAGGAGCCTCAGCCGTGGCCTCGGCCTTTACCTCAGGAGCTACCTCGGCCTCGGCAGCCTTCTTGGTAGCGGCAGTGGTGCGCTTGCGCGTCGTCGTAGCCTTCTTGGCCGTCGTCTTGCGCGTCGTGGTCTTCTTGGTGGCACGCTTCGCAGCTGGCTTGGCCTCGGGTTCGGGAGCAGCCTCAACCTGCTTCTCCTCAACCTTGGGTTCCTCAACAGCAACGGGCGCCTCAACAACCGGCTCGGTCTTGGGCTCCTCAACAGCGGCAGGCTCCTCGACAGGCTCCGCAACCTCAACCACAGCCGCCGGTCTCTCGATCTCCGGATGCATAAAGAAGTACAGGTCCAGATATTTATCGGCCGAGCGCGTCCAGCTAAAGTCTTGGCTCATAGCCTGCGTGACCAGCTGGTTCCACGCATCGCGGTTGTCCCAGAACAGACGTGCCGCACGGAAGACGGCATCGCCCATCTCGTCGCCGTTAAAGTTGCTAAACGAGAAGCCCGTGCCCTCGCCGGTAAACTCATTGTACGGCACAACGGTGTCCTTCAGGCCACCGGTCTCGCGCACGATGGGCAGGGTGCCGTAGCGCATGGCGATGATCTGCGACAGGCCGCAGGGCTCAAACTTCGAAGGCATCAGGAACATGTCAGCGGCGGCGTACATGCGCTGCGACAGTGCCGGGTCAAACTCGATGCGTGCGGCCATGGTGCCGGGGTACTTGTCCTGGAAGTAGCGCAGGCCGTCCTCGTAGTCGCGGTCGCCGGTACCCAGCACCGCTACCTGCACGCCGCCGGCCAGAATGCGGTCGAGCGCATACATGACCAGGTCCATGCCCTTCTGGCGCGTCAGGCGCGTGACCATCACCATCAGCGGACGGTCGTCGCGAACCTCGAGCCCCAGCTCTTCCTGCAGCTTGGCCTTGCACACGGCCTTGCCGGAGCGGTCCTCAACGGTGTAGTTGGCGGCAATGCGCTTGTCGGTCGCCGGGTCAAAGCCCGCGACGTCAATGCCATTCAAAATGCCCTGCAGCGCGTACGAACGCTCGCGCAGCACGCCGTCCAGGCCCTCGCCAAACTCGGGCGTCTGGATCTCGTTGGCATAGGTGGGGCTCACCGTGGTGATGGCGTCGGCATAGCGCAGCGCGCCCAGCATGTAGTTGATGCTGCAGGCGTCGCAACGCAGCTGCGAGGCGGCCGCCGGAATATGCGCCACACCCAGGATGTCCTCCATCACGGTGTCGCTAAACTGGCCCTGGAACGCCACGTTGTGGATCGAGAATACGGTCTTTACGCGGTCGTACAGCGGCAGTCCCTGGTAGAACTCGCGCAGGAACACGGGCGCCAGTGCCGTCTGCCAGTCGTTGCAGTGCAGAATGTCGCACTCAAAGCCGGCCGGCAGGTGCTGCAGGCTCTCGGTGATGGCCTTGGAGAAGAACGCAAAGCGCTCGCCGTCGTCAAAGAAGCCGTAAGGATAGTCGCGCGCAAAGTAGCGCTCGTTGTCGATAAACATATAGGTGACGCCGTCGTGCTCGAGCTTCTCCAGCCCGCAGTACTCGTTGCGCCAGCCCAGGCTCACGTAAAAGTCGGCAAAGTGCTCCATCTGCGCCTTGTACTCGTCCTTGATGGTGGCGTACTTGGGCACCATCACGATGACTTCGGCGCCGGCGCGCACGAGCGCCGAGGGCAGCGAGCCTGCCACGTCACCCAGGCCACCGGTCTTAACAAACGGTGCGCACTCGGCCGAGGCAAACACGATCTGCATCTTTTTGCTGGTTTCTGCCATATTGTCTCCCATGTTGCAATTCGAGAATAGCCGCCTGGTACAAACCGGGCGGCTATTCTTCAGTTTACGTGCGATTATGCGACGCCAATGTTAACGAGCGATGGTGGTATCGGAAGTTAACGGAGCCTTGCCCAGCACCAGGATGTTCTCGGGCGTGCCGCGAAGCTCGGTGTTGACGGGAACCACGTTGTTCTTGTCCAGGATGGCGTTCTCAACGCGGGCGCCGCTCTTGATGACGCAGCTCTGGTTGATGATCGAGTTGGTCACCGAGGCGCCTTCCTCAACCACAACGCCGCGCGACAGGATCGAGTTGCGCACAGTGCCCTTGATGATGCAGCCGGCCGAGATGATCGAGTTGCAGGCGTGGCTGCCGGTCGCATAGCGCGAAGGCGGCACGTCGTGGGCCTTGGTCAGGATCGGGCGCTCGGGGTCGAAGAGCTGGTCGGCCACGGTCTGGTCGAGCAGGTCCATGCTGCGACGGTACAGCGACTTCTCGCTAAACACGCCCACGACCTCGCCCTTGTACTCGTAGCTGCACACGTCGATGTTGCCAAAGTCTCCCTGGAGTGCCTCGAGCAGGTCCAGATAGTCGGCTGCCTGGTAGTGATCGATGATCTCGAGCAGGGTATCGCGGTTGACGATGCAGCAGTCCATGGACGCGTTGTCGCCATACACGACGCCGGCGCTAACGCCCGTCAGACGGCCGTTCTCACCAATCTCGAGCTTGGTCTCGTCCTCAACGTTGCGCGTAGCCTTGCAGTACACCACGGTCATCTGGGCGCCGGAGTTCTCGTGTGCCTCGATGATGGTGTTGAGGTCCATGTTAAAGATGATGTTGGTGCCCATCATCACAACATAGGGCTTGTCCGAGCGCTGGAACAGCGTCTTGTTGGAGATGATGTCGCGCAGCAGGAAGCGCATACCGCCCTTGGTGGTGCCATACGCGTTGCCGGGAACCAGGAACAGGCCGCCCTTCTTGCGGTCCAGACCCCAGTCCTTGCCCGAGCCCACGTGGTCGATCAGCGAGCGGTAGTTGCCCGGCATAACGACACCGACGGTCTTGATACCGGCATTCATCATGTTGGACAGCGGAAAGTCGATCAGGCGGTAGCGGCCCATAAACGGAACGGACGCGATAGGACGGTCCTTGAGCAGCACGCTGCCGTAGGTCGAAGAGTAGTTAGCGGTGATATAACCGATGGCCTTGCGATTGATCATCGGATCATTCCCCCTTCCCGATAACGACGTCATTTCCAACGACGGCCGTATCCTTGGTGGTATCGACAGAGCCGAGCTTCACGCCCTCTTCGACCGTGGAGTTCTCGCCCAAAATAGCGCGGCAGATGTGCGCACCGCTCTTAACGTGCGCACCCGGCAGCAGCACGGAGTCCTCGACCACGGCGCGCTCCTCGATGATGACATCGGTCGAAAGGATCGAGTGACGAGCGGTGCCGTAGATCTTGCAGCCGTTGGAGACCAGGCAGTCGTCCAGGCGACCGTCCGGGCCAATGTAGTGCGGCGGACGCGTGGTGATGTTGGACATGATGGGGAAGCTCTTGTCAAACAAATCGAACTCGGGGTTGTTGCCCAGCAGGTCCATCGAGGTCTCGTGGAAGCTGGCGATGGTGCCGACGTCCTTCCAAAAGCCGTGGAACTCGTAGCTGTACAGGCGCTTGTCCTCGCCGAGCAGCTTGGGGATGATGTCCTTGCCAAAGTCGTGGCTCGAGCGCTGGTCCAGGGCATCTTCTTCGAGGGCCTCGATCAGCACGTCGGCCGAGAAGATGTAGATGCCCATGGAGGCGAGGTTCGAATCGGGCTTCTCGGGCTTCTCGGTAAACTTGGTGATGCGGCCGTCCTCGGGGTCGGTGGTCAGGATGCCAAAGCGGCTGGCCTCCTCCCACGGCACGGGCATAACGCTCACCGTAAGATCAGCGTTGTTCTCAATGTGCGTCTTGAGCATCTTGCGGTAGTCCATGCGATACAGGTGGTCGCCGGAAAGAATCAGGACATACTTGGGATCATTGGCCTTGATGTAGTCCAGGTTCTGCGTAATGGCGTCTGCCGTGCCCGCATACCAGGCGCCACCGGTCTGCGTCTCATACGGCGGCAGGATCGACACGCCGCCGTCGCGGCTGTCCAGATCCCACGCCTCGCCGGAGCCCACATAGGCATGCAGCAGGTAGGGACGATACTGCGTCAGAACGCCCACCGTGTCGATGCCCGAGTTGGAGCAGTTGGACAGCGAAAAGTCGATAATGCGGAACTTGCCACCAAAGCTAACCGCCGGCTTAGCGATCTTTTGGGTGAGCGCCCCCAATCGGCTGCCCTGTCCTCCTGCGAGGAGCATCGCGATGCATTCTTTCTTACTCATCGATTTCTCCTTCTGTCATCGATGTTTCTAACCCATTAGCGGTGGGCACGATCACGCGCCGTGCCCGCCGAATAATGCCGTGCGGCAAAGGGAGCTCGCGCGCCTTTACGCGTGCCAGATCTCGTCGCGGTACTCGCGAATGGTGCGGTCGCTCGAGAACCAGCCGGAGGAGGCGGTGTTGAGCAGCGCCTTGCGGTTCCAGGTCTCCTGGTCGCTGTAGCTGCCGGTGAGCTTCTCCCAGGCGTCGACGTAGCTGCGGAAATCGGCCATGACCAGGTCGGGGTCGTTGTTGTTCATGAGCTCGTTGTAGATGCTCTCGAAGTTGCCCGAAAGACCTGCAAAGGTATTGTCCTTGAGCTCGTCCATCACGCGGCCCAGACGCTCGCGGTCGCCGTTGAGCGTGTCCCATGCAAAGTAGCTGTTGGATGCCCAGAGCTGCTCGACCTCGGGAGCGGTCAGGCCAAAGATGGCCTCGTTCTCGCGGCCGGCCAGGTCGGCGATCTCGATGTTGGCGCCGTCGAGGGTGCCCAGCGTAATGGCGCCGTTCATCATGAGCTTCATGTTGGACGTGCCCGAGGCCTCCTTGCCGGCCGTGGAGATCTGCTCCGAGATCTCGGCGGCGGGGTAGATGAGCTGGGCGTTGCTCACGCGGAAGTTGGGGATAAAGCAGACCTTCATGACCTCGTTCACACGCGGATCGTTGTTGACGACCTCGGCCACGGAGTTGATGAGGCGGATGGTCTCCTTGGCGAAGGTGTAGCTCGAGGCGGCCTTGCCGCTAAAGATGAAGGTCGTCGGCGTCACGTGGAAGTTGGGGTCGGCGATGCGGCGGTTGTAGATGTCCATCACCTTCATGATGTTCATGAGCTGGCGCTTGTAGGCGTGGAAGCGCTTCACCTGAACATCGAAGACGGTGTTGGGGTCGATAACCAGACCGGTCTCGGCCTTAACGTAGGCGGCCAGACGCTCCTTGTTGGCGCGCTTGGAGGCGCCCACGGCCTTCAGGAACTCGGTGTCGTTCTGGAACTCCTTGAGTTTCTCCAGCTCAAAGGCGTCCTTGAGCCAGCCGTCGCCAATGGCCTCTGTCACGAGCTTGGCGTAGGTGGGGTTGGCCTCGGCAAAGAAGCGACGGTGCGAGATGCCGTTGGTCTTGTTGTTGAACTTCTCGGGCGTGAGGGCATAGAAGTCCTTGAGCACGATGTTCTTGATGATGTCGGAGTGGATCTTGGCCACGCCGTTGACGCTGTGGCTGCAGATCACGGACAGGTTGGCCATGCGGATCTCGCCGTCCCACAGAATGGCGGTCTGGCGCAGACGCTCCTGCCAGCCCTCCTGCGTGGTGTCGAACGACTCGTGCCAACGACGGCTGATCTCGTCGATAATCTGGTACACGCGGGGGAGGAGCTTGGAGAACGTGCCGATGGGCCACTTCTCCAGAGCCTCGGGCAGGATGGTGTGGTTGGTGTAGCTCACGACCTGCGTCACGATGTTCCAGGCGTCGTCCCACTCGAGCTTCTTCTCGTCGATGAGGATGCGCATGAGCTCGGGGCCGCACATGGCGGGGTGCGTGTCGTTGGTGTGGATGGCCACAAACTGCGGCAGCAGCTCCCAGTTCTCGCCATGCTCCTTCTCAAAGGTGTCGAGCAGGCTGTAGATGCCGGCCGAGACAAACAGGTACTCCTGCTTCAGACGCAGCAGACGGCCGTGCTCGCCGGCGTCGTTGGGGTAGAGGATGGCGCTGATGGCCTCGGCCTCGGCGCGCTCGGCGTCGGCCAGAGCGTAGTCGCCGCGGTTGAAGGCCTCCAGGTCGAAGTGCTCCTCGACCGGCTCGGCGGCCCAGACGCGCAGCTTGTTGACGGTCTCGCCGGCATAGCCCACGACGGGGATGTCGTAGGGGACAGCCAGGATGTCCTGCGTGTCCACCGTGCGGTAGAACGTGCGGCCGTCTTCCTCAAAGCCCTCAACGCGGCCACCGAACTTGATGGTCACGGCCTTGTCCTGGCGACGGACCTCCCAGGGATAGCCGTGGGTGAGCCACTCGTCGGTGGTCTCGACCTGGCTGCCGTTGACGATCTCCTGCTTAAACAGGCCGTAGCGGTAGCGCATGCCGTTGCCGTAGCCGGCAATGCCCTCGGCTGCCATGGAATCCAAGAAGCACGCGGCCAGACGGCCCAGGCCACCGTTGCCCAGAGCCGGATCGGGCTCCTGGTTCTCGATGACGGACAAGTCGAAGCCCATATCGTCGAGCGCCTCGGCGACCATGTCGCGCACGCCAAAGTTGAGCAGGTAGTTGTCGAGCAGGCGGCCAATCAAAAACTCGATCGAGAAGTAGTACACGCGCTTCTTGCCCTCGGCGGTGGCGCGGGCGTCACTGGTGGTGGCAACGGTGCGGGCCTTCTCGGCCACGAGCTTGGCCAGGGCGTTAAAGCGGTCGAGGTCGCTGGCGGCCTCGACGCTCTTGCCGCTAATGCTCATGACGGCATCGCGATAGAGCTCGGTAAACTCCTGCTTGTTGTCGAAGATCTTATTCATACGTTCCTTTCCCCGGGGATATCTCCCGGAACGGTTATGACTTACATCCTACGCCCCAGAGGGGCGGGTGATTACAGTGGTAACGGCTTTGTTACGCGTCCTTAGCGGTCGACTTAACAGTTGCTGACTTGGCCTTGGTAGTTGCCTTTTTGGCAGCCGGCTTCTTAGCCGTGGACTTTGCCGCAGCCTTGGCCTTGGTCGCCGTCGTAGCCTTCGCCTTGGCCGGAGCCTTCTTGGCGGCCGCAGGCTTAGGCTTCACCGAAGACGTGCGCTTACGCGTGGCCTTCTTAGGCTCCTCAACCACGGGCGGCTTATAGCTGCTGGGACCGCGACGCTTAAGCACCACGCCAGCCAGGCCAGGAACCTTGATCTCGATGGAGTCCATCTGCCCGTTCCAGGGATAGGGCTCGCTCGAGCAGGTGTAGGGCTCCTTGCCGGCATAGCCGCTGCCGCCAAACTCGGGACGGTCGGAATCGAAGATGACCTCCCAGTCACCCTCGCGCGGCACGCCCACGCGGAAGCTCTCGTAGCTCGCCGGGTCAAAGTTGATCAAGATCACCAGGTCGTCGTTGACGTCCTCGCCCTGGCGCACAAAGCTCACGATGGACTGCTTGGAGTTGTCCGCATCGATCCAGGTAAAGCCGTCGTCGGTGTAGCCGCGCTCGTACAGGGCGGGCTCGGCGGTGTACAGGTGGTTGAGCGCCTTGATAAACGCCTGATGATGCTTGTGGGTCTCGTACTCCTCGGTCAGGAACCACTGGATGGACTCGTAGTAGCGCCACTCGATAAACTGGCCGATCTCGTTACCCATAAAGTTGAGCTTGGCACCGGGGTGCGTCATTTGGTAGAAGGCCAGCGTGCGCAGGCCGGCAAACTGGCGCCACCAGTCGCCCGGCATGCGGCCGATGAGCGAGCACTTGCCGTGCACGACCTCGTCATGGCTCAGCGGGCAAATGAAGTTCTCGGTAAAGGCGTACATGATAGAGAACGTGAGCAGGCCGTGGTTGCCGGGGCGCCACGGAAAATCGGTCTGCATGTAGTGCAGCGTGTCGTTCATCCAGCCCATGTCCCACTTGTAGTGGAATCCCAGGCCGCCGTCCTGCGGCGGATAGGTCACGAGCGGCCACGCAGTGGACTCCTCGGCCATCATCATCACGTCGGGGTAGTGAGCCTCGACGGCGCAGTTGACCTGGCGGATAAACGCGCTGGCGTCCAGGTCCTCCTCGGTACCGTACTTGTTGAACTTCTTTTGGCCGGGATCGTCAATGCCAAAGTTGAGGTACAGCATGCTGGACACGCCGTCCATGCGAATGCCGTCCACGTGGAAGTTCTCGAGCCAGTACAGCACGTTGGAGACCAGGAAGGAGCGGACCTCGCCGCGGGCGAAGTCGAACTTATGCGTGCCCCAGTTGGGGTGAATCTCGTGCTCAAACAGCATGTGGCCGTTAAAGGTGGCAAGGCCGTGGGAGTCGGCGCAAAAACCGCCGGGCACCCAGTCCATGATCACGCCGATGCCTGCCTCGTGGCACGCATCGATAAAGTGCATGAGCTGCTGCGGGTTGCCGTAGCGGGACGTGGCAGCATAGTAGCCGGTCGTCTGGTAGCCCCAGGAGCCATCGAAGGGATGCTCCATGAGCGGCATGACCTCGATGTGCGTATAGCCCATGTCGCGCACGTAGTCCACGAGCTCCACCGACAGGTCGTCATAGGTATAGAACTCGCCGCGCTGCGCGGGGAAGGGATCCATGGGGCCGGGGTAGTTGCCGTACTCGTCCGGTTCGCCCTGGGGCGCGTCGCCGTGACGCTTCCAAGAGCCAATATGCACCTCGTAAATGTTGAGCGGCTGCGACATGTGGTTATGGCCGGCGCGACGCTTGAGCCACGCGGCATCGTTCCACTTGTAGCCGTCGAGGGTCCACAGCACGCTTGCGGTACCCGGAGGGCACTCGGCCTTAAAGGCATACGGATCGGCCTTGTAGAGCTTTTCGCCCTCGTTTGTCTCGATGAGGTACTTATAGAGCTGGCCCTGCTCGGCGCCAGGAATAAAGCCTTCCCAGATAGCGCTCGTATGCACGGGCACCAGCGGGTTGGCTTCCTCATCCCAGTCGTTAAATTCACCAATGACGTGGACACTCTTTACATCGGGCGCCCAAACGCAAAAACGCCAGCCGCGCGTACGGTTTTGCGTGTCCGGGTGCGCGCCCATTTTTTCCCAGCTGCGCTCCCACATGCCGATGCCAAACAGATAGACATCGTCCTTGGAGAGCTCCGGTGCGTGCGGAGCGGCCTTGCGGGTAGCGGGCTTTTTTGCCGTTGGCTTTAGCTTTGTATCGCTCACGTTTGATCCCATCATGACGCGGCAGCGTGTTGCCTTGGTGACTAAATGCGAAAGGTCCAGGGCTGCACGAATCGAAGGGACGGCGATAGTTCTATGATTCGTTCCACCTCGCGTGCTCGGTGGAACTTTCGGCAGAAACTACCATAACACCTGTACATTACTTTTATGGAGGAAAGTAGTTTTGCGGCAGCTTTTAATCGGTGAGCGCCATGTTTAGACCACTGACAGAATTGCGATGGTAAAACTCTTGACAGTTTTACCAATTAGGATTTTTAGATTGTTAGTTTGACGTTTGGTAAAACGTTTTTAGCAGGATGTTCACCATTTGACATCGAAAGGTTCGTTTATGTCCCAGACCGCCGCCCCCAACGTTGCTTTTATTTTCGATTGCGACGGCACACTGGTTAATAGCACCCCCGTTTGGAGCTACGCCCAGCCCGAGTTATTGCGCCGCCACGGGGTGGACGTGAAGCCCGAGGACTTTGCCGATTTTGGCCCCTTGTCGCTGGAGGACGAGTGCCAAGCCTATCACGATCTGTGGGGTGTAAAGGAAGAGGGTCCCGAGCTGTACGAAGAGCTGTGTGGCATTTTGCTTGAGGGCTATTCCAAGGTGTCGCCGATTGCGGGTCTGCTGCCGTTTTTGAAGCAGGCCCAGGATGCCGGTGTTGCCATGTGTGTGGCCACGTCCACCACGGCCGAGCTGGTGCAGGCAGCGCTGGATGGCTCCGGTGTGGCGCCGTACATGGACTTTATTACCACCACGGGCGAGGCAGGCCGCTCCAAGCATTTTCCGGATGTGTATGAGCTAGCGCTGCGTCGCCTGGAGGAGCGCCACGGGCATGCGTTTGACACCGCATGGGTTTTTGAGGACGCTGCCTTTGGCCTTAAGAGCTCCGGGACCACGGGCTTTAAGCGCGTAGGCATTTACGACCCGCTGGGGCACACGTATCGAGATGACGTTCGCGACAACTGTGAGATCTTCATCGACAGCTACGAAGAGCTGGACCTTGCGCGCGTTCTTGAGTTTGAGGGCTAGGCGAGAACTGTGACTTGCAAAGTATTAGTAGTCTGCGGATCGCCCGTGGTGGCAAGTGCCGAATTGCTGCGCCAGCTGGCAGGGGAGTGCGATCATATCGTTGCCGTTGATCGAGGACTCGATGCGCTGTTGGCCGCAAGTCTGAGCTGCGACGTATACGTTGGTGACGCCGACACTGTAAGTGAAGAGGGCCGAGGGCTAGTCGATGCCGCCAAAGACTTCGAAGTCGAACGCCACAACCCCTACAAGGACTACACCGATCTGGCACTATCCCTAGACACCATCCGCCGCCGCTGGCCCGGTGCCGAACTGTACACAACCTGCGCCACCGGAGGCCGCCCCGACATGGCCCTGTCCGTGCTGGGCCTACTAGCAGGCTATACGGACGCCCCCGTCTGGATCGAAGAAGACGAAGTGACGGCCAGAATCCTCCACCAGAACGAAACCTGGACCATCGAAAACGCAACCGGCAAAACCTTCTCCATAATCGCAATCGTCCCCAACACCGAAGTAAGCGAACACGGCTTGGAGTGGGAACTAGATCACGCCCCGCTAGGCTTGTTGGCCGACACCGGCATCTCTAACGTCGTCAGGGGAACGGCCAAGATCCAAGTCCACACCGGTATCGCCATCGCTTACCTCTATGAGTAGGGATTTTCGGGACTGGCCTTAAAATTGCGCACTGGCCGAAGGCCAGGGTGAAATTTTAAGGCCAGTCCCGAAAATCCCGTAAGGCGGAAGATCAATCCAAAAAACTTCTTGCACAACCAAGATTCTTCCCCTATAGTATCCACCTGTCACGGGGGCGTAGCTCAGCTGGGAGAGCGCTTGACTGGCAGTCAAGAGGTCAGGGGTTCGATCCCCCTCGTCTCCACCAACGTGAATGCAGAGCCTTCGGGAAACCGAGGGCTCTTTTCATATGCAACCACCATGCGCCCCAGGTGTCCCACAAAAAGTTGTGCAATTAATTTCCCATATCTGTACATACTTTGTTAGACAAACGCAATTAAACAGCGCGATACGTTGGGGCAACCCGACCCCATTATCGCCACGCAACACGCATCGCGCCCCAATAACCTGCGCCAACGTGAACAACATCCCAAAACAACCCCTTTGAGCACGCTAAATGAACGAAATGTTGTCCACCACTAACCAAATAGCTTTCGTTACCAGATTGTGCTAGGATACCTAACGTTACATGAGTTCAACTGTGCTCACGGCTCCAGCAAGCCACTAAGCACAGGGTCGATCAGCATCCGGCCGTAACGGCGGCGCCAGATACACCACGAGCTCCAATAAAGCGGTCATGCATTTAATCTTTGATGGTTTGTATGACTAGACGTAGCAGTTCTTCAGCTGGCTGCGTGCGGTTCAGTTTTGTACCCGCTTGACTTAGTCGCACGCAGCCAGCTGTGGTTGTAGAAAACTTGCGATACACGCCTACAACCACAGCGCTGCACTTATACATACCGTTCACGGTGGGGCAGAGCCACGTGCTTGTCTGACTGGGCTCAGGGTTTGAATATGGAGCGCCTTCGCGCACAAGCGCCCTGGCGAAGCCATACCCAAACCCCATGAGCCACACGTAAGACAGCAAGGGGGTGGTGCTCGTGTGGTATGTGATCCAGGTCATTAATGGTCGCGAAGCCGTAATGCGCGAGCGCATTGAGCGCGTGGTGCCACAGGGCGCCATGCAGGAGCTCTTTTATCCCCAATATCAAACCGAGATCAAGGTACACGGCGAGTGGGTCAACACAACCAAGCCTCTGTTCCCTGGCTATCTCATCTGCGATACGGCAGATCCTCGAACCGTGCAACAGTATCTGCTGCGCATGGACGACTTTGCCCGGGTGGTTGCTCAGGACGGTCAGTTTGTGCCGCTGGCAAAAGAAGAGACCCAGCTCATTGGCAGTTTTACCCATAGGGGAGACCGGGTAGTGCCCATGAGCGAGGCCTTAAAAGATGGCGACCAGGTCGTAGTGACGGCAGGTCCGCTGCTGGGCCACGAAGGCCTCATCAAAACCATTAACAGACGCAAGAGCACGGCTTTTTTGGAGCTCGATCTGTGCGGCCGACGCGTAACCACTCGCGTTGGCCTTGCCGTGCTTTCAAAAGAGCAGCGCGTCATGCGCAATCACAGAAGAGCGATCGCCTAGCTGCAAGCTCGCAAGCGGACGACCGAAGGCAAAAAGTATTGGGGGAGGAGCTCTTGGAGCCTACGATGATGACCATGGCACAGGGCGCGCGGGAGACGCGCACGGCCGCCACGGCGAATTCCGTCACTGCCGCAGCCGGTGCTGCGGGGGATTACCTTACAAACGAAGAAGCGTACAAGATGCTGCGCGGTGCCAACTCCGGCGTGAAGCCCGAGCTTGGGCACAGGCTCTACCGCGTTGTTAAGCGTACGGTGGACATTGTCGCCGCCGGCGGAGCCCTGGTGTTGCTCTTTATTCCCGGGGTAATTCTGAGCGTGGTCATTTGCATAAAGAGCCCGGGCACCAGCCCCCTATATTCACAGTGGCGCGTGGGCCGCGTGCGCAAAGACGGCACGTTCTACCTGTTTAAGATCTACAAGTTCCGCAGCATGGTTCCCAACGCAGACCAAATGCTCAAGGACTTGCAGGCCCAAAACGAGGCCACTGGCCCCATGTTTAAAATGAAGCACGACCCGCGCATTATTCCCGGTGTGGGTAACTTCATTCGCAAGCACAGCATCGACGAGCTGCCCCAGCTCATCAACGTGTTCTTGGGCCAAATGAACCTCATTGGCCCGCGCCCCGGCCTGCCGCGCGAGGTTGCCCTGTACAGCGAGCACGACATGAAGCGCCTGGCGGTAAAACCCGGCTGCAGCGGTCCTTGGCAGGTAATGGGCCGCAGCTACCTGGGCTTCAACGAAATGGTTGAGCTGGATCTTCACTATATAGAGAATCGCAGCCTGCGCCAGGATCTGCGGTTGATATTCGGCACGCTGAAGACGATGTTCTCTGGGGAAGGTGCCGTGTAGCATGCGCATCGCCATGATAGGCCAAAAGAGAACGGGTTCGCGCGAGGGCGGCGTAGAAGTGGTGGTAGGCGAGCTTGCTCGCCGTATGGCAGACCTTGGTCACCAAGTAACCTGCTACGACCGTATGGGCGAAGGAGCTCCTTCCGAGCCCTACGAGAAGGATGGCTACCGCATCGTTCCCGTAAAGGCTCTGGACATCAAGGGGCTCTCTGCGCTCACGAGCAGCTTTGCCGCAACAAGGGCCGCCATCAAAGACGGGGCAGACGTAATTCACTATCACGCAGAGGGGCCGTGCGTCCCCCTTCGTTTTGCGCGTTCCACGGACATCAGGACCGTGGCAACGATCCACGGCCTGGACTGGCAGCGTGCAAAATGGGGCGGCTTGGCTTCCAAGTACATCAAGTTCGGCGAGGCGACGGCGGCCAAGTGCGCGGATGCGCTCATCGTGCTTTCCCGGGGCAATCAGGAGTACTTCAAGGAGGCTTACGGCCGCGAGGCTACGCTCATTCCCAACGGCATCACTCCCGAGGCGGATCTTCCCGCGAAGGAGATCTCCGAGCGCTGGGGGCTCACCCAGGGCTCCTATGTCCTCTACCTCGGTCGCATTGTGCCCGAGAAGCGACCGGAACTGTTGTTGGAGGCGTACAAGCAGGTAAAGACGGATAAGCGCCTGGTTATCGCGGGCGACTCCTCCGATACGGACGACTACGCCGTGGCGCTCAAAGAGGCTGCCGCGTCCGACCCCCGCGCGCTCTTTACCGGCCACGTTGAGGGCAACCTGCTCTCCGAGCTGTACTCCAACGCGTATTGCTACGCGCTCCCCTCCGACGTTGAGGGCCTGCCCATGAGCTTGCTGGAGGCCATGTCTCACGGTGCGGCATGCGTTACCTCGGATATTCCCGAGTGCGCGGATGTTCTGCAGGGTTGCGGGCTCACGTTCCCACACGGAGACGCGGGGGCGCTGCGCGACGTACTTGAAGGCCTGATAGCGGATTCTGCCCAAGCGGAGAGGCTGGGCGCCATGGCACGTGACCGCGCGATTAATGGCTATGACTGGAACAGCGTCGTCCAAAGGACGCTTGCTTTGTATGAGGGTGTTGCGTAATGAAGATCCTTCTTGTAAATAAGTTTCATTGGCGCAAGGGTGGAAGCGAGACGTACTACTTTGCTCTTGCCGATGGTCTTCGCGCTCTTGGGCATGAAGTTGCCTTCTTCAGCATGGAGGATGAGCGTAATGAGCCGACTGAGTGGTCGCGTTACTTTGTAACGAATCGCGACTATAACGGACCGAGCTCTATTGTCGATAAGGCGAAGGCCGCGCAGGCACTTGTGTATTCCAAAGAGGCGCGCGAGAAGTTCGATGCGCTGTGCCGTGAATTCCAGCCCGATGTAATCCATCTCAATCTCACTCATAGGCAGATTACGTTTTCCATCTTGGACGCTCCTTGGCTAAAGCAGCATCCAACGCCGGTTGTGTATACCTCGCACGACTTGATTCTTGCTTGCCCGAGCTATCTTATGCTTGATTCCGAGGGCAACGTTTGCGATTCGTGTCTCGGGGGTCATTTTGGCAATTGCCTTAAGAAGAAGTGCGTAAAGGGTTCGATCGCAAAAAGCGCGTTAGCGGTGGCTGAGGCGGAGTGGCTTAAACGGCACAAAACCTATTCACGTCTCGATCGCATCATCTGCCCGAGTGAGTTCATGCGGAACAAGTTTATTGAAGCGGGGCTTCCCGAGCGTCAGCTTGTCCTCATGCGGAATTTCCTGAATCCCGATTCGATGTCACGGGAAGTTGCCAACCAAAATAATGAAGATCCCTACATGCTGTATCTGGGACGCCTTTCTCGCGAGAAAGGCGTGTTAACGCTCGTGCATGCTTTTGAGAAGGCGGCACCGGTGATCCCTGATTGGCGTCTTGTTATTGCAGGCGATGGCCCTGAATGTGATGCTGTGAAGGTCAAAGTTTCCGCAATGCCAAACGAAATAAGCTCGAGGATTGAGCTGGTTGGATATAAAACCGGTGACGCCCTGCGCGGACTTGTGAATCGAGCCACTCTGGCGGCTGCGCCGTCAGAGTGGCTCGAGAACGCGCCATATGCTGTTCTCGAGGCACTCGCCGCGGGCAAGCCCGTTATCGGTACGAACATGGGCGGAATACCCGAGCTGGTACGTGAGGGTGAAACGGGCTTCCTGGCTGAAGCCCACGATGAGGCAGGACTCGCAGATGCAATCCGTAGGGGTGCGGCTGTGGCCGCCGATCCCTCGGCTTACGCCGCGATGAGCGCGCATTGCCGTTCATTCGTGGCAGAGAACTGTAATCAAGAGAAGTACATCCGGAATCTCGTCTCCCTGTATCAAGAACTAATTGACCGGAAGGTGGTGGCCTAACCCATGGCCGAGAAGAAACTCAACGGAACCGTAATCGTAACGTACCGCTGCAACGCGCGCTGCACCATGTGCAACCGCTACAAGGCTCCCAGCCGTCCGGAGGAGGAGCTCTCCCTCGACGTGATCAAGAAGCTCCCGCGCATGTACTTCACCAACATCACCGGTGGCGAGCCCTTCATCAGGACCGACCTTGCGGATATCGTGCGCGAGCTGTACAAGAAGTCCGACCGCATCGTCATCTCCACCAACGGCTTCTTCACCGACCGCATCATCGCCCTTGCCGAGGAATTCCCCCAGGTGGGAATCCGCATCTCCATCGAGGGCCTGCAGCAGACCAACGATGAGATCCGCGGTCTCCAGAACGGCTTCAACCGCGGCTACGAGACGCTCAAGAAGCTCGTGGAAATGAAGCACCCGGACGTGGGCTTTGGCATGACTGTGCAGGATCGCAACGCTGCGGACTTGGTGCCGCTGTACAAGCTTTCCGACGAGCTCGGCATGGAGTTCGCCACCGCCAGCCTGCACAACAGCTTCTACTTTGTCGAGGCGAAGAACATCATTAAGGACCGTCCCATGGTGGCCCAGAACTTCGAGGACCTGGTAAACGAGCTCCTCAAGTCCAACGAGCCCAAGAAGTGGTTCCGCGCGTACTTCAACATGGGCCTCATCAACTACATCTATGGGCAGAAGCGCCTGCTCCCGTGCGATATGGCGTTCGACACGTTCTTCATCGACCCCTACGGCGACGTCATGCCCTGCAACGGCACCAAGGAGAAGCTCGTTATGGGCAACCTTAACGACGAGTCTTGGGATGAGCTGTGGGAGAGCGCCCAGGCCGAGAAAGTGCGCGGCTGCGTGCGCCACTGCGACCGCAACTGCTGGATGATCGGCTCCGTGTCTCCGGCCATGCACAAGTACATCTGGAAACCCGCGTCGTGGGTGCTGGCGCACAAGCTCAAGCCCGGCAAGAAGTTCGACATGCACGAGCTCCCCATCGTGCGCGACTACGAGTCGGGCAAGGTGACGAAGGAGGAGCTGGACGCTCTTTCCACCTGCGACATGCACGCCGCGATCAACGACGGCCTTTCCGACGCAAGCCGAGCCGACGCGCACGTGTACGAGACTGAGGAGGCGCTGTAGTGCAGCCGGGTGGAAAAATCGAATGCAAAAATTCAGAAATAGCGGTTGCTCGATATCAATCGGAGGAAACACGTGAAAGTATCCTGCATAACCAGGCACGCAATCTCTAATTATGGCTCCCTGCTCCAGGCATATGCGACACAACGAGCGGTAGAGAGCTTGGGGCATGAGTTCGAGATTATGGACTATGTACCTGCTTGTGAGGACGTATCCCAGCAGGTGAGGACGCTTCTTTCGACAAAGCCGTCCTGGAACGGGAACCCGTTGAAGAAGTCTGTCTACAGACTTCTGATGGAGCCTGAGACAAGGGTGGCGGGCAAGCGGTTTGCGCGTGAGCGTTCCCAGCTGCTTAAGATGAGCCCTCACTATGCATCCCTGGAGGAGCTGAAGGCTAATCCGCCCAAGGCCGATGTCTATATGACTGGAAGCGATCAGGTGTGGGGTCCCATCAGCTCGGGCGCATACGACCTGTCATACGCGCTTGAGTTTGCTCCCGAGGGCGCAAGGCGCATCTCATATGCGGCAAGCTTTGGTAAGAAGAATATGCCGGATAGCGTGCGCCCCAGGTTTCTCGAGGACCTTCGAGCATATGAGGCCGTGTTCGTACGCGAGGATGCCGCGCGCGAGCAGCTTGCCTCGTGGGGCATAGAGGCCGGACAGGTTGTCGATCCCACGCTGCTGCTTGATGGCGAGGCGTGGAGAAGGATGGCGGCACCTGCCCCGAAGGGCGAATACATCCTCGTCTACCAGATTCACAGCGACCCGACGGTGGGGCAGTACGCCGTGAAGGTTGCCAAAAAGCTTGGCTTGCCCCTGATACGGATCTCCGCAAGCCTGCACCAGGCCTCACGCGAGGGCAAGTTCAAGTGGCTGCCGACGCTTGCTGAGTTTCTCTCGTATGTCGACAACGCAGCATGCCTAGTCACGGACTCGTTCCACGGTACGGCTTTTGCCATAAATCTCAATACGCCGCTGGTAGAAGTGCTGCCCAAGAACGGAACCTCGAGCAGGAACGTGAGTATTCTGCGACTCACGGACCTCACGGACAGAGTGCTTCAGAATCTAGATGATGTCGAGTTAGCATCCAAGCAGATTGACTTTGGTCGGGTCAACGACGTGATGGGTGCGGAGAGGGAGAAGTCCCTAGCGCAGCTCAAGAGCATGATTGAGGAGTAGGGCATTGTCAAACGTTGGCACTAGGACGGTATGCAAGAAGGATATGTGCGCTGGCTGTATGGCCTGCGTCGATTCATGCCGACATGGAGCGATTGCCATTGAGGATACGATTGAGGCGTATAACGCCCGTATTGATCCTACAAGGTGCGTGGGATGTGGACTGTGCGAGAAAACGTGTCCCCAGATGGTATCCCCATCTTCGTTGCGTCCTCTCGAGTGGCTACAGGGGTGGGCGAAAGATACATTGCTCAGGATGTCATCTTCGTCCGGGGGTCTGGCTACGGCCATCTCGGAGGCGTTTGTGGCGTCAAATGGATTAGTGTGTTCATGTGCACAGGAGGGCGGTGAGTTCCGGTTCCACCTCACTTCTGATGCGGATTATTTGAGGAGGGCCCAAGGCTCCAAATACGTCAAAAGCAATCCGCTTGGTGCGTACCGCGAGGTTAGGGAGGCCCTGCAAGGTGGTCAAAGGGTTCTCTTTATCGGTCTTCCTTGTCAGGTTGCTGCGATGCGTAACTTCGTTGGAAGCCGTTTAGCCGATTCCCTTTACACCATCGACCTTATCTGTCATGGTTCACCGTCCCCCAAGGTCCTGAGCCGATTCTTGGAAGAGACAGGTAACAACCTGTCTAATGAGCTGATACTGGACTTTCGAAAGAAAGTCCAGTTTCAGCTCCGCTATCGCGGAGCTGAAACTGTGGGTAGGACGGGTGTCCGCGATCGCTACTCGATTGCTTTCCTCTCGGGTTTACCGTATACGGAAGGCTGCTACTCCTGCCGCTACGCCAAGGGTGATCGTGTCTCCGATATTACGCTTGGCGATTCATGGGGTAGCGAGCTTTCTGATGAGGTCGCGAACGGGATATCCCTCGCACTTGTGCAGACAGACAAGGGTCGAGAACTGTTAGAAATGACGGACCTTGAGCTTTTGCCGGTTGATCCTGGTCTAGCTGTGGCCAACAATGAACAGCTTCAACGTCCTTCGACGAAGCCTATAGAAAGAAATACCTTTATGGACGGCTTTCGTAACGGGGTACGGGTTAACCGACTCGTTCTCAGGGCGAGGCCAAAAGACTGCGCCAAGTACTTGGTCAAGGATATACTGCTTGCACTGGGTTTGCTCAGGGGTTAACACATCGAGAGCGTTTGCTTTAGGCATTAATGATAAGGTAATCCATATGTTGAGTAATTCCAAGGTGCCAAAGTGCGTCGTATTAATGGCGTCATACAACGGCATCCCATTTATTTCAGAACAAATTGACAGCATTCTCTCGCAGGCTGAAGTTGACGTACGTCTTTTTGTCCGTGACGACGGGTCATCTGATGGTACTCGTGATCTTCTGCAGCGCTATGCAGATGAGGGCAGTCTGACTTTGTTAACAGGAGAAAACCTAGGACCTGCTTTAGGGTTTTTGACGTTGTTGCGGAATGCTCCCGAAGCTGATTACTATGCGTTTTCCGACCAAGATGATATTTGGGATAGCGATAAACTGATAACTGCGATTAAACAGCTTAAGAAGCAGGAGAATTCGGCTCTTTATCATTGCAATTCAAGACTTGTAGATTCAGCTGGTAATGAGATGGGCCGGTTAACCTATGGGCAACAAAGGTGCATATCTTATCGAGATAACGACCCTCTCAACCAGCTTTGCATTGGGTCACCTATGGGATGTACGCAAGTATTTGATAGGCGTATTTGGGAAGTTGTTTGCTTGCACGAGCTGCCCCATCCCGTCATCATGCATGATAAGCTGATAGCTAATCTATGCGTGCTGCTGGGTTATCGGATTGTTTTCGATGCTTCTCCTCATATGGGATATCGCCAGCATGGTCGTAATGTGGTCGGTGTGAGTACTGATTTACCATCTAAAGTGATTGAGAAAATCAATAGTTTTTGTCATCCGCGAGAGATTACTCTTGCAAAGCAAGTTACTGGACTTCTTTCAACTTATTCCGACTGCATTCTTCCTCCAGAGCGTGCTCTTGGAGAGTTGGTATCGAAAATGGACGCTTCTTTCATGGCTAGGTGCAGGGTTTCTTTCTCTTCGAGGCTGAATTTCGGCAGCCTACAAGAGGACCTTTTCAATAGATCTCTCCTCTTGTTTGGGAAGCGATGATATGAGTAAAAGCATCCCCAAACCGCACAATAGTGGGTACGTCCTAGCGCTTGCCTTTTGCGACTATCTCAAGGACAAGACCGGCACCCCAAAGGCTATTATGGCGAGTCAGCAGGCCATGGCGTCGCACGGCATAAGTTACGTCTATCTCCACTCGGTTAAGAAGACCCTGTTCAGGGACGACCAGATGCTATTTTGCGAATTCGGGGTTACGGTCGACGGGGTGGAGGCTGGTGTTTTCAGTATTGCCCAGGTGTGCGAGGCCCTTTGCAGCTGGCAAAAAAGCGGCTTCAGCCTTCTTGAGCTTCATATCCACCACCTTCTGTACGTGAGCCTTGAGAAAGTCTCCGAACTGTTAAAAGTTACAGGCAAAACACCGGTCAGGGCCTTTCTCCACGACTATTACCTGTGTTGTACAAGCTATAACCTCCAAAATAGGAGCGGCTTTTGTGACAGCTCAAGGCTCGGCGACGCTCCCTGCGAGAAATGCCCCCACTTCAGTAACAGCCTTCGTGTGGAGTCGAAGATCCAAGGGCTGTTTGACTCCATCAAAAATCTCCGTTTTGTTGCACCTTCGACCTATACGAAGAATCGGTTTCTCTCATTCAGGCCCCAATACGAGGGCCTTGTTGATGTAATACCGCACCAAAAGCTGCTTGGAGAGTATCTGGGCAACAGACGTCCTCTGAACGCAGGGGAGCGCATCAGGGTTGCCTTTCTGGGGATGCCGAGGAAGACAAAGGGCTGGGAGACCTGGCTTCGCCTCGTATCTGCGGTCGATGAACAAGAGTACGAGTTCTTCGTCTTCAACAGCTCGAACGATATGTATCCAGGGATGAACAAGCGGTTTGTCGAATTTGATGAGAAGCACCCAAATGCCATGACCGACTCTCTCAGGGAGTGCGAGATTGCCATCGTTGTCATGTGGCCATCTTGTCCAGAGACCTATAGCTACACCTGTATGGAATCTTACTCCGCAAACGCTTATACGATTTCGAGTGCATGTGCAGGCAATGTCGCCGACTTTGTCGTTGAGCATGGGTCCGGTTTGGTGCTGAATAACGAGGAGGAGCTAATCGGGCTGTTTAGGGATAAGAGCCGGCTTATCAGGGAGGTCAATCGTTTCAGGAGCGGAAAGCCTGGTCCGCTCGATCTTGTCGATTCAGATGAGATCGTAGACCTGCTTCCATGCTCCTCGGTAGGTCTCAACACGGGAGTTCACATGCACACGAGGCTGATTGAACGTGTGCTGCTGGAGGTACTCAATGCAAGATCATAGGCATGCGAGGCTCGTTATAAATAAAGCGGAGGAGCGGGCTGGTCGAAGAGGTCGTTGGTATCTCCCTAATAAGCAAGGCGTTCTAACCGTTTGCATGGGTGACCTGGCGGATGCGACGATCGTTATAGGTATCTTGGCGCAGGTTTTCTTCCTTGAGTACTATGGTCTGGGGCGATACCTCAACTGGGTAATTACCGGCATGATTTGCGTGAGGGCGCTCTTCTCCGGATGGAAATATAGCGGTAGAGCGCTACTACTTGGGCTGATTACCGTTGCAGGGTGGCTGTCTGGTGCCCTCTTGGGTGGCAATATGGAAACGTTTAGGGCGAATATTTTGCTGCTCCTCTACCCGTTTGTCTATACGCTTTACTTCTTTCTTTTGGTCACTAACAAGAGGGATTTTCTTCTTGGACTCTTTGATGCAGGTTTTCCGGTCTTCAACGCCATATTGCTTCTCAATATGGCGATCATGTTTATCCAGTACTCTACCCATGGGATGATCGCTGCGACAACGAACGACATCAGTTACTTCGAGGACAATATCTCCGGCCTGTTCTCTTATGCGTCCGTCCATGCGGTGGCCCTTTACACTTCATTCGTCGTGCTCTACAACTTCGTCTGGATTAGGAGGCTTCGGGGTCCTCTCTGGCCATCCCTTGCCATCGCTTACAACGTCTGCCTTATCGTCCTGTCCTTCTATCTTGCGACACTCAACGATAATAAGGCGCTCTTCATAATCCTTCCTCTCGTTTTAGTGATGTTCTGGCTTATTTCAGTCATGAGAGGAGAAGCGGATGTTTCGGGTCCCTTCTTTTGGCTTGTCGCCTTGTATTTTATCCTGACAATTGCATACGCCTTGGTGCCTGCGTTCCAGATCCTCGTGGATACGCAAGTGTTTGGTCTGTTCGATATGGTTGGCAGTTCAGCTTCCGTCGGTACTGCTGCCGACGGCAGTAACGAGAGGATTGCTATCATCGGCTTCGCTCTCTTGAGACCGGCTACATGGAGTCTCGGAGAGGGTCTTGGAGCCTCAAGCTTCTACGCGTCCGGGTTCATGTCGTTTAACCACTTTGGTCAAGCGGATATGGGGTCTTTCTTGATTCTCATGGGGGTTTGGGAGACGGCAGCGTATGTAGCGTTTTTCCACTCCGTGGTTAGTGAGTTTATAGAGCAGGAAAAAGGATCTAATGGCCGGATTGTTCGTTTGCTCCTTTTGCTAACAATTCTTATTACCTTTCTGTATACGCAGTGCTTTACAAGGGTGAACTGCTGCTTGTGCCTACTGCTGCTCTGTGGAGCGCTGGCTTGGTCGTGGAATTCCTCGGCTGCAGACTATTTGATTATTGATAGAGACGAAGAACAGGTTTGAACATGAAAATAGGCATTTCCACATTTACGCATGGGGACAACTATGGGCAGAGGCTCCAGAACCTTGCTGTCCAAGAAACTCTCAAACTCTCGGGTGCAGATGTCCTTACGTTCAGACAGAAGGACTCGAGATCTGCCAAATACAAGCTCAAGTCTTTGGCTTCGCTCATTCCAAAGGGGCTTGCCGTTGCCCACATCCAGAGGCATCGTTCGTTTGAGGATTTCAATTCCCGTAACATTTCCTTTAGCCGGGAGGTTATATCTGATTCCAACCCTCCACGTGACATTAAATCCTATGACTTTTTCGTTGCTGGGAGCGACCAAGTTTGGTCTCCGTATTCCCCTGACGCTAACTCCACTATGTTTCTCACGTTTTCGCCAAGAGAAAAGCGCATTGCTTTTTCGCCAAGCTTGGCAGCTCCGACGATTCCCGAGGAGAAGCGTGAGCTGTTCCACGGCTATTTCGACGGGTTTGATAGGCTGTCCGTTCGTGAGCAGAAGAGCGCCGAGCTTATAAACAGTCTGTACGGCTTAAAGGCCGAGGTGTTGATTGACCCAACACTGATGTTTGACGGCTCCTGGTGGGAAAGGTATGAAAAAGAGCCGCACTGCGGGCTTCCAAATGATTATGTATTGACGTACTTCCTCGGGAGTGCAGCTTACGAAGAGAGGGTTGCCGAAATCTGTGATTCACTTAGCTGCAAGAGGGTCGATTTACTAGGGGATGCGCGCTACTACGCCCTCGGGCCTTCAGAGTTCCTCTATGCCGTCCGTCACGCAAAGCTTGTAGCGACAGATTCATATCACGGATCAATTTTCTCGATCTTGTTCGGGAAGCCGCTGATTTATTGCCCTCGTGAGTCCACTGGTCCAGACATGAGCAGCCGATTCGACACGCTAGCCAGCGAGCTGGGTGTTTCTTTCGTTGAGCGGTCAATTCTTTCCGTATGTAATTCGGAACTGCTCGAGAGTGACTATTCAAAGGCGTATGACAGGTTGGCAGCTCAGAGGAAGATCGTTGTTGAATTCCTCGATAGATGTGGATTGAGCATTCCCTCGGAGGCCGCCCGTGGCTAGCCAGCGTAAGGCGGGCGCCCTCCTCGGCTACGCCAACATCCTCGCAAAGAACCTCGTCAACCTCGTCTACACGCCGATGCTACTGTCCTACGTGGGGCAGGCGGACTACGGCGTCTTCCAGAGCTCGAACTCCTTTGTCTTCTCGCTGACGCTCCTGTCCTTCGGTTTCTCCGAGGCCTACGTGCGCTTCTACACGCAGACGGTGGCGCACGGCGGCGAGCGCGACATCCGGCACCTGAACGGCATGTACCTCACGCTTTACGTCGCCGTCACAGCCGCGGCGGTCGCCCTCGGCATGGGCTTCTCCGCAAACGCCGGCGCGGTGTTCTCGGCCGGGTTCACCGAGGCGCAGGTCTCGCTCGCCCGGGAGCTGCTCGCCATCATGACGCTCAACGTCGCCTCGACGTTGTTCACCGTCGTGTTCAATTCCTACATCACGGCGCACGAGCGCTTCGTCTACCAGCAGACCAGGCAGCTCGTCACCACGCTTGCGACGCCGCTGTGCGCCTGGGCCCTGCTGGCCGCCGGTATGGGGCCCGTGGGCGTTGCCCTAGCACAGCTCGCGGTGAACCTCGTCCTGCTCGCCCTCAACGCGCGCTACGCCATCGTCGTGCTGGGCATGCGCTTCGAGCTCAGGGGCGCCGACTGGGGCGTCATGCGCGGCATCGCCGCCTTCAGTGCCTGGATCTTCGGTAACCAGGTCTGCGAGATGGTCAATCAGAGCGTGCCCAACATCATGCTGGGGGCCATCTCGGGCGCGACTGCGGTATCGCTGTTCGCGGTGGCCGTGAACATCCGCCAGGTCTTCTACTCGCTCTCCACCACGATGTCGAACGTCTTCATTCCGAAGGTCAACCGCATCGTCGCCACCTCGGACGACAACGCCGAGCTCACTCGCCTTATGACGCGCGTGGGCCGCTACCAGATGGTACTGTTTTGCTGGGTGTACGGAGGTTTCGCTATTCTTGGGAAGTTTTTCGTGACGAGGTGGGCGGGCCCGGGCTTCGCCGAGGCCTACTGGCTCGTGCTCGCCATGACGCTACCCGTCATGGTGCCCCTCTGTCAGAACGTCGGCATCGAGATCCAGAGGGCCAAGAACATGCACCACGCCAGGAGTCTCGTCTACCTTGCGATGGCGGTCGGGAACGTTGCCTTCACCGCCGCGGCCGCCCCGGCGCTGGGGCCGTGGGCCCCCGCGATCGCCTATGTCGTCAGCATCGTGCTCGGCAACGGACTGTGGATGAACTGGTACTACCAGAAGCGGGTCGGTCTCGACATGCTCTTTTTCTGGAAGCGGAACCTGCCGGTGCTGCTCGCCTGGGCTGCCGTCACCGTCGCCTGCCTCGCTGGCACGGCGGTCCTGCCCGTCAACGGATGGCCCGCGTTCCTCGAGTGGGGCGCCGTTTACAGCGCGCTTTTCGCCGTCGCCCTTTGGCTCGCCGTCCTAACGAAGGACGAACGTATCGCGGTCGTCTCTCGTCTCCCGTTCCTTAGATAGGGTCCATCATGAATGATTCCGAGAAATCCCCGAGGGTCGTCTCGCTTGGCGACCGTTGCTGCGGCTGCGGCGCGTGCGCTGCCCGCTGCCCCAAGTCATGCATCTCCATGGAACCCGATGATTGTGGCTTCCTACACCCCACCGTCGACGCCTCCGGGTGCGTAGGCTGCGGGGCGTGCGACGCCGTATGCCCGGCGCTCAACGCCCCTGGGGAGGACGGGTGCGAGTTCGCCCTCTGGGCGAAGGCTCATGACGTCGGCTTGCTCGATAGATCGTCGTCGGGCGGCGTGTTCGGTCTACTCGCCGGTGACGCTCTCTCGCGCGGCGGTGTTGTGGCGGGCGCCGCGTGGACGGACGGTTGCCGCGAGCTTCGTCACGTGCTCGTGGAGGACAGGCCGGCGCTCGGCGCCGTTATGCGCTCGAAATACGTTCAGAGCGCGGTTGGCCGCGGCGTCTTCGAGGGCGTCCGCGCTGCCCTGCGTGAAGGCAGGCCGGCGCTCTTTGCCGGTACTGCATGTCAGGTGGCTGGCATGCGCTCATACCTGGGGAAACTCGCCGACTCTGACCTCTTCCTCGGCGTCGACGTCATCTGCCACGGTGTTCCGTCTCCAGAGCTCTGGTCGCGCTGGGTCGACTACCGTGGTGAGGCCTTCGGGTCGGACGTCTGCGACGTCAATATGCGGAGTAAGACAACCGGATGGTTGTCTTACTCCGCTATGTACAAGCACATAGCGGAGAAAGACAACACCGGGGACACCGAGTCCCAGATATTCGGCAAAGACTGGTACATGAAAGCGTTTCTGGCCAATGCGAGCCTTCGTTCGTCCTGTCTGGCATGTCCAGCAAAGCGCTCCAGCGGCGCCGATATCACGCTCGGTGATTTCTGGGGGTTCCAGAATACCCATCCCGAGGTCGACAACTCCAAGGGCGTATCTGCCGTCCTATGCAATACCGAGAAGGGCGTGCGGGCATTCGAGGCTATTTCTGGGCTTACTGCAAACGGTCCGGCGACGCTTGATGGGGTAATCGCGGGCAACCCTAGCCTCGTCCATTCTGTCACGCCTTATCCAAAGCGCGACGAGTTCTTGAACGACGTGTCTGCCGGGCTTTCCATCCCAGATCTCATGGACAAGTGGGATTTCCGTCCCACTCTCTGGCAGCGTGTCCGCCGCAAGCTTGGTGGTATTAAACGACGACTAAAGAGACTCGTTGGAAGGAGAGCCTAGATGGCCAAGGATCGCTACCTTCAAGCTCTTCGTGGGCTTGCGATTTCCGCAGTGGTGCTTATCCACTGTCTTCCTCAATGTGCCGCGTCGGTCGCCATTCGCCCATTCCTCAACTTTTCTGTTGCGTTGTTCTTGTTTTTATCCGGTGTTCTTACCGACGAGCGCAAATTTAATGCGGGGGGGTCTTCGACGCCGCATTAGCAAGGTTGCCGGACCTTATGCGTTCTGGAGCGTTATCTATCTTGCGGCGTTTCCCCGCCCTTCATGGGCGTCTGGGTTTCTGGCGTTCGCCGTGGGCTCCGTATCGGCTCAGATGTACTATCTATTGGTCTATTCACAGCTTGTGCTGCTTACTCCGGTACTGTTCAGGCTCCTTTCACGGTATAGGTTCTTTATCTATTGTGTGACACCGGCTTGCTTGCTTCTAAGGGAGCTCGCTGCCGTTGCCGGTATCGCATTGCCTCTAATACAGGTTTTCTGCCCCATGTGGCTCATCTTTTATGTTTTCGGTCTCGACTGGAGGCGTTGGGCTGCGCTCATTGAAGGACGAACCACTCAGCTTGTTGCAGTGCTCTTTATATTTTTAATAATTCAGGAGGTCGCAGGCTTCTGGTGGTATTTGACTGGCGATTTCAATATGGCCACAACTCAGCTTAAGCTCGGTTCTGCCGCGACCTCTTTAGCTGTGATCGCGCTTCTTATGGCGGTTCCGGGATCATTCAAGTCGCGATTATCTTCTACTTTGCTTGTTGACCTTGGGAACGCCTCTTTTGGAATCTACCTCTGCCATATACTTGTTCTCAAGGCCGTTTGGAAACTGCTTGGATTATTCGTCATTCCACTTGGTGTTTCGACATTTGCTGTTTGGGCGCTAACTCTTGCCGGATCTTATTCGCTTGTATCACTTTGCGGTCGTTATTTGCCCGAACGAATTCACATCATTGTGGGATTATAAATTGATTTTCGATACTGGCGCTTTTCATAGCGTTGAAGCAAAGTGAGTCCATTACCAACATTTGGCACGCGATCATCGGTGAAGATACCGGACTTCCTGTTTTCGAACGAGAAGATGACTTTTTACTCAAAATGGCTGATTGGATTAACCAACCTGAAATAACCGGAATCAATCTCCCTTGGTCGAGCATTGAAAAATGGAAGGGGCAATTCAGGTAGCCATATTCCGCAGTCATTACCTTGCCTATTTCGTTAAGAATGAGGGGGTTTAGCAAAATAGGATACCCAAGTCTTATTTATCACTCGATCTAAAGCGCATTTCGATTGTAGAGGACAGATTAAATGAAAGGCATCATTCTCGCGGGCGGGTCCGGAACACGCCTGTACCCGCTCACGCTCGTGACCTCCAAGCAGCTGCTGCCGGTTTACGACAAGCCCATGATTTACTACCCGCTGTCCACCCTCATGCTGGCGGGCATCCGGGACATCCTGGTGATCTCCACGCCGACGGACCTGCCCAACTTCGAGCGCCTGCTCGGCGACGGCTCCCGCTACGGCGTCAACCTCTCCTACGCCGAGCAGCCCAGCCCCGACGGCCTGGCTCAAGCCTTCACCATCGGCGAGGACTTCATCGCCGGCGAGCCGTGCGCCCTCGTGCTGGGCGACAACATCTTCTACGGCAACGGCCTGTCGCGCCACCTGACGCGCGCCGTCCAGAACGCCGAGTCGGGCCGTGCCACTGTCTTCGGCTATCACGTGGACGACCCCGAGCGCTTCGGCGTCGTGGAGTTCGACCGCGAGGGGAGGGCCGTCTCCATCGAGGAGAAGCCCGCCGAGCCTAAGAGCTCCTACGCCGTCACCGGCCTGTACTTCTACCCGGGCGACGTCGCCGCCAAGGCCCACAAGGTTCAGCCTTCCGCCCGCGGGGAGCTGGAGATCACCACGCTCAACCAGATGTACCTGGAGGAGGGGACGCTCTCCGTGGTGACCCTCGGCCGCGGCTACGCGTGGCTGGACACCGGCACCATGGAGTCGCTCCACGAGGCGGCGGAGTTCGTCCGCGCCGTCGAGCACTCCCAGGACCTACCGGTCTCGGTGCCCGAGGAGATCGCCTGGGAGAACGGCTGGATCGACACGGCGCGGCTGGAGGAGGCGGCCGCGGCCTACGGCAAGTCGGTCTACGGCCAGCACCTGAAGAAGGTCGCCGCCGGCGAGATCGTCAACAGCCCGCGCGAGTACTAAACGATTCAATGGGAGATACAGATATGTCTGAAGAGCTCTTCGAGCCCAGGAACATCATCGTCACGGGCGGCTGCGGCTTCATCGGCAGTAACTTCGTGCACTACGTGGTGGACAACCATCCGGACGTCCACGTCACCGTCCTGGACAAGCTGACCTACGCCGGCAACCCCGAGAACATCGCAGGACTGCCCTCCGACCGCGTGGGGCTCGTCGTGGGCGACATCTGCGACGTCGGGCTGCTGGATCGCATCGTCCCTGGTCACGACGCGATCGTGCACTACGCCGCCGAGTCCCACAACGACAACTCCATCGCCGACCCCGAGCCGTTCCTGCGCACCAACGTGGAGGGCACCTTCCGCCTGCTGGAGGCCGTCCGCAAATACGGCATCCGCTACCACCACGTCTCCACCGACGAGGTCTACGGCGACCTGGCGCTCGACGACCCGGCCAAGTTCACCGAGGAGACGCCCTATAAGCCGAGCTCCCCGTACAGCTCGACCAAGGCCGGCTCCGACATGCTGGTCCGCGCATGGACACGCACCTACGGCCTGCGCACCACGATCTCCAACTGCTCCAACAACTACGGCCCCTACCAGCACGTGGAGAAGTTCATCCCCAGGCAGATCACCAACATCATCGACGGCGTGCGCCCCAAGCTCTACGGCCGCGGCGAGAACGTCCGCGACTGGATCCACACCGAGGACCACTCCTCGGCCGTCTGGGACATCCTCACGAAGGGCGAGATGGGGGAGACCTACCTCATCGGAGCTAATGGCGAGAAGAACAACATCACCGTGCTCCGCATGATCCTCGAGGCGATGGAAAAGGACCCCGAGGACTTCGACTGGGTCGCCGACCGCCCCGGCCACGACCGCCGCTACGCCATCGACAGCACCAAGCTCCGGCGCGAGCTGGGCTGGAGGCCCGCGCACACCGACTTCGCCAAGGGGCTCAAGGCCACCATCGACTGGTACATCGCCAACGAGCCCTGGTGGCGCCCGGCCAAGGAGGCCACCGAGGCCCGCTACCGCGCGCAGGGGCAGTAGGGAGAGCAGAGACATGGCAGACATCGCATTCGAGAAGGACCTCTCCGTCACCGAGACGGGCATCGGGGGCCTGAAGGTCGTCGACCTCGCCGTCCACGGCGACTCGCGCGGCTGGTTCAAGGAGAACTGGCAGCGCGCCAAGATGACCGCCCTGGGCATCCCGGACCTCCGCGTCGTCCAGAACAACATCTCCTACAACGACAGCCGCGGCGTCACCCGCGGCATCCACGCGGAGCCCTGGGATAAGTTCATCTCCGTCGCCCGCGGCTCGGTCTTCGGCGCCTGGGTCGACCTGCGCGAGGGCAGCGAGACCTTCGGCAAGGTCTACACGACCGTGCTGGACCCCTCCAAGGCCATCTACGTGCCGCGCGGCGTGGGCAACTCCTTCCAGGCGCTCGAGGACGGCACCGCCTACACCTACCTGGTGGACGCGCACTGGTCGCTCGAGCTGAAGAGGACCTACACCTTCGTGAACCTCGCCGACCCCGAGCTCGCCATCGAGTGGCCGATCCCGCTCGCCGAGGCCACCGTATCCGAGGCCGACCTCAACCACCCGATGCTCGCCGACGTCGTCCCGATGGCGCCGAAGCGCACCCTCGTCACCGGCTGCGACGGCCAGCTGGGCCGCGCGGTGCGCGCGCTCGCCGAGGAGCGCGGCGTCGCCAAGGACTTCGACTTCTGCGACATCGACACCTTCGACATGTCCGACCCCGACGCCTATGCGCAGTACGACTGGTCGCTCTACGGCACCGTGATCAACTGCGGCGCCTACACGGCCGTGGATAAAGCGGAGACCCCCGAGGGCCGCGCCATCGCCTGGAAGGCCAACGCGACCGGTCCCGCCCTGCTCGCACGCACCTGCGCCGAGCATGGGATCACCTTGGTCCACGTGTCCTCCGACTACGTCTTCGACGGCACCGCCGAGGTGCATGACGAGGAGGAGCCCCTCAGCCCGCTGTCCGTCTACGGCCAGACCAAGGCCGCCGGCGACATCGCCGTGGCCGGCTGCCCGCGCCACTACATCATGCGCAGCTCCTGGGTCATCGGCGAGGGCCACAACTTCGTCAAGACGATGAAGGCGCTCTCCGACCGCGTCGCCGACCCCGAGGACGGGCTCACGCAGGTCACGGTCGTGGACGACCAGCTGGGCCGCCTGACCTTCACGCGCGACATGGCCGAGGCCATCTTCCACGTCCTGGACGCGAAGGCCCCCTACGGCACCTACGACTGCACCGGCTCGGGCGCCGTGAAGAGCTGGGCCGACATTGCCCGCGCCGTCTTCGAGGCCGCCAACGGCAACGGCGACAGGGTCGTGCCGGTGTCGACCTCCGACTACTACGCCGGCGCCGCGGGCCCCGTCGCCCCGCGCCCGGTCCACTCCGCGCTCGACCTGTCCGGGCTCGAGTCGGTCGGCTTCCACATGCCCGACTGGGAGGAAGAGCTGGGGGAGTACCTCAAGACGCTCTAGCCGCTATTAACTTTTCGAGAGTAAAAGCCGCCGCTTGTTAACGGCGGCTTTTCTTATGCCTGGCGTATAGCCCCGCTGCAAAAAAGCGGCAGATATCGCATGGTTTACCGTAAGCCCCACAATTACGACTAGGTTCTTAGAAGATGAGCTTGCTTAATTAGGTATTTACTACCGAGTTTAGATAAAACGCTAGAAGCTGAAGCAAATGACCTAAGACCAGCTTTTTGCTTACTGTTTTACCAACGACATAGCCGATAAAATCAAATCGCACCGGAATGGTCTAGGCGTATTCTTTGTTTCCAATCCAAATGGCGTAGAAGTCCACGTTGCCTGCGGCGTCGATGACGAACCACGCGTCGTCGCATACGCGGTGGGCCTTCCAGCCCGCGCACGCCATCGACCCGCCGGAGAAGCCCAGCGACGACGTCAGCATAGCGGTCGGCGTGCCCACGACGACCCTCGTTGTCCTGGCGGCGGCGGGCGCCACGTCCGACCCGTGGTAGCGGATCGTGTAGGATGCGGGCTCCTTGTAAGTGGCGTAGAAGTCGAACCTTAAAATCCACTTGTAACCGAACTGCATGGCAAAGATGGAATTGGCAGTAAGATCGGCCTTGGCGTCGGTCGTCCTCCACTCGCGCGGGTTCATCGCAAAGGCGACGATGCCGTTCTGGATTCCACTGATGCTGGGCGGAAAGGACTGGTTGCCAGCATCTACTGAAAAGCTCTCCTCGCGAGCGGCAAGGTGTCTCTGAATCCGTTCGACATATTTGCTGGCCCACTCATCAGCCTTGCCGTTGCGGACGTAGTAGTTATTCTTAAGGCTATTTGAGCTGGTAGAGTAATCGTCGGTGGTGTAAATCTTCTCGTGCCTCGGATGCGCAATTACCATGAGCTCGTCAGTGAGGCAGAAGTACAGATGACGCTGATCTAAATCACCTTAGAAGTTATCAGACGTATCGTCCCAGGTACAGTCGACCTGATACCATTCGTCATCGAGCTTGACCGCATTCCACGTATGCCCATCATAGGTATCGCGGGTTTCAGCGTTTTCTATACCTGCGGCGGAAAGAAGTTTCGCATACGCTGATTCATAGGCTTGACATATCCCAAGCCCCCTCGTAAGGGCACTTTCTGCCGAGGACCACTTGAGCGAATTGTCGTATTCAAGTTGATCGAGAAGCCAGTCATGAAGAAAGAGAGCCATTTCGTATTCAGTGCCATCTGTCTCTTGCTTGAGTTGTGACACAGCCACACCAACAATGCTCGCAACGCTGGGATATGCATCGTCTGCAACCTGGATATACGTGTTGGTGCGCAAGTAGTAAACGCCCGACGCCTTATCCATGAGGTAAAAGCGGAAGTTATATGATCCGGTAGCCATCGTTGTGAACGCAAAGTCGTGACTAACGCACGCGTTGGTGTACTTTGTCCACTCTCCGCGGCTTGGGGCGACGATCGACTCGTAGACGTACTCATTGGGGTTGGAGTAGGAGGGCGCATCCATGTTGAAGAGATAACTGCCACCGCCGCCCGTTGCGCTCACGTGGAAGGTCGTTGGCTGTCCAAGTACTGGATCGTTCCATTCGACGTTAAGGGTGACATTACCGCTGGTGGCGCTATCGCTGTGCTGATACCCACTTACTGTGGCCTTTGTGGCTTGTTTCAAATCAGACGACATATCGGAAGCTAGGGAAACCTGAGGTTCCACCTGATGTGCAATTGGATTCGCGATATCGGAATCATTTTTGATGGACTCATTGCAGGTCTCGCTTGTATCGATGTCGCCTGTCATACTGCCGCCCGAATTGTCCTCTGCACCAGTATCAACCTACTCTAGGGTGTTTTCTTGCCACCGTTCTTCTTCCGCTATAACCCTTACAGGTATTGCTGCGCTAAGCATGGATACGCAAAGAACTGCGCAGAGCGAGCGGTAAAAGACTCGTTTAATAGCGGTGCCTCTCGATAAGGTGGGAGCCAAGGCCCGGAGGCGGCGCCAGGCCAACACTCCGTGTATATGTAAGTAGGGTTATTTTTAAGGTAACGTCAGTCAGCAACAGCGAACTTTTTGGACAAAGTTGGGTAGGGGAGATGCTTGGGACCGCTTGGTACTGATTCGCTATTTGCAATTAAGTGAACAAGCTTAGAATTGCGATAAGAACGTTTCATCTTAATCGGGAGCCCACTATGAAAGAACCTGCTGTTCTCTACCATTATACAAGCCTAGAAACACTGGCTTTGATTCTACGTTATCGGACTATCAGGTTCAGCCGATTAGATATGGTCGATGACCCACAAGAGCAACGTTCAGCCGACTCTCAAAACCTTGGAAAAATGAAACTCATCAGCTGCTGGACTTCATCCGACGAAGAGAGTATTCCGATGTGGCGTGAGTATGCCGGAGCTGAATGCGGAGTAAGAATCCAGATGAAGAGTTATCCGTTTAAGCAGTACTCTGTTTCAAATGAGAGCCTCAATAAATTATCAAGTAAAGCGGTTCTGAATGCCCCTGGCGGTTCATTTGATGGCCTTCATCTGCCTCTCGAGGACTTTTGGGATAAGAATTACCTCTTTTTTGAAACGGCTCGTAATATTGAGATGCTTCACGAGGTCGAATACACAAATGATGAGTCTCTTTTGTTTCCAAAGGTAATTAAGGCATTTGAAAACGGCGGACTCGTGGCTGATTTAAATGCACTTGGAGTTCACAAAACAACTGCATGGTCGTATCAGAAAGAATGGCGCTATATCTTGACAGCCGTTCCTATAGGTATCGATTCCGTAATAAACGGACGACTAGATCAGATTGTCAGAGCAAATGATGTCATACTCGATAAACGCGATCCCGGAATCCCACCCTATTACGATCTTGTTATCTCCGATGAAGCTTTTTCGTCAATGAAGATCGTTTCTTCGCCAAAAATGACACCTGGCAACCGCGTGATTCTGAACACGTTGATAGAAAAATACGCACCCGGCATTGAAGTTGCTGATAGCTCGATTGAGCTTTCCTAAGTCGACAACCACGCGTAACCCAAAGATATCTCCGCGTTTGCCTATGGCAAGATGCGCCGGTTTTCATTACCGATTGTTAGTAGCCGTGGCAACAAGAATAGGGCCAATACTGAAATTAGACTCGAAAGCTGTTCCAGACGAACTTCAAGGATGAAGGTGTAAGTGGACAACTGCTTAACTGGAGACATCATCCACTGCGGCACGTGTCAAGGGAGGAGGAGACAATGGGTCTAACAAATCTACCTGAGTACATCTCAGCGATTGTGGCAATCATCGCGTTGCTCATTTCTTGTTACCAAGCTCGTCTCAGCAATAAACAGTCTCTATTCAATCGGCGTTTAAATATATGGATAACCGTCGATAAGCTCATGAGCGTTTACGCAAAAAACGCGAAGAACTTGGAACATGACGACGAACCGCAAATGGCTATCGACCTACTATTTGTATGGCTGACTAACACCACGTACCTGCAATCAATCTCAGCCTCAATTAATAAGGTGTTAGATGCCGAACTTCAACTTAAATTGCATTTAAAGCTTGATGAAATGAGATCGCTCGCCATGGAGGCGAAATTTTGCTTCAAAGGAAAGAGTGGAGAGGCGATTGCCGAATTCATAGAAGATTATCAATCCCTTTTGTTTTCAATGTATCAATATCAGGTTCTATTTAATAAGATGCTCCAGAATGCAAGGGAATATCAATGGACGCTTGAACAAGCTTCTGAAAGGTTAGATGAGCCCGATCAACGGCAAGATCTCTTTGAAAAAGAAGACGTTCTTGCCGCTTCATACAAGACTCTATGTCAGCAAAATAAGCAGGGTGCAATTCAGCGCCAAATAAAATTAACAGGCCCTATGTGGTGCTGGGTGAATTGATGGATTACGGGATGATTAGTAATGCAATGGGTTAGATAACGCGACTTGCCGCACCTACCCCAAGCTGCGGTAAGTCGCTCGGCCATCAGGATATGGCGCACCACCCTTGCGGTCTGGTCCCATCTGTCCCTGGCCTGGTAGACGTACCAGTCGAGGTAGGCCTGCAGGTTCCTGGGCGACATCCCCGTGAAGCGCCAAAGGTAGCGCTTGAGCCAAGAGCACAGGTCGTTCGCCATCTCCATCCGCTCCAGGTAGACCGGGTCGTTCACGTCGGCCCTGTGTGCCTCGCTCTCGAACCCGCCGTCCCTGACCAACGCGTTGTGCGCCTTCTCAAGGTCGTGGATGGGCAGCGACCCGGGCAACATTCTGCTGCCCATGGCCTTCCTTGCGCGCGCCGAGCTGGGCTTCCCGTGGCCGAGAACGACCGCGAAGGGGTTCTTATGGAAATCGAAGGCGACTCAGACGCACGGCTTTTGTCGGGATAGACCACGCTTATGCACCTGTTCGTAACCCTTGGAGGGGTCTGTGTCGTTGATGTGGGTCTCGTCAATCCAGAAGGTGTCGCACAGTACAAACCGGTCCTGGTAGCCGGTTAACGTGGCGAGCGCGCGGCGCCGCCACTCGAAGTCCGTCTTGTGGCTGACGCCGCACAGCTCGGCCGCGCACTCGACGGAGATGTTATGGCTCATGAGCCTGATGGAGGAGACCCAGGCGGGAAGCGGCTTGCGGCAGTGCTCGAGGACGATGTCCCCGGGGGAGGTGAACCTCCTGCCGCGGCAGCGGCGGCGCCACTTCGAGACGCCGGCAGCGATGAAACTGTCCCTCCAGGCGCCGCGAGCGCGGAACCTCGGGCATTCCAAGTCCGGCGATAGGGCGTGCCGGCCTCGGCATGCGCACCGGCGCCATCGCGGCAGCGTCTCTCGTCAACGGCCTCTCTGAACAGCTGGAACTCTTCGGCTGCTCAGACCCGCCAAGAGCCGCCCGAAGGGGTTCGCTCTTCTCAGCTGGATCTATCCCTTCCACCCGAACGCCCACCCGGAGGGCTTGATCTTCAAAGCTTTTCTAATTCGATTCACTTCTAAAGCTGGGTGCCTAGCGAGAACGGGTTGTACGATAAGACTTAGTTTAAATACGCGCTCCGCGTCAGAGAATAAGGAGGTCGGTGTGGATATACACACGGTAAAAGAACTTTCCGAGACTCCGGTACTTGAAAAGGCTTATGACGATCTTGTGCATCCCTCCGCTAAGCCGGTTGGAAATATGCTCAGTTTGTTACCTAGAACGGTAGCCATTTGGCTTTCATCTTAGGATCGATGGGTAGTGAACAGGGAAGAGAGCATCGCGCGCACCATAGATGCTATGGGATCTCGTGTTGATGAGATTCCCGAGGACCATCTCACTGAGCCTCCTGCCCATATTGCCGTGCCTGCAATTCAGCAACTTTCATATTGTTATGACAGCGAGGATTTACGAGAGATGTACGCTAATACGAGAGATGTACGCTAATCTATTACTTTCCTCTATGGACGATCGTGTAGCTGAATATGTTCACCCTAGCTTTGTTCAGATACTCAAAGAAATTAGCCCTGACGAGGCTAAGCTCTTGGGATCGTTAGCTGGCTTAGGGACTGACAGCCCGATTTCTATTCCTCTTATTGATTTACGTATCGTTCGTACTAACGATATCGTGCCTAGCGAATGGAAGACTATTGTTTCAGGCTATAACGAGTGTTGCTTGAATGTCTGCGAGCTTCCTGAGCAGTCTTTGGTGTACCTCGGGAATCTTGATCGGCTGGGAATCCTTAAGCGGTTTGATTATTACTCCGAAGCCGATAAGCCAGCGTTCGAGGCATATGAATCCAGCGAGGCAATTCGCGATTTGATGGCGAAAATTGAGCTCGAGGATGGCAAAAGATTTGATTTTCGGCGCTGGAGTTATAGAGTCACGGATTTTGGACAGAATTTTATCAAGATTTGTGTTTCTCAAAATGGAGCGAGTTGAGATGCTGAGCGTTAATTTGTGCGAGTAGCATTAGCTTTTGTGAGCAGCACCGCTGTTTACTTGAGCATTTGCTCGTTTGAGCACTGCCGAACATCACGAAGCAGCACTACCGTTATTACGCGTGGGCACCGGGGCTGGCAAACGCCCCGGTGTCGTTGTATTGCTGGCGGTCCGCCTTGCGGCGCTGTTGCATGTCGGCCTCTGCCATGTCGAACTAGACAGGGTTGTGCAAGATCCTGTCCATGATGGAGTCCGCGTGGCCCACGCCGCCAAGCCTTGGATGCCAGTCTATTTTTCTTGTGCTGTGTACAGAAGACGGTCGATGCCGTGCCTCGGTTTTATCAGCTCAAACAATATCGACCTGAACTCGTTGTCCAGCTTGTAGAACAGCCTCTCATCATCCACGAGCAGCCGAATGCCCCCCGTTCTTGCGACGGGCTCTTACTCGGAGCACGGCCGCTCCCGGCTCTCCCGCCAGAACTCCTCGGGGCCGGGCTGCCAGACGTAGCACGACCTCACCCTCCTGGCACAGGCGGCCTACGCAAACGGGCGGGCCAAATAGCGCACCCTTCCGCGTCCTCCGCATGCAGGAGCTTGAGCGTTACGTCGGTGCTCACGAACTCACCGCGGACGCGGGCCCCAGAAGGGTCGGCATGGACTGTCCCGGCATCGTCCCTGTTGGGAACGACAGCGCTTAGGCCGCTTTCTCGGACATCCCCTCGACGTCCTCCCAGAAGATGCTATGCTCCCTCGTGGCCTCGCCTGCGTCCCGGACGCTCTGCCACGAGACTCGGCGGTGCAGGCGATCGCGTTCTGCGACAGCCCGTTCACCGACCTCAGCCTCAGGTCCTCCCTGGCACTAATCCTTCTCCCCATGTGGAACCTCCTCTTTCTCCGGAATGCATGACAGACCGAGCGTATCGGGGATGCGCGGGAGGGCGTATAATGGCGGTGCCGAACGGCAATATTCGACCGGGTGGATGGCGGTGCTGTTTCGCAATATTGGTGGTGCTGAAAGGGCCTAGGACTCACGCAAGGACTTCGTGGCCGACGAGTCGCTGCAGATGGTCTGGGAACGCGTGTACGAGGGCAAACCGAGAAGCCGGTCGTGGGCGTGTGCCGCCTGACGATGACGTCCAACTCCGACAACTTCTGCTCGAGTTCCATCCGGTTAGTCATGAAGCGCATGAAGGCCAAGTGCGTTCCCATGGTGGCCTACAAGCCCACTCTTGACGCGCAGGAGTTCTTCGGGTTCGAGGTGACTCACGACCTGAAGGCTTTCAAAACCGGTTGCGACGTGATCATGGCCAACCGCTGGGGTGACGATCTCGCTGACGTTGCGGACAAGGTGTACACGAGGCATCTGTTTAAGCGGGACTAGGGGAAAGGTCGTCTGGGCTGGACGGGCACCATCTTCAAAAGAATACTGAGTTGAGGAAGGGGTGTATCGGCTAAAGCCGATACACCCTCGCTTTTTTCTAAAGGAGGCAATCTTCATAAGACCATAATGATGAAATTTAATACTTACAGTCGAAGATGATCCTTAACTCAGGGGTATATTATATGAACTGAGTAAATTATGAGGGCTGTCAGGTAAAGTTTTGAAACTATTCTTTTGGAATTTAAAACGCAACTGCCTAGCGAATCTCATTCATCTGGCTCTTCAACAAAATGACGTGGATCTAGCGGCTTTCGCTGAAGTTGATCAAGTGGACTTCCAGAGATTAATCGAACTGCTTGATGGGCAATATCGACCCGTGCAGGCAATAGATGATAGTGCGAAAACGAAGCTGCTCGTCAAGTCTTCAATTTGTTCACAGCATGCCTCTACAGTAATAAATAATCTGACATGCACATTGATGCTTGACGGTGTTCCCGTGAACACCTCAATTGTCCATCTGCCAGACAAGCGTAACGATCCTCATGGCGATCGTCGCGAAAGGATAATTAGAAAACTCGTTAGCGAACTAAATACTACGAAGACCACGTACCCCGGTAGCTTCAATATGTTGATAGGTGATTTCAATTGCAATCCATTTGACCCTGAAATGGTAAAACTCGATTCCTTAAATTCGACCTTTTTCAAAGAGGTTGCAAAGAGGCTGAAATTTAGAGATAGCTATGGGTCATCATATCCAGTAATGTATAATCTCACTCTAGAATTCCTATCTGAATCCAATTCTAATCAGGGTTCATATTATTGGGGTTCGGGCGATTGTACCTATTATTGGCATTCCCTCGATCAAATCGTTGTAGATTGGCAGTTAGCGGACTGTGTTACCGATTGCCGCTATCTTCGTCAAATTGGTGATACTAAACTAATTGTTAATTCACAGCCGTGTTCAAGGTACAGCGACCATTTGCCACTATTGGTAACTATGGAGATGGGGAATTGTCATGGTAAGTAACGAAAATTTCTGGGCGAACATTATTGATCAGCCCTTGAACAATTCTGCTGAGAATGTCGAATCGATCATGCAGAAGCAGTGCGCAGATGTTAAGTCTGCGTCTCGTGATTTGATTGATGCTCGTTTTATCAAACTTGCTTTTACCACCAAAATATCCTCCAACATGTGGACGCCTCAAGAAATAAAGTTTCAACTCAAGGGTCCAATAAAAGAAAAGGTGGAAGAAACTGCCTTGGACCTTACTGATGCAAACGACTCCTATTCGCCGTCCGATTATGCTTTTGATATTTTCACAACGCAGTATAAGTTTAGAGTGATGACGATGAGATTAGGTGCTGTCTATCCAATCGAGCTGGTCTTAGATGAGGACATCTTCTGTCAAACCAGGGATTTCTATACCGAGACAATTAGAATCTCAGAGAATAATAATCTCATCGTTGTTCAAAACGACAACGAGCTCAAAGACTGCCTGGAAATAATTATTTCCAGGAACGAGAAGATGAAATTCATCGTTCGTAAAATGATTGAATCGGAAAGAGCGTTGCGTGCTCTTAGCTGATGGTGAAATGCGTTACCTTGCTATTAGCAAGGTATTCATTGGCATCTTTAATATGATCAGAAATCTCAGTGACGACCGGTTTGCATAAGATAGCCCTTCCTTTCACCGACTGACAAAACGATTTACACCTAATTCTTGGCACTGCTAAGGGGCATTTTGTTTGTTTTCGGCTTGATCTCGCTAAACTAATAACTGCTGCTACCAGGGCATTTTCTGGTGCACATTCTATTGGCTCCTGCGAAGATCGGAGCGGGTATGTTTGCTGCCGAGTCCCACACCAGCCGTCATTTCATTGCGATTGTCACCATGGCCTGCCTATGCGTTTTGCTGGGCGGGCCTTCTTATGCCGCGGGCGCGGAGAGCCTCATCATCGCGGGCGCGACGTACTACGAGCCGGGCGTGTCGGGCCTCGGCTGGGCCTGGACCGATGCCGACCACCTGGAGCTCAACGGCTACGCGGGCGAGGCCATCGGCGCCGACGGCGACCTGGTGCTGACGCTTGCCGGGCAGAACTCAGTGACGGAGTCGCATGCGCCCAATGCGGACATCACGCTGTGCGGCATGGAGGTGTGGGGCAGCCTGACGCTTCGCGGCACCGGGGCCCTGACGGCGACGGGCTCGCAGTGCGGGATCCACGTGTCGCAGGCGCTCGTGGTGGACGGCTGCACCGTCGATGCCCGGGCGGACGGGGCCGATGTTACTGACGAGGTTGTTGCCGGTGTTATCGCCGGCGACATGGCCGTGCGCGGCGGCGGGCGCGTCGTCGCCGCGGGCGCCGGGTCCGGGGCGGGCGTGCGCACTTATGGTGTGTATCTGCAGGACGCAGGTCTTGGCGATGGCGAGGGCGCGGCCGGCTGCCGGCTTTCCGTCGATGCCTCGTGGCTCGATGCGACCGGTGCCGATGGCGGCGTTGCGTGCACGGGCGGGTCGCTTGTGTCCACGCGGTTTGTGACGCCTGACGGCGGGGCATTTGGTGCTGGTGGCGTGGTGGATGCTGCCGGGACCGTGGCAACGCACGTGGTGGTTGAGCCCGATGTGGCCACGCCGCCGGCGGGGGAAACCGACAGGGGCGAGGTGACTGGCGATAGCGCGGAAAAGTCTCCCACCGATGCTAACCCCGCTGCCGGTGAGCCCGCCACGGGGCCCTCGGCAAATCCCGCGCCGAAGCCCGCTGCCGCGCCAACCAAGACAACAACGACAGTGACCAAGACCACAGTTGCCAAGACGGCCAAGCCCAAGGCTGCCACCGCAACAACTGCGGCGCTCCCCAAGACCGGCGACAACAACTGGATCGTCGCCTCCTTTACGTTTTTCTTGCTTGGAACAACGCTTCTAGCCGCCGCATATCGCTGCTGAGGCGGCGCAACGCACTTAGCTGCAATACAAGAACTCTGTTGAAGCTTTGAGGGCAACACTTCCGGATAGGGAGCGTTGCCCTTTTCGCGCATGCAACATCTGACGTACTAGCCATATGCGTTTTCGCGCTGGGAATGAAGCAGAGTACCTTTCTTCAAAATATGATCACCCCAAAACCTTTCTTCCGGACCGGCGCTAATTTGCACTTTTAGGTACTGTGAGATTCTGGGACGCATGGAACCGCATGGGTGGCATTCGCACTTGCTTGGAGACCATTGAGGGAGCCGTCGAATGAAGTTGACATCAAAGGCGGAAGCCGGTGTCAACGAGCTTGTCAACAATGAGGCTAAAGGCCGATTAGTATCTTATCCGCATCGAGGGATGGGATTATCATAGGGACGAAGGAGTTTTGCATGAGAGGTTCATATAACCGGCCTATCGTCCAAGATGGACAATCGGCCATGTAATATCAATGTTGGGCGATAGGCAAATCGCCCGGACAGCATAGGAGGTGCAATTGGAACGCATAGTCACGAAGCCGACCAAAATCGATCTCCATATCCATTCTGCTGCAAGTGTCGTCACAAAGGACAAAGGCAAGAAGGAACTTTCCGATTGCGACAAAGACCATGTTAACGTGCTGCTTCGCGGTTTGGAGGCTCATGGCATCAACATGTGCGCAATCACTGACCACGATTGCTTTGACAAAGACCTTTACTTCGCTTTGAAGGAGAGGGAGGGGGATGGCTGCCTAAACAAAGTGCTTCCTGGTATTGAGTTCAGCGTGTCCATTCGCGCCGATGGCAAGAAGCCGACCGTCGTCCATATCGTTGCCATCTTCGATGACCGGCACCCCGATCTGATTGACGGCATCGCCGAGGTCGTCTGTGATGAGAACGGGAAACCGCGCTACGACGATCTCAATAATGGCGCTTTCACCGAAGACGGTTTCGCCAAGGTCCTGAGGGACATCGGCCTCAACGCCGTCCTCATCGGGCACGAAAAATCGGCCGGCCAGGAAGCGAAGCGGGACGTGAGCAGTCTCGGCGCGAATTGCGCCAGCGAAGTAATTATGACCGAGTTTGTCGACGCGGTCGAAATTCGCAACAAGCGGCGAGAACTCGACATCAAGAGGCTCATCGAGACCTATCCCAAAGATGCCGTTCCGTTTGTTGTCGGGAGCGATTGCCATGATTGGGCGACCTATCCAGGGAGAGAAGGCGGTGAGATTTCGTTCTCCAGCCTGAAATGCCTGCCGACCTTCGAAGGCTTGCTCATGGCGGTCACCGATCCTTCGAGAATCAAGGTCGGCGACTGCTCGTTCTTCAGCGCCAGCTCTTCGAAGCTCGATTCGTTGAAGCTCTCAGTCAACGGCAAAAACTTCGACATACCGTTTTCGCCTGGAATCAATGCAATCATCGGAGACAACTCCATCGGCAAGTCGATGATGATTCATCGTTTGACCAATTGCCGGCATGTAGATGGACACAAGTTGGCCGACGGGTACGAAGCCTATTGCGCGAAGGAGGGCATAAGCGTCGACACAATTCTCCCCATTGCAGCCGAGTTCAAGTTCGACGACCAGGACAGCGTCCGCAAGACCCTTGAAGAGCTGCATTCGGGGCAGGGGCAAAACGATTATTTCGGTAAGTATTTTCAATCCCATGTTGATGTCGACTCTATCAAGGATTCGCTTAAGCGCTTCTTCGACGAGTGTGTTGTCGCCTTAGAGTCGAAAGCGCGCTTCAACGATACGCGCCGTCGACTTGACAAGCATGAGGTGGTTTTGCGAGACCTGCCAAAATCCGAGAAGCTTACCATCTCCCAATATTCGAAGACTATCTCTTTTAAGGACATAGAAAGCCTAGGCTCTAGGTTGCTCTCCTGCAGGAGCGACCTTGTCAACGCCAGAGCGGATCACTCGAAACTTTTCAAAGAGATGGGGATTGAGGCTGCCGAGGCCCATGCCGATGCAATTAAGGCGATGGACAGGCTTCTCAAGCTTGTCTAGAAGCATAGGCTAGTCTACGAACGCGACGACGTGAAGACCCGAGCAGTCAAGGGCGCTGCGAGCGAGGAGCGCAGGGTTCTTTCAAAGAAGAAGACTGACGAGCAGAAAACTATCGATGATTATTCGGCGACTCTTGACGATGTCTCTGGGAAAATTGCCAACGCTGTGTTGCTTGCCGCAAAGCGATGCAACAGGAAGCTCGAGTATGCCGTTCCTGTTGACATTAGGGTTCCCAATCCTATGGGGAAATTCATATTTGTCTCCGAACTCACTTCTGGTAGTACCGACATAAGCTACTGCAATGAGGTCTTTGGGGAGGTGTTCAACAAGCCTAAGCTATCGCTTCTGCTGAATGGCATACAGTCCGAAACTGAGCTGACTACGGAGGAAATAGCTGCAGCGGTAACAGGTGAAAAACCTTCCATGGCGACATGCTACGATCAGATTCGCAACAAGCTTCATGCGGTGGTTGACCGTGTAACCGAGAGAAGGAAAATCACCAACAAGTCCATAGGCATCGACGCTGAACCGTCGCCTGGCCTGTACGGGACCCTGTACTTCGATCTATTGGCGGAGGAGGACACTAAATCAGGGGTCTACATTATCGACCAGCCGGAGGATCAAATCTCGCAAGTAGCGATTAAGGAACACGTCCTCGGTGCCTTTAAGAGGATGAGCGCCAACCGGCAGATACTGATGATCACGCACAACCCGCTCTTTGTCGTAAACCTCGACGTCGATAACGTCATTGTGCTCGCGCGCGGCCAAGATGGGGAAATTGACGTGAAGAGTGGGGCTTTGGAATACGAATGCGACGACTACAAGGTACTCGACCTTGTGGCCAAGACCGTTGAAGGAGGTGCTGAAGTTGTTAGGAAACGACTCAAACGCTATGGCTCAGAAGGCATATAAGGTCTGGCTGAAGGATGGGAAGATCGCGATCGAGGGTGTTGACGGCTTTTCCATTGATGTCGAAGACCCGAAGCTGAACGTAGGGAAGTTGTACTCGGCCCTTTTCGCTGGAATCGACGAACCTACGACGATTTCCCTCGAGCCCGTGACTGAACTTAAACAGGATCGCAAAGCCTTCTCTTTCTTTGAAAGCTTGAAGAAGATCGTGGATGGCGCTTGCGAAAAGATGAATCCGGGTCTGGCTGATATCGCCAAGAAGTCTGAAGGGCTCGACGCCGACGACGAGGCAACACTGAGTTGATGCCGTGCTGCTTGTTAGCGAAAGCTAAGGTCAATGGGGGCTTGTATGGATACTTCTGTTTGTGATAAGCAAGATTGGGCGTGAATACAAGTTAATTGTCTAGGTGAATCTGGATTTCTAGATATGTACGGTCAAGATTGAGCGGCCTAATTCAGGCCTAATTTAATCCTTCATATTTTGAAATCCCAATCATTTCCTCCGTTGCTTGGGTATACTTAAATCAGAAATTGGTCGTAGGGCGCGACCAACGGAATCAAAAGAAAGCCCACTGAGAAGATTTTGGTCGTAGGGCGCGACCAACGGAATCAAAAGAAAGCCCACTGAGAAGATGCCTTCAATCTCTTTGGGTTGGAGGCATTTTCTTTTTCGGAGGGTCTGCATGAATTCTAAAATCGTCTTTTTGACAAACTCCTTTTACCAAGATCATCCAAACCCGCCGTTTAAAGAGATGGAACAAAAGCAAAATCGTCCTTACATCGTCTTTTTGGTCGAAATCGAGGGACATACGTGGGCCATACCTTTTCGCTCGCATATTCGCCATGGGCACGCATTCTTTACCGATGCCGAAAACAAATGCGGGATTGATTATTCGAAAGCCGTTGTTGTAGACAGGCCAGACTATATAGATCAACAGGTGCGTCCACACTTGCGCCAGAACGAATATGAAGCTCTCCGCGGAAATGAATTCGCAGTTCAAAAGGGATTTGAAAAATATATCAAGCTTTACAAGCGGGCTGTTCGATCGGGACATCCGCGCTATCAATCGCTTATCAAGTATTCTACGTTGCAGAATTATGATTTGTAGCCTAGTTGGAGCATAGTGGATTCAGGCTCTGCCGTATGCTCAAATCATATTCACACAATAATTTGAAGAAGGGACGCTGTGTGGAGGCCACAAAGCGTCCCTTCTTTTCCCTGCATGGCAGCCGGGGCCAGGCTCTCAGTGCGTCGGGCCTCGGCTGGGTCTAGACCGAAGCCGACCACCTGGAGCTTAACGGCTACGTTGCCCAAGACAAACACAACGACCAAGACTACGGTGACCAAGACCTCCAGGCCCAAGACCGCAACCGCAACCACTGCGACACTCCCCAAGACCGGCGACAGCAACTGGATCGTCGCGCCCTTAACGCTCTTCATTCTAGGAACAGCGCTCCTGGCTACCACATATCGCTGCTAAGGCCCCGTTAAAGCTAGACCAAGGGAGAGGTGAAGCAGCTATTGCAGAAGTCTTTAGCCTTCCACTAAATCAATTTCTTAGAGATTGGTGCCGTATCAGCCATCGCTGCGACGGCACTATTTTGTTCAGCTCGACTGTCTCTCGATCCATTACCGATGTTGGGCCTTACACCCCATCTGCCAGAGCGATATGATAATTGCAATTCAAATACTGCCGTTTATAAAGCATCATTTGGATCCAATTGCCTATATCACTGGATTCATACCATGAGGAACTACTATCAAATCAAAACCGTCGCATCGGCCCCTCCAAGAAGGCTCATCCCGATCGGAAAAGTCATCAGCGTTACTGGGCTTGTATTGGCAATTGTCAGTTTCTTTTCCGCTCTGTCATCGAGTGCCAACATATATGGCTCTCTTTCTTTTACTTTCTTACTCCTTGGCTTGTTCTTTTTTGTGGACGGGCTCTTTCTTGTTATTGCTGCATCAAGACAACAAGAGAAACTACTGGGGCTACGCCAATCGCTCCTAGAAGATGATCCTCAAATCGTCGCAAGCGCCGAAGAGTTTATGGCTCAGCGAAAGGCCCTGACACAGCAAGGCGAAATTACTGGCATCTTCATTGTTCATAATGCAGCCAAAGATCTGTACTACGTAGGCCAAAGCGCGAAAGCGATTGATCGAGCGGCAATACAGTTTCTCGGTAGGGGCAATTGCGATGTGTATGCCGATTACAAGTACGGTGACTCATTCAACGTGCGAATAATCCCGCTGTCGGAAAGCGGCTACGAAAGTCTCAATGAGCTAAAACGCGCAGCGATACAAGCGCTCGAGGCTGCTGATGAGGGGCTTTATTAAGGGCGAATGTTTGGATAAATGAAATGGCAAGCTCAAATAACACAGGCAACAACGAGGAATTAACGCCGTCCGTCGAAAAAACGCTTCTTAACGAATCCGGCTCGATTGCCAGGGTCAAATCGTTCTCATGGATTTGGTTTATCAATAAGGAACGAATCCACGACATAGATCCCGTCCAATGCGGCAAATGGATGTTCTTCTTCTCTCCATTCAAACCGTCCTCATGGACGACATTGTCGGAACGGCAGTTCTTGATGGCGTCGTCGTAGAGGCCAAATACTCGAACCCCGAAACGCTCATCGCGGCGGGCTCGAAACAAGGTGTCTGTTGCTTTTACTTAAACGGCAACGATAAAGAAAGCCATAAGAGGGTACTGAGCTGCATGTTGGAAAACGGGTTGATCAGGAAGACAAAGACCGGAAAGCTTTATAACATTTCGTTCAAGTACGACTCTAAAACCTATGCGGGAAAGTACAAGGGGAGCGGCTTCTCCGGAAAGATAAAGCTTGCGGACTTCGTTGACCTAAAGACTGGGGAGTTTATCTAGGACAGCGGGCGGAGTGATGAACTGGACACTATGAGAACTCGGTATCCTCGGCATTGGCACTCGCAAAAACCTTACACTGCAGCATCGAAGACCTCGTCTGGCAACCTTGCATATACTCTTGCCAAGAATAGCGATTCTGATAGCACAAATTTATTTTTAGAATCACTCTTGGTTTCAAAAATAAAAAAGGTCAAAGATTCTAAACCTCTGACCTGATCTTTAGATGGTGGGCGATACAAGATTCGAACTTGTGACCCCATCCGTGTGAAGGATATGCTCTACCCCTGAGCCAATCGCCCGTCGCCTTTCGGCAAAAGAGATACTAACATAGCCGCGCCCGGTTTTCCAAGAACTTTTTGCCTTCGATTTTAAATTCGTGACCATTCGCAACGACTCGTTGGCTACATCCAACTTTTAACGCATATCCACCCTGCTGACGTCATCGAACGTTTTCCCCAAAATGATTACGTTCATTCGTTGAATTATTCACTCCATTAGCGAGGAATTATGGAGACAGGGACCCTCAAGCTCTGAGCAAACACCTGCGGTTTTACTGCACACTTCAACTATTTAGCAAAACCCGTCAAGCTTTTGGTCAGTATTTGGTCAGCTTCCGGTACTTACCCGCATGAAGCGCACCTAGATAATCGGACTCGCGAGCCGCATAGCTCACGCCCGACACTAGGGGAGACCAACATGGACGAGATCATTTGTGCAAACACCGCGTTCCGCTACTGGCGCTGCCCGCCCCAGGTGCGCGATCTCTACCCGCGATTGCCAAGCCCAGAAGACGGCTGGCGAGCTCTAGCCCATTCACCCTTCGTAACCAATGTTCTTAAGACTCCCATCATCGCCGTTGCCTCACCAGGTTGTTGCAATCACCACTCGGGTCTACGCTCCACTATTCGCTGGGAAGGGGAATCGGATGTTGGCACCACGATCGATACTCATGTAGGTTTTAGCGTCACCAATCCACTTAACACGTTATTTACCATGACACGCTTTGTGTCCCAAATAGATCTCGTACTCGCTATGTACGAACTTTGCGGCTGGTTTTCTGTTTTCGATCCGACCCCTGCTGCCGAAATACAGTTAAAAATGGCGGCAAAAGAGATTCACCAGAGCAGTACGCAAGATCTATTCGAACTTGATGAAGGCGAAGACGAGGCACCTTGGAAACGGGTTTATGCCCGTGTAACCGTAAAGGCCTCGGAAAACGAAGGGCAAACGGACCGGCATGAGGATAGTAGAAAGGTTACGAAGCTTAAAGGAACCTCTCTCTGGATGAGAAAGCCACTCATCGAATTAAGTGACTTGCATCAATTCGCCGACAAGGTCAAAAGTCAAATGTGGGGAAAGCAGTTCTATGATGCCGCTCAGCAGGTTATCGGCATTGCCGCGTCTCCGCTCGAGGTTGCAGGAATCTTGCTTCTAAACCGTCCGCGGCGTCTTGGCGGTGCGGGCTTCACGAACGTTTATGCCAACGACTTGACCCCACTTTCCATTTCGGCGCAAAGCATTGCAGGTCAAAAGGTCTGCTACAGCGATATCGTGATCGTAAATCCGATTCTTATGAAAGGTGCAATTATCGAAATCCAAGGTGAAGTCATTCATGGCTCGGGTGCAATACTTGACCACGATGCGGAGCGCATGACTGCGTTGCAGAGCATGGGATTCGATGTATTCTTGGTGACTCACGATATGCTCAACGATTCAAAGCAGCTAGATACCATAGTCAGAAGCGTCTGCGACCGTTTAGGGATTCGCTATAAAGCCAAAACTGAAGCAATGAAGTCCGCCGAGACGCGACTGCGAGCAAATGTTTTGTGCAACTGGTTAGAAATCGGAAATTAGCTGCGACAAGGCATTTAAACGAGCATATTTGCATGTTAGTAAACCGGTGCCATTTCAAAACCATGCCGGATAACGGGGCTCAGCCCAGACCGGCCGTCCATGCCCTACATTTAACTAAATGCGCAAGCCTTCTACCTGCTGTTTTGTTT
>NZ_JBDGAW010000003.1:0-134056 GCF_040910265.1 Collinsella aerofaciens | reverse complement strand
ATCGCGGCCTCCCGCGAGCAGTGGAACGACGGCTCCAACACCCTGTGCGTCGAGCCCGGCAAGATCTGCGTCTACGCCCGCAACACCGTCACCAACGACGTGCTGTACAAGGAGGGCCTGGACCTTCTCGTCGTGCCCTCCGCCGAGCTCTCCCGCGGCCGCGGCGGCCCGCGCTGCATGAGCATGCCCTTCTGGCGCGAGGACCTCTAAGTCTTTAACGTTCCGGTGCGGTCCCCCTACAACCGCACCGGTTTCGCCCGTCAAACGGGCACCACTACTACTTTTTTAGTAATTCATTTTTTCGAAAGGAAACGAACCATGGGTGTTAACCTCTCCGGCCGTAGCTTCCTCAAGCTCCTCGACCTCACCACCGAGGAGATCGAATATCTGCTCAAGCTCTCCAAGAACTTCAAGGACATGAAGCGCGCTGGCGTTCCGCACCGCTATCTCGAGGGCAAGAACATCGTCCTGCTCTTCCAGAAGACTTCCACCCGTACCCGCTGCGCCTTCGAGGTCGGCGGCATGGATCTGGGCATGGGCGTCACCTACCTCGATCCGGGTTCGTCGCAGATGGGCAAGAAGGAGTCCATCGAGGATACCGCCCGCGTTCTCGGCCGCATGTATGATGGCATCGAGTTCCGTGGCTTTGCCCAGGACGACGTCGAGGAGCTCGCTGCTAAGTCCGGCGTGCCCGTGTGGAACGGCCTGACCACTGAGTGGCATCCCACCCAGATGCTCGCCGACATCCTGACCGTCCAGGAGAACTTCAACTACGACATCAAGGGCAAGACCCTCGTCTTCATGGGCGACTGCAAGAACAACGTTGCTCGCTCCCTCATGGTCGTCTGCTCCAAGCTCGGCATGAACTTCGTGGCCTGCGGCCCCGAGGAGTGCATGCCCGCCGATGACGTCATCGAGGCCTGCAAGCCCATCGCTGAGGCCAACGGCTGCACCATCAAGCTGACCACCGACGTCAAGGACGGCGTCGCCGGTGCCGACGTTATCTACACCGACGTGTGGGTCTCCATGGGCGAGCCCGACGAGGTCTGGGCCGAGCGCATCGCTCAGCTCACCCCGTATCGTGTCACCTCCGAGGTCATGGCTATGGCCAACCCGGGTGCCATCTTCCTGCACTGCCTGCCCAGCTTCCACGACACCAACACCACCATTGGCGCCGAGAAGTGCGAGCAGTTCGGCATCACCGAGCAGGAGGTCACCGACGAGGTCTTCGAGAGCCCCGCTTCCAAGGTCTTCGACGAGGCCGAGAACCGCATGCACACCATTAAGGCTGTCATGTACGCCACGCTCAAGTAAGAGCATCTAGCATCTCGCTCGGGGTGTATTGCTGCACACCCCGAGCGGTTTTATCTGGTAAAAATCTCGCATCAAGCGGCAGGCACGGCACGGAAGAGCCGCTTCGGGCGAGATCAGTAAATGATTTATGAAGGGGGGATGAGAACTATGACTGAGACCGCTAAGAAAAAGCGCGGTATGCCTTCATCGTTCACCATTCTTCTTGCTCTGCTGGCAATTGTTGCAGTGATTACCGTTATCGTCTCCGGCACGTCCGGCGGCGCGGTTACTGCCGCCCGTCTGAGCGATTTCTGCACCGCCCCGATTCTGGGCTTCGCTGACGCTCTGCCCGTCTGTCTCTTCGTTATGATCCTCGGCGGCTTCCTCGGCATGATGACCGAGACCGGCGCCCTGGACAACGGCATTGCCGTTCTGGTGCAGAAGCTTAAGGGCAATGAGATCATGCTCATTCCCGTGCTGATGCTCATTTTCTCCCTCGGTGGTACCACCTATGGTATGTGCGAGGAGACCGTTCCCTTCTACGCCCTGCTCGCTGCTACCATGATGGCCGCTGGCTTCGACCCCATGGTCGGCGCCGCTACCGTCCTGCTCGGCGCTGGCTGCGGCTGCCTGGGCTCCACGGTTAACCCGTTCGCCGTCGGCGCTGCCGTCGACGCTCTGACCGGCGTTGACATTGCCGTGAATCAGTCCATCATCATCGGCCTCGGTGCCGTCCTGTGGATTGTTACCACCGCCATGTCCATCGTCTTCGTGATGAGCTACGCCAAGAAGGTCAAGGCCGACAAGGGTTCCACCATCCTGTCGATGCAGGAGCTCAAGGACGCCGAAGAGGCTCACGGCAAGGCTGCTTCCGAGGTCCACAAGGAGGTCAAGCTCACCGGTCGTCAGAAGGGTGTTCTGATCGCCTTCGCCTTCACCTTCGTCGTCATGATCGTCGGCTTCATTCCGCTGGCCGACCTTAACGAGGGCGTCGCCAACTTCTTCGACGCCGGCGCTGTCTACGACGCCGACGGTAACACCGTCGTCCAGGGCTGGTCTGCCCTGATCACCGGCCTGCCCATTGGTCAGTGGTACTTCGACGAGGCTTCCACCTGGTTCTTCCTCATGGCCGTCCTGATCGGTATCATCGGTGGCCTGTCCGAGAAGCAGATCGTCAACACCTTCATCACCGGCGCTGCCGACATGATGTCCGTTGTTCTCGTCATCGCCCTTGCTCGTGGTATCTCCGTCCTCATGGCTAACACCGGCCTCGACGTCTACGTCCTCGACGCTGCCGCCAATGCTCTGGCTGGCCTGTCCGGCGTGATCTTCGCTCCCATGAGCTTCCTGGTCTACTTCGGCCTGTCCTTCCTGATCCCCTCGACCTCCGGTATGGCTACCGTCTCCATGCCCATCATGGGACCGCTGGCTGTTAAGCTCGGCTTCTCGCCCGAGGTCATGGTCATGGTCTTCTCCGCCGCCATCGGTGTCGTGAACCTGTTCACCCCGACCTCCGGCGCCATCATGGGCGGTCTCGCCCTGGCCAAGATCGAGTGGACGACCTGGCTCAAGTTTGCCCTTAAGCTCATCGTCGCTCTCTCCGTCGTCTGCGCCGTAATCCTGACCGTCGCCTGCGTGCTGCTCTAAGTACCCAACGGGTACCCCACGGAAACCTTGACGATCCTGTAAAGGATCACCTGGTCATCGTCTGTCCGGTGGGGTAAACCCACCGGTAGACTCCTACCTTTAGCCCCCTTCCGTTCCGTGCGCGGGAGGGGGCGCTCTTATGTTGCGCGGTTTTACCAAACCGCGGAACCGGTCGACGCTGCGCGCCCGCCAGAGCGGCAATCTGACGTTCAATCGTCGGGCATGGCCAAAAGGCCTATGCCCTCCTCTTTCACGTCACCTTGCTCGCTCTGGCGGGCGCTCGCTGACTTATGCTCCACCTGCGATGTTTCCATCATTGATGCAAAGGGGTCAGGTTAGCTTGTACCAAAAAGGGGAAGTTGCGGTGGAATAGCTCCTGTTTGTGTGTCCTGAGGGACTAAGCGGGAACTATTCCACCGCAACTTATCGAGCGCGTGTTTGGTTGGTGCCTGTTGATGGTCTGGTTATCGGGGAGGGCGGGCTCCGTTATAATCGCCTAAGACATTAAATGGAAACGGGACGGGAGCCATATATGCGCCAGGGTTTCGACAACGCGAAATATATCGAGCTGCAGGCTGCTCACATTAAGGAGCGCATCTCGCAGTTTGGTGGCAAGCTCTATTTGGAGTTTGGTGGCAAGCTGTTCGATGACTATCATGCGAGCCGCGTGCTGCCGGGTTTTGAGCCGGACAGCAAGTTTCGCATGCTCAAGAGCATAGCCGACGACGTCGAGGTCATCATCGCCATTAACGCGAACCACATCGAGAAGAACAAGGCTCGCGGTGACCTGGGCATTACCTATGACGAGGACGTTTTGCGCCTGGTCGACCTGTTCCGCGGCAACGGCTTTGCCGTCGCGGCTGTGGTCATCACCCAGTACGCCGGCCAGCCCGCTGCCGATGTGTTCCGCAACCGCCTGAACGCGCTCGGTATTCCCGCCAAGCTGCACTATCCCATCGAGGGGTATCCGCACGATGTCGATCTGATCGTGTCCGACGATGGCTATGGCAAGAACGAGTTTGTCGAGACCACCCGACCGCTCGTTGTGGTCACTGCCCCCGGTCCTGGCTCGGGCAAGCTTGCCACCTGCCTGTCTCAGCTCTATCACGAGCACAAGCATGGCACGGCCGCCGGCTATGCCAAATTCGAGACCTTCCCGGTTTGGAATCTGCCCCTTACGCATCCGGTCAATATTGCCTACGAGGCCGCCACGGCAGACCTCGATGACGCCAACATCATCGATTCGTTCCACCTTGAGGCCTACAACAAGACCACGGTCAACTACAACCGCGACGTCGAGGCCTTCCCGGTAGTCCGTGCCCTGATGGAAAAGATCCTGGGCAAGAGCCCCTACCAGAGCCCTACGGACATGGGCGTCAATATGGTCGGCTTTGCCATCACCGATGACGATGCCTGCCGCGACGCTTCCAAGATGGAGATCGTCCGCCGCTACTTTACCGCGGTCGAAAATGTGCGCCGTACCGGCGTGGGCGATGAGCAAGTCGACCGTCTCAAGATTATTATGAAGAAAGCCGGCATCGATAAGAACTACTCACCGGCGCGCTCGGCGGCCCTCACCAGGGAGCAGCTGACGGGTGGTCCCGTGGGCGCCATGGTCATGCCCGATGGCTCCGTGGTGACTGGTAAGACCTCCACGCGCCTGGGCGCCGCAAGTTCGCTCATTATGAACGCCCTCAAGCATGTCTCGGGCGTCGACCTTGAGCTCGAGGTCATTAGCGATGAGGCGATCGAGCCCATCAGCAAGCTCAAGACGCATTTCCTGGGCAGCAAAAACCCGCGCCTCCACACCGACGAGACGCTTATGGCGCTGTCGATCACCTCGGCCACGAGTGAGACGGCCGCTCGCGTCCTTTCGGGCCTGGAGCAGCTGCGCGGTTGCGATGCCTTCTTTAGCGTGATTATCTCGCCGACGGACGAGACGGTACTGCGCAAACTGGGTATCAACGTGTGCTGCGAGCCCAAGTTTGAGCGCCGCGGTTTCTTCCATCGCTAAGTTTGAAGCACCGCGGTAATTGCATTGTATTTTGGCCGTATCGGGTTAGCGCCCGGTACGGCTTTTTGATCAATAAAGCGTCTATTTCGGCGAAAAATAGCTGTTTACCTGCCTAGAAACAATTTGAGCGGTATACAATAACCGTAACTGTTTCATCCTTAGCGGGATGCCGCATGATGGATATTACCTGCCATCGTGAGGTGTGTCGGTCGCGCACGGCGCGTTAGATGCTCGTGCTCGGTTTGAGGAGGCTGCTATGGCGGGCAAGGGTCGTGCGAGTGTTAACGATATGAAGCGTGTCGAGGTGCTGGTGTTGATGGAGATCGACCAGCAAACCGAAGACAATGGCGGGCCGTATGGTTTCTCGCGCAAAACGCTTGCCGAGCGCGTGGGGGTTTCGCCGTATCGTGCCCGCGCCGCAATCGATCGCTTGGATTCCGAAGGTATGATTGATGTCGTCTCGCGTTATAGCGACGACGGCGGTCAGCTTGCAAATGGCATTTGCCTCACCGAACGTGGTGAGTGGTATCTTGAGGGCGTCCGTACCGGCATGCTCGTTCAAGAAATGCTTGAGGACGAGGTTGCTGATCGATAGCAGCATGTAACCCTTGCCATAGCGACGCCGCCTGGGAAACCGGGCGGCGTTTTGTTTCAAGATTGAGAAATGCAATCGCACGCGAGAAAAATTGCGGACGGTCCGCGGCGCGAGTATTACAATGAAGACCCGTAAGATGTGGATAAACAACTTCTACGGGAAGCGCAGGTAACTCAATATGACCAAGCATGTGTTCGTAACCGGTGGCGTGGTTTCGTCCCTGGGCAAGGGTATCACCGCGGCCTCGCTGGGCCGTCTGCTCAAGTCGCGTGGCTACAAAGTAACGATGCAGAAGGCCGACCCGTATCTGAACGTCGACCCCGGTACCATGAGCCCGTTCCAGCATGGTGAGGTCTTTGTAACCGAGGATGGTTACGAGTCCGACCTGGACCTGGGTCATTACGAGCGCTTTATTGATGAGAACCTGACCCGCGATTCCAACTTTACGACCGGTGCCATCTACAAAAGCCTAATCGCCCGCGAGCGTCGCGGCGACTTTTTGGGCGGTACCGTGCAGGTGATTCCTCACGTCACCAATGCCATTAAGGATAAGTTCCGCCGCATCGAGGAGCAGACCGGCTCCGATGTAGTCATCACCGAGCTGGGCGGCACGATCGGCGACATCGAGTCCCAACCGTTTGTCGAGGCCATTCGTCAGTACCGCAAGGAGGCCGGCCCCGAGAACGTCTGCTACATCCACGTGTCGCTCGTTCCCTATATCGCCGCCGCCCACGAGGTCAAGACCAAGCCCACGCAGCATTCCGTCAAGGAGCTCCGCAGCTTTGGCATCCAGCCCGATATTATCGTGTTGCGCTCCGACCACCATATCGATGACGCTATCCGCGGGAAGATCGCAAGCTTCTGCGACGTCGACACCGATTGCGTCTTTACCAACGAGGACTGCGCGAGCATTTACGATGTTCCGCAGCTGCTTGCCGAGCAGGACTTTGACCTTCGCATTTGCGAGCGCCTGGGTCTGGACCCGCGTGAGCGCGACATGAGCGAGTGGAACGAGTTCCTGCGCAAACAGAATCACGCCAACCATCACGCCGACAAGGTGAAGATTGCCGTCGTTGGCAAGTACACGCAGCTGCCCGATGCGTACCTGTCGGTTATCGAGGCCCTGCACCATGCGGGCGTCTTCTACGACCGCCACGTCGATGTGCAGCTGGTCGATGGCGAGAGCCTTGAGGCCGAAAACGTCAATGAGGTACTGGGCGACGCGTCGGGCATCCTGGTCCCCGGCGGCTTTGGCAAGCGCGCCCTGGAGGGCAAGATCCTCGCGGCCGAGTTTGCCCGCGAGCACAAGATTCCGTATCTGGGCATTTGCCTGGGTATGCAGGTGGCCGTGTGCGAGTTCGCCCGCAACGTCGTCGGCCTTGCCGGCGCCAGCTCCTCCGAGTTCGACCCGGACGGTCCGTTTAGCGTCATCGATCTGATGAGCTCGCAGGAGGATGTGACCGAGAAGGGCGGCACCATGCGTCTGGGCGCCTATCCGTGCAAGCTCGCCGCCGATACCCTCGCTCGCGAGGCATATGGCGAGGATCTCGTCTACGAGCGTCACCGTCACCGCTTTGAGTTTAACAACGCCTTCCGCGACCAGCTCGAGGACGCCGGCTTGGTTATCTCTGGCCTCTCACCCGACGAGCGCCTGGTCGAGATGGTCGAGCTGCCGCGCGACGTGCATCCGTGGTATGTGGCAACCCAGGCTCACCCCGAGTTCAAGAGCCGTCCGACCAACCCGCAGCCGCTGTTCCGAGAGTTCGTGCGTGCCTCGATCGGTCAGCACGAGGGTGTCGATCGCCTACAGGTGACGCCCATGAACCTCGCTACGGACTAAGGGTGCCGGCGAACAAAGAACATACCGAAGCTACTCCCTCGTCGCTCGCCGTGGCGGCGGGGGAGTATCTCGATTACCTCGCGGTCGAGCGGGGTTTGGCGCGCAACACGATTGCGGCCTATCGTCGTGACCTGACGACGTACTGCGCCTATCTGGAGCGAGCGGGCATCATGTCTTTTGATGAGGTGACTCGTCGGGTCGTGGAGGGCTTTGTCGCCGACCGTCGCGATGGGGGCTATTCCGATGCCTCGGTGGAGCGTGCGCTTGCGGCCGTGAAGGGCCTGCATGCCTTTTTGGTGCGCGATGGGATTGTGGCCCAAAATCCAACGGCGGCGTTGCGCCTGCCTAAAAAGGCTGAGCGTTTGCCGGAGTATCTATCGGTGGAGGATGTCTCGGCGCTGCTCGATCAAGACTTCCCCGAGGGCGAGATGGGCTTGCGCGACCATGCCATCTTGGAAGTGCTCTACGGATGCGGCTTGCGTGTGAGCGAGTTGGTGGGGCTCGATGTGGGCGATATCCATATCGACGATGGCTTTGTGCTCGTTCGCGGTAAGGGCTCAAAGGAACGCCTGTCCCCGCTGGTGGGAAGCGCGGCGCGAGCTCTGACGCTCTATTTAACTGAGGGACGTTCTCGCTTGGCGGCCCATGCCCACGGAACCGAGACCTCGGCGGTCTTTTTAAATAAGAACGGCCGCCGTCTGTCGCGCCAGGGCATCCATGCCATCTGTGAGCGCTACGGGCGCCAGGTGGGGCTGGTGGGACTCCATCCCCATACGCTGCGTCACTCCTTTGCCACCCATATGCTTGCGGGCGGTGCAGACCTCCGTGTGCTACAGGAGATCTTGGGACATGCCGATATATCGACCACGCAGGTCTACACGCATGTCGATCGTACGCAACTGACCGAGGTCTATCTGGCGGCGCACCCGCTGGCACATCGTTGACACATCGCTGGCCTGCATATCTATAGGTATTTGGGGACGGGCCCCAGATTGCCGCGGCGTGCTTTTGCGCGCGCATGGGCAATCTGGGGCCCGTTCCATTTTTTGCCACTTGTCGTCGCGGTGGTGGGCCGCATGTGCCTTGGGTGGGGGAGTTTGGGGGCGATGTGAACGGCATGTAAAGGGACGCAAAAATCGCCTCAAGGTCAACTTGAAGGTTGAGGTTGAAAGGCGGGGTGCCACAGGTGGCATCCCGCCGTTGCTGTAAACACAACATATTGTGTTTTCGAACATATGATTGGGGGGTGTTTTGCAATATATGGTGGGTGGAGTGGTGGGGCGGGGTGGGGGAAGGGGTGGGGAAAGGTGTTGAAAAATGGGGCGGTTCCCCATATTATTAATGACGTCGACAGGCGGGGTGGTTCCCCGCGTACGTGCCATCTGAGTAACCGAGGGGAGGGCGCACATGGGAATGACTGGTGCATACGAGCGCAATCTCGATGCAAAAGGTCGTCTGTCCCTGCCTGCACCCCTTCGCGAGGAGCTTGGAGAGCACGTTCGCGTGTTCAAAGCCCTGGATGTCGATGCTCTGTACGTGTTCTCTGCCGAGGCCTTCGATAAGTGGGTCGAAGGACTCTTCGCGGGTCGTGAGGGCCACGAGGGTTTTAACCCGCGTGACATTAATGACCAGAAGCTCATGAGGGCGATCAACAAGCGCACCACGTCGATGGACGTGGACAGCGCCGGTCGTATCGGTCTTTCCGAGTCTCTCCGCAAGCAGGCGAACCTCGACCGCGAGGTCACGGTTGTGGGCAACTACGACCACCTTGAGGTTTGGGATCGCGCCGCGGCCGATGAGGACGATGACGATGAGGCCCTGCTGGACCTCTTCTTCTCGTAAGGGCAAGGCACGGGTAACGGATGGAGCGTGGGATCTTGACACAAGAATATCGGCATGAACCTGTCATGCTCGGCGAAGTGCTTGAGTCGCTGCGGCTAAAGAGCGGCTCCGTTGTCTGCGATTGCACCCTTGGCGGTGCCGGCCATTCGGTAAAGATGGCCGCGCAGGTGGGGGAGACGGGCCTTTTGCTCGGCGTCGACCAGGACGACATGGCCCTCGAGGCCGCTGGCGCCCGTCTGGACCGCGAGGTTCCCGGCGTTCCGCACCAGCTGCTGAAGGGCAACTTCGGCGACTTGGACGAGCTGCTTTGCTCGGCCGAGGTGCCCGGGGTCGATGGCTTCCTGTTCGATTTGGGCGTTTCGTCGCCGCAACTCGATATCCCTGGCAGGGGCTTTTCGTATAACGAGGACGCCCCATTGGACATGCGGATGGATCCGGGTAATAACACCTTAAACGCAGCTGAGGTCATCAACACCTATAACGAACACGACCTCGCCCGGATTCTACGCGTCTACGGCGAAGAGAAGTTCGCCTCGCAGATCGCGCGCGAGATCGTGCGCCGCCGCGAGCAAGAACCGATCGAAACCACCGGCCAATTTGTCGAGATCATCAAGGCGGGTATCCCGGCTGCCGCTCGTCGGCATGGCGGACACCCGGCCAAGAAAAGTTTCCAGGCCATTCGCATCGAGGTCAATCACGAGCTCGATGTGCTCGAACGAGGGCTTGATGCCGCCACCAGGTGGCTCAACCCGGGCGGACGTATCTGCGTCATCTCGTATCACTCGCTCGAGGACCGTATCGTAAAGAACCACTTTAAGGAGATGAGCCAGGGGTGCACGTGTCCGCCGGAGATTCCGGTGTGCGTGTGCGGCAACGTGCCGATACTCAAGGTCATCACCCGCAAACCCTTGGTTGCCCAGCCTGATGAGGTTGAGCGCAACCCTCGGGCGAGATCAGCCAAAATCCGCGTGGCGCAGCGTCTGTAGGCACGACCGCGCGATATTGGACCTCCCGCTCGCACCATAAACGAAGCTTAAACACACTACCAACGTACTCGGGATGGGAGGCGGCATATCATGGGCTACAACACTTCAAGCGCAGCACTCGCCTATGATATGAACGCCATGCCCGCCTATCGTGAGACGCCGCAGGCCCCCGTTGCTCCCCGTGAGCAGCGCACGCCGCGCTTTGATGTCTACACGGGCGCGGGCCGTCAGGCAAACCAGGCGGTAAGCCCGGTTTTCATGAGCGTTCTTAAAACGTTTTGCATCATTGCGGCCATCTTCATGACGATCGGCGTCGCCCGCGTGGCGCTCGCCGGCGTTACGGCCCAGGTGCTCAACAGCAACGCCGAGCTTACCAACACGCTCGAAAAGGCGACCGATGAGAGCTCCGACCTGGAGGTCATGCATTCGGTCTATGGCGCCGACACGCGTATTCGCGACCTTGCGGGCGCTTATGGCATGGTGGAGCCCAGCGAGAGCGTTACACTTGACTTTTCGCAGGATGCAGCCGCGGGCGCCAACGCGACCGCGACCGCTCAGTAGCAAGACGGTAGCTGAGTATGACAAATGACTATCGCCGCGGTTCCGATGGGGGCCGCGGTTCTGGACGTCCCTCGTCGCGGGGACGTTCTGGTTATCAAGGAACGGGTCGGCAATCTTACAACGCCGGGCAGTCCCGTGGCAACGACCTGGCGTCGCGACTTCGCGGCTCGGGCGGCCCTCAAGTGCATAACACCAGGTCGCGCAAGAGTTCGTCGACCGAATGGCTCACGGGCACGCCTCTGCCTCGCCGCAAAGCCGTCATGGGCTTCATTGGGCTTGGCTTGGGCTTGGGCGTCTTTCGCCTTGCCGACTATCAAATTGTCGAAGCCGATAAACTGCGCGAGCGTGCCGATGCGCGCCGCCTGCTTGCGCAGACCCTCTATGCCAAACGTGGCACCATCTACGACCGCAACGGTAACGTGCTGGCGTCGTCGGTCGAATGTCGCAACATCGCCGTGAACCCCCAGCTTGTCGAGGATGTTGACAAGACGGTGTCGGCGCTGGTCAAGGCAACTGGAATCGATAAAAAGACCTGCCGCAAGCTCGTTGAGTCCGATGGAACCTGGGTGTATATCAAGCGCCAGGTGGACGAAGACGACGCTGCGGCGCTGGAGAAGAAGAACCTGCCCGGCGTGCTTTTTGAGCAGGCCATGAAGCGCGTATATCCATACGGCAATCTGGCATCGCAGGTGCTGGGTGTAGTGAATGTAGACAACGACGGCTTGACGGGTCTCGAAAAGCAATACAACAAGCTTCTGACCGGCACGAACGGTTCTCTCGTACGCGAGCGCGCGAGGGACGGCAGCTATATCGCGGGCGGTGCCTATAAAAAGGTGGCTGCGGTCGACGGCGTTGATATCGTGACGACGCTCGACGTCAATATCCAGCGTGCGGCCGAGGATGCCCTGGCAGAGGCTGTCGAGAAGACAAAGGCCAAGAACGGCTCGGCGCTGGTCACCGATCCTACGACAGGCGAGATCTTGGCAGCCTGCTCGTATCCGACCTACGACCAGACCAATTTGGAAAACGCCAAGACCGAGGATATGAACCTGCGCCTGGTCACCGACGCCTACGAGCCCGGCTCGGTCTTTAAGACGCTCGTGGCGGGCGCCGGCTTCGACTTGGGCGTCGTGCGGTCGAGTACGTCGTTTGAGGTGCCGGCGAGCATCAAGGTGGGCGACGATACCGTCACCGATGCCGACAAGCGCGACTACGCCATGACCATGGATGTGCGCGAGATGATGCGCCGTTCGTCCAACGTGGGATTTGTCCTGGTGGGGCGCAAGATCGGTGCCGACGACTTTGCCGCCTATGTGGACAAGTGGGGCATCGGTCACAGCTCGGGTGTCGATTTTCCGGGCGAGAGTCTGGGCATCGTCAAGGAGCGTGACCAGTATGACGGCGCCACGCTGGGCTCGATGAGCTTTGGACAGGCGCTGTCTGTCTCGCCGATTGAGATCGCACGTGCCGTGGGCGGCATCGCCAACGGCGGCGTGATGATGACCCCGCACTTCTATAAGTCCAGCAAAGGCGACGAGAAGGACTGGGGCGAAGGCGAGCGCGCGATTTCGGAGGACGCCGCATCCCAGGTGACATCGTGCATGCAGACGGTCGTGTCGGAGGGAACGGGCGTTGGCGGCGCGGTTGACGGCTATGACGTGGCGGGTAAGACCGGTACGGCCGAACGTGCCGACGAGAACGGCGGCTACCTCAAGGAGAACTACATGTCGTCCTTTATGGGCTTTGCACCGGCACAATCGCCCAAGGTGCTGTGCTATATCACGCTCGACGGAACGCCGAGCGGCTCAGATGCCGCTGCGGTGCCGTTCCAGTCCATTATGGCCAACGCGCTCGACGTGCTGGGTATCCCGCACACGAAGTAGGGGGTTACAATCTTTGGGGCGTGGTTTGTTGTCCCATATGAGGGGTGTTCACATGCCCTGCACCACGCATGCGCGGCGCTGGGATACAATACGCCGATAGCATTATTTAGGTTTACAGGGGAGCTGCAATGATAGAGATCGCCGTCAACAACCTCGCGGCCGCAACAGGGGCCCGAACCGTGACGGGAGAAGTCGATCGGGTATGCCGCGGGTGCGTTATCGACTCGCGCCAGGTCGAGGAAGGGACGATTTTCGTCGCCTTTCCCGGTGAAAACGTCGACGGCAATGATTTTGCTTCCCGTGCCGTCCAGTCGGGTGCCGGCGCCGTCGTGATGACGCGTGAGCCCGAGGCCGAGCTGGTCTCGCTGGCGCAGGACAAGGGCTGTGCCATCTTGCTGACCGATGATCCCGAGGAGTTTCTGCTGCGTTTGGCGCACGTGTATCGCCTGGAGCTTGGCTGCCTGGTCGTTGGCATTACCGGTTCCATCGGCAAGACGACGACCAAGGACGTTCTCGCCGCTGTGCTCGCCAAGCGCTATCGTGTCTGGGCCACCAAGGGCAATTTCAATAACCTGATCGGCATGCCGCTCACGGTGCTTTCCGCTCCGGCCGATACCGAGGTCCTGGTGCTCGAGATGGGCATGAACCATTTCCACGAGATCGAGCGCCTGTCCCAGTCCGCCAATCCCAACCTTGCCATCGTGAGCAAGATCGGCACCTCTCATATCGGCATTTTGGGCAGCCGCGAGAACATCGCCCGCGCTAAAGCCGAGATTGTCCAGGGCATGTGCGCCGCCGGCGACTATTTGCCGCTGCTGGTTTTGGGCGGCGAGGACGATTTTACGCCGTTCATTCGCGATACGTTCGCCCAGCCTGCTGGTATCGACGTGATGCTGGCCGGTGTCTCTGACGATGATGAGGTCCGCGCCCGCGACGTTCGCGTTGATGACGAGGGCCGTCCGGTCTTTACGCTCGATTTTGGTCAGGGCGAGACAATCGATACCATGCTTGCCATCCCCGGCGTGCAGTCCGTTCCTAATGCCGTTAAGGCCGCCGCGGTTGCCTATCGCCTGGGCGTGACGCCCGAGCAGATCGATGCTGCCTTTAGGGGCCTCACGATCACCGGGCACCGCCAGGAGATCAAGCGCGCCAAGAGCGGTGCACGCATCATCGACGATTCCTATAACGCCAGCGCCGAATCGATGGCAGCCGGCCTCGATCTGCTGTGCTCGCTTTCGTGCACGGGGTCTCGCATGGCGATCCTGGGCGAGATGGGCGAGATGGGCGATGAGGCTCCTCGCATGCATGAGCTCGTGGGCGCCTATGCCGCCGCCAAGAAGCTCGACATGCTGGCGTGCGTGGGTGGTGAGCTGGCCCAGCTTATGGCCGATGCCGCGCGCATGATGGGCATGGACGAGGACCGCATCCAGGTGTTCTCCGATTATCAGCAGGTGCTCGACCGCATGGGCGGCGCGCTTGAAAAACATGATGTTGTACTGGTCAAGGGTTCCCGCTTTGTTGAGCTCGACCGCTTTGTGGAAGGTGTGTGCTAGCCCATGTTCGGCAATCCCTCGTATCCAACGTATCAGGCTTTTTTGGGGCTTGGCATCGCCGCAGCCATTGCGCTGCTGCTCATGCCGTGGTGGATCAAGCTGCTCAAGGTCGAGGGTATCGGCCAGCAGGTTCGTGCCGACGGCCCCAAGCGTCATTTGGTTAAGCAGGGAACGCCCACCATGGGTGGCGTTGTCATCCTCGTCGCGATCTCGCTGACCTGCCTGCTGATGGGCAAGCTCACCACCGAGCTCGTACTCGTGCTGCTCGCCACGCTGGCGACCGGCGTGCTGGGCCTGATCGACGACCTGACCTCCGTTACGCATGGGCGCTCGCTCGGTCTGACGCCCCATGCCAAGATGATCGGCCTAACCATTATCTGTGTCACCTTTACGGTACTTGCCGTCAACTGGTGCGGTGTCGCCCCCGAGATTCGTTTTCCCGGTGGGTTGACGATCGACCTTGGCGTGCTTTCGACCACCATCTGCGGCTATTCGTTCCCGTGGCTCTATATTGTCTTTTGCTGGCTGATGATTGCCGGTCTTTCTAATGCCGTGAACCTGACCGATGGCCTTGACGGTCTTGCTGGCGGCACCTCCATGATCGCCATGCTCGCCATGGCTGCCATGGCGTTTTTGCACGGAGACGTGAACCTGTCCATCTTCTGCACCGCGTGTGCCGGTGCCTGCTTGGGCTTTCTGTGGTTCAACTGCTATCCGGCGAGCATCTTTATGGGTGATACCGGCTCGCTTGCTCTGGGCGCCGCGTTTGCCTGTACGTCCATCATGACTAACACCGAGGTCGTCTCCCTCATCATCGGCGGCCTGTTTATCGTTGAGACCCTGTCGGTCATGATTCAGGTTGTCTACTTCCACTTTACGCACAAGCGCGTCTTCCTTATGGCGCCCATCCATCATCATTTCGAAAAGAAGGGTTGGGCCGAGACCAAGGTCGTCATCCGTTTTTGGATTATCGCTGCGGCATTTGGTGCCGTTGGCCTTGCTCTGTTCTTCCAGTTGGGATAGTGGTCTTTCATGCCTCTTGCTGATGTCTTTAGCCTGCTCGTTTTGGGTCAGGGCAAATCCGGCCTCGATGTCGCCCGCTGGGCGCTGGCACATCCAGAGCGCGTAAGCGCCGTTACCGTGTATGGCGGCGGCACCTCTGAGCCCAATGACGCCACGCGTGCGCTCGAGGCTGCTGGTGCGTCGTTTGTCTATGGGACCGAACAGGTCGAGGGCGCCTATGACGTATGCGTGACGTGCCCGGGCATCTCGGAGTTCTCGGGCTTCTTTAAGGCCGGGCGCGAACATGCCGCTCAGATTATGGGTGAGCCAGAGTTTGCCTATCGCCTGTCGCCCGATAACTGGATTGCCATCACGGGCACCAACGGTAAGACGACCACCACGTCGCTGACTGATTATCTGCTCAAGGCTGCCGGCGAGGCCAGCGTAGCTGTCGGCAACATCGGCGAGCCGCCGGTCAACGAGATTGACGGCCGAGCCCACAACGAGTGGTTTGTGGCTGAGCTCTCGAGCTATCAGATTGCTACGACCACCGAGCTCCACCCTCGCGTGGCAGTGCTGCTCAACATCACTCCCGACCACTTGGGCTGGCATAAGAGCCATAAGAACTATGCGCTTGCCAAGATCAAGCTGTTTGACAATATGGTCGATGACGATCTGGTGGTTGTCGACGTCGAAGACGCCGGCATTCACGAGTTCGATGAGTACATCTATACGCCGGGTCGCCGCATCTGCAAGGTCGCTTTTGACGAGCCCGAGGGTGCAGACGCCGCCTTTGTGCGCGACGGCAAAATGGTCGTGCGCCTGAAGGGCGTCGAGACTCAGCTTGTCGCCACGTCCGAGCTCAAGATCTCGGGCCACCACAATGTCATCAATGCCTTATGTGCCGCCACGGCTGCTCTGGCCGTCGGTGCCGATGTCGATGGTGTCCGCCGCGGTCTGGCCTCGTTCCAGCCGCTCGAGCATCGCGTGGAGCCGTGCGGCGAGATTGACGGTGTGCGCTACGTCAACGATTCCAAGGCGACCAACACCGACGCGGTCGAGAAGGCACTGACGGCATTTCCCGATGACGACGTGATCTTGCTGCTCGGCGGCCACGATAAGGGCACGCCGCTCACGGACTTCGCGCGCGTTGTTATGGATAACGTGCGCTCGGTCGTCTGCTTTGGCGATGCGCGCGAGCGCTTCACCGCCGCTATGGACGAGGCCGATGTCGATGGCGATGTGGATATCGCCCAGGCGGATGACCTACGCGATGCCGTGGACGTTGCCCGTTCGCTGTCTAGCCGTGGCGACGTGATCTTACTTTCTCCTGCCTGCTCTTCGTTCGATGAGTTCTCGGGCTATGAGGAGCGCGGCCGCGTGTTTAAGGACTATGTGGCCCAGCTTGCCGCTGCAGCGAAATCGCAAATGGAATAGGGGTTGCCGGTGAGAGAGGAGAGCCCCCGACAAGGTATGAGGAGGCCCGACTCGGACCGTGCTTCCTCGCGGCGTAGCACACCGCGTTCCGGTCGCGGCGGGCAGTCGTTTAGCGAACGCTATATTGCCGGCGTTCCCGCCCGCATCATGCGCCCCCGTCTGATATTCATGGCCTGTCTGTTTATCTTGGTGTGTTTTGGCCTGCTGATGGTGTACTCGGCGTCTTCGGTCGAGGCACTGCACGAGAATGGCTCAGCGACGTTTTTTCTGGGTCGACAGGCTGCGTTTGCCGTAGTCGGTGTTCTGGCGCTGATTGCCATCGTGCGCGTTTTGCCGGACAGCTGGTTTGGGGAGGATGTGCTCAGGATCTTCCTCATAGGCATGATAGGGCTACTGTTTCTGGTGTTCTTGGTGGGCAGCGGCAGCCGTGGCGCCACGCGCTGGCTCAACATCGCCGGCATTCAGTTCCAGCCTTCCGAGTTTTTAAAGCCATTTGCCATTGCGTATTCGGCCATCATGCTTGATCGCTTCTTTTCGCCCGGTGGCAACATCAACGAATTCCTTCGCAAGATGGGCATCTACCTGGGCATTTCGCTCTTTCTGATCTTTATCCAGCCCGATTTCGGTACCGTCCTAATCATCCTGCTGACCCTCATGTGCATGGCGTTGTTTGCGGGTCTCGACCCCAAATTTATCATCGGCGTGATAATCTTCGGCATTCTCGTGATCGTGATTGCGCTTGTTGCAGAGCCGTACCGTATGGTGCGTATTCAGGTTGCCTTGAACCCTTGGGCCGACGAGTATGGTGACGGCTATCAGGCCACGCTTGCCATCATGGCCTTTGCCTCGGGCGGTCTGTTCGGCCGTGGCATCGGCAACTCAACCATGAAGTACTCGTATCTGCCCGAGGCGCACAATGACTACATCCTGGCCATCATTGGCGAGGAAGTCGGTTTTGTCGGAACCGTGCTGTTCTTCTTGGTGTTTGCGATGCTGATCTACTCGGCGTTTCGCATTGCCGAGCAGGCGACCGATCGTCGGGGCGCGCTTATGGCGTCTGGCTCCGCGGTCATTCTCGCGGTGCAGTTTTTGATCAATGCGCTGGGCATCCTCAACGTGTTTCCCATGACGGGCAAACCGTTGCCGTTTATTAGCTACGGCGGTTCGTCGATTATTGTGTCGCTTATGCTTGCCGGTCTGATCCTGCGCGTTTCGTACGAGAGCGCCCGTCGCGATGAGTACGACCGTCGCCGCGAGAGCTTTGCCGTTATGGATGAGAGTACCGCCGGCGTGCCCCACGTACGCGGCGAGCGATCTTCGCGTAACGGCTTTACCGTTCTGGATGGCTCTGCGACCGAGCCGGCAGTCCGTCCGCGTCAGCGAACGGCGCCGCAAGGTCGTCCGCAGCGCCCCAGCCCTCGCAGCGCGGGCGGCGGATATAATCGAATCGATTTGAACTCGGACCCGTCGGCGCGTTTGCGCACCGACGACCAGGGACCGCGTGTACGAAGGGACTATCATGACCGATAAGATGACCGTTGCTATTGCAGCCGGCGGCACGGCAGGACACATTAACCCCGCGCTCGCTTTGGCCGAGGAGCTGCATGACCGTGGCCACCACGTTGTGTTCGTGGGCCAGTCGCGCAAGCTCGAGGGTCGTCTGGTCCCCGAGGCTGGGTTTGATTTTGTGCCCATTACGGTCACGGGCTTCGACCGCTCCCGTCCCTGGACGGCGCTGACCTCGCTGTGGCGTGTCAACAAGGCCAAGCGTGCGCTCGCCAGTCATTTCTCAAAGGTCGGCAAGCCCGATGCTGCCATCGGTTTTGGTGCCTATGTCGAGGTTCCGCTGCTGGGGTGGTGCAAGGGCGCAGGCGTTCCGTATCTGCTGCATGAGCAGAACTCTGTTCCGGGCCTGGCCAACAAGATGATGAACCCCCACGCCGCTCGCGTGTGCATCTCGGTGCCGGCAGCGCGCTCGGTCTTTGAGCGCGAAGGTGACCCTGACCACGTGCTCATGACCGGCAACCCCGTACGTCGCTCGGTGATCGAGGGCGATCGCGCTCGCGGCCGCAAGGCACTTGGCGTTCCCGAGGACGCTACGCTGCTGCTCGTCTTTGGCGGTTCACTTGGCGCCCAGCACCTCAACGAGCGCGCGGTTTCGCTCAAAAACGTGCTGCTTTCGCGCAAGAACCTCTATGTGTTGCATTCGACGGGTGCCGACGGCTTTGAGGAGACCGAGCGCGCTTTGGCGCTGACGCCCGAGGAGGCGAAGCGTTACCGCGTCCAGCCTTACATCGACAACATGGGCGATATGCTGGCTGCTGCCGATTTGGTGCTCTCGCGTTCGGGTGCATCGAGCGTGGCCGAGATCGCTGCGCTCGCCGTGCCCTCGATACTCGTGCCGTATCCGCATGCGACGGCCGACCACCAAACCACCAATGCCCGTTATCTGGTCGACGCCGGGGCCGGCGTGCTCTGTGCCGATGCCGATATCGACGGTTCTGCCTTTGCCGATGAGCTGCTGCACCTGGTCGATGACGCGGCAGAGCGCGACGTCATGCGTCAGGCGGCGCGTGGTCTGGCTCAGGATAGGGCCGCCGCTCTTCTGGCCGATGCGGTAGAGGGTTTGCGTTAGTTAGACGGGATATCGTCGGTCGCCCTCGCGCTGATGCGGTAGGTGCGGTACAGTTAACGGGTTACAGGCAGTGTTTACGCAAGGAGTACACGAGCACATGGCTGATTCCCAGACTGCAACCTCCGCGCCCGAGTTTAAGAGCGCCCACTTTATCGGTATCGGCGGTGCCGGCATGAGCGGCATCGCCCTCGTTCTGCACGAGCGCGGTTATGCCGTTACCGGCTCCGACCTTAAGACGTCACGTTATATCCGCCAGCTTACCCGCGCTGGTGTGAAGGTGCATGTGGGCCATGAGGCAGCCACGATCGACGAGGTCAAGCCCGACGTGGTTGTTGTCTCCACCGCTATTCCGGAGTCCAACCCTGAGCTCGTGCGCGCTCGCGAGCTGGGCATTCCCGTGTGGCCCCGTGCCAAGATGCTCTCTGCTTTGGGCCACGGCTACACTACCGTCGCTGTTGCCGGCACGCATGGCAAGACCACCACGTCTTCGATGTGCGCCACCATGCTCGACCGCATGGGTCTGGATCCGAGCTTCTTGATCGGCGGCATCGTCGAGGGCTATGACACGAACGGCAAGAACGGCTCGGGAGACTACTTTGTCGCCGAGGCCGACGAGTCCGACAGCTCCTTCCTGTTCCTGAACCCCAACGTGGTCATTGTGACCAACGTCGAGGCCGACCACCTCGATCACTACTCGGGTATCGAGGAGATCGAGGCAACTTTCGCCAAATTCATGAGCCTGGTGGGCGAGGACGGCACCGTCATCGTCTGCGGCGAGGACCCGCATCTGGTCGAGCTCGCCAAGTCGACGGGCCGTCACGTGCTTTCCTACGGCTTTGCCGAGAGCAACGACATCGTCTGCGTGCACCCGGATGTCAAGGGCATCCAGAGTGACTTTATCGTTCGCTTTGAGGACGGCACTGAGCACGCTGTGGAGATCAAGAGCAATCCCGGTCGCCACAACATGCTCAACGCCACGGCGGTGCTCACCGTCGCCCATGTCCTGGGCCTTGACATCGACGCCGCCGCCAAGGCGCTCTCGAGCTTTGAGGGCGTCCGCCGTCGCTTTACCCATGTGGGCGATATCGATGGCATCACCGTGGTCGATGATTACGGCCATCACCCCACCGAGATCAAGGCGACGCTTGCCGCCGCTTCGTCGCTGGGCTACAAGCACGTCGACGTCGTGTTCCAGCCGCACCGCTATTCGCGCCTGCAGGCCCTGTGCGACGACTTTGCCGATGCATTTGCCAATGCCGATAAACTGCTGCTGATTGATGTGTTCTCGGCTGGCGAGATGCCCATTCCGGGTGTCACCTCTAAGATGCTCGCCGATACCGTGCGCGCCAAGCATCCTGGCAAGGAGGTCGTGTACTGCTCCAGCCGTCTTGAGCTCAATCAGGAGCTCGAGCAGATGGTGGGCGAGGGCGACCTGCTGCTCACCATGGGTGCCGGCGACGTTACGACCGTCGGTCCCGAGTTCATTGAGTATCTGACTGCCAAGAAAGACGCTTAAGTCTAATGGGTCTGTTTAACGCCGTCATGGCGCTCTCGGGCATGATCGACACGGATGTGATCGAGGACGAGCGCCTTGCGCGTCATACGAGCTATCGTATCGGCGGCAAGGCCGACCTCTTTGTGACGTGCCATAGCTATCATGCCCTCCGCCGCGCCGTGGCGGTGCTCGATCGCGAGCAGGTGCCGTGGGTCATCATCGGCAAGGGCTCCAATCTGCTGGTTGCCGATGGCGGTTATCGCGGTGCCGTCATTTCGCTCGGACGTGAGTTTCAGCGCACGGTTGTTGCCGATGACGGTTGTACGCTGACGGTCGGTGCGGGCGTGATGTTTGCGCGCCTGGTCAACGATGCCCTGTCGCGTAGCCTCTCGGGCCTTGAGTTTGCCGTTGGCATTCCTGGTTCGGTCGGCGGTGCGATATCTATGAATGCCGGCACACGGACCGAGTGGATTGGCTCGCTGGTTGAGGATGTCGTAACGTTTGACCCGGCATCCGGTATCAAGCATTATGCGGGGTCCGAGATCACTTGGGGCTACCGCGAATGTAGCCTTCCCCGCAATGAGATCATCCTCGAGTGCGTGTTCAAGCTTAAACCGGCGCCCAAGGCCGACATTCGCGAGCGCATGGAGCGGTACCTTACAAGGCGCAAGCGTACGCAGCCCATGGGTCGCGCATCCTGCGGGTCTGTCTTTCGCAACCCGCCCGATGCGAGTGTGGGCAAGCTTATCGAGGATTGTGGATTAAAGGGTTTTTCGATTGGCGGCGCGGAAGTTTCGCCCGTTCACGCTAATTTTATCGTTAATAACGGAACTGCCTCGGCCGATGACGTTGCCGCGGTTATTAGACATGTGCACGGAAAGGTGAGGGAGGCGTATGGCATCGAGCTCAGACCGGAAGTTAAATTCCTCGGCTTCTAGAGCATCGAAACCCACCTTCCGCCGCGCCGGAGGGCGTTCCGGCGCGCCTGCCAAACCTCAACGCAATACCGTCGCGCACTCTAAGTCTGTCGGGCATGCTCGACAGACCAGTCGTCCGGTCGTCGGCTCGCAGCTCGGTAATCGTCCGGCCGCAAAAAAGTCCTCGCGTCCCTCGGTGACGTCAAAGCCTGTTATGGGCGCCAAGCCTGCCCGTCCCATGGCAGCTCCCAAGCCCTCGACGGGAACTAAAGCGGCGCGTCCAGGTCGCACGCTGGGTGCATCGAAACCGCGCTCGCTGACATCGGTGCCGGCTACCGCCAAGAAGCCTTCGAGTAAAAAAGGTTTCAACCCGTTATCTTCACTTGGAGCGATGGCAAATAAAACATCAGACGCCGCTTCTGTCGTTACAGGCAAAGGCAAAATCGTGGGCGGCGTTCTGGCCGTCTTGGCCGTGCTCGTCGTCGTTGCCATCGTGGTGATCAACTCTGGACTGTTTACTGCCACTGATATTCAGATTCAAGGCAGCGAGCATGTGACGAAGCACGATGCTATCCAGCTGATCGACTTGCCCGAGGGAACGTCGCTTTTTAACGTCGATCCCGACCAGATTACCGAGGATCTCAAGCAGAACCCGTGGGTTTCGGGCGTGGATGTCCAGCGCCAGTTTCCCCATACGCTTATCATCACGCCGACGGAGCGTAAAGTTATCGCAATTGCCTATATCAGCTCCGATGACCTTGCCTGGGCCATCGGGGATGATGACACCTGGATCGCCCCACTGTCGACGTCGGTCGAAGTGGACGACCAAGGCAACGTCATCACGACAGGGCAGGGCTCAAATACCTTGACCGGAATCGATGCCGCGCTGGCGCTCGCTAAACATTATGGCGCGGTGCTGTTGACTGATGTCTCGGCGGATGTCGCTCCGGTTTCCGGCCAGGCGGTGAGCTCCAAAGCCGTTAAGGCCGGCCTGGATTATGTGCGTGGTTTTTCGAGCGAGTTCTTGGGACAAGTCAAGGATATTTCCACGCCTTCGGTCGAAGCCATCTCGGCAAACCTCAATAACGGCATTGAGGTGTCGCTGGGCGATTCGAACGATATCGCCAAGAAGGAACGCGTAGTCACCAAGTTGCTTTCGCAGGTAGAGGGCGTAACGTATATCAATGTGCGCTCTCCGGGCAACTACACATTTAGGAATGCTCCGACCTCGTAGCGCTGGTTGATGCTTTGTTGAGGGGCCATACCACGCCGTTTATCTGGTTTGTTTGGTTTTCACGGTCAATTATTTGACTGATACGTTCATAATGTGCAACCATAATACGGTTTACCTTTGCATTTACTTTCAACCTGAAGGTTAATGTGCGCAGGGGTCGACCCATGCTATGGCTATAACCTTTGTTCGGAGGACCGACATGCACGAGACAGAGATCAACAACTACCTTGCCGTCATTAAGGTGGTCGGCGTCGGCGGCGGCGGTACCAACGCGGTCAATCGAATGATCGAAGAGGGCATCCGCGGCGTCGAGTTTGTTGCCATCAACACCGATGCTCAGGCACTCGCGATCTCTGATGCCGATATCAAGGTGCACATCGGCACCGACCTTACCCGCGGCCTGGGCGCCGGCGCCAACCCCGAGGTTGGCCGCAAGGCTGCCGATGAGTCCCGCGACGACATTGCCGAGGCGCTCGCTGGCGCCGATATGGTGTTCATCACCTGCGGCGAGGGCGGTGGCACCGGTACCGGCGCTGCTCCTATCGTTGCCGATATCGCGATGAACGAGGTCGGCGCACTGACCGTCGCCGTCGTGACCAAGCCCTTCACCTTCGAGGGCCGCAAGCGCAAGAAGAGCGCCGAGGAGGGCATCAAGACCCTCTCCGATTGCGTCGATACCATGATCGTCATCCCCAACGATAAGCTGCTCGACATCGCCGAGAAGAAGACCACCATGCTCGAGGCCTTCGCGATTGCCGATGGCGTCCTTTCCCAGGGCACCCAGGGCATCACCGACCTCATCACCGTCCCCGGTATCATCAACTTGGACTTCGCCGATGTTAAGACCATCATGAAGCAGGCCGGTACCGCCATGATGGGTATCGGTACCTCTTCTGGGGATACCCGTGCCGTCGACGCTGCCCAGCAGGCCATCTCCAGCCCGCTGCTCGAGAGCTCCATCGATGGCGCCACGCGCGTGCTGCTCTCCATCGCCGGTTCCAAGGACCTAGGCATCCAGGAGATTAGCGACGCCGCCGACGTTGTCGCCAACGCCGTCGACCCCGAGGCCAACATCATCTTCGGTACCGTTGTCGACGAGTCCCTGGGCGATCAGGTGCGTATCACCGTCATCGCTACGGGCTTCTCCGACTCCAACGTCAACCGTCAGGACGAGCTCTTTGCTGCTCAGCAGTCTCAGAGCAAGGCCGCTGCCTCCGCTGAGCCGCAGCGCACCGCTCCTGCCACGAGCCCGGCTCAGGCCGCTCCGACCCGCAACGTCGGTGGCACCGAGCTTCCTAACTTCGGCAACGATCAGTTCGAGCTTCCCGACTTCCTGAAGCGCGGTAGCTTCTAAGTCGTTCTTTGCATTGTTGTGCACAGGGGCGTGTCCGTATGGACGCGCCCTTTTTATTTCGACTTTGTAAACTAGAACCTCCAATCTCTTTACGTTCCCTTTACGATTGCCTCCAGCGCAGCAGGTATCCTTTTAGAGAAGTATGACAGCCGTATATACGCGGGCTGTAGCGGCGATGCCGCGGTACTTGTGTTATTAGGAGGCTTTAGTATGGCAGCACGTGCGGACAACGTTTCGCGTGTCGACCATGATGGAGTTACGTTGGTGGAGGGCGCGACATCCGATGTTCGCTTTGCCTTCACCGAGCGCGCCGGTGGCGTTTCCGAAGATGCGTACTCCTCACTCAACTTGGGCTCGCATGTTGGCGATGACCCCTTTGCTGTTCAAGAAAATCGTCGTCGCGCGCTCGAGGCTATGGGTGCCGCCGAGTGCGAGCACAACCTGCTCGTTCCCAATCAGGTCCATGGTGACCATATCGTTGCGGTGACCTCGAACGGTGCCGATGACCTTGAGGACGTCCGCGAGCAGATTGCCGAGGGCTGCGATGCCATCGTCTGTACGGCGCATAACGTGCCCGTGCTGCTCTGCTTTGCCGACTGCGTTCCCGTGGTGCTGGTGGCCCCTGGCGGATTTGCCGTGGTGCACTCCGGTTGGAAGGGCACGATTGCACGCATTTCTGCCAAGGCGTGCCAGGCGCTTTGCGATGCTGCCGGCTGCGATGCGAGCGACGTTTCCGCCTATATCGGCCCCCATATCTTGGGTGACGAATATGAGGTATCCCAGGAACTCATGGATCGCTTTGCCGCCGAGTTCTCGTGCATCGATGCGAGTGCCTCTCGCATGCTCGATCTTTCCGCTGCCATTTGCGAGGCGCTGGTAGACGTCGGTGTCGACGCGGATAATATCGTGGATACCCAGCTTTCGACTGTGCGTCAGAACGACCGCTTTTATTCCTACCGTAACGAGAACGGCACCTGTGGGCGCCATGCTGCGATCGGCGTGATGCTATGAGAAAGATCGTATCGGTCCTGAGCGCCGCTGTGCTTACGCTTACGCTGTGCGCCTGTTCTTCGGGATCTTCTACCTCTTCCATTACCGTGGCCGGCTCCACGACCTGCCTTCCTATCGCCGAGATTGCGGCCGAGGGCTTTAAGGAGGAGACCGGCATCGACGTGCTCGTTTCCGGTTTGGGTTCTTCCGCTGGGATCGAGGCCGTCAGCGCCGGCACGGCCGATATCGCCAGCTCCTCCCGTGGACTCAATGCCGACGAACAGGATCTGGGCCTGACCCCCATCGTCATTGCCCACGACGGTATTGCGGTCATCGTGAACGACGACAACCCCGTCGATAACCTCTCGACCGAGCAGCTCCGCGATATCTACGCCGGCAAGATTACCAATTGGAAAGAGGTCGGTGGCGAGGACCTGAGGATTCAGGTCATCAACCGAGACGAGGCGTCCGGTACGCGCGAGGCCTTCCGTACCATCGTGATGGATGGCACGCCGTTCGATCGCCGCTCGGCTGTTCTTTCGGGTACGGGCCAGGTGCGCGACGTGGTATCTCGTTCGCGTGGGGCCATCGGCTACATTTCGCTGGGCTTCGTCGATAGCCTCAACGCCAAGACCTCGGTCAAGGCCGTCTCGGTCAATCATGTTGAGGCGTCCGAGAAGACGGTCGCGAGTGGCGGCTATCCCATCTCGCGCGACCTTTACTTCTTTGTGAAGGGTGCGCCTTCGCAGCAGGCGCAGGATTACATTGACTATGTGACGTCCGAAAAGATGGACAAGCAGATTCGCGAGGCGGGCTTTATCCCCGTCACCAACGACGAGAAGGGGAGTGAGTAGCATGGAAGCACAGGAAAACTCCCAGACTGAGCAGAATGTTCAGACGCCCAAGAAGCGCGAGCTGGCGCTCGTATCGCGCAGCACCTATATCAAGGAGAAGGCGCTGCAGTGGATCTTCTTTGCCTGCGCGTTCTTGGCGGTCGTCACCGTCATCCTGATTTTTGTCTTTACCACGTACTCGGCGCTGCCCGTCTTTACTGACATCGGTCTGGCGGACTTCTTTAGCTTTACGTGGGCGCCTTCCGAGGACCACTACGGAATCTTGTCGCTGCTTGCCGGCTCGGGTCTGGTGACCGTCGGTGCGCTCGCCATGGGCGTGCCGCTGGGCGTGGGTACAGCCGTTTACCTGGTCGAGATTGCCAGCAAGCGCGTGCGCAAGCTCATCAGCCCTGCCGTCGACCTGCTGGCCGGCATCCCTTCTATCATCTACGGCTTTTTCGGCATGATCATCATCCGCCCGTTTATCGCACAACTGACCGGCGGCCTTGGTTTTGGTGCGCTGACGGCGTGGTTTGTGCTCGCCATCATGATCGTCCCTACCATCACCACGCTCACCATCGATGCTCTCAATTCCATTCCCATGGGCATTCGCGAGGCATCGTATGCCATGGGCGCCACCAAGTGGCAGACCATCTATAAGGTCGTGCTACCTGCCGCGAAGCTGGGTATCGTTGATGCCATCGTGCTGGGTATGGGCCGTGCCATCGGCGAGACCATGGCCGTGCTCATGGTCGTAGGTAACGCCCCGGTTATTCCCGACAGCATTGCGAGCCCCATCTCGACGCTCACGAGCCAGATTGCGCTCGACATGAGCTATTCCTCGGGTCTGCACCGCTCGGCGCTGTTCGGCATGGGTGTGGTCCTGTTTATCATCTCCGCCACGCTGGTGGGCGTCGTCCGTTTGATTTCCAAGAAGAAGAGGGGGTAGGCTATGTCCGATTCCGTTGACACGACGGTCGATACGACCTCGTCGCGCGAGCGCATCAAGCGTGCCCTTTCCCACGGCAAGAAGGGCCGCATCAACAAGGACCTGTCCAACAAGATCATGCTTGGCGTGTTCCGTGCCGCGGCATACATCACCACGCTGGTGCTGGTCGCTATCATCGCCTACGTGGTCATTAACGGCCTGCCGCATATCTCACTCGACTTTATCTTCGGTTGGCCCCAGGGCGTCAACGCCGAGGGCGGAATTTGGCCCACAATCGTCTCGACCGTCTATGTGACGGCACTCGCCATGCTTATCTGCACGCCGATCGCTGTGCTGGCAGCCGTCTATCTGGCCGAGTACGCCAAGCAGGGCAAGGTCGTCGAGCTCATTCGCTACGCTGCTGACGCTTTGGCCTCGGTGCCCTCCATCGTTATGGGCCTGTTTGGCTACGCCTTGTTTGTCGAGGCTATGGGTCTGGGCCTTTCGATGGTCTCGGCCGCCCTGGCACTCGCGCTCTTGATGCTTCCCATCGTCATGCGCACCACCGAAGAGGCCATTCGCGCCGTTCCGCGCTATATCCGGTGGGGTGCGTACGGCCTGGGCGCCACCAAGTGGCAGGTCGTCTCCAAGATCGTGCTTCCTTCTGCCTTTGGCCGTATTGCCACGGGTATCGTCCTCGCCATCGGCCGTGCCATTGGCGAGACCGCGGTGGTGCTCTACACCATGGGCCAGGCCATCAATCTACCTATTTCGCCGCTCGATTCCGGCCGCCCCATGACGGTTCACCTGTACCTGCTTGCCAACGACGGCATCAACATGAACGCAGCCTATGGCACCGCGCTCTTGCTGATGGTGATCATTCTGGCCTTCAACCTGTTTGCGCGCTTCCTGTCGCGCAAGCGTCGCTAGTTAAGGAGTCCCATGTCCGTTTATCAGTCCGCTCCCACGCTGGAGCAAGCGGCCATTACGGCCAAGGATTTCAACTTTTGGTACGGTGACTTTCATGCGCTGACGGGGCTTGACCTCAACATCGCCAAAAACGCCATCACCTCCTTCATTGGCCCTTCGGGCTGCGGCAAGTCGACGTTTTTGCGCTGCATCAACCGCATGAATGATCTGATCGAGGGTACGCGCGTCGCGGGCACCATGACGCTCGACGGCAATGATATCTATGCCGAGGGTGTCGACCCGGTCGACCTCCGTCGTCGTGTGGGCATGATTTTTCAGCAGCCCAACCCGTTTCCCAAATCCATCTACGAGAATGTCGCCTTTGGCCCTCGTCTGCAGGGCGTGACTAGCAAAAGCGACCTCGATGACATCGTGGAAGAATCGCTCAAGCGCGCCAACCTCTGGAAAGAGGTATCCAATCAGCTCAACAAGGATGGCTTGGCGCTCTCGGGCGGTCAGCAGCAGCGTCTGTGCATCGCGCGCGTGCTTGCGGTGCAACCCGATGTCCTCCTGATGGACGAGCCCTGCTCCGCCATCGACCCCACGTCCGTCTCTAAGGTCGAGGATTTGATGGCCGAGCTGGCGCCCGAGATGACGATCATCATCGTCACGCATTCAATGCAGCAGGCAGCTCGTATCAGCGACTACACCGCATTCTTCTTGCAGGAAGTTGCCGGTGAGCCTGCCACGCTCATCGAGTATGGTCAAACCGACGCGATCTTCACCAGCCCGGTGGACTCGCGGACGGAAGACTATATCACCGGCCGCTTTGGCTGATCGGTGCGACTAGTCCCAAGCCGATCGGATCTGGTCCGGTGCGTATTCACTGTGCGGGCGGCATGACCGCACCCAACTGATTGGAGTGAACCATGCGCAAACTGTTTTCCCGTCAGCTCATCGAGGCCCGTCACGAGATGCTGAGCATCTACGAGGCCGTCGATCTGGCCCTCCACGATGCCGTGAAGGCCTATGTGACCGACGACCGCAAGCTCGCCACCAAGACCAAGAAGCGTACGCTTTCGATTGACGCACGCTGCGCCAACCTGGAGGCCGTCTGCTACAACCTGATTGCCACGCAGTCACCGGTCGCCTCCGACTTCCGCTTGCTGCAGACGATCATCTACGTCGACTTTAACCTGCAGCGCATGACCGATAAGGTTCGCCAGATTTGCCGCGCCACGCGTCATATGATCAAGGCCGACATCTCGCTGCCCAAGGAGCTTGTCGGCACGGTCGAGGCCGAGGCTGAGGCCGTCTACCAGGTGCTGGGCTCTTCGCTTTCTGCGCTCGTCACCAACGACATGTCCATCATCTGCAACTTGGCCGTCGAGGACGAGCCAGTGCACGCCGCCTACGAGAAGTTCTTCCGCACCTTTAACCGCATGGACACGGGCGATTTTATGGACGACGACAGCAACTATGACGACCTGCGCCGCGCCATCATGGTATCGCGCTATCTCGATCGCATCGCCTCGATTTCCATCGATGCCGCCTGCCGTCTGACCTTCCTGTTGACCGGACAGCGTATGACTGCCGGTGATATCGCCTGCACTGATGAGGATGAGCTCGAGAGCATGCGCGTGCCTTCGGGCGAGGGTGTTATCATGAGGCCCGCCGTCGATGCACGCTACGTTGCCAAGGTGCCCGTTAACGAGGTCAGCGAGGGTCTTCGCTACCTGCTCGATCATCTTGAGGATGAGGACGATGGCGAGGACGACGAGGAGTAAGTAACCCCGTTCGTCGAAAGATTGTAAATACCTAAGTGAGCGCGGCCTTGCACATGCGGGGCCGCGCTCTTGCGTTAGCATGGGACTACTTGTTTGGCTGTCAGCGGAGGCGATTGGCAATGGATAACTATTTGGACTTGATGCGCGCTCGCCGCGAGCAGATTCTGGAACGTTTTTATGCGGCGCTCGATCGCGCGGGCCGTCCCCACGACGCCGCGCGCCTCATTGCCGTGTCCAAGACCGTTGGTGTCGATGAGACCGTTGCCGCCATCCAGGCGGGGTATCGCCATTTTGCCGAGAATCGCCCGCAGGAGCTGGTTCGCAAGCTCACAGGTTTGGCGGAGCATCCGGAGCTGCCCGAGGTGCGCTTCGATATGATCGGCAACCTGCAGACCAATAAGATCAATGCGGTGCTGGGCTCAGCCGAGCTGATTCACTCGGTGGGTTCGCTGCATCTGGCGCAGGCGATCTCGAGCCGTGCTGCCCGCAAGATTGAGGCAGGCGAACTCGCCGGCCCCCAGCGTGTGCTCATCGAGGTCAATGTGAGTGGTGAGGAGTCGAAGGGAGGCTTTTCGCCCGATGAGATTCGCGCCGCCGCGGGTGAGCTTGCGGAACTTGAGGGAATTTGCGTACAGGGGCTTATGACTATGGCGCCCCGGGGGAATAAGGATGTGGCACGCCGCACCTTTGCGGGGCTTCGTGAGCTGAGGGATGAGCTGGAGGCGGCGCATCCCGATTTGAACCTGCCTGAGCTTTCCTGCGGCATGAGCGAAGACTTTGAGCCTGCCCTTGAGGAGGGCTCTACGCTCGTTCGCCTGGGCAGGGTAGTATTTAGCCCGGAGTTTGCAGTAAAATAAGGCTCTGAAGTGCGCACTGATTATCGGGGCGCCTGCACTAAACCGCGAGAGGACACAACCATGGGCTTCCTTGACGAGATTAAAAATAAGATGCACCTGGGCGGCCAGCAGGGTTACGACCAGGGTTATGGCCAGGACGACGACTACGGCTACGATGATGGCTATGACGATGGCTATCAGGGCAACGGCTACAGCGGTGCTTCGGGCGAGGGCTTCTACACCCAAGACGAGCCGAGCAACGGCCTGCTTGGTCAGACGCGCCGTGGTGAAGCTGAGTCGGTTGCCGTGTATACACGCTCCGGGCAGCTGGTCGGCGATGACTCCCGCCATGCCACGACGTATAACCCGCCTTCGCGCTCGCAGGACAGTGTTGCGAGCGGTTATCGTCCTGGTGCCTATGACACGCCGTCGAGCTACGCCGAGAACACCCGCGCCCGTGCCGCCGCTGCGCCTGCGCCTGCACCGAGCGATGCCTCGGCCTATGCGAGCAATATCATCAACGCCACACCGCAGCTGCCGGCCTATGTCCTGCGCCCCGAGAGCTATGACGACGTGGAGACCGTGGTGCGCCGCGTTCGCACCAAGCAGCCTGTCGCACTGATTTTTGTGGGCGTACGCACCGAAGTTGCCAAGCGCGTCTTGGACTTCTCTTACGGCTTTGCCTGCGGTCTGGGTGCCACGGTCAAGGAGGTGGGCGACCGCGTGTTCATGGTGCTGCCCGCCGGTTGCGAGGTCAAAGATTCCGATCTCAAGAAGCTTCGTGCCGACGGCTACCTTAAGTAAAGACAAGACGAGGAGATTCCCATCAACATCTACACTATCGTCCAGCTGGTCAATACGCTGTTCAACTTCTATTCCACGCTCATTGTCGTCTACTGCTTTATGACGTGGATTCCCATGAAGCAGGGTGGTTTGCTTCAGGATATTGCCGCGGTGCTTGATAGCGTGTGCGGTCCGTGGCTCAACCTGTTCCGTCGTTTCATCCCGCCGATGGGCGGTATCGATTTTTCGCCGGTCGTTGCGATTATTGCGTTGCAGTTGGTGCAGAGGCTGGTTCTGCAGCTTCTTATAGGTATACTCGTGTAGAACTGTCTTAGTAACTTACGTCGGGCGTGTAGCGCCGAGGCGATGAAAAAGGAGACTTGTTATGGCTATTACCCCTGCAGACATCCAGGCTCAGACTTTCTCTGAGGCCAAGCGTGGCTACGATCCTGCTGAGGTCGACGTCTTCTTGGAGACGCTGTCCTCTGAGGTTGACGCTATGCTCGCTAAGATCGTCGACCTTAAGGGTCGTCTGACTGCTACCGAGCAGCAGCTTGCCGATGCGCAGGCTCAGCTTGCCCAGGCTCAGGATGCCCCCGCCCAGGCCGTTCCTGCCGCCCCCGTGGCTGCTCCCGCCCCTGACTTCTCCGCTCAGGAGCGCCAGATTTCCGCTGCCCTGATCGCTGCCCAGCAGACCGCTGAGACCATCGTCAACGATGCCAATGAGAACGCTGAGCGTATTCGCAACGAGGCTGACGCCAAGGCCCGCGAGGTTATCCGCCAGGCTCTGACCGAAAAGCAGGCTGAGCTCGAGGAGATCGATCGTCTCAAGGCTTCTCGTGAGGAGTTCAAGGCCGAGTATCTCAAGCTCATCCAGCACTTCATGGACGATGCCCAGAACTCCTTCCCGGCCGACCTCATGGCCTCCACGCCGGTCGGTTCTGCCGCTTCTCCTGCGGTGACTGTTCCCGCCGAGCCGCTGCCCGTCGCTGACCCGGTTGTCCCCGTGGCCGATCCCTTCGCCCCGATCGACAACTTTGCTGCCGACGACCTGGACTAACATTCGGCCTACAATTTAGTGCCTAGAAAGGACCCGCAGCTTGCGGGTCCTTTTTTATGACTGTGCAGGGGCGCGCAACATAAAAAACCGAGCCCTGCACATTGTGGCGCAGAACTCGGCGAATGGGTGAGCGGTAAAAGGTAGGTTTTAGGGCATGTGCCAAAAAACTACTTGAGGAGGAAGTTGGGGAGGGGAATGGTACGGGCCTCGCGATGCTCGGGGTCGGCGATGTGGTCGGCAGGATAGCCACAGACAAGCATGTGATAGGGATAGACGCCCTTGGGCAGATTGAACTGCTCCTGTGCCACCTCAGGCTTAAAATGGCATACCCAGCACGTTCCCAGGCCCTGCTCGGTGGCCTCCATCATCATCTGATCGCACACTATGGACGTATCGATTTCACTGGAATTCATCTGGTCATACGGGCGCACCCAAGCGTCTTCGGTAACGCTACAAATAAGGAAGATGAGCGGAGCGCCAAAGATAGATCCATCACGAGCAAACCGAGGCTGACAAGCAGCAGCCTTCTCCAGAAGCTCAGGCGTATTCAGCACCATCACACGAGAAGGATGATTATTACAAGCAGAAGGAGCAATCCGCCCAGCCTCAACAATGGCATCCACCACAGCCTGCTCAACAGAACGGTCCTCAAACGAACGACAAGAATACCGACCACGAGCCAGATCCAAATAACTCACAACCAAGACCTCCAAATTCAACGAATCAATCCAAAGTAAAACAAAGGGTACCCAAAGCCCCATCCACCCAAACGTTTAAGGCGGTCCCAAAGTTCCCAATCGGGTCCAAAGGCCCCGCCAACAAAAGCCCCATCGCTTTCAAAGTATCAGCCAAAGTTCCCAATGGTGGTACGTAAGGCGAAGGGCCGGCACCTGTTTACTTTCGAACGACTCTGCCATGCAGCCGGAGTGAGAAAGCAAACAGGTGCCGGCCCTTCGCCGCCGGGACACGTACCCCCAATTAACTGTTCTTCATGACAATCGAATCCACAACATCGGCCACATTCTCACAGCAGTCAGCGCAGTACTCCAGGAAGGCGTACACGTCACGCCAGGCGATGACCTCGAGCGGGTCCTTGCCGTTAACGTGCAGGTTGCGCATGGCGTTGATATAGAGCTCGTCGGCTTCGGACTCGATGGTGTTGATCTGGATGACGAGTTCGCGCAGGGTCTTGGACTTGCGGTAGTTGGGCAGCTCGACCATCAGGTCTTTCATGGCGCGGCAGGCGTCAGTCACCTTGTGGGCGATGACGATGGCGTCGGGATGGATGCTCTGGATGTTGGTGAAGTAGACGCGCTGCACGACGCCCTCAATACGGTCGAGCACGGTGTCGAGCGCGCAGCTCATCAGATCCAGATCCTCGCGCTCGAGCGGGGTGATAAAGGCGGTGAGCAGGGCGTCTTCGAGCTCGTGGTGCTTCTTGTCTGCCGCATGCTCAATCGCATGCATCTTATTGAGCATGTCGTGAATCTGCGCGGGATCGAAGTTCTCAAAAATCTTGGTGAGCAGCTCTGCGGCCTGGACGGCGAGGTCGGCGCAAGCGACGTAGTTGTCAAAGTAGAACGAATCGGGTTTCTTTGCCATGGGTGGGTCCTTTCGAGGCGAAGACGGGTGGGCGAAGTGTTGCGGTCCGGATGGACGTTCGGTTTGATTAGAGGAACATCATGAACAGCTTGGCCATGACAAAGCTGATGAGTCCGCAGGCGGGGAAGGTGAAGAACCAGGTGAACATCATGTCCTTGACGACTCCGAAGTTGATGGCCGAGAGGCGCTTGACGGCACCGACGCCCATGATGGCGCAGGTCTTGATGTGTGTGGAGGACACGGGGATGCCGGTAAGGGTGGCAAGCAGCAGGTTCGCGGCGCCCGCGAGGTCGGCGGAGAAGCCCTGATACTTCTCGAGCTTAACCATGCTCTGGCCGACGGACTTGATGATGCGCTCACCGCCCACGCTGGTACCGATACCCATAGTGGCCGAGCACAGCAGCATAATCCAGATGGGGATGCCGGCATCGCCGACGCTGGTCTGGCCGTTTGCGAAGGCCACGCCTAAAAAGAGCACGCCGATGAACTTCTGTCCATCCTGCGCGCCGTGCATAAAGCTCATGGCCGCGGCGCTCGCGATCTGAGCGTATTTAAAGAAGACATTGGCACGTCGCCTGTTGGCGGCGGCGAAAAGAATCGAGACGAGTTTGCACAGGACCCAGCCCATGACAAAGCCCAGGCCGATGGAGAGCGCCAGGCCGTAGATGACCTTCATCCACTCGTGGACGTTGACGCTGCTCGCGCCGCCGAGGGCGATAGCGGCACCGGTCAGGCCGGCGATAAGGCTGTGGCTTTGCGAGGTGGGGATGCCAAAACGCGACGCTGTGGCACCGTAGACGACGATGGAGAACAGCGCCGCGCACAGACAGGCGAGCGCCATGGTGCTGTTTCCGCCAAAGTCGACGATATGTGAGATGGTGTTGGCGACGCTCGCATTAAAGTGCGTCATGATGAGCACGCCGAGGAAGTTGAATGCGGCGCTCATGAGAATGGCGGCGCGGGCGGGCATGCAACGCGTAGTGACGCAGGTCGCGATGGCGTTGGGCGCGTCGGTCCATCCATTGACGAAGATGGCGCCCAACGCGAGGATCACGGTGACGGCAAGGACTGGGTTCGACACAATTTGGCCGAGGAAGGTTGAGAACGTTACGTCCATATATGGGCTTTCTCGAAGTTTGCAGACACGTTACAAAAACATGATAAATCGTATCACCTCCTGCGGGTCTCTTTACCGAGTTCTGATGGGAGAAGTGAACTTTTTGGCACTAAAATTGAATAATAGCCCTGTTGACCGCGGGTGTTCTTTTTGCTAACACGCCATGCGGACACGTGCGATTACTACGACACTCCAAAACCACAGTCTGTTCGCTTTACAACATGCAAACATGCGTTCGATAATAGGAGGCATGGAATATCGACAGACAGACGGCAAAACTCGGCGCGTGCACAAGCAGTATGTGGACGTCGTGGCCCGCATCCTCGCGGGCGGACAGGTCGTGCCGGTCACCGTCTGCTGGGTCGACGGCCGTTGTTTTACGATCGACGAAATTATCTCGACCACCGGGTTTGGCCTGATGGTCCACGGCATCCGTACGGCAACATATAAGGTGCGTTTTGGCGGGCACGCGACCGAGTTGTATCTGGAGGACCAGACGCGCGAGCGGGCAGACGGCTCGCAGGCACACGTGATGCGTTGGTGGGTCTGGGCCTTTGATCGTACGCTTGAGGGCGAGCGCCGTAGGTAAGGACGTACGGCATTCGGGTACAATGACAGGAATCTTGTCAGCTACTGCGCTGTCGCGGCGCTTTTGAAAGGACGAAATTATGAACGATATTCAGGGCTATCAGAACGGCCCCATCGAAACCGGCGCAAGCCGTGCCAAGGAGATGTCGCCGCGTGCGTATAATCTTGCCATGTCTGCCCTGATCTTTTTGGGCTTTTGCGCCATGGGCGTCGGTGCTTACTTTACGAGCACCATGTCGTTTGCGCGCATGATGATGAGCGGCGCCGCTTTGCCGCTGGTCTTTGGCTCATTTATTTTGACCATCGTCGGCATGGTCATGATGTCGGCCGCCGCCAGCAAGCAGTCCGTGGGCCTGTCCCTTGTGGGCTACGTAATCTTTGCGAGCACCTTTGGCCTGACCGCGTCGTTTGGCCTTGCCAACTACGACCTGCCCACCATCAACACTGCCTTTATCGCCACGGCCGCCATCACCTTTGTCTTTGGCGCCTTGGGCGTGACGTTCCCCAAGTTTTTCCAGCGCGTATATGGCATCGGTTTTGGCATTCTGCTCGCTACTATTCTGGTTGAGATCGTGCTGATGTTCATGGGCGTCTCACAGACCATCACCGACCTGATCGTGATCGTGGTGTTCGCCGGCTTTATTGGCTACGACACCTATGTTGCCACGACGGTGCCGCCTACGCTGCCCAACGCCGTGCTTATGGCCTCTAACCTGTTCGTGGATATTATCAACGTGTTCCTGCGCATTCTGAACATCCTCGGCCGTCGCGACTAGTGGCGAATTGCGGCGGTGCTTGCCGTGCGTGCAAATCGATGCGAAAGGCGGTCCTTCGGGGCCGTCTTTTTTGTACGCGGCGGGGTATCATGGATGGGAAAAGCCGATAGCGGCAGAGACCGAGAAAGGTGACCACTTATGGCAGACGTCGACAACAGGAACCGTAACCGCAGGTCCAACCGAGCGGGTCAGCCCAATCCCAAGCGCGAGGCCCGTGCCAAGGCCGCCGAGCGTCACGTGGCAACTGTGTCCGAAGCGTGCGCCAAGGATATCGAGCGTTCGCTTGCCGGTGTTCGCGAGTTTGACGGTATGCCTGCCGGCTTTGTCTCGGCGATGAAGGCCAAGGTTCAGAGTGCTGTGGCCACCGAAGAACAGGTTGCCGAGGACGTCGAGGGCGCGGAGGCTGCCGAGGTCGAGGCAGCGCTCGAGCCCGTCGAGGAGCCTGCCGAGGAAATCGCCGAAGCTGAGTCCGCGCCTGCTGAGGAGCCCGCTCCGGTTCTGCCCGAGGTCACCGTGCTCGATGCCTCCGCCACGCAGGCCATCCTGGACAACGGTCGTGGCTATGCGCAGTTCTGCGACATGGCCGTGCTCGCCTTTGCCTCGTTCACCAACCCGGGCGGTGGCTATATTCAGGGTTATCTGGGCCAGGAGGCCACGCTGTGCGCCGATTCGTATCTGTACAACGTTCTCGATAAGCAGCGCAAATGGTACGGCGAGAACCGTCGCCGCAACATCAACTGCGAGCTTTACCGAAACCGTGCGCTGGTGGTGCCTGCGGTGCGCTTCGACCGCAACCACGTGCATGCATACGCCGACGTGATCGTGGCCGCCGCGCCCAACGTCAAGCGCGCCCGCCAGGAGTATCGCGTGAGCGACGATGCTCTGCTGGATGCCCTGCGCGACCGCATTCGCTTTGTGCTTGCCATCTGCGACGAGCTGGGTCGCGAGAAGCTCGTGCTGGGCGCTTGGGGCTGCGACAACAACGGCTTTGACGCAGAGACCGTGGCCGAGCTCTTCCGCAAGGAGCTCGCGTCGGGCGACTTTAAGGTCAAGCAGGTCTCCTTTGCCGTGCCTTCTACGCGCTGGGATGAGGATTTTGCCAAGTTCGAGCACGTGCTGGCAAACTTCCCCGAGCGCAACGAGGAGTCCTATGCCCAGGTTGCCGCTCGCGCTGCGGCAGCTCGCGCCGCCGAGCAGGCCCAGGCTGCTACCGAGGATGATGAGGACGAGGACGATTGGCGCAAGTACCTGTAATCGGTACGTGCTGACAGATAGGCCGAGCCGACGGGAGAGGCTGCTTCCGTCGGCTTTTTACTGAGCGAGGGGCTTACGATGAAAAACGTTCTATGCTTTGGCGACAGCAACACCTATGGTTACGATCCGGCGGGCATGCGCGACGGCACCGCGGTGCGCTATGCGCAGGATGTGCGCTGGTGCGGCGTGGCCCAACGTGACTTAGGCGAGGGCTGGCATGTAATTGAAGAAGGCCTCAACGGCCGCACGACGGTACGCGACGACATGTGCCATCTGGATACCAATCTTAACGGCATCCGCGCGCTGCCGATGCTGCTCGAGGCCCATAAGCCGCTGGATGCGATCGTTATTATGCTGGGAACTAACGATTGCAAGACGGTCTTTGGTGTGACGGCCTCCGATATTGCCCGCGGCGCCATGACGTTGATTCGCGCCGTCCGTGCGTTTGCCTGGACCGATGCCGCGCCCTGCCCACGGATTCTGCTGATGGCGCCTATCAAGATTAAGCCGCAGATCGCCGACGTATATATGACCGATTTTGACGAGCATTCCGTAGAAGCCTCGGAACATTTTGGTGAGTACTACGCGCATGTGGCTGAGCAGTTTGGCTGCGACTTTTTGAATGCCGCCGATTTTGCCGAGCCGGGCGATATCGATTATCTGCACATGATGCCCGAGAGCCACGAGAGCTTGGGACATGCCGTGGCAGCCAAGCTCCAAGAGATGCTCGGTGAGTAGTGCAGCCCCAAAGCGGTACAAAAGTTCCCCTTGCGGCGGCTTGTTTCGTTTGTTTGTCTTGATCTGTAACAGTACGAAGGCCGAAAACGGGCTAGATGTTACAGATTGAGATTATTCAGGTCGATATCGGTCGTTTGTCTCGATCTGTAACATCTAGGGTCGATTTTGCCGAGTTACTGTTACAGATCGAGATATTTGTGGGAACCACCACAAAGGTGCCTGCCCCTTTGTGGTGGTTTTGGGCTGCGAATCTTAATATTGCCACATATGGTTGACGGGGCCGGAACCTTTGCCCATGTCAAAGCCGGCGGCGAGAGCTCCGGTTAGGTAGGCCTTGCCGGCGTTGACGGCGTCGGCAAGATCCATGCCCTGTGCCAATGCGCAGGCGATGGCGGACGAAAGCGTGCAACCGGTGCCATGCGTGTTGCCGGTCTCGATGCGCTTGTGGCGGAACCACGTGGTGAGCGGATCGCCCAGGTGGTTGCCCTCGTCATCGAGCGGCGCGGGCTCTGCTAGCACATCGTTGGCCTCGTTGACAAAATGTCCGCCCTTAACGAGGGACGCGCAGCCAAAGCGGCGGGTGAGGAGCATGGCAGCGTTTTGCTGCGTGCGCTCGGAATCGACCTCGTAGTCGAGCAGGGCCATGGCCTCGGGAATATTGGGCGTGATAACCGTCGCTAGCGGGAACAGGCGGCGGGTGAGCGCCTCGGTGGCATCTTCGGCAATCAGCCGTGCGCCCGAGGTGGCTACCATGACGGGGTCGACTACCACGTTTGTCGCGTTCCAAGCGCTCAGGCGGTCGGCGATAACATCGATAATCTCGGCAGAGGAAACCATGCCAATCTTAACGGCGTTGGGGCGGATATCGTCAAAAACGGCATCGATCTGCGCCGCGACAATATCCGGGGAGATGTTCTGCACGGCGGTGACGCCCAGGGTGTTCTGTGCGGTGATGGCGGTGATGGCCGTCTCGGCATACAGGCGGTGTGCCGTGATGGTCTTGATGTCGGCCTGAATGCCGGCGCCACCGCTGGAATCGGATCCTGCGATGGATAGAACGGCAGGTACCTTACTGCGATCCATGTTCGCTCCCTTGTTCGGTCGGAATCAAATGGGTCTTTAAGCCAGCATTATAAAGATGCCCGGGCCGACTCTATGTCGAACCCGGGCGGGCGATGCAATCTTTACGCAAATGCAAGCAAATGTTCACACGTCAACAATTGACAGGTACCAGCTCGCCGCCAGAGGCGGCCGCGGCGACAGGGTTAGTCCTCCATGCCGAGGTCGATCGTGGTGCCCTCGAAGATCTTGTTGACGGTGCGGACGGCGCACATCTTGCCACACATGGTGCAAGTGCCCTCGGTGGCGGCGGGGGACTCCTCGTAACGCTTCTTGCCCGTAACCGGGTCGAGCGCGCACTCCCACATGGCGTCCCAGTCAAGCTTGCGGCGTGCCTGGCCCATCTTGTCGTCCATGTCGCGGGCGTGCGGCACCTTTTTGGCGATGTCGGCGGCGTGTGCGGCGATCTTGGTGGCCATGAGGCCGTCGAGCACATCCTGGGCGTTAGGCAGGCATAGGTGCTCGGCCGGCGTCACGTAGCACAGGAAGTCGGCGCCGGAACTGGCGGAGATAGCGCCGCCGATGGCAGCGGTGATGTGGTCGTAGCCCACGCCGATATCGGTCACCAGCGGCCCGAGCACATAGAACGGGGCATTGTGGCACAGGCGCTTCTGCAGTTTCATGTTGGCGGCGATCTCGTCGAGCGCCATGTGACCCGGGCCCTCGACCATGACCTGGACGCCGGCGGCCCAAGCGCGCTTGCACAGCTTGCCCAGCTCGATCATCTCAGCGGTCTCGGTGGCGTCGTTGGAGTCGTAGAGGCAGCCCGGGCGGCAGGAGTCGCCGAGCGAAATCGTCACGTCGTACTCGTGGCAAATCTCGAGCAACTCGTCGTAGAACTCATAGAATGGGTTCTCGTTACCGGTGACCTCCATCCAGCCAAACAGCAGTGAGCCGCCACGGCTCACGATGTTCATCAGGCGGCCGGTCTCCTTAAAGGTCTTGGTGACCGACTTGTTGATGCCGCAGTGAATGGTCATAAAGTCCACGCCGTCCTCGGCATGCGCGCGCACGACTTCGAACAGGTCGTCCTTGGTGAGCTTGACCAGCGGCTTTTCCATGTAGCCGATGGCGTCGTACATGGGGACGGTGCCTACCATGAGCGGCGTCTCGTCGATGAGCTGCTGGCGGAACTGGCGTGTCTTACCCGAGTTGGAAAGGTCCATGATGGCGTCGGCGCCAAAGTCCTCGGCGATCTTGACCTTCTTCCATTCCTCGGCGGCATCGGCCTTGTCGCCCGAGATGCCCAGGTTGACGTTGACCTTGGTGGACAGGCCCTCACCGACGCCAAAGGCGCGCATGCCTTTTTTGATGTGCACGATGTTGGCGGGAATGGCGATGCGGCCGTCGGCCACGCGCTCGCGGATGTACTCGGGGTCGCGATGCTCGCGCTCGGCGACTTCCTTCATCTGCGGCGTGATCTGCCCGGCACGGGCGAAGTCGATTTGCGTGACGAGCTTGGGCTCGGTCTGTGTGCTCATTGGCACGGCTCCCTTCGTTGGCATTACCCATATCAGGTTTGCGGGTCAGGGCGGGCGCGCCCAGTCTCAGCCTGCCGTCTTGTCCTGCAAGCTCCCCGTTTATGTAATGGGCTCAAGTATAGCTCGAATGGGTACGATTGGCCTAACGAGCGTGCCTGTGGGGAGGCGTACATGGAAGACAAGCATCTATATCGAGAGACACAATGGGACATATCGGCCGAGGAGGGCCGTGCGCACCATGGGTTAGTCGCGATTGGCTTTGCGGTGCTTGCCGTGCTGGTGATTGCCTTTTGTATTTGGACGTTTGGCGGTCGCGGCGGCGCTGCCTGGGAATTTGAGGCCGATGATGCCCTGCCGATTATGACGGTGAGGAGTACTGGCGGTAATGCCAATACGCTCGCCGTTCCGGGCGATTATTGGTATCCGCGCGACGAGTTTGTGCAGTTGCAGCTGAGTGGTGGATCCATTCCGGGTGAAGAAATCGAACGCGTGACGTTTGATGCAGCGCTCAAAACGCTCACGGTAAAGCTCAAAGATCAGGGGGACGTGCCCACGACGATGGATATCGCGCTGACGGAATGGCGCCTGGAGCCCCCGTCGGGTGTTGCGGTGTCCGAGGTCGAGCACGTCAAGATTGTCTATCAGGACGGTTCGACAAACGGGATTGCAAAGGCCGACGGTCTAGCAGAATAGGTGTCGAGCCTAGCAGCCAATTCATAAAAGTTGCGGTGGAATAGTTCCTGATTGTGCGATAAAAGGCTCAAATAGGAACTATTCCACCGCAAGTAATATGGAGAAAGCTGGGCGGGTCAGTGTTGGGTGCCGGCTCTAGAGTGCTCGTTGATGAACACGAGGGTGCCTGGGCATGAGAGCTCGGGAAAGTTTCGATAACCAACGTCGAACGCGGTGAGCTCGCTTGCATCCTCGAGCTTGTTTTCTGCCATCCACCGCACCATGGAGCCGCGTGCCTTTTTGCTGGCGGTCGAACGTTTGATGGGCTTGCCGTTACGGACGCCTTCGCCAAAAAGGCAGGTGATAACCGTTGTATCCTGTGCAGCATGGGGCAGAACGGCTTTGGCGTATTCCACGCTGGCAAGGTTGACGATAGTGGTGTCGGAACCGGCCGGCGCAATTGCCTGCGCGAGTCGATTCCCCCAGAAGGCATAGAGATCGCGAGCGCCGTCGACGGAGAGCTTCGCCCCCATTTCGAGCCGATAGGGCGACACGCCGTGGAAGGGGCGCACGCATCCGTAGAGTCCCGAGAGGATCCAGAGATGGTCTTGCAGCCATGCGAGCTGCGCGGAATCCATCACCTCGGGCGCCATGCTCTGGTATTGGATGCCGTGGTAGGACATGACGGCGGGGGAGATTCGACGCGCGATATCGGGATCGGCGAGGTCGGCATCGCTCAGGACGGGCATAAATTCGTGAAGCGTATCCAGGCACGTTGTAAGCAGCTTGTCGCTCACGTTCCACAGCGCCTGCAGGCCGCCGCTGCCTTCATTCCGCTCGATATCTAGCAGTGCGCGGTGGAGGCGAGCCGTCTCGTGCGCAAAAGGTGGAATGCCCAGGACTTCAAAAGCATCTTGGGCCGCGCGCATCTGCTTGGCGGGCGAAATGATGACCTGCAGCATGGACTCTCCTCTGCCAAAAAGGAAGTTGCGGTGGAATACGGTCTGTTTTAGCCGTTTATGGGCCAGTTTAGTCCGTATTTCACCGCAACTGATGAAGGGTTGGTTAGGCTCGCTCGATGAAGGCCTTGTAGCCGCGATAGGCCTCGTAGATATCGGCCTTGTTGGCGACCTCCCACAGGGCGTGCATGGACAGGACGGCAACGCCGGAGTCGATGACGTTCATGCCGTACTTGGCCATGATGTAGGCGATGGTGCCGCCGCCACCAGCGTTGACGCGGCCGAGCTCGCAGGTCTGGAAGTCCACGCCGGCCTCGTCCATGATGTCGCGGACGAGGGCCACGTACTCGGCGTCGGCGTCGTTGGAGCCGCCCTTGCCGCGGCTGCCCGTGTACTTGTTGAAGCACAGGCCACGACCCATGAAGGCTGCGTTCTTGGTCTCGAACTTGCCGGCGTAGCCCGGGTCGAAGCCGGCGGACACGTCGGAGGAGAGCATACGGCTGCGGGCGAGCGCGCGGCGCAGAGCCAGCGGGCTGTCCTCGCCGGCGAGTGTCATGATCTCGGCGACGGTGTTCTCGAAGAAGCGGCTCGTCATGCCGGTGGCGCCCACGGAGCCGATCTCCTCTTTGTCGACGATGAGCGTGATGCTCGTGCGTTCGACATTGGCCACATTGATCTGGGCGAGCATGGAGGGGTAAGCGCAGACGCGGTCGTCGTGGCCATAGCCCAAAATCATGGAGCGGTCGAGGCCCATGTCGCGGGCGGGGCCGGCGGGCACGACCTCGATCTCGGCGGAGAGGAAGTCCTCCTCCTCGACGTCATGCTGCTCCTTGAGGATGTCCAGGAACATCTGCTTGACGGGCTCCTTGGGGGCGTCCTTGTCGTCCTCATCGAACTTGACGGGACGGCCGCCCACGATCACGTCGAGGATCTCGGCATCGACGGCGTCCTTGGCGGGCTTGGCCATCTGCTCGCTCGAGAGGTGGATCAGCAGATCGGAGATGGTAAAGACCGGATCGTCGACCTTGTCACCGATGTTGATGTCGACGGTGGTGCCGTCCTTTTTGCAGATGACGCCTACGAGTGCGAGCGGGGAGGCCACCCAGTGGTAGCTCTTGACGCCGCCATAGTAGTGCGTGTCGAGATAGGCCATGTCGCCGGCCTCGAAGGCGGGGTTCTGCTTAAGGTCCAGGCGCGGCGAGTCCACGTGGGCGCCCAGGATGTTAAAGCCCTGCTCGAGCGGGGCGGTGCCCAGGTTGACGAGCATAAGGTCCTTGCCGTGGTTGGCGGCGTACACCTTGTCGCCTGCCTTGAGCTCGCGGCCTTCGGCGATTACGGTCTCCAGGTCGACGTATCCCGCCTTCTCGGCCATCTTGATGCCGGCCTTGACGCACAGGCGCTCGGTCTTGTTCTCACTCAAAAACTGCTTATAGCCGCGGCAAAGCTCCTCGAGCTCCTCGATTTGCTGTGGTGTGTACTTTTTCCATGCGCAGGGACGCTCCATGACGCAGGCTCCTTTCGGATCGATCGTGCTGGTTGATGTACCGTGAGCCATCGTATCACGCGCGGGCTCACGGTGGCAGGGGCTGATGTGCGGTAGTCGCGGGGCGGGGAGCGTGTAAACTGGAGTGAGCAAACCGTGCCCAGCCCAAAGCGAGGTATTCAATATGTCTGACAAGCGCCGCACCTTTGCCGTTATCGACGGCAACTCGCTCATGCACCGCGCCTTCCACGCCGTGCCGCCGACCATGAACGCGCCGGACGGTCGCCCCACCAACGCGATCTTTGGCTTTCTGAACATGTTTCTTAAGATGATCGATGCCTTTAACCCCGACGGCGTTGTTGTGGCGTTTGATAAGGGCAAGCCGCGCGTGCGCATGGAGATGCTGCCACAGTATAAGGCGCAGCGTCCGCCCATGGACCCCGATCTGCATGCGCAGTTCCCTATGATCAAGGAGCTGCTCGGTGCGCTCAACGTGCCGATTCTGCAGTCCGAGGGCTGGGAAGGTGACGACATCCTGGGCACTATGGCGCGCCTGGGCGAGCAGGCCGGCTGTGACATGCTGCTGGTGACTGGTGATCGCGACATGTATCAGCTTGTGACCGAGCACGTCAACGTGGTCTCGACCCGCAAGGGCTTGTCCGACGTGGCGATTATGACGCCCGAGAGCGTGGATGACCTGTATCACGGCATTACGCCGGCGCTCGTGCCCGATTTTTACGGTCTGAAGGGCGACGCGTCCGATAACATCCCCGGCGTGCCGGGCATCGGCCCCAAAAAGGCGAGCGCGCTCATTGCGCAGTACGGTAGCCTGGACGAGGTCATCGCACACGCCGACGAGGTCAAGGGCAAGATGGGCGAGAACCTGCGCGCACACATCGACGACGCGCTGCTGAGCCGTAAGGTGGCGACCATCCGCACCGATGCGCCCGTTGAGCTCGATTTTGAGGCGACGTCCTTCCCGGCGTTTTCTGCCGACGAGGTGTCTGCGGCACTGGGTACGCTCGGCATTACGGCCATGCAGAACCGTTTCTTGTCGCTGATCGGTGGTGAGGGCGGGGCTGCTGCTGCCTCCAGTGTGTTTGAGATGCCTGCGATGGTCCGCGCAGCCGCCGGCGATGCTGACGCGCTTGGTGCCGTTGCGGCTGAGGTCTCCCGCGCGATTGATGCCGGCGAGTGGGTCGCCGCCGTGGTGGACGATGACAAGGAAGAGGGCGCGCTCTTTGGACTGACGCGCACGCTGTGGTTGGCGACGTCCAAGGGCCTCTTCACGCTCGAGGAGGGCAACAGCTGCGCGGCGGCTGAGGTTGAGGGCTTCAACTTCGTCCACGGCGTGATTGCTGGCGTGCTCGCGCGTCTGTTTATGGAGGGTCGCGTGGCGAGCCCGGATATGAAGGTGCTGTTGCACGAGCTTTCGCCCATCGATTCTTCTGAGCCCGAGCTCATGGATCCGCTCGCTGCCGATTCCACGCGTATCTTCGATACCGTGGTCGCTGCCTATCTGCTGGATTCCGATCGCTCCGAGTTCGATGAGGCATATCTTGCCGATACGTATCTGCAGATGGCGCTGCCTGCGGCGCGCGGCGCAGAGGGTGCCGGTGAGGACGCTCCGGCGCCTGCCGCCCGTACTGCGGCTCTGACGCTGGCGCTCGTGGCGCCGTTGCGCGAGTGCATGGCCCGTGAGAATGCCGCCAACGTGTTCGATGGCATCGAGATGCCGCTCGTTCCGGTACTTGCCAAGATGGAGCGCACGGGCATGCTCGTGGACCCCGACCGTCTGCACAGTCTGTCCGAGGGTCTGGCGACCCAGATTACCGAGGTTGAGCGCAGTATTCGCGACCTGGCGGGTGATGAGACCTTTAACATCGGCAGCCCCATGCAGCTGTCGCATGTGCTCTTTGATGTGATGGGCCTTCCGACCAAGGGTCTCAAAAAGACCAAGCGCGGTTACTATTCGACCAATGCCAAGGTACTGAGTGATCTTGCCCGTGACCACGAGATTGTTCGTTTGATCTTAGACTGGCGTGAGAAGTCCAAGATCAAGTCCACCTATCTGGACACGCTGGGCCCGCTACGCCGTGGTGACGGTCGCGTGCACACTACGTACAACCAGACCATCACGGCAACGGGGCGTCTGTCCTCGAGCGACCCGAACCTGCAAAACATCCCGACGCGCTCGGAGCTGGGTCGTACCGTCAAGACGGCGTTTTCGGCAGGCGAGGGAAGCGTCTTTTTGGCGGTGGACTACTCGCAGATCGAGCTGCGTCTGCTGGCACATCTCTCGGGTGACGAGCACCTGGTGCGCGCCTTTAACGAGGGCGAGGACTTCCATGCCGAGACGGCGGCGCGCGTGTTTGGTGTGCCGGTGTCCGAGGTAACGCCCGACTTGCGCAGTCGCGCCAAGGCCGTGAACTTTGGCATCGTGTATGGCCAGCAGGCCTACGGCCTGTCGCAGTCGCTGCATATCTCGATGGCCGAGGCACGCGACATGATCGACCGCTACTACGAGGCCTACCCGGGCGTGCGCACGTTCCTCGACAACGTGGTGGCACGCGCCAAGCAGACGGGCTACGCCGAGACCATGTACGGCCGCCGTCGTCATATTCCGGAGCTCAAGGCCAAAAACCCGCAACTCCGCGGCTTTGGCGAGCGCACGGCCATGAACCATCCCATGCAGGGAACCGCCGCCGACATCATCAAGATCGCGATGGCCCGCGTAAGCCGCCGCCTGGAAGAGGAAGGCTTTGCCGCCCACATGATCCTGCAGGTACACGACGAACTGGACTTTGAGTGCCCGGTCGACGAAGTCGAGCGCCTGACCACCATGGTCCAAGACGTCATGGAACATGTCGTAGACCTACGCGTACCCCTAATCGCCGAAGCCAGCACCGGCATAACCTGGGCCGATGCCAAATAGGGAAGCGCTCACAATTCCAAAGTAACTAAAAGCAGAAGGGGGCTCCTTGCCAACAAGGAGCCCCCTTCATTCCAAAAAAACAGCCAAGTATCTAGACGCCAAGACGCCATCTAGGCGGCAAGCAAGTCACCGCAGGACCTGGCCGGGCGAGGCGGGTAAGTTTTTCGTAGATTCCGCACGAGCCGGAAAGCACTTAATGTGCTTTCCGAGCGAGCCCAGGACCTGACCGAACGAAAAACTTACCCGCCTCGCCCGGCCAGGTCCGACGAGCAACGTTAACGAGCCGCCAGGATGGCGTCGATGAGCGTCAGTACGCCCCCGTCGTTGTTGCTCGGAATGCGCCACTTGGCGTGCGCGTTCATGTGCTCTTCGGCATTGTCCACGATAAAGCTGTGACCGACGCGCTCCAGCATGGGGATGTCGTTGTAGGTATCGCCCACGGCGGCAGCATCGGCAATATCGATGCCCAGGTGCTCGCACAGGTGAGCGACGCCGGCGCCCTTGTCGACGCCCAGGTTCATAAAGTCGATCCACTCGCGCCCAGCGTTGGTGACGTAGAGTTTGTCCGAGAACTCGGGGCTATAGGTCTCGCGGAAAGCGGGCTCGGCGTCGTAGCCGGGGAAGAAGACCGAAATCTTGTTGGACTCGAAATCAATGCCCTCAAAGCTGTCTACGTAGTTGATTGTGTTGTAGTAGACGCTGATCTCGTCGTGGTATTGATGGTCGCGGGCAAGCACGTAGAACTCGTCGAAGCAGCACAGGACGGGGACAGCGCGAGGATCCTCCGAGGCACGGTTCAAGACCTGCTGATACAGCTCCACGTCAATATTGCTTTTATAGATATAGCTGCCGCGATAGATCACGCAAGCTCCGTTGTCGGGACAAAAGGCGAGGCGGTTCTTGATGCCCTCGAACATCTCCTCGAGCTTGGGGGCGGGACGTCCGCTGGCGGGGCAGAATACGATGCCGGCGTCGGCGAGCTTGTCCAGGCGCTCATCAAGACCCTGGGGCAGCACACGCTCGTCGGTCAGCAGCGTCTTGTCCATATCGACGGCGAGAATCTTAATGTTGCCGATGTTGGCGTCCGATTCGTAAGTTTGCATAAAAATGCGCCTTTCGTTTCGAGATTGTTTCAGACGTTATAACCATCAACTAGTAGTCGAGCGTATTTTCGCAGGAATGGTGCGTATTTGCACCACGCTTCACAAAGTAATGAAAAAACTTTTCAGAAATTTGAATTTGTCGCTTGTGCTGCGGGCACTTTAGCGTAATATAGCGACCATCGAAAACGGAGACGGAAAAACAACCGCTTACCGAGTAAAAGGTACCGTTTACGATATTTGAATTGCGCCCGGCGATACGTGAAAGGAGAGGCAGATGCAGTTCGTAAAGATCATCACCACTGCAGACAATGCCATCCGACGCCAGTGCGCAATTTCCCGACGACGATAACAATCGTCTCTGTCCGCATGGGGCGAATTGCCTCAACAGAGTCATTTTGAGGTCGTTGGGTTTTAGCACGACATTGCTGCATGTTTCTAGGGCATGTATGTGCTGATTTTTGCTATTTAACCTGATATTGCACGGTATATGACCTTGAAATGACTTGCAACTGACCGATGTTCTAACTAGCTACCAAGGGCGAAAGGAAACAGCCATGAGCAAGGAAAAAGTCGTTCTCGCATATTCCGGTGGTCTTGATACATCCGTATGTGTCAAGTGGCTCCAGGACGAGAAGAATCTCGATGTCGTTTGCGTCTGCGGCAACGTGGGCCAGGAAGAGACCGGACTGGATGCCAAGAAGCAGAAGGCGCTCGACCTGGGCGTTCTCGATTGCCAGGTGCTCGACCTGCGCGACGAGTTCTCCGATGAGTTCCTGACCAAAGCCATCGCCGCAAACTCCATGTACGAGAATAAGTATCCGCTGCTCTCCGCCCTGTCTCGCCCGCTGCTTGCCAAGAAGCTTGTTGAGGTCGCCCACGAGTTTGGCGCGACCTACGTCGCCCACGGCTGCACTGGCAAAGGTAACGATCAGGTCCGTTTTGAGGCCGCCGTCAAGGCCCTCGACCCCGAGCTCAAGGTTATCGCCCCGGTTCGCGAGTGGGACCTGAAGTGCCGTCCCGACGAGGTCGCCTATGCCCACGCCCACAACGTGCCGGTTCCCGAGGGTGCCAACGACAACCCCTACTCCATCGACGACAACCTGTGGGGTCGCGCCATCGAGTGCGGTCACCTGGAGGACCCTTGGAATGAGCCGCTCGATGACGCTTGGGTTATGACCAAGAACCCCGAGGACACGCCTGACACCCCGACCTATACCGAGATCGAGTTTGAGGCCGGCAAGCCTGTCGCCGTCGACGGCAAGAAGATGAAGCTCTCCGAGATCGTCATCGCCCTCAACAAGATTTCGGGCGACAACGGCTTTGGCCGTCTTGACCTGGTCGAGGATCGTCTGGTGGGCCTCAAGAGCCGCGAGTGCTATGAGGTTCCCGGCGCCCTGACGCTCATCACCGCCCACAAGGCGCTCGAGGACATCTGCGTCGAGGGCGACCTGCTCAAGACCAAGATCAAGCTCGAGCAGGATTGGGCCACCGCCGTGTACAACGGCCAGTGGTACAGCCCGCTCAAGAACGCGCTCGACGCCTTTATGGCCGATACCCAGAAGTTCGTGACCGGCACTGTCCGTCTGAAGTTCTTTAAGGGCAACTGCCATGTCGTCGGCCGCAAGAGTCCCTTCAGCCTCTACGACTACGGCCTGGCTACCTACGACCGCGACACCACGTTTGACGAGAAGGCCAGCGCCGGCTTTATCGAGATCGATACGCTGTCGCTCAAGACGTGGGCAAAGGTCCAGGGCCCCAGCTCTGCTGCTGCCCAGGCCTAGCGCCTCCTTCCCTTGGTATCCGCGCGGCCCATCCGCGTGATACATAACGGGCGCACGGGGTCCCTACCTTTCGTTATGCTTGCTGACACTTCTTAACATCGGTGGCCCCTACGTTCCGCCCGCATATATGATGCCGCGTCTGCGGCTGAGTCCGAGCCCCGCCGGGGTTGTCCGGCGGGGCTCCTTCTATCAATTTGGCGGCTCTGTGCCTATATATATGTGGAGTATCCATTATGTTCAATGCTATCGCGCATGCTTTGCTTGCCCTCGCGCCCGAGTTCGATGCTGTAAGGGTCGAGGACGTTCCTATGAGCCTGAAGGCCTGGATCGATGGTTCGCAGGGCAACATCCGGAGGGAGACGTTGGGCGCCAAGTGCATGGTGCGTCACTTCTTTGCAAATTAGCCACATGGCCCCGCGCGCGGCAGGGAGTGTGTAAAACTAGCGGTTGATAAATCGCTTTAGCGACAGGGCACATTGCTTTGGACGCTTGTTTTGGTATTTGGAGAAAGGAGACGGTTCCATGGCTCTTTGGGGCGGTCGTTTTGAGGCGGGCGTGGCCGAGGTCACGCAGGAGTTTGGCGCGTCGCTGCCGGTCGACAAACATCTCTATAAGCAGGATATCGCCGGCTCTAAGGCGCATGCCAAGATGTTGGCCGCCCAGGGCATCATCAGTGCCGAGGACGAGCAGGCGATTGCCAAGGGCCTGACCGGAATCGAACAGGATATCGATGCCGGCAACTTTACCTTCGATATCAACGATGAGGACATTCATATGTCCATCGAGAGCGAGTTGACGCGCCGCATCGGCGAGGCCGGTAAGCGCTTGCATACCGGCCGTTCGCGCAACGACCAGGTGGCGACCGATACGCGCCTGGGCGTCAAGGCGCTGGCCAAGGAGCTCATGGAGGCCAATCTTGAGCTGCGCCATGTGCTGGTGGATGCGGCCAAGAAGTACGACAAGGTGATTCTGCCGGGCTACACGCACATGCAACATGCTCAGCCCGTGCTGCTGTCGCATCACCTGCTGGCGTATTCCTGGATGTTCGCGCGCGACTTTACGCGTTTGAAGGCCGCCTTTGATGCTGCCGACAACTGCCCGCTGGGTGCCGCTGCGCTTGCCGGTACGAGCTATCCGCTCGATCGCCAGATGACGGCTGCCGAACTTGGCTTTGCGGGCGTGATCCCCAACTCGCTCGATGCCGTTTCCGACCGTGATTTTCTGCTCGATCTGCATTACGCCGGATCCGTCATGGCGATGCACCTGTCGCGTCTTTCCGAGGAGATCGTACTGTGGTCGAGCTCCGAATTTGGCTTTATCACGCTTTCCGACTCGTACTCCACTGGCTCGTCCATCATGCCGCAGAAGAAGAACCCCGACTTTGCCGAGCTTATCCGCGGCAAGAGCGGTCGCGTGTACGGCAACCTGGTGCAGCTGCTGGTAACCATGAAGGGCCTGCCGCTTGCTTATAACAAGGACTTGCAGGAGGACAAGGAGGGCGCGCTCGATACCGCCCATACGCTCATGCAGTGCCTGTCCGTTATGGCCGGAATGATTTCGACTTGGACCGTCAACGAGGATGCCATGGCGCGCGAGTGCGGCGTGGGGCACCTTGCCGCCACCGATGTTGCCGATTACCTGGCCAAGCGTGGCCTGCCGTTCCGCGAGGCACATGCCGTGGTGGGCCATCTGGTCCTGATGTGCGAGAAGCGCGGCTGCAATCTTGAGGATCTGCCGTTCGAGGTGTTCCAGGAGGCAAGCCCGCTCTTTGAGCGCGACATTACCGAGGCGCTCGATATCCCGTCGATTGTCGCCGCGCGCACGACCGAGGGCGGCACCGCTCCTGCCGCCGTTGCCGTGCAGTTGCAGCGTGCCGAGGCACAGCTCGTGGCTGACGAGGGCGTGTTTGGATCGCTGACCAAGGTCGTCGAGATGGGTCACGGGGCAAAGTAGAGGTTTGGCTGAAGCCGTTTTGGCCATTTATTGATAAATCGTTTTCACTTTACGGGCGCCTGCTGATGTGGGCGCCCGTATTTTGTTGCTATGGGGGAGGGGCTTGTCGAGAACTTCTGTAGGACCTTTGGGCAGGTTGTGAAGGGGTTACGTTCGCGGGCGGCAACCGACCGCCTGCTCTGTTCGATGCGGTTGATGGGCGGTCGGATGGTACTCTAATCGGGCTTCGAAACAGAAGTGACACATATGGAGCGCTTTAATAAATTGCAACGTTTCAATAAACAGCTTTTTGTTTAACTGCAGCTAAAACTCTGTTACGATGCAGTCCAGGCGGGTGCCGGAATGGGACTTGGGCACGCGCGAACCTACTTGAAAGGCTACTTTTATGGCTATCGAGAAGACCTTCATCATGATTAAGCCCGACGCCGTGCGCGATCGCAAAATCGGCGAGATTGTTGCTCGCATTGAGCGCAGCGGTCTTGTCATCGAGCGCATGGAGATGACCACGCTCGAGCGCGCTACCGTCGAGGAGCACTACGCCCATCTGGCCGACAAACCCTTCTTTGGCTGTTTGTGCGACTTTATGACGAGCGGTCCGGTCGTCAAGATGGTTGTTTCCGGTCTTTCCGCCGTCTCCAAGATGCGCACCCTTATGGGCGCCACCAACCCGCTTGATGCTGCCCCCGGCACCATCCGCGGTGACTTCGCCGTCGATGTCAACGCCAACGTGATTCACGGCTCCGACTGCCTGGAGAACGCCGAGATCGAGATCAAGCGCTTCTTTGGCTAAACCAGCTTTGACTCCTTAAAGCTGTTAGCGTGTGGCTTGGGCGCCGCGGAACTCCATCCGCGGCGCCCTTTTTATCCCAACAGGTTTTTGGTAAACGCTCACAAATCTACTAAAGAGCCCCCGCCTGGAATGTGCGTGCATTCCAGGCGGGGGCTGTCGTTAGCGTATGGCGTTGTAAGTCTTTAGGCCTCGTCGACGACCTTGAGACCGCGGGTCTGGTCGATCTCGTTGAGGAGGTTGACGCGACGCTCGTGGCGGCCACCCTCAAACTCGGCGTCGAGCCACTCGTCGACGATCATCTTGGCGAGCTCGGAACCCACGACACGAGCGCCAAAGGCGAGCACGTTGGTGTTGTTGTGCATGCGCGAGAGCTTGGCGCTGAAGGGCTCGGAGCACACGACGGCGCGAACGCCCTCGACCTTGTTGGCGGCAAGGCTAATGCCGACGCCGGTACCGCAGATCAGGATACCCAGGTCGACGTCACCGTTGGCTACGGCCTTGCCCACCTTGTAGCCGGCGATGGGGTAATCGAAGCTCTCGGAGGTGTCGGTGCCAAAGTTGACGACCTCGCAGCCGCGCTCCTTCAGGTGCTCGGAAATGATGTTCTTGAGCTCGACGGCGGCGTGGTCGTTACCGATACCGATCTTCATGGATGGTTCCTCTCTGGTCTGTGCGGCGCAAATGCTAAATGTGTTTACCGCGTTCGACTGCATGATAGCGCGACTTTTGTGTAAACGCTCGGGCGTTTTTTGGTCAAACGCTTTAGCAGGCAACAAGACCTGCTTTTCATGAATGAATGCCGCCAGTTTGTGCTTGAGCGCCGTCCGCCGGAACCATGGTTGCGGTTTTTGATGCATTGTTATCAAATAAAAGAGCTAATTATTTTCGAGAGCCCAGCCCGTTATGCAAGCAGGAGATACCTATGCCTACCGATTCCCTTCGTGATGCCGCGTTTTGCGATGTTTTGAACCGCGAGCTTGTCTGTGCGCTCGGCTGCACCGAGCCTATTGCCGTTGCCTATGCAGCGGCGTTGGCGAGCCAGACGCTCTGTTGCGAACCCGATCATATGGACGTTGCCTGCTCGGGCAACATCATCAAGAACGTTAAGAGCGTGACCGTGCCCAACTCGGGCGGTATGCACGGTATTGAAGCTGCGGCCGTGCTGGGCGCCGTGGGCGGCGACGCCAAGAGCGCGCTCGAGGTGCTCGAGAGCGTTAACGACGAAGATCGTGCTCGCGTGACCGAGCTCCTCGCTGACGCCGGCTACTGCGATGTGTCGCTTGTCGAGGGTGTGCCCAACCTCTACATCAAGGTGACCGCCACGGCCGGGGGCCATACCGCGGTCGTCGAGATTACCGATCACCACACCAATGTCACGTGCCATACGCTCGACGGTATTCCGGTGTGCGGCAAGTCGGCGGGGGAGTGTGCCGCCTGCGCCGAGCGCGTGGTGGCCGAGCGGGCGGCGGATAAGGCCGACACGCCCATGTCGATTGAGTCCATCATCGACTTTATCGAGGACGGCGACATTGAGGGCGCCCGCGCTGCCGTTGAGCGTCAGATTGAGCTGAACGGCGCGATCAGTGCCGAGGGCCTCGCGCACGCTTGGGGCGCCGAGGTGGGCCGTACGCTGCTGGGCGCTCGTGCCGATGACGTCGCCTGCCGGGCCCGTGCCCGTGCGGCCGCCGGGTCCGACGCTCGCATGAACGGCTGCGCGCTGCCGGTCGCCATTGTGTGCGGCTCGGGCAATCAGGGCATTACCTGCGCCTTGCCCGTCATGGAGTATGCCGAATACCTGCGCTGCGACCACGAGCGCCTGGTGCGCGCCGTGATGCTGTCCGATCTTATCGCCGTGCATATCAAGAGCTATATTGGTGCGCTCTCGGCGTTTTGCGGTGCTATCTGCGCCGCGTGCGGCGCCGGCGCTGCGATTACCTGGCTGTGCGGTGGCACGCGCGAGCAGATTGGCGCGACGGTTTCGAACACGCTCGGTAACGTTGGCGGCATCGTGTGCGATGGCGCCAAGGCGAGCTGTGCCGCCAAGATTTCGGCTGCCGTTGATGCTGCGATTCTGGGACATGACATGGCCATGCAGGGGCGTGGCTTCCGTGCCGGCGAGGGTTTGATCCAGGATACCGTCGAGCAGACGATCGCCAGCATGGGCTACGTGGGCCGCGTGGGCATGAAGGACACCGACGTCGAGATCCTCAACATCATGATCGGCAAGACTCGAGTCTGTTAAGACAGTTCGTCGGCTACTTGGTGTTCGTAGAAGGCTTCTACTACGGCGTTGAAGTCGCGGGCGAAGTCTTCCATGGTTCCTCGCCAGGTGGCTCGGCCGGGTTTTCCCTGACCAACATAGGCAGTCTGAATGCCGCAGGCGGGGCTGGGGAAGTCACGCTTGGGGTCGTTGCCCACCATAAGGACCTCGTGCGGCTCGAGCCCCATCACCTGAAGCTGCTCTAGATAGTAGGTGGCATCGGGCTTGCAGCGGGTGGTGTTTCCCATGTGCGTGACGAGCTCAAAGGGGGCGTCGGCCAGGTCGCCCCAACCCATGCGGCACTCGATGGCTCCCTGCGGAAAGCTGGGGTTGGTGAAGAGCGCGCAGCGCAGCCCTGCGTCCTGTACGGCCTGAAGCGCGGCGTGTGCGCCCGGCATGGCGTGGGCGTTGATGACGTCGTCATTCTTATGTGGAAGAACTTCGCGGTCGTAGTAGGTAAATGCCTCGTAGATGATAGGATCGGAGAGGCAGATGCCGCACCTGCGCTCGACCTCGGTGCGGTAAAACTCAAGATTGGTGCGATTGTCCGTGCCGCTTCGGCGGTTGGCGTTGAGGTCGACCAGGATGGTGCCGAGGCGTGCCATCGTGCCACCGCGGCTGCGGCGCCCGATATTCGCGAGCATCGACGAGACATCCTTAAAATAGCGAAGGATGAACGCGTTGAGGTTGATGCTAAGAAGCGTCTCGTCCATATCGAAAACGACTGCTTTGAGCACGCGGGCGCCTTTCTCGAAAAATCGTTCCAGAATCGTTGGTTCCGGATACTTTACCCCAAAGCCGTATGCCTAACGGCCTATCGTCAACTTACGGAGACGGTCGTCCACAAGATTGCGAAAAAGTCTCCATACGAGTAAAAAATCGCAGTTCGCGCTTGAAATCGAAGTAATTTCCCCGTAATCTATACGAACGTGATTGCATAAGCGTCACATTAGTATCTGTCGGCTCCCGAGTGTTCCTAAACGTTGTGTGCTTGTCGCACCCTTCTGTAGGTCCTAGCAATCGGGGCCCCGTAGTTCGAAAGGGGTCCACCTTTGAGTGAGATTCAGAACTCGTCCATTTTCTCTCTTGACGATGTCAACGAGGAGGAGATGAACAACCTCATCGACGGTACGATTACCGACTTTGATGAGGGCGATCTCGTTAACGGCACTGTCGTTAAGATCGAGCATGACGAGGTGCTCGTTGACATCGGATTCAAGTCCGAGGGCGTTATCCCGGTCCGCGAGCTGTCCATCCGCAAGGACGCTAACCCTGCAGACATCGTTGCACTCGGTGATCCCATCGAGGCCCTGGTTCTCCAGAAGGAGGACAAGGACGGCCGTCTGGTCCTGTCCAAGAAGCGTGCCGAGTACGAGCGTGCTTGGAACCGCATCGAGGAGAAGTTCAACTCCGGCGAGAACGTCGAGGGCGAGGTTATCGAGGTTGTCAAGGGCGGCCTGATCCTCGACATCGGCCTGCGTGGCTTCCTGCCCGCTTCCCTCGTCGACCTCCGTCGCGTCAAGGACCTCACCTCTTACATGGGCACCCGCATCGAGGCCCGCGTTATCGAGATGGACCGCAACCGCAACAACGTCGTCCTCTCCCGTCGTGTCGTGCTCGAGGAGTCCCGTAAGGCCGAGCGCTCCGAGATCCTGTCCAAGCTCAAGTCTGGTATGCGTCTCCAGGGCACCGTTTCCTCCATCGTCGACTTCGGCGCCTTCGTCGACCTCGGCGGCATCGACGGCCTCATCCACATCTCCGAGCTCTCCTGGAACCACGTCAACCATCCTTCCGAGGTTGTCAAGGTCGGCCAGGAGGTCGAGGTCGAGGTTCTCGACGTCGATCTCAACCGCGAGCGCATCTCCCTGGGTCTCAAGCAGACCACCGAGGATCCGTGGCGCGCACTGGTCAAGAAGTACCCCGTCGGCGCTATCGTCGAGGGCACTGTGACCAAGCTTGTCCCGTTCGGCGCTTTCGTCGACCTGGGCGAGGGCATCGAGGGCCTGGTGCACATCTCCGAGATGGCCAACAAGCACGTCGATCAGCCTTCTCAGGTCACCCACGTGGGCGACAAGGTTCAGGTCAAGGTCATGGAGATCGACCTCGACCGTCGTCGTATCTCCCTGTCCATGAAGTCCGCTGCTGAGACTCTGGGCGTCGAGATCGAGGTTACCCCGCTGCCTTCCGAGAAGAAGGACGAGGAGACCGACGCCGAGTAAATCGGTTTGACGATCACTTGTTTTAAGGGATCCGTCCGCAATGGACGGGTCCCTTTTTCATTTGCTGCTGAGGTGCGCGATGCTGCCCGGGCTGTCCACAGGCTATTTGGTTGTCGGTGCATGAAAAATGCCGACATCCCGCCTCGGGGTGGAGGCGGGAACGCACCGAGTAGACGGAGGGGTGCGGAGCGCGGTCGCGTCTCGACTGACGACGTTGCCCATCGACGGGACTATTGTAGCGCATGGGTGGTTCTTGGTTTATCGTGCGAGCGCTTGCGTTGTGCCATTGCCTGCGGCAACGGTGTGTTACACTCTTGCACTGCTGAGTGGGCCAGACGGTCGCGCGATGTGCTGCTTGCAGTACGCGTGAGGAAAGTCCGGGCTCCAGAGGGCGGGATGCCGGCTAACGGCCGGGCGGAGTGATCCGACGGAAAGCGCCGCAGAAAAGAAGACTCCCACCTGCGCCGCAAGGCGTAAAGGGAAAAGCTGAAACGGTGGTGTAAGAGACCACCAGCGTCGTGGCAACACGGCGGCTTGGCAAGCCCCATCCGGAGCAAGCGCGAATAGGAACGCTATGGGCCGGCCCGGTCCGCGTTCGGGTAGCGTGCGTGGAGCTGCGCGGTAACGTGCAGACAAGATAAATGACCGTTCACGACAGAACCCGGCTTATCGGCCCACTCGGCACTTTGTTGACGCTGCGAACCCGTCAGCGCGGCAATCTGCCTTTCAAACCTTCGGGCATGACCATAAGGTCAATGCCCTCGGCTTTCAAGGCACCTTGCTCGCGCTGACGGGTTCTCGCTTTCGTTGACGGAATCATCGGCGTTGCCATTCTTTTTACTAGGGTTATCGTATTATTGAGGCTGTTTGTTGCTGCGCTTTATTTTGTTGAGGGGCTTTGTTGGACAGCTATTTTACTCTGCAATCGAATATTGAGGCTTCGGGCGAGTTTGTGGACCGCAAGAGTCGGTTTATTGCCCAGCTGGTCCATATTGAGTCCGAGGATGAGGCGAATGCCTTTATCGAGGTGGTCCGCAAGCGTCATTACGACGCTCGACACAATGTTCCCGCGTGGATTTTGGTCGATGGACGCGAGCGCCAGAGCGATGATGGCGAGCCGAGCCGCACGAGCGGAATGCCGACGCTCGAGGTGCTGCGCGGTGCGGGACTTAAAAACGTATGCTGTGTTGTGACACGTTATTTTGGTGGCACGCTGTTAGGGCCCGGTGGCTTGGTGCGCGCCTATACCGCGGCGACGCAGGCGGCGGTGGCCGCGGCTCAAGAGGCCGGGCAGATCGTCGAAATGACGAGCGTCGTGCCGGTTGATGTACGTGTGGCCTATCCGCAATACGAGCAGGTGCTTCGCTTGGCGCAGGATTCGGGTGCCAAGGTTGCGGATACCGATTACGCGGATGCCGTGACGATTCATTTGGTGTTTAAGGCGGGGGAGCAGGAGCCATTTTGTGCCAAGATGCGCGAGCTTATGGCGGGGCGCGAGGAGATCGAGGTCGGCGCTCCCGAATTTGCCGAGTTCTAACGGCGACGGTCGGCGTGCTTTTGGACGGATCCCAAGCACACCGACCGTCGTTTTATGTCGCTGCCGTTTACTCGGCGAGCTGCTTTAGTACATCACAGGCGATTTCGACGGCATCGTCGATGCAACCGGGACAGCTGCGGATCGGGCCCTTGTCCGATCCGATGCCCTTGAGCGTGCCGCAGACGGTCGTCGTGTTCTTCTCGCCAAAGCGCTTGGCAATCTCGCGCGACAGCTTGTAGGTCTGGCCCTTGGTCTTCGGGTTTTCCATGCCATCGCTCATTACAAAGCCCATGATGGCCACGGCGCCCGAGATGGCGCCGCAGGTCTCGGTCATACCGCCCATGCCGGCGCCAAAGCCCTCGGTGAGGGTAAAGGCGACCTGGGGGTCGAGCCCGACAGCGGGCGCGAGCGTGCAGGCGACGGCCTGGGCGCAGTTAAAGCCACGGGCGTGGTATTCGGCAGCCTGAGCCTGACAGGCGGCAGTGTTGAGCTGGGTGGTATCGATCTGCTTCATCGTTGTCTCCTTGTTCATGGTGTACCCGCCTATGGTACCCTTGCCGGCGCATTCGCTTATCGAGACCGCAGTGCATATCTCATTGTTTTTCGCCATCGAACACTTTCTTAAGATTTGGGACAAATAAACCTGATTAATTTGTCCCATAACCTATCGGCGGGATGGGTTGAGAGGGGTACGGGGTAGCGGTATCGTGAACCGAATAAAAACAAAACCCAAGTAAGGGAGTTGGATATGAGCGAGCAGACCATCGGTACTACATGTGTTCAGGGCGGCTATCACCCGGGAGATGCGGAGCCGCGCCAGGTGCCCATCTACCAGTCCACCACGTGGAAATACGACACGTCCGAGCACATGGGCAAGCTGTTTGACCTGGAGGAGTCGGGCTACTTCTACAGCCGTCTGCAGAATCCCACGTGCGATCTGGTTGCCGCCAAGATCTGCGAGATGGAGGGCGGTACCGCTGCGATGCTCACGAGTTCGGGCATGGCCGCGAACTTCCTTGCGATCTTTAACGTGGCCGGTGCCGGTGATCACGTGGTCGCGAGCTCTGCTATCTACGGCGGTACGTATAACCTGCTCGCCCACACGATGGGGCGCATGGGCGTGACTTGCACGTTTGTCGCCCCCGACTGCACCGATGTGGAGCTGGAGGCAGCCTTTGAGCCCAATACCAAGCTCGTCTTTGGCGAGACGATTGCCAACCCTGCCCTTGCCGTGCTCGATATTGAGCGCTTTGCCAAGGCCGCGCATGACCACGGCGTGCCGCTGATGGTGGACAACACCTTCCCGACGCCCGTGATGTGCCGTCCCTTTGAGTGGGGCGCCGACATCGTTACGCACTCCACCACCAAATACATGGATGGACATGCTGCCTACCTGGGCGGCGTGATCGTCGACCACGGCCAGTTTGACTGGATGGCCCATGCAGACAAGTTCCCGGGTCTCACCACGCCTGACGAGAGCTATCATGGCGTGACGTATGCCGAGAAGTTTGGTCGCGAGGGTGCCTTCATTACCAAGGCAACCGCTCAGCTCATGCGCGACCTTGGCCCCATGCAGAACCCGCAGGCGGCGTTTTTCCTGAATAGCTCGCTCGAGAGCCTGCATGTGCGCATGCCGCGTCATTGCGAGAACGGCCTAGCCGTTGCCAAGTTCCTGCAGAGCCATCCCAAGGTGCGCTTCGTGAGCTATCCGGGCCTGGAGGGCGACAAGTACTATGACCTGGCTCAGAAGTACATGCCCAACGGTACCTGCGGCGTTGTGAGCTTTGGCTTTAACGGTGGTCGCGCGGCGGCCGAGACCTTTATGAAGAGCCTTAAACTTGCCCAGATCGCCACGCATGTGGCTGACGCCCGCACCTGCTGCCTGCATCCTGCTAACGCCACGCATCGCCAGATGAACGATGAGGAGCTCATCGCCTGCGGCATCTCCGCCGACATGGTGCGCCTGTCGTGCGGCCTCGAGGACACGGCCGATCTGATTGCCGACCTTGAGCAGGCGCTCGAGCAGTGCTAGGCTAGCTCCGTACAAGGTGCCGATGCTGGCAGAAAGCTTCGGCGACCTTTTGTTCCGATTCCGTAGGCGGGACCCCAATCGCGGCTGTTTGCAGGCGATTGGGGCCCCGTTTTTTTGCGTTGGGCCACTCGAAAGGATGGATATGGAGAAAACTGCAGAGCAGCTGCGCCGCGAGCACATTGCCCTTGAGGGCGATACCCATGGCAAGAACAAATGGGCGATTCTGTTTACCGTGCTCATCATGACTTTTATGGTGTGTCTGGATTCGACCGTCGTGACCGTGGCGCTGCCCGTGATGCAAAAGGAGCTGGGCGTGGGCCTCGACCGCATCCAGCTGGTAAGTTCGGTGTATCTGCTTGCGACTTGCGTGGCTATGTTGCCGTTTGGCCGTCTGGGCGACGTGCGCGGCAAGGTGAATGTGTTCCAGCTGGGCGTCATCGTCTTTTCGGTCGGTTCGCTGCTGTGCGGCCTTTCGGCCTCGCTCGAGGTTCTTATCCTGGCACGCATCGTTCAGGGCGTCGGTTGCGCGGCGGCCATGGCCAACAACATGGGCATCATCACCGAGTCGTTTCCGGCGCGCGAGCGCGGTCGTGCCATGGGTATTCTCGCGACCTTCGTGGCCCTCGGCATGATGTGTGGCCCCGTGCTGGGCGGCATGCTGGTGGCAAGCTTTCCCTGGGAGAGTATCTTCCTCATCAATCTGCCCATTGGCGTGATCTCGTTTATCGTGGGGCTCTACACGCTACCGCATGTTAAGCCGGAGGCCGGCGAGCGCCCTATGTCCCTGATTGAGGCTGCTCGTCGCTGCTTTGCAAATTCGGCCTTCACCATCAACCTTGCCTGCATGCTCATCGTGTTCGTTGGTATTGGCGCATCCGAGTTTATTTTGCCGTTCTATTTTCAGGACGCCCACGGCTTTGGTTCTGACATTTCCGGATTGCTCTTTTTGGCGCTGCCGATGGTGAATGCCTTTATCGGCCCGCTTTCGGGTACGGTTTCGGACCGTGTTGGCTGCGAGGGCCCCACGGCAATCGGCCTGGGCGTGTACGTGTGCGGTCTCTTTGCGGTAAGTACGCTCGACGAGCATTCTTCTATCCCTGTGATCGTGTGCTGTGTCGCGTTTATGTCGTGCGGTACGTCGATTTTCCAGAGCCCCAATAACTCGCTGTATATGGGCTCGGCTCCGCGCGAAGCGCTCGGCTTTGCGGGCAGCCTGGGTAGCCTGGCGCGCTATGCCGGCATGGCACTCGGCATTACGGTGGCGTCGCACATCCTGTATGGGCAGATGAGCGTGGCGATGGGCGAGGCTGTGACCAGTTTTGTTGTAGGCCGTCCGGATGTGTTCCTGTTTGGTTTCCGTTCGGTGTTCTATGTGTTGATGGCTGTGGCCGCTGTGGGCTTTGCGCTCGCTATGGTGCGTTTGGTGAGGATGCGCGCCCGCCATTAGCGTGTTGGGAGGCTGTCTGCCACGATTCGCGCCGTCTCAAAAAGACTGGTTTGTGGTGCGATGCGGCTTGTGGGGCGGGCGGGGGTCGGTCCGTGGTAGACTATCGAACAACGTTTATTAATCGCGCGGTATCGTTGCCGCGAGAAGGGGTTGCGCCATGCAGGAGCTTGAGGATCGTATTCGCCATGACGGCATCGTAAAGGCCGGTAACGTCCTTAAGGTTGATGCCTTCCTCAACCACCAGTGCGACGTTGAGCTGTTCGATCACATGGGCGCCGAGTGGGCCCGTCTGTTCGAGGGTGTCGAGATCAACAAGATCCTGACGATTGAGGCTTCGGGCATTGGCATGGCTTGCATTGCAGCCCAGCACTTTGGCGGCGTGCCGGTGGTCTTTGCCAAGAAGGCGCAGTCCATCAACCTCGACGGCGAGCAGTATGCCACGACCATCTACTCCTTTACCAAGCAGAAGGAGTACCCGGTCATCGTTGGCAAGCGCTTCCTGTCCGAGGGCGACAAGGTCCTGATTATCGACGACTTTTTGGCCAACGGCTGCGCGCTCGAGGGCCTTATCAAGATCTGCGAGGCTGCGGGTGCCGAGGTGTCCGGTATTGGCATTGCCGTGGAGAAGGGCTTCCAGGGCGGCGGCGATAAGCTCCGCGAGCGCGGCTTCCGCGTCGAGAGCCTGGCCCGTATCGCCGATATGGACTGTGAGACCGGCGAGATCACCTTCGCCTAAGCGCGCAACACAAGCGATTGGCATGCGATGTGACAAAGGGACCGTCCCTTTGTCACATTTTTTGTATGAAGGGAGGTGTTGATATGGACGAGAACAAGATGGGATGGCGCGAGTATGCGCGCTATGCCGAGATGTCGGTCGAGGAGTTGGCGCGCGATTGCGAGGTGCAGGTGTTTCGCGCGACGGGTCCGGGCGGACAAGGCGTCAACACGACGGACTCGGCGGTGCGCATGAAACATATCCCTTCGGGAATTACCGTGACGGCGCGCGAGAGCCGCAGTCAGTTCCAAAACCGTAGTAGCTGCCTGCGTAAGCTGCGCGCTGAGCTTGAGCGTCGCGGGCGTCCACCGCGCCGACGCGTAAAGACTAAGGTGCCTCTGCGCTCTCGCCAGCGCAGGCTCAATGACAAGCGCTTCAACGCCATTAAAAAGGCCAACCGTCGCAAGCCGGGCAGCGACGACTAGCCTCCTCATAAGTTGCGGTGAAATAGGGACTGTTTTGCGGCTTTAGCTGCATAAACAGTCCCTATTTCACCGCAACTTAGGTGGGGTTAGCGGGTTGGGCGCCAGACTTGGAGGACGCCGGGTAGGATGTCAACTTCGATGCGCGAGGCGACGATGGGCTCACCGTCGGCCTGGATGGGGTAGTCGGGCTCCTCAAAGGTGAGCTCGGCATGGCGGCAGCGGCGCATGCGTACCGGCGGCAGCTTGGTGTGGTGTCCGTCCTTGGCCGAAAGGAACATGGGTAGGGCGACCGCACGGGGGACGGGGCCGCAGGCGTAGCAGACGTCGAGTACGCCGTCGCAGGGGTCGGCATCAGGGCAGATGCGATAGCCCGAGCCATACGTGGGGCCCAGCTGAATCGCCATGATGATCGCCCTCACGCGCTCGGCGGGCGCGCCGTCAAAGCTGGCTGTCATGGGGTAGTTGCGATAGCGCAGGCCAAACTGCTCAAGTCCCGAGAGGGTGTAGAGAGGAGCACCCGTCAAGCCGGTCTTTTTGCGCAGCTCGGTGGTGCCAAGGCCGATGGCGGCATCGATGCCGACCGAAAGCGTCTGGTCGTAGTACTCAACGGTAGCCTCGCCGCTGCCGCTCGCAGGGCTCCATGAGCGAATGCGCCCGATATCTTGATGCTGCAGTTCGCAGGTGAGCAGCGTGCCAAAATCCTTACCGGAGAAATCGTCGATGCCGAGCGTCTGGGCAAAATCGTTGCCGGAGCCCACGGGCAGGACGGCAAGAGCGGGGCGGGCGTCCTCCTTTTGCGTCATAAGCCCGTTGACGACCTCGTGGATCACGCCGTCGCCGCCGAGTGCGATAACGGTGCGATAGCCCTGAGCCTGCGCGGCCAGCTCCTTGGCGTGTCCCATACGTTCGGTCAACACCAGGTCAAACTGGGATGCGCGTGCAGTCATGTCCAAAAAGCGTTGCAGGCGCTCGGCAACTTCGCGTGCCGCAGCCGACTGGGCGGCTGGGTTGGCGATGATGAGCGTGCGACCAAAATCAGTTGCGTGCATGGGGCGACTCCCGGCGTGTGACATGACGGTGCGGTCGCGCTCGGGTTGCGTTGCCCCGATTGTGGCTGCACGGCGATTATTACATCTACTCTATCAGGTCGTTGTGGCGCTCGATAGCATCCGCTACCGTACCGCCCTCATCCACAATAAGCGAACGGCGCTTGGGTGAGATGATGCGCTGGGCGGGGTACACGCCGCGGTGTCCGCCGGTTAGGTAGCTGATAAAGGCCACGATGACAAAGAACCCGGCGGCCGTGCCGTGGAACAGGTCGATGGCCATCATGCAGGTGGTGATGGGCACGTTGAGGCCGGCGCAGAACACGCCGAGCATACCGAGAGCCGCCAGAAAACTGGGGTCAAGCCCGGTGAGGCAACCGATCCAGCCACCGAGTGCCGCACCGATGCCAAACAGGGGCGTGACCTCGCCGCCTTGGAAGCCCGCGCCCAGGGTAAGCGCTGTGACGACCAACTTGATGGCTGCGTCCGCCAGGGTGGTGTTGCCGGCAAATCCGGCGCCGGAAAGCCACGTGGAAAGGCCGGCGTAGTTCCAGGCGTCGAGGAGGGCATAGGCGGCTAAAACCGCGAGTGCGCCTATGAGTGCGCGAACGAGGTAATTGGTGATAAAGCGACCGTACAGGCTCTTGACGGTTCGAACCGACCAGGCAAAGAGGCGTGCCGTCAGGCCGAAGATAATTGCGCTGATAACAACGATGACAACCGTCCGTGGTGTCATGTTGGGAACGCTGGCGATGACATTCGCTTCGTACTCGGTACCCAGGGCGAGTGATGTAAAGTAGCCGGTAAACGAGGCGACCAGGCAGTAGATGCCTGCGGTGTAGTCGATCTTGCCGATAAAGCACATCTCCATACCAAAGAAAGCTCCGGCAAGGGGCGAGCCGAACACGGCGCCAAAGGCCGACGAGATGCCGGCGAGCATGAGGTCGTGGTGGTCGTGCTTTTTGAGGTGGGCCAGGCTAGATACATTGCTGGCGATGGTGCCGCCAATCTGCACCGCGGCACCCTCGCGACCGGCCGATCCGCCCGTTAGGTGCGTGAGCGTGGAGCAGACGAAGGTGAGGACGGCCATGCGCATATGGATGAGGCGTGTGCCCAGAGCGGAGTCGATGACCAGGTTGTTACCTCGTTTGGCGGCAAGGCCGTGGTTTTTGTACACCCATGCGGTGGCAATGCCCACAACGGGAAGCAGCGCGTAGACCCACGCATGGTGCTCGCGATAGTCGGTCGCGATATTCAGCGAGGCCAAAAACGCCCAAGCGGCAACGCCCATGGCGAGCGAGACGATGACGACGAGCATGAGCAACTTGGCGCTCGCGAGTAGGTTGCGGGCGTTGCGGCGCGTGTCGGCAGCCAAGAGATGCTCGGAGCGGGTGAGCTGTTGCCTGCCTGCCATGATGACGTCATTAAGGGAGAAAAAGCCGCCGTCGTCGAGCGACTGGGAATGATCCTGCGCCTCGTTTGCGCTTTCGGGTTTGTCGGTAAAAGCCATACGTTCCTCTTCTTGATTGCAACACGAGCATTATAGAGCGTGCCAAACGTGACAAACCGGCGGGTTGGTTTCGGTTCTGTTTCGCGGCTTGCGGCCGACAGGTGTATTCGTGGGTACGGGCCGTGTCGCCGTCGTGCGGCGGGGGATTATACTGAGATAAACATAAAGAATCGGCGCCCGTGGTGTGCGCCGCTGCATGCTAGAGGTGTATATGGCAGAGAAACTCATTCCGTTGGAGGACGCACAGGCAATCGTCTTGTCGCACGTGAATCGCACCGAAGTTGTCGAGATTCCCGTGTGGCAGGCCGCCGGTCTTCCCTTGGCAGAGGACGCGGTGGCGGATATCGACATCTCGCCGTTTGCCAACAGCGCTATGGACGGATATGCCGTGCGCTCGGCGGATTTGGCGCAGGCATCTGGTGAGGCGCCGGTGACGCTCGACGTTATCGGACACGAGGCCGCGGGCCATGTGTTTGAGGGCACAATTGGCGCGGGCGAGACGGTCCGCATCATGACGGGCGCGCCGGTGCCCGAAGGTGCCGATGCCGTGGTGAAATACGAGATCGTTGATGTGCTCGGCGGCGATGGCAACGAGGGCTCGCGTGCGAGGTTCTCGGCGCCGACAAAGGTGGGGGAGAACGTTCGCTCTGCCGCCGAGGAGGCCCATGCCGGCGATATCGTGATGCGCGCCGGCGAGGTTGTGGCCCCGGCCGGCGCCGGCTTGCTGGCAAGCGCCGGTTACGCGAGCGTGAAGGTCCATGCCGCTCCGCGCGTGGGCATTATCTCGCTGGGGACGGAACTGGTCGCGCCGAGTGAGCTGCCGGCGCGCGGGCAGATTCGCGACTCCAACTCGTCCGCGTTGATGGCCGAGGCACTCGATGCGGGAGCCGAGCCGGTGTTCTTTGGCATTGCGCCCGATGATGAGCAGACGATTGCCGAGCTGGTGCATCGTGCCGTGCAGGAGTGTGATTTTGTCATTACGAGCGGTGGCGCCTCGGCAGGCGACTACGACTACGTGACGGCGCTCGTCCGGCGCGAGGGTGAGGTGCTGTTTGACCGCATCTCGATGCGTCCGGGCAAGGCCATCACGTTTGGCTTGCTCGGGGGTAAGCCCTACCTGGGGCTTTCAGGCAATCCGGCCGCGGCGTATGTGGGCTTTGAGATGCTCGCCCGTCCGGCGATCCGCAAGATGCGCGGCTTTGCCGAGGGTGCGCGTCCCGTACAGCAGGCGACGCTCACGCACGGCGTGAAAAAGCGACAGCATCGCCGCTTCTTCGATCGCGCCACGGTTTTGCGCGACCCCGAGACCGGTGAGCTGTTGGTGACCGAGGCCAAGACGCAGAATTCGGCGCTGCTTGGAACTATGCAACGTGCGAACTGCCTGTTGCGTGTTGACGAAGGACCGTGCGACCTCAAGGCGGGCGACGTCGTGGACGTTGCTCGCGTCGACCTGCCCGAGGGCGCCGTGCTATAGGAGGAACGCTATGGAGTTGAAGATTTCGATCGTGACGTGCTCGGATACGCGCGACCTTGCCCAGGACGAGGCGGGTGCCGCGCTCGAGGAACTTATCGAGGCGCAGAGCTGGACGGTCGCCTCACATGTGGTTGTGCGCGACGACGTCAGTGAGATTGGTGATGCCATTGTGGAAGCCGCCGATGAGTGCCACGCCAATGTCGTGCTCACCTGCGGCGGCACGGGGCTTTCGATGCGCGATGTGACGCCTGAGGCGACGCGTGCCGTCTGCGACCGCGATGTGCCGGGTATTGCAGAGGCAATCCGTGCATACTCCATGACCAAGACTCGCCGCGCCATGCTCTCGCGCGCTATTTGCATGCAACGAGGTCATACACTTGTCGTAAACTTTTCCGGTTCTACGAAGGCCGCCCGCGAAAGCTGGGAGGCCATAGCGGATCAGCTGGAGCATGCGGCTCAGATGACAGCGGGCGGCGGACATACCAACTAAGCGATTTACCTGCGGCGGAGCGACCTGAACGGCTGCTCCGCCTTTTATTTGCGCCCAAGGGGACGGCATTCTGTAGGCATGCCTGAAACTATATTCTCAGAAGAGAATAATTTCTCATAATCATTATTCGCACCGAAGTATAATCTGATTACAGATTAAAGTCCGCGGTGGGGTACCCGGGCACAAGGTCCGAAAGGGTTGAACATGTTCGATATGGTTTCTCGCCGCGGATTCGTCTCGCTTTCTGCTGTCGCCGCTGCCGGCCTTGGTCTTGCCGGCTGCTCGGGCAACAATACGTCCGAGCCGGCCGGATCCGATGCCGGTTCTGCTAAGGCATCTTCCAAGAAAGCTGTCGAGCTGCAGGTCTTTGCCGCCAACTCGCTCGAGAAGGCTCTGCCCGAGGTCCAAGAGCTCTACACCGACCAGACCGGTACCACGTTTGTCGACACGCAGTTTAAGGCGTCTGGCGACCTCGTTGAGCAGATGCGCGCCGGTGCTGCGGTCGACGTACTCATCACGGCCTCCAAGGGCACCATGGACGACGCCGAAGCCGCCGGGCTCGTCGACACCGACACCCGTGAGGATATGTTCGTCAACGACCTCGTGATCATTCGCGCCGAGGGCTCCGACACCAAGGTCGAGGCCATCGCCGACGTCGCGAACCTGGACGGCAAGATCGCCATCGGCGACGCCAAGACCGTTCCGGCCGGTAAGTACGCCAACCAGGCGCTGGCCTCTGTGGGCCTCTACACTGGCACCGAGGGCGACGACGGCGAGTACGCTCCCGAGATCGCCGACAAGGTCGCGCTGGCCGATAAGGTCGGCACCGCTGCCGCCTACGTGTCCACGGGCGACTGCGTGGCCGGCTTCGTCTATAGCTCCGATATCTACCGCTACGACGGCATCGAGGAGGCCTTTGTGTGTCCCGGGGACTCGCATAAGCCCATCGTGTACCCGGGTGCCGTCGCCGAAAGCTCCGAGCATGCCGATGAGGCCAAGGCGTTCATCGACTTCTGCCTGTCCAACAAAAAGGCGCAGAAGATTTGGGCTAAGTACGGCTTTGAGCTTTCCGAGTAGTGCGGCTTGGCGCGATAATTCCATCGTTTTGTGTTTCACTCCGTCCTTGTATTCGCTTGGAGCTTTTCGTGCTTAATAGATTCCGCATGCTTGTCGCCTGTGCTTTGACCTTCGCGCTTTGCTGGGTGCCGGGATTTGCGTTTGCTGGGGACGCTGCGGACGGGGCCCAGGTTGCTGCGACCGCTCATGGGCTTTCCTATGGGATCGAGGGTTTTGAGCGGTTGGCCAAGGGGACCGCTCGTGCCATGGAGGGCCAGCCTGAGGGCTACCGGTTTCCCGTTGACGAGGACGTGGACCTTGTAGTGGCGCCTGCTGCCGATCGCGTTGTGGTGTGGATATCGCCCAAGGCGGTCGAGAAGTATGGATTGGATCCGCAGGATAACGAGTGCGTATCGGGTCTCAGGGCCCTCGTCTGTAAGCTCGACAGCGCAAACTGCATGGGAGGTGCGCAGCTAGGGGACATGGATCTTCCTTGGTATGTCACGGCGGAAACAACGTTTGATGCCGGCGGGTATACCTATGGCTTTGACGAGCGCGGTGCGGATGGAGACCGCTATGTGGTGATTGCATCAGCCTCGGGTGATGCCAAGGGCGGCGCGCGTTGGCTTGATAGCGCTCAAATGGTAGAAGCATCGTCTGTCGTGTTGCGGAATGAGCAGGGGCCCTTGACCTCTTTGGCCTCCTTTTTAGGCGGCATCGACTACCGCCCGTTTTGGGTGTCTATCAAAACGAGCGGCCTTGCCCTACTGATTGCCTTTGCACTGGGCCTGTTTGCCGCGTGGAAGACTATGGGTACCTCGAGTCGCATCAAGGGCCTGCTCGATTCGGTCTTTACGATTCCTATGGTGCTGCCGCCCACGGTCTGCGGCTTTCTGCTCCTCATGCTGTTTGGCCGCTCGACCGGGGTGGGCCAGTGGCTCATCGCGCACGGCATCTCGATCGTCTTTACCTGGCCCGCGGCGGTCATTTCGGCCGTCGTTGTGTCGTTTCCGCTGGTCTACCGCACGGCACTCGGAGCCTTTGAGAGCCTCGACACGCAGATGCTCGATGCGGCGCGCACTCTGGGCTGGTCCGAGCGTCGCATCTTCACCAAGCTTATGATGCCGCTTGGCTGGCCCTCGATTGCCGCCGGCACGGTGCTCGCCTTTGCCCGCGCGATGGGCGAGTTTGGCTGCACCCTGTTCTTTGCGGGCAACTACGCCGGTATTACGCAGACCATTCCCATCGCCATCTACTTTGAGTGGATGGGCGGCAACACGTCGGTGGCCCTCTTTTGGGTCGCCGTCGTGATCGTGTTTAGTTTCCTGGTCATCCTATTCATCAACATGTACACCGCTCATTCGCAAAAGTATCGCGAGCGGGGCCTTTCCCGTGCGGAGCGCAAGCAGGCCAAAGATCTCGCCGGACAGGGCGATTCGCTCGACCCAGCGGGCGGCGATGCCTTGCGTATCGATCGCGAGGCGCTGGCCGAGCTCATGCGCGATGATGCTGCGCCGCAGGGAGGTCGATAGGTCATGTCACTCGTTCTGGATATCAAAAAGCGCTATCCCGGGTTTATGCTCGACATGCAGCTTGAGGCCGGCGAGGAGCGCGTGGCGCTGCTGGGTGCCTCGGGTTGCGGCAAGAGCTGTACGCTGCGCTGCATTGCCGGTGTGGAGATGCCTGACGAGGGCAAGATCATCGTCAACGGCGTGACCTTTTTTGACTCGGCGGCGGGCATCAACCTGTCCCCCCAGGAGCGAAAATGCGCCCTGTTGTTCCAAAACTATCAGCTGTTTCCCAACATGACGGTGGCCGATAACGTATGCGCCGGTGTAAAGGATGCGGGCGACGCCGCCGCGCGCAAAAAGCTCGCCGAGCGCTATCTGAGCATTTTCGGCCTAGCCGATTTTGCCGACCGCTATCCCGCGCGACTCTCGGGCGGTCAGCAGCAACGTGTGGCGCTTGCACGCATGGTGGCGGCGCATCCGGGCATCTTTATGTTCGACGAGCCCATGAGCGCACTCGATTCCTATCTTAAGAGCGCCCTCGAACAGAACATGCTCGACCTGTTCGATGTGTGCAACCGTACCGTGCTCTACGTGAGCCATGACATCGACGAAGCGTGCCGTCTGTGCGAGCGCATTTGCGTGATGCACAACGGGCACGTTGAGGAGATCGGTTCTGTCGAGGACGTGGTCCGTCGCCCACAGACGCTGGCAGCGCTGCGTCTGACGGGCTGCAAGAACACAAGCCGCGCACGAAAGATCGGGCCCGAGGAAGTTGAGGCGCTCGATTGGGGCATGACCTTTAACGTGGGTCGCGAGGTTCCCGATAATGCAGCGTACCTGGGCATTCGCGCAAGCTACTTCCATGTTGACAATCGCGCGGAGCGGGGCCGCAACAGCTATGATTTGCACGTGGCCCGTGTGAGCGATTCACGCTTTGAGCGGCTGGTGCTGCTGGACGTGCCGCGCTTCGATGCGCCCACGCGTCTGCAGTGGAAGGTCAACAAGGTGAGTGTGCCTGTCGACGAGCTGCCGCAAGCGGGGGAGACCCTGCGCATGCATTTCGACGCGAGTAGGATTCATCTCGTTTGTCGATAGCGCCGGGTAATGCCGTCGTGGATATAAGCCTCAGCGGCTTTGTCTTGCCGCTCACCGAATGAGGGATGACAAACTCTTATCAATTAAGATAATTATTTATTAAACGACGGCACACGACGCTGTCGTACGAATGTCAACGGTGTTCGCATGGTCGATGCCCGCTGATATAGTTGCCTTCGATAAGAAAAAAGGAGGGTGCGCACATGCCGCAGACGACATACATTCGCCGCGTTGCGGCGCGCGCCCTGTATATGGCTCGGAGCCGCATATGAGCAGGTATGTTCACGGCTCCGGGAGAGACGACGCACAACTAAATAATCAGCTGCAAAGCGGGTTCCCCAAAATTCCGGGTTTGAGCACGGCTGGGTTTTCGCCACCCACCGTGCAGCAATACCGTAGCTATTCATTTTTGGTTCGAGAGGGGAACCGTCATGGCTGAAGAATTCGATTTCCATCCGATGTGGGAGAGCCTCGGCATGAATCTTGCCGACCACGACATGCTTCTGGGCGCCGTGGGCCAGATGTACGGCGATATGTTCCTGACGCAGAACAATCGCCCCAAGTCCACGTCCTACCTGGATTTTGTCGCCACCAACATCCACAGCGGCCGTATTAAGGAGATGCTCGACAAGAAGGAGGCCGGCGAGGCCACCAAGATCGTCGGTTCGTTCTGCGTGTACGTGCCCGAGGAAATTGTGCTCGCCTGCGACGGTATCCCCGTGGGTCTGTGCTCGGGTGCCGATTGGGCAACCGATAAGGTCGAGGAGCACCTGCCGCGCAATACCTGCCCGCTTATCAAGAGCTTTGCCGGCTTTAAGCTGGGCGAGGTTTGCCCCTACATTGAGTCGAGTGACCTGGTGGTGGGCGAGAACACCTGCGATGGCAAGAAGAAGGCTTATGAGTTTTTTGCCACGCAAAAGAACATGTACGTCATGGATATTCCCAACGTACACGACGAGTCGACGCTCGTGACCTGGAAGGCCGAGGTCAAGAAGCTCGCCGCCAAGATCGAGGATGAGTGCGGCGTCAAGATTACGCCTGAGCGTCTGAAGGCCGCCATCCACGCCGTCAATGAGAAGCGCCGTGCCCTGCAGCGCCTCGCTGCCACGCGCGCTGCCGACCCGGCGCCCATCAGCGGTCTCGACAGCCTGCTGACCGTTCAGGCCGCCTTTATGGACGACACGCCGCGTCTGACCGGAGCCATCAACGATATGGCTGCCGAGTGCGAGCAGCGTGTCGAGGCCGGCGAGGGTGTGGCACCCAAGGGGACCAAGCGCATCCTGTACACCGGTACGCCCATGGCCGTGCCCAACTGGAAGCTGTTCAATCTCATCGAGAAGGCCGGCGGCGTCGTGGTGGGCGAGGAGTCCTGCACGGGCTCGCGCTACTACAAGGACCTGGTCGACGAGTCCGGTGAGACGGTCGACGAGATGCTCGACGCCATCGCCGAGCGCTACTTTAAGATCAACTGTGCTGTCTTTACGCCCAACGACCAGCGTATGAAGGACATTGTCCAGATGGCCAAGGACCTGCATGCCGACGGTATCGTCGACGTGGCCTTGCAGTTCTGCACGCTCTACGAGATGGAGTCGTTTGCCGTGGAGAAGGCCGCCGAGGAGGCGGGCATTCCGTTTATGCACATCACGACCGATTACGCCGGCGAGGATGCAGGCCAACTGCAAACCAGGATAGAGGCTTTCTTGGAAACCATTTAGGGCTATCCGTCCCGGCGGCTTCCCCGGGACCCGATCTTGCCGTTCAAACCGTCGCTTGCGTACCAAAGTACGCGGCGCTTCTCTTTCACGGCAACCTCGGGCGCCTGGGAAAGCCGTTTCCTTGGTCGGTTAAAAGGTTTGTTAAGGAGTTATATGTCGGAAAATATTGAGCAGCCGTTGCCGTCCACGTTTGAGGAGTTCAACGAGCAGCGCAAGGCGGCGTTTATTCGCGTCAAGGATTATAAGCAGGCGGGTAATCGCCTGGTCGGCTTCTTGTGCAGCTATACGCCACTCGAGATTATCGATGCCGCGGGGGCCGCAAGTGTCGCTCTGTGCGGTACGTCCGATGAGGTGATTCCCGAGGCCGAGAAGGTGCTGCCGGCAAATCTGTGTCCGCTCATCAAATCGACGTACGGCTTTGCCTACTCGCAAAAGTGCCCGTTTACGTACTTTAGCGACATGATCATCGGCGAGACCACCTGCGACGGCAAGAAGAAGATGTACGAGCTGCTCAACGAGCTCAAGCGCACGCACATTCTGCACCTGCCGCAGGGTCGCGATCGCGCCTACGAGCGTGAAGGCTGGTACGAGGAGTGCCGCCTGCTCAAGGAGGAGCTCGAGAACTTCTACGGCATTACGATTACTGATGACGACCTGCGCGCCGCCGTCCGTCGTCGCAATCGCCTGCGTGCTGCCCAGCTTGAGATGTTTGCGCTGCAGGCTAACCAGCCGGCGGCCATGAGCGGTGTCGACCTGATGAGCACTATGTTTGCCGGTACGTTCAGCTTTGATATCGAGTCCTATACGCAGCAGCTGGAGCAAAAGGTTGCCAAGCTGCGCGAGGCCTACGACGCGGGCGAGCGCCAGGTTGCGGCGGATGCCAAGCGCATCCTGATCACCGGTTGCCCGGTGGGCGGTGTGATCAACAAGATCGGTCGCACCATCGAGTCCAACGGCGGTGTGGTCGTGTGCATGGACGACTGCTCGGGTGAGCGCACGGCGGCCATGATGATCGACCCGGAGGCCCCCGACATCCTGCGCGCCATCGCCGACCGCTACCTTGACATTAACTGCTCGGTCATGACGCCCAACGACGGTCGTATGGAAAATACGCTGGCCATGTGCGAGAAGTATCACGTCGATGGCGTAGTGGAGAGCGTGCTCCAGGCGTGCCACACCTTCAACGTTGAGAGTGCGCGCATGCAGGAGGCCGTCGAGGGTGCGGATATTCCGTACATGAAGATCGAGACCGACTACAGCAACGGCGACATGGGTCAGATTGAGACCCGCATCGCCGCCTTCATCGAAACCCTCTAGCTTTCTCAGGCACCGGATCTTGCCCCTCAAACCGTCGCTTGCGTACCCAAAGTACGCTGCGCTCCTCTTTCGGGGCAATCTCCGGCACCTGAGAAACCTAGAGCTAAGGCGCCTGAACGCGCCGCTGTCTTTGATGTTTAGATTGGGAGAGAGCCATGATAGGGGTCGGGATCGATATCGGGTCTACGGCGGCTAAGGCTGCTGTGGTCGACGGGGAGGGTTCGGTGGCGTGGACGTGCGTGCAGCCAACCGGGTTCTCCTCGGTCGATGCTTCCGAGCGGCTGCGCGAGGCACTGGCAGCGGCGGGTTATGACGTGACGGGTGACGATGTTCGCGTGGTCGCGACTGGCTACGGCCGTGTCGCCGTGCCCTATGCGCACAAGGTCGTGACCGAGATCACCTGTCACGGTACCGGTGCCGTGCGCCTGTTTGGCGACCACGGCACCGTGATCGACGTGGGCGGCCAGGACACCAAGGTCATTCAGCTAAAAAGTGGCCGCGTGGCCAAGTTTGCCATGAACGACAAGTGCGCCGCCGGCACGGGGCGCTTTCTGGAGATTATGGCCGACCGCCTGGGCATTACCCAGCAGCAGATGGCCGACCTTGCGCGTTCCGGTGAGCCCACCAAGATATCCAGCATGTGCACGGTCTTTGCCGAAAGCGAGGTCATCAGCCTGATCGGTCGTGGCGAGCCGCGCGAGAACATTGCGCGTGGCGTGATCGAAAGCGTCGTGTCGCGCGTGGCGACTATGGCCGGCCAGGCGGCGGGCGTCCCGTACTATCTGACCGGCGGTCTGTGCGAGAACACCTACGTTGTGGAGCGGCTGGCCGCGCTGCTGGGCTCGCCGGTCACCACCTCGCCCCAGGCTCGCTTTGCCGGTGCCATCGGTGCGGCGATTCGCGCACAGGCGCTCATGTAAGGGGCGGTGTCATTCGCCGTCCGCTCTCGGCGCCGCCATGCGTATACTGGGAGGAACTGATTGACCTATGAGAGGAGGAATCGATGGCTGACGATGTTATTAAGCTCACGCAGATGACCGCTGCCTCTGGTTGAGCTGCTAAGTTGGCTCCTGGAGCCCTCGCCCAGGTCCTGGGCGATTTACCCAATGTGCATAACGACAACTTGCTCGTGGGGTTCGATACCTCCGACGATGCGAGCGTCTTTCGCGTTGGTGATAACTTAGGCCTCGTGCAGTCAATCGACTTCTTCCCACCGATGGTCGACGACCCGTTCCTGTTTGGCCAGATTGCCGCGGCTAACTCGCTGTCGGACATCTACGCCATGGGCGGGCGGCCGAGCCATGCCATGAACCTGCTCTGCATACCCAGTTGTCTGGGCGTTGAGGTTGCCGGCCAGATTCTGGCGGGCGGCGCCGACAAGTGCGTCGAGGCCGGCTGCTCCATCGCGGGCGGCCACACCATCAACGACGACGAGCCCAAGTACGGCCTGTCCGTGAGCGGCTTTGTCGCGCTCGACCGCATGCTCGCCAACAGCGGTGCATGCGTGGGCGATGTCCTGCTGCTGACCAAGGCGGTTGGCTCGGGCATCATCACCACAGCCATCAAGGGCGAGCTCATCGAGCAGGACGAGGCCGCAGCCATGTTTGACTCGATGTGCACCCTCAACGAGGCGCCGATTCGTCTGGCCGAGGGACTTGAGCTTCACGGCTGCACCGATGTCACGGGCTTTGGCCTGATCGGGCACGCGTGCGAGATGGCCGAGGGCTCGGGCGTGCAGGTTGAGCTTGCGTCGGGAGCGGTACCGCTCTTTGATCAGGTGCTCGACATGGCGCGCCTGGGCATTATCCCCGCGGGCTCCTACCGCAACCAGGACTTCTTTGGCCCGCGTGTGGCTGCCGGCGAGGACCTGGAGCCGGTCATGTTGGATGCGCTGTACGATCCGCAGACCTCGGGCGGCTTGCTCATCGCGGCGCCTGCTGCCGATGTGGATGAGCTTGCGCGCCGTCTGCATGCCGAGGATCGCATCGCCGCCGTTATCGGTCGCGTGTGCGAGGCGGTGCCGGGCGGTCCTGCCGTCCACGTTGTCCGTTAACGACACGTTTATTGAGCTATGTACCGTTCTAAAACGATTTATTCGAAAGGAAAAGCTATGTCTACCAAGATTGAAGTCAATGCCATGGGCGATGCCTGCCCGCTGCCCGTTGTTAAGACGCTCAAGGCGCTCAAACAGCTCGATGGCGAGGGTGCCGTGGTGACCTCGGTCGATAACGAGACCGCCGTCAAGAACATCTCCAAGATGGCGCAGGAGAAGGGCTGCACGGCCTCGGTCGAGAAGGTTTCTGACGCCGAGTGGCACGTGACCGTGGCGACCTCTAGCGCCGTTGCCGTGGCTGATCCCGAGCAGGATGGCGCTGCCTTCTGTGATGCCAGCGCCGGCAAGGGCAAACTTGTCATTTCCGTCTACACCGATTGCATGGGCCGTGGCGACGACGAGCTGGGCCACAAGCTCATGAAGGCGTTTATCTTCGCCGTGACGCAACAGGAGGAGCTGCCCGCGACCATGTTGTTCTACAACGGCGGCGCCAAGCTCACCGTCGAGGGCTCGCCGGTGCTCGATGACCTGAAGGGGCTGGCGGAGCAGGGTGTCGAGATTCTCACCTGTGGTACCTGCCTGGACCACTACGGCATTAAAGACCAGCTTGCGGTGGGCGAGGTCACCAACATGTACGTGATCGTGGAGAAGATGGAGCAGGCCGTGCGCGTCGTGCGCCCGTAGCGTATTGGTTGGAGTTGCCATGAGGGAGAAGCGCCCGGCGCTTGTCATCACGTTTCCCACCACGGCGGCCGCCATGGGTTGCGAGTCCCTGTGCATTAAGCGCGGCCTTCCCGGGCGCACGATTCCCGTGCCCGGGGAGGTCGCTGCCGGCTGCGGCTTGGCGTGGAAGGCGCTGCCTTCGGATGAGGACCTGCTGCGCGGCGAGCTTGCCGCGGCGGGCGTCCCCACCGAGGGCTTTACGGTAATCGACATGTGGGAGGTCGTGCGATGATCTACCTGGATAACGCGGCGACGACCATGCATAAGCCGCAGACGGTGATCGATGCCGTGACGCAGGCGATGTGCTCGCTCGGCAATGCCGGACGTGGCGCGACGTCGGGTGCCCTCGATGCCGCTCGTACGATTCACGCTTGTCGTGCCAAGCTCGCGTGCCTTTTGGGTTGCCCGAGAGCGGACCATGTATGCTTTACGCCTAACTCGACGGCGGCGCTCAACACCGTCATCAATGGCGTGGTGCGCCCCGGCGATCGTGTGGTTACGACGGTGCTCGAGCACAACTCTGTGCTGCGTCCGCTCAACCGCCTGGCGGCAGAGCAGGGCGTGACCGTTGAACATGCGGGCTGCGACGCGAACGGCGCGCTCGACTACGACGAGCTCGGGCGGTTGGTCACGCCGGGCACGCGTGTCGTGGTTGTGACGCACGCCTCCAATGTGACCGGCAACGCGGTCGACATTGCGCGCGTAGCAGCCATGGCCCATGCGGCCGGCGCGCTGGTGATCGTCGATGCCTCGCAGTCTGCCGGCACGGCGCATATCGATATGCAGGCCATGGGGCTCGACGTGGTGTGTTTTACCGGCCACAAGGGGCTCATGGGACCCCAAGGCACCGGCGGCCTGGCCGTGGCAGAGGGTATTGACGTAGCCCCTTGGGCCATGGGCGGTACGGGCGTGCACAGTTTCGATGCGCTGCAGCCGCTTGAGTGGCCCACGCGCCTTGAGGCGGGCACGCTCAACGGCCACGGTATCGCCGGCCTTTCCGCTGGTCTCGACTTTATCGAGGCCCAGGGTGGGGTCGAGGCGATTGCTGCCCACGAGCGTGCGCTTGCCGATCGCTTCCTTGCCGGCGTGCGCGAGATTCCGGGGATTAAGCTCTACGGTGCCTTTGACCAGCCGACGCACTCTGCGATTGTGTCGCTCAACGTGGGCGATGTCGATTCGGCCGAAATCTCGGACGCGCTTATGCAGGGATGGGGGATTGCGACCCGTCCCGGCGCCCATTGCGCTCCGCTCATGCACCGCGCGCTGGGGACCGAGCGTCAGGGCGTCGTTCGATTCTCGTTTGGGTACTTCAACACAGACGAGGAAGTCGACACGGCAATTGACGCTCTGCGCGATTTAGCCTGCTAGAGCGTATATACTTGCGGGACGGGTGTTTTGCCCGTCCTGATTTTGTTTCGACCCGAAAGGTGGCCCCATGGCTTCATCTGCCCCACGCGGCCTTCGCTCCGACCATGTCGTTACCGTCGGCATCGCTCTGTTCTCGATGCTCTTTGGTGCCGGCAACCTCATCATTCCGCCGTTGCTGGCGCTCCAGGCCGGCACGGCCACGCCGCTTGCCATGGTCGGCTTTTTGATTGCCGCCATCGGCCTGCCCGTCATGGGCTTTATCGCCGTGGCGCTTGCCGGAACGGCGCGCGAGCTGGCCGGTCGCGTGCACCCCAAGTTTGGCGAGTTCTTCGTCGCGGCAGTGTACCTGGCGATCGGTCCGTGCCTGGCCATTCCGCGTACGAGCTCCACGGCCTTCGAGATGCTGGTGCCGCTGCTGCCAGAGGGCGTTTCGCTCGGCACGGCTCGCCTGGTGTTTGCCGTCGCCTTCTTCGTCGTCGCGTTTGCGCTTACGCTGCGCCCGGGCGTTATCACGCGTGTGCTTGGTCGCATTACGGGCCCCGCGCTCATCGCGCTCATTGTGCTGGTTGTCGGCGCTGCCGTGATCTCACCGCTGGGTCCGGCTGCCGCGCCGCAGGCTCCCTATGATGCGGGTGCTGCCGTGCAGGGCTTCTTGACCGGCTATCAGACGATGGACCTGCTTGCGTCGCTCGCCTTTGGCATCATCATCGCCGAGACTATCCACGAGCTCGGCGTTACCGATGACAGGCGTGTCGCCTTCGAGATTTCGCGCTCCGGCGTGATCGCCGGCGTGCTCATGGCCATCATCTATTGTGGCTTGGCCCTTGCCGGTATGCAGCTCGGCACCGTGATGCCCGACGCTACCAACGGCGCTGCCATCCTTGCTCGCTCAGCCTCCATGCACTTTGGCCTTGCCGGCACGGTCGTGGTCTTCGCGATCTTCTTCCTTGCCTGCATGAACGTGTGCATCGGCCTCATTAGCTGCTGCTCGCGTTACTTCTGCGAGACGTATGTGGTCGAAGGGGGAGCGGAGGCTTCCGAGGAGGCCATGCGCCGTCCCTTCGCGATTCTCGCCTTTGTGTTCGCGGCATTTTCGTGCGTGCTTTCCAACGTGGGCCTCGACGTGATCCTTATGTTCTCGGTGCCCATGCTCAACGCTTTGTATCCCGTCGCCATCGTGCTGGTGCTTATGGGCCTTGTTCACGGCTTTTGCGATGCGCATCCGCAGGTGTGGGTCTGGGTCGGCGGCGTTGTCGCCGTGCAGAGCGTGATCACCTCGGTTCGCGATGCGTTCTTTGCGGGCGCGTGGCTGCCGTTCGATGCGCTGCCGCTGGCAGAGATTGGTGCCGCGTGGGCGCCGGTTGCCGTAGTGGCGTTTGTGATCGGCCTGGTTCATAGCCGGTTTGTCGCACATTCGAGGAGCTAGGGTTTCTGCGCTTGCACAGGCGGGGAGTCTACCCTATAATTTCCTTCGCTTTGGGACACGCAAGGTTTAGACCTTAGCTGCTCAACACCTTCGGGACGTGGCGCAGTTTGGTAGCGCGCCTGCTTTGGGAGCAGGATGTCGCAGGTTCAAATCCTGTCGTCCCGACCATATCTTGCGGGCGTAGTTCAATGGTAGAACCCCAGCCTTCCAAGCTGATGACGCGGGTTCGATTCCCGTCGCCCGCTCCATAAGATAGTTTTAACGGCTCTGGCTCCATTTGGTGCCAGAGCCGTTTTCATAAGCGTGCCGGGCGACGGGAATCGAACCCGGCAGGGTGCGAAGCTGAGAAAATGCGTGAGCATTTTCCAGCGCAGCACGCAAGGGCCAATGGCCCGCAGCGAAACAAGGGTTTGCGAAGCAAACCCTTGGACTTCCCGTCGCCCGCTCCATAAGATAGATGAATGGCTCTAGTTCCTTTTGGGACCAGAGCCATTTTCGTAAGTGTACGAGGTGCGGGAATCGATGCCGCCCCATGCCCCACCTAAGTTGCGGTTAAATACGGACTGTCGTTTGGCTTTTGCGAACCCACTGAAGGTCGGGGTAGCTAATTTGGGACGGGGCTTTTTTGACTACTCTAGCAATCGGCTGGCAAATGAGGTCAAAAAGCCCTGTCCCAAAATGACTGGTCCGGGGTTGAGCCACGAAAACGGCCCATCTACTACGTTTGGCCCGCAGGGGTCGACCACAGCAGCATTTTCGGAAAATCGGCAAGCCGTCTACCAGCGGTTTTGATATTTCGGATTTCGGTATGGTCGAGGGTAATCGGTTAAACGTAGTAGATAGGCCCATTTCGTGGCGAACAGTAGGATTCGCGGTCCAAGGCTGTCGGTTTCGGATGGCCAACCTGGAAGTTGCGGTGGAATAGTTCCTAAAAGGCCCGTGGAAGCTTGAAAACAGGAACTATTTCACCGCAACTTAGGAGGGGATGGGGCTGAGGGGCGGGCGATGCCGTTGCCTGTCGGTTAGTGGCGGGATTGGTGGCGGGATTGGTGGCGGAGCTTGTCGATGGTGGAGTCGGTGCTGCGGTTGCGGGCTTCGGCTGCGGTTTGGCGCTTGTGGCGGTAATCGATCATGCCTTGGATGATGGGCTTGCCAAAGCTCACGACATCATCGTTGTAGATGGCGGTTCGGGCTGCGAGGAGGCAGTCGGTAAAGTCCATATGGGTCTTGCCAAAGAGTTTGACGGCAAGGGCGACAACGGTGGGCTCGTCGACCATGACGTCATCGAGCAGCCTTTTCATGGCCGCAGCAATCTCAACGCGGGGAACCTTATAGACGTCGCGCAGCGTGACCACGACGCGAGTGATGATCTCGGGGTAGACACGAGCGGTGCGCGTGGCGATGACCTTGGCGGCGCGCGGTGACAGAACTTCGTCGTCGTCCAGCAGGTAACGTAGTATGACGGTCTCGTCGATGATGGTGCTACTCATGGATATCTACTTCCTCGGGACCCAAAATCGAATCGTCGCTTTCTGTGGCAAGGTACTCAATCCAGGCATTGCGCTCCTCGGAGCGGCGATTGGGGTCCCCATATGCTTTGAGCGATCCATAGGCGGCGGTGCCGTCCTTTGAGCGCACGGCGACCGGCTGAAAGGGGAGCTTGCGCATCAAAATGCTCTGCGCGACAAAAAGGCGCACGGCCTCGGCGAGCGATGTGCCCATGGCGTCGTAGAGACGCTCGGCATGCTGCTTGTCTTCCTCGCGAATGCGCACCTGCAGGATGGCTCGTTTTTGAGTCGATGACATCACTGGCATCCCTTAATGAGCGTGCAATTTGAATAGTCAAATACAGCATCGGCTAATAATAGCCAATCTTACTACCACTACTTTATTGCACTAGAGTAATTGACTGTAAACGATATTACAAACGTACTACATCCTTCAGAAATGAGCGTGAAATCTTTCTTGGGCGTACGCATGTAATACACTCACCTTTATAGCTTCTAGAGAATAATTCCAACCTGCCAAAATTCCTGCAATACACCCGTATTGCAGGGCCTATGCTCAAGTTTGCCCCCTGCAACTGCGTATATTCAACCTGTATACCGTTGGAGAAATTCTACCGAGTGCCTGTTTCGCCGCATGCACTCGATATGCCGATGCCGGACCACGGGCGGTCCGGGGCAACGTCGACAGGGTCTCTCCGGCATGGGATTCAGGAGGGAGTGAACAACATGGGCAATAAACGAGTCGTGGCTGATTCTTCACGCTGCATTGGGTGCCAAACCTGTATGGCGGCGTGTATCGAGGCACACGATATTCCCGGCAACATCGCCGCACCTCGCTTGCGCGTGACGCGCACCTACGAGATTTCCGCGCCGGTGGCATGCCACCACTGCGAGGACGCTCCGTGCGCCAAGGCCTGCCCCACGGGCGCCTTGTTCTTTGATCCAAAGAACCATCGTATCGGCGTTAACGAGGACAACTGCATCGGCTGCAAGAGCTGCGTCATGGCTTGCCCCTTTGGCGCCGTGAGCGTGGCGACCACGCAGGTCCCCGTCTTGATGGGCGACGTGCGCGTGGGTTCGCAGACCAAGAGCTTCGTGCTCAAGTGCGACCTGTGCGTGGACCGTCCCGGCGGTCCGGCGTGTGCCGAGGCGTGCCCGACCAAGGGCCTCACCCTGGTAGACGAGGAGCGCCTGGCGGAACTGACCGCCGAGCGTGCCCGCGCCACCATCGAAAACGAGGCGTAGGCGGGCGGCCATACAGGCCCAACGATTGTCAAATACGTACCGATTAATCGGTAGCAGAAAAAGGAAGGAGGGTGTCATGGAGAAGCATAAAGTGATCTGCCCGTACTGCGGCGCCGGTTGCCAGTTTAACCTCCTGGTCCAAAACGGCCAGGTCGTGGGTACCGAACCGCTCAACGGCATCACCAATCAGGGCGAGCTGTGCCTTAAGGGTATGAGCGGCTACGACTTCATCAACGACACCAAGATCTTGACTCCTCGCGTACTGCACCCGATGATCCGCCGCACTAAGGGCGCGGATCTTGAGCGCGTAAGCTGGGACGAGGCACTGGATTTCACCGCATCTAAGATGCAGGCCATAATTGACGAATATGGTCCTAACGCTGTCATGACCACTGGCTCTTCGCGAGGCGGCGGCAATGAGGCGAATTACGTCATGCAGAAGTTTACGCGCGCGTGCATCGGCACCCACAGCGTGGACAACTGCGCCCGTACTTGACACGGCCCTACTGTCCTCGGTCTGATGGACACGGTTGGTTCAGGTTGCATGTCATGCTCCATCCCCGGTATGGAGGATGCGGGCTGCATTTTCCTCTTCGGCTATAACCCTGCCGATTCGCACCCCATCGTCGCAAGGCGTATCGTGCGAGCCAAAGAAAAGGGTTGCAAGATCATCGTCGCCGATCCGCGCCATATCGAAACCGCGCGTATCGCCGATCTCTACCTTCCGATCAAGAACGGTTGCAACGTTGCGTTCCTCAACGCCTTTGCCAACTGTCTGGTCAACGATGGCCTCTACGACAAGGAATTCGTCGCCGAGCACACGAACGGCTTTGACGAGTGGTGGGAGACCATCAAGAACTACACTCCCGAATCCGTACAGGACATCACGGGTGTCGAGCCCGCGTTGATCCACCAAGCTGCCGAGATGTACGCCACGGCGAAGCCCTCTGCCATCATTGGCTGGGGCATGGGCGTATGCCAGCAGAAGCAGAACCTGAAGACGGTGCACACCATCGCCTCCATCGCCTGCGTTGCCGGCCAGATCGGCAAACCCAATTCCGGCCTCGCGCCCGTGCGCGGTCAGAATAACGTCCAGGGCTCCTGCGATATGGGCATGCTGCCCAACCTGTACCCTGGCTACCAGAAAGTCACCGACCCCGCCGCTCGCGCCAAGTTTGCCAAGGCTTGGGGCGTGCCCGAGGAAAAGCTCCCCTTGGAGGAGGGCTACAAGCTCACCGACCTGGGCCACCTGGTCGACGAGGGCAAGGTGCATTGCTTCTACAACTACGGCGAGGACCCGGTGCAGACCGAGCCCGATTCGGCCGGCATGCGCAAGACGCTCTCCGAGCTGGATCTGTTCATTTGCCAGGACATCTTTATGACGCAGACGACTATGCTCGCCGACGTCATCCTGCCCGCTACTTCTTGGGGCGAGCACGAGGGTGTCTTTACCGCATCCGACCGTAGCTTCCAGCACTTTGATGCGGCTGTTCCGCCCAAGGGCGAGTGCCGCCACGACTGGGAGATCTTCGCGGACCTGTCTACGCGCATGGGCTACCCCATGCACTACGACAACACCGAGCAGATCTGGAACGAGTGCATTAGCCTGTGCCCCAACTTTGTGGGCGCAACCTACGAGAAGATGGCTCCCGAGGGCGGTTACGCCCAGTGGCCCGTCAAGAGCACCGATGTGAACGACCACGGCACGGCCGACATGTTCGCTGGTGGCAAGTTCACCACCAAGGACGGCCGCGCCAACCTGATGGCGCACGACTGGGAGGCGCCCTCCGAGCTTCCCGACGATGAGTACCCGCTCATCCTGTGCACCGTCCGTGAGGTCGGCCACTACAGCTGCCGCTCGATGACCGGCAACTGCAAGACGCTGGCGCTGCTCGCCGACGAGCCCGGCTTTGTCCGCATGAATCCCGCGGACGCCCAGGCGCGCGGCATCAAGAACGGCGACATCGTCTCGATTCACAGCCGCCGCGGCCAGGTATACAGCCGCGCCGACGTGAGCGACCGTATCAACAAGGGCACGGTCTATATGACCTACCAGTGGTGGATTGGCAAGTGCAACGAGCTGACCATTCACAAGGTCGACCCGGTCTCGCATACGCCCGAGGACAAGTTCTCCGCCTGCCAGGTCGACGCTATCGCCGACCAGGTCTGGGCTGAGGGCGAGGTCGAGCGTCAGTACACCGAGCTTAAGCAGGCTCTGGTGGACGCCGCCGCTCCTCAGGACGTTGAGCCCGGCGCCGCCAAGTTCGACGACGAGACGCACGTGAATCAAATCGTGTAGTCCCGTTCTCGTTGGCTTTTTGGGCCGGGCGTCCCGTACGTTCGGGAGCCCGGCCCGTTATTTTGAAAGGAAGTGGGGATGAACCGCTTCATCGACATCAACCCGGAGAGGTGCATCGGCTGCGGAACATGCCAGTCCGCCTGTGCCGACGCCCACCGGATGCAGGGTCTTCAGGATACGCCGCGTCTGGCGCTCGTGAAGACCGGCGGTATTTCGGCCGCCCTTGCCTGCCACCATTGCGAGGGTGCCCCCTGCGCCGAGGTCTGCCCGGTGAACGCCATCGAGCACGACGGCGACCGCATCCACGTCAAGGAGCAGGAGTGCATCGGGTGCAGGCTGTGCGCCATCGCGTGCCCCTTCGGTGCCATCCATCCCGATGGCACGTCCATTGCCGGCGTCGCAGGCATGTGCGACCCGACACCGTCCTACCCCAAGTCCCTGAGCAGCCTGCTCACGTGGGCGCCCGGTCAGTACACCTGCGCCGTCAAGTGCGACCTGTGTGCCTTCGACCCGGACGGCCCCCACTGTGTGGCGGCGTGCCCCACCAAGGCGCTCACCGTCATGGGCGGCTCGGCCGATCGTGAGCTGGACGAGGCTAAGCGCCTGCGTTCGATCGAGAACGGTCCGGCTGTCGACGTGGCTGCTGTGGCTCAGGGCCTGTCCGAGAAAGCAGAAGGGAGCGTAAGCAATGGATAGCATGACGCTGTTTATCGCATCGCTTGCCGTCTCGTGCATCGGTGCGCTCGCCTCGGTTCTGCTGATTAAGTCCGACAACGCCGCCAAGACCGCCGGCTGCCTTATCGGTGCCGTCGCCGCGGTGCTCTCCTTTGTGGCCGGCATTCAGGCCGTGCTCGGCGACGTCACGTCGGTCGACACGATCGTCTTCTTCCCGTTCGCGCATTTCCAGCTGCTGCTCAATCAGCTGTCCGGCCTGTTCGTGGCGCTCATCTCGGTGCTGGCGTTTGCTGGATCGATCTACGGTCTCAATTACTTTGATGAGTATCCGGGCAAGAAGGGCCGCGCCGGCTTCTTCTTTAACACGTTTGTCGCCTCGATGATGCTCGTCATCACGGCCGACAATGTGTTCTGGTTCCTGGTTGCGTTTGAGCTCATGTCGCTCACCTCGTACTTCCTCGTCGTGATCGAGGAGAACGAGAACTCCATCCACGGCGGTTGGCTCTACTTTGTGATCGCGCACGTTGGCTTTGTGCTCATCATGGCGAGTTTCCTCACCATGACCAACTTCGCCGGCGGCTCGTTTGCGTTTGCCGATTTCCGCGCTACGCAGTTTAGTCCTGCGGTCGCATCCGTGTGCTTTGTGCTTGCCTTCTTTGGCTTTGGCGCCAAGGCCGGCATCATCCCACTGCACGGCTGGCTGCCCAAGGCGCACCCCGAGGCGCCGTCCAACGTGTCGGCCCTCATGTCCGGCGGCATGATCAAGATCGGTATCTTCGGCATTCTCAAGGTGGGTCTCGACCTGCTGAGCGCCTCGGGCGTTCAGGTCTGGTGGGGCCTTATGGTCATGGTCTTCGGTGCGATCTCGTCGGTCCTCGGCGTGGCCTTCGCCCTGCAGGAGCATGACATCAAGCGCCTGCTGGCCTACCACTCCGTCGAGAATATCGGCATCATTCTGCTCGGCGTCGGCGCCTCCATGGCCGCCATGGCGCTCAACTCGGTCGGCATCGCCGTCCTGGCTCTGATGGCCGCCCTCTACCACACGTTTAACCACGCGATGTTTAAGGGCGAGCTGTTCTTGGGCGCCGGTGCACTGCTGTACTCCACGGGTACGCGCAATATGGAGAAGATGGGCGGTCTGTTCCGCCGTATGCCGGCAACGGCCATCTGCTTCCTTATCGGCGCGCTCGCCATCTCGGCTATTCCGCCCTTCAACGGCTTTGTTTCCGAGTGGTTCACCTACCAGTCGCTCTTTAATGCGGCTATGCAGGGTGACAAGGCCGTCATGATCGTGGCCGTGTTCGCCGCCGTCGCGCTCGCCATTACCGGTGCGCTCGCCGTCACGTGCTTCGTCAAGGCCTACGGCGTCTCCTTTGCATCCGCTCCTCGTTCCGAGGCCGCGGCCAACGCCAAGGAAGTCCCGGCTCCCATGGTGTTTGCGCAGGGCCTGCTCGCTGCAGTCTGCATCGTGCTGGGCATCGGCGCTCCCGTGATCGCGCCCGTGCTGGTCGATGTCGCCGCGTCCGTGCTGCATCCGTACGGTGGCGTGTTTGCCGCCGAGGGCATGGAGCTCATGAACCAGTACTCCGGCGCTGCCACCTCCACGCCCGCGATTGCCATCGCACTCGTGGTGCTCGTCGGCCTTGCCTGCGGTTTCCGCAAGCTCAAGACCGTTGGCAAGGTGCAGAAGTCCCAGCCGTGGGCATGCGGCTATGCTCCCAACGAGCATATGCCCGTCGTGGCCACGACCTTCGCTTCCGAGGTCTCTTGGTTTATGCAGCCGCTCTACACGCTGCGCGACCGTTGTACGGCCGTCTGCTGGTCCATCGCTCACTTCTTCCAGAAGCTCACTGGCGTGGCCGAGGCCGTGGAGTCCGTGCCCGACAAGGTTCTCGTCGATGCCCCGCATAAGGGCGTCGAGAAGCTCGCCGACCTCGCGACCAAGCTCGAGGGTGGCAACTACAGCATCTATATCTGCTACATCGTCGCGGCGCTCGTGGTGTTCCTCGTGCTCGCCGTGCAAATGGGTTAAGGAGGGGAGAGCATGAACAACATCGTACTTGCCGTTCTGCAGGGCGTGGTCGTCATGGCCGTCGCTCCGTTCTTCTCCGGCCTCGGCCGCGTGATTCGCGCCAAGATGCATAACCGTCGCGGACCGAGCATCATGCAGGATTACCGCGATATCGCAAAGCTCTTCGCACGCCCCGAGTCCCAAAGCGAGGATGCGAGCTTTGCGCTTCGCATCATGCCGCCGCTGTTCTTCGCCGTCACCTTTATGCTCGCCATGGGCCTGCCGCTCTTTACGGCACAAAGCCCCATTCCGGTCTTTGGTGACGCCATCACCATCATGTACAGCCTGGCGCTCGCCCGCTTTTTCTTCGCCCTCTGCGGCGTCGATTCCTCCAATGCCTACGCCGGCATCGGTGGTGTCCGTGAGCTGCTCATGAGCGTGCTCATCGAGCCGTCCATGCTGCTGGCACTGTTCGCCGCAGCCCTTGTATGCGGCTCCACTGACATCGCCACCATGGGCCAGCACATCATGACGGGTGCCGTCGATGCGCCGGTCGCCGTGATCCTTGCCGGTATCGCCTTTGCCGTTGCCTGCTATATGGAGCTGGGCAAGCTGCCGTTTGACCAGGCTGAGGCTGAGCAGGAGCTTCAGGAGGGCCCGCTTGCCGAGCTTTCCGGCCCGTCGCTTGCCATGGCCAAGCTCGCCATGTCCATGAAGCAGGTCCTTGTCGTCGCCTGGTTCTGCGCGATCTTCGTCCCTTGGGGCGAGCCTGCGGCCATCGGCGCCGCGGCCGTCTTGGGAGCCGTCGTGTTCCTCGTGAAGTGCCTCATCGACTTTGTCATTTGCGGCGTGATCGAGAACTCCTGCTCGCGCTCGCGCTTTAAGGTGCTCGGCAACCAGACCTGGATCGTCGTGGGCATCGCCGTTTTGGCGTTTGTCTTCGTGATCGTCGGCGTGTAGGAGAAGGGAGAAACAATGTCATTCGCAGTCAGTCTGTCCCTTCTCGGCTTGGTCGCTATCGCGGCCCCGATGGTGGCCTCGGTGCTTGTCGCCCTGTTCCCCCGTCCGTACGCCAAGTGGTTCAGCGTCTTGGGTGCTGCCGTCTCGACGGCCTGCACCATCGCCCTCGCCGCGAACTTCGCCGGCGCCGGCATGCCCGATACGCAGGTCCCCCTGATCTCGTTTGGGCAAACCCTCGTCATGGGATTTACGTTTGACCGTATGAGCACGCTGCTCGCGCCCGCCTTTGTGGGCATCGGCCTGCTCGTCGTGATTTACTCGATTCCCTATATGAGCGAGAACAACCGTGAGCACCCCGATGCGCCTCGTCGTCGCTTCTATGCGTACCTCGCGACGTTTATCGGCGCCATGGCCGGTCTTGTGTACAGCTCGACCCTTCTGGGCCAGCTCGTGTTCTTTGAGATCACGGGCGCGTGCTCTTGGGGCCTCATCAGCTACTACATGACCCCCACCGCCAAGAAGGCCGGCATGAAGGCCCTCATCATCACGCATATCGGCGCGCTCGGCCTGTACCTGGGTGCCGCCATCGTGTTTGCCCATACCGGCACCTTCGCCATTACCGCGATTGCCGGCCTGGACTCCAACCTTAAGGCCATCGTCCTTCTGCTCGTGCTGTTTGCGGCCTGGGCCAAGTCCGCGCAGGTTCCCATGTACATGTGGCTGCCTTCGGCCATGGAGGCGCCGACGCCTGTTTCGGCCTACCTGCATGGCGCCTCGATGGTTAAGGTCGGCGTGTGCGTGTTCGCGCGCGCACTCGTCTCTGCCGGTGAGGTTCCCGAGGTCGTGGGTTGGGTCGCCATTATCGACGCCATGGTCACCATGCTCTTTGGCTTCCTGATGTACCTGCCGCAAAAGGACATGAAGCGCCTGCTGGCGTTCTCCACGATCGCCCAGCTCTCCTACGTGTTCTTTGGCCTGGGCCTTTCGGTCTTTGGCAGCCAGCTCGCCTTTGACGGCGCCGTCTGCCATATCTTTAACCACGCGTTTGCCAAGACCCTGTTCTTCCTGATTGCCGGCTCGTTCTCCTTTACGCTCGGTACGCGTATGCTGCCCAAGCTGCGCGGCATCGTAAAGAAGTACCCGATTTCGGGCGTGGGCTTTGGCGTGGCGGCGCTCGCCATTGCCGGCGTGCCGCCCATGAACACGTTCTTCTCGAAGTTCCAGATTATCGCCGGCGGCTTTTCCGTCGGTGCCGGCAACGTCGCGATCCTGGTGCTCGTGTGCATCATGGTCGCCGAGACCGTTGCCACTTTCGCCTGGTTCCTCAAGTGGATGGGCTATTGCCTGCCCGGCGAGCCGAGCGAGGAGGTCGCCGCGGGAGCCCCGCTTCCCCGTGCGATGGCATTCGTGTTCATCGTGCTCATCATCATGGTCATCGTCAGCGGCCCGCTTTCGGCCAGCTGGATCGGTTAGGAGGTAGAACGACATGGGATATTCAATCGTCAACATCCTTGGCGGCCTTCTGATCGTCACGTCCACCATGGTGGTCATCTCCAAGAACATCAAGCACTCCATCCGCTGGTATGCGGTTCAGTCGCTGGTGCTCGTGGGACTGCTCGCCACGCTCGGTGTCACCACCGGTGCGCAGGAGCTCCTTATGTGGGCCGGCTCCGCCTTTATCACCAAGGTTGTCCTGGTTCCGTACATTCTTAACCGCGCGTACAAGAAGATGGGTGAGCCGAGTGACGCATCGCTTGCGGCCGGCATCAAGCCCGCATGGGCCATCTGCCTTATCGCCGTCGAGGTTGCCGTCTGCTTTGCCGTCGTGACGCAGATCAGCCTGCCTACGGCCGAGGTCGCAACCCCTGCGCTCGCCATCAGCTTCGCCCACTTCTTCGTGGGTCTCACCTGCATCATCTCGCAGCGCAACATCATGAAGCAGATCTTCGGGTACTGCCTCATGGAAAACGGCAGCCACGTGACGCTCGCGCTCCTCGCGCCCACCGCTCCCGAGATCATCGAGATCGGTATCGCCACCGACGCCATCTTCGCTGTCATCATCATGTCCATCGTCGTGCGCCGCATCTGGGACGATTCCCATTCGCTCGATTCGCACGACCTGTCCGAGCTGAGGGGGTAGTCCATGGAAACGTTGATTCTCGCCCTGCTCGCGACCCCTTTGGTGTTCTCGCTCATCATGGCGTTTTTGCCCAAGGGCACGTCTTATAACGTGTTCGCCGGGCTCAACCTGGTCTCCGTCGCGGCCGTCCTCGTGCTGTCGATCATGACGGCCGGCGAGGTCCTTATGAGCGGCGACACCGCCGACGCCCTCGGCCTGTGGTTCCACCTCGATTCGCTGGGCTCCATCTTCGTGCTGCTCATCGGTTTCATCGGCTTTCTCACGGGGCTCTTCTCGCTACCCTACGTCAAGGCCGACATCGAGGAGGGCACCATGCCCGCCGAGCGCGCCAAGCAGTATTTCGCGCTGTTCAGCCTGTTCGTCTTCACCATGCTGCTCGCATGCCTGTCGAACAACATGATCCTCACCTGGGCCGCCGTGGAGGCAACCACGCTGTCCACCGTGTTTTTGGTCGGTATCTACAAGAACAAGACCGCCCTCGAGGCATCTTGGAAGTACGCCATGGTCTGCACCGCCGGCGTGGCTTTCGGCCTCTTCGGCACGCTGCTGATCTATGCCAACGCCGCTGACGTGATCCCCAACGCCCACGAGGCCGCATTCCTGTCGTGCGTGCTGCCGTATGCCGACCAGTTCGACCCGACGCTTATGCGCCTCGCCTTTGCGTTCATCGTCATTGGCTTTGGCACCAAGGCCGGCCTGTTCCCCATGCACACTTGGCTGCCCGATGCCCACTCCCAGGCTCCGAGCCCTGTCTCGGCGCTGCTCTCGGGCGTCCTGCTCAAGTGCGCCATGCTTGTGATCATGCGCTTCTACGGCTTTACCATCCAGGCTGTCGGCGCCGACTACCCCCAGCTTCTGCTGCTGATCGTCGGTACGCTGTCCATCCTGGTGGCGGCGCTGTCCATGTTCCGCCAGGACGACCTCAAGCGTCGTTTCGCGTACTCGTCCGTCGAGAACGTGGGCGTCATCGCGCTCTGCCTCGGCATCGGCGGCCCGCTGGGTATCGCCGCGGCCCTGCTGCACTGCGTGTTCCACGGTTTCACCAAGACGCTCGCTTTCTGCGTGTCGGGTAACATCCAGCACGCCTTCGGAACGCGCAGCCTCGCCAAGATCCAGGGCGTCGTCGAGGTCGCACCCGCGACCGCCGCGCTCGCCATCCTGGCGCTGCTCGGTCTTGCCGCCTTCCCGCCCTTCGGTATGTTCATCTCCGAGTTCCTGACGTTCGCCGCCGGTGTCACCGCCGGCCCGATGTGGCTCGTCGTCGTGGTGGCCCTCGGCCTCACCGTCGCCATCTCGGCGCTCACCCGCATCGCGCTCAAGTCGGTCTTCGGCCATGCGCCCGAGGGCATGGGCAAGCATGAGGCCCCGGCTCTCATGCTGATCCCCGAGATCATCCTGGCCGTCATGATCCTCTGGTTCGGAATCGCCACGCCCACGCCGCTCGTCCGCGGTGTGGAGACCGCGACCGGCATCGTGCTCGAGCAGAGCACCGAGGAGCTTCATGCGGCGCCGATGTACCGCGCTGTGTTCGGTACCGAGACCGCTCAGAGCGAGGTGGAGTAACCAATGACAGAAACTACCGATAACAAGGTGTATGCCCGCCGCTGCGAGAGCCATGTCGAGGCCCTGCGCCGCGCTGTTCCGGGCTGCATCGAGAAGGTCGAGTGGCAGTGCGAGGACCAGCTGACGATCACCGTCAAGCAGGACAAGCTGCCCGAGGCCGTCCACTACCTGTACTACGAGCGCTACGGCTGGATTCCCGTGATCGTCGGCAACGACGAGCGCAGCCTGTGCGGCCGCTACGCCGTGTACTACGTCATCTCCATGGAGGGGGAGGACCCCGGCTGGGTGACCGTGCGCACCGAGGTCGACCCCGCCAAGATGACGTTCCCGTCCGTGACGCCGTTCGTCCCCGCCTGCGTGTGGGGCGAGCGCGAGCTGCGCGATATGTTCGGCCTGATTCCCGAGGGCCTGCCCGATCGCCGTCGCCTGGTGCTGCCCGACGACTGGCCGAGCGGCCTGTACCCGCTGCGCAAGGACTCCATGGACTACCGTTATCGCCCCGCTCCCGCGAGCGATATGGAGAACTACGAGTTCCTGGCCGATACCAAGGGCAAGGAGACGACGCTCGTCCCCATGGGACCGCTGCACATTACCTCCGATGAGCCCGGCCACTTCCGTCTGTTCGTCGAGGGTGAGACGATCGTCGACGCCGACTACCGTCTGTTCTACGTGCACCGTGGTATGGAGAAGGTCGCCGAGACGCGCTTGAACTATGACGCCGTGACGTTCCTTGCCGACCGTATCTGTGGCATCTGCGGCTGCGCCCACTCGGTGGCCTATGCCGAGGCCGTCGAGCGTGCCCAGGGCGTCCACGTCCCGCCGCGCGCCCAGTACATCCGCGCCATCATGCTTGAGGTCGAGCGTCTGCACTCGCACCTGCTCAACATTGGCCTGGCGTCGCACTACACTGGCTTCGACTCCGGCTTCCAGCAGTTCTTCCGCGTCCGCGAGAAGTCGATGGACCTGGCCGAGAAGCTCTCCGGTCACCGCAAGACCTATGGCCTCAACGTGATCGGCGGCGTGCGTCGCGACATCCTGGCCGAGCAGAAGCTCTCCACGCTCACGACCATCCACCAGCTGCGCTCCGAGGTCCAAGAGCTCGTTGACGTGCTGCTCTCCACGCCCAACTTTATTGAGCGTACGAGCGGCATCGGCATCCTCGACCGCAAGATCGCCCGCGACTTTTCGCCGGTCGGCCCGCTCATGCGCGGCTCGGGTTATGCCCGCGACGTGCGCTTCGATCATCCCTTCGATGGCTATGCCGACCCCGACATCCAAAAGATGCACGCGGCCACGGCCGACACCTGCGATGCCTTTGGCCGTACCGCCGTCCGCATCCAGGAGGTCTACGATTCGATCGATATGATCGAGACCATGCTCGAGAACTGCCCGTCGGGTCCCATCCTCACCACGGATTGGGAGTACACCCCGCACAAGTACGCCATCGGTGCTACCGAGGCGCCGCGCGGCGAGGACGTGCACTGGGCCATGCTCGGCAACAACCAGAAGTGCTACCGCTGGCGCGCCAAGGCCGCTACGTACAGCAACTGGCCGGTCTTGCGCTACATGTTCCGCGGCAACACCGTGGGCGACGCGGCGCTCATCGTCGGCTCGCTCGACCCGTGCTACTCCTGCACCGACCGCGTGACGGTGACCGATGTCGCCGCCAAGCGCGACCACGTGCTCGACAAGGAGCAGTTCGAGAACGTCTGGCGCGACAAGTCGCCGCTTGCGGGCGAGGGCACCATGGCCTCTCCGCTCGATGAGGAGGCGCTCTAATATGCTGAAGCTTTGGAAGGTTAACGCCAAGGCCGGCGACGCGACGGTCAAGTACCCGTTTGCGCCGTTCCCCACCAATAAGGACATGCGCGGCAAGCCCGAGCACAATGCCGAGCTCTGCATCGCTTGCGGTGCCTGCGGCGTGGCGTGCCCGGCCGATGCCATTCGCATGGACACCGACCTTGCGGCCGATACCATCACCTGGTCGATCGACTACGGCCGCTGCATCTTCTGCGGCCGCTGCGAGGAAGCCTGCCCCATGGAGGCCATCAAGCTCACCGAGGAGTTTGAGCTGGCCGTCATGAGCAAGGACGACCTCACCAGCAAGAGCGTCTATACGCTCGAGCACTGCTCGCGCTGCGGCAAGCCGTTTGCCCCGCACAAGGAGATCGACTACGCCAAGCGCCTGCTGCAAAAGGCCGGCGGCATGGAGGCCGAGCAGGCCGCCCGTACCGTCGGTATGTGCCAGGAGTGCAAGCGTGAGCTCGACGCCCTGCGCGCCGCCTCGGCCGTAAAGACCGGTAACGCGCACGGCATGGCTGCCAACGAGACGCTTGCGTCCGGCGAGCCCCAGGGCCCCGGCATGGAGTATCTGGGCGGCCACGGCGTGAACCCGGAGTATATCGACCGCGAGCTCAACCCCGATGCGCCCGAGATTCCCGCCGGCCCGGCGCCGGTCGAGGGCATCATCATGGATTTTGAAACGAAGGAGGAGTAACCATGGCCGAACCCACGCTTTTGCCCGAGCGGCTCCAGTACCGCCCGACCAAGATCGAGCTCGACGAGAGCATCGAGAAGGCCAAGGCGACCCTTCTTAAGAAGATCAAGCGCTCGGTGTACGTCTACCGTGTTGACTGCGGTGGCTGCAACGGCTGCGAGATCGAGATCTTCGGTTCCATCACGCCCGTCTTCGACGTCGAGCGCTTTGGCATCAAGGTCGTGCCCTCGCCCCGTCACGCCGACGTGCTGCTGTACACCGGTGCCGTGACGCGTGCCATGCGCATGCCGGCCCTGCGCGCCTTTGAGGCCGCACCCGATCCCAAGATCGTGGTGTCCTATGGCGCTTGCGGCTGCACCGGTGGCATCTTCTACGACAACTACTGCGTCTGGGGCGGCACGGACAAGATCTTGCCGGTCGATGTCTACATCCCCGGCTGCCCGCCCAGCCCCGCGCAGACCATCTACGGCTTTGCCATGGCGCTCGGTCTGCTGGACCAAAAGCTCCATGCCGAGACCACGGTGGAGGCCGCCGGCGAGCAGGCCGATATCCTGCACCCCGGTGTGCCGTACAAGCTGCGCGTTGCCATCGAGCGCGAGGCTCGCGCCATGAGCGGCTACCGTTACGGCCGCGACTTGGCCAACGAGTTTATGGACACGCTTGAGGGTGCGCCCAAGGGCGATATCCGTGGTGCCATGGCGCTGCTCATCGACAAGCAGGACGATCCGCGCCGCGTTGAGGTCTACTCGGCGCTGCAGGATCTGGTGCTGGCCGGAGGTTGCTAGATGGAGCTCACGGACCGCTCTGGTTACTTTGCGGGCCCCGGCATGCTCGGCGGCTCCTTCGGTGACGCCTCGCGCGCAAGCGTCGAGGCCGCCGAGGGCGTCGCCGACCCCTGCCTGGGGCATGCGCCCGACCAGGTGGTCTTCTACGAGCTCACGCGCAAGTTTGTCGAGACCGAGGAAGACGTTCCCGAGGAGGCCTGCGACGTGCTGTACTATACGCTCGCCGTGGGCCACCACACCGGCGTGCTCGATTGCTTTGAGCCGCGCCTGTCCGTGCCGGTGGATGTCTTCTATTCGCTGGTCGATGCGCTGCCGGAAGGGGAGGCCAAAATCAAGTTTGAGGCCATCCGCTCCTTTGGCGAGTGCCAGCTCGACAAGGCCGCGGTGCCGTCCCTGCTCGAGGCGTGCGATGCGCTGCTCGACGAGCGCGGCTTTCGCGGTTCGGCCAAGGCCGGCATCTCGGTGTTCGATGATGACTTTGGCCTGCATGCCCAGCAGGTCGCGTTTCTGATGAAGTTCCGCGATCTGGTGGAGCGCGTGCGCGACGTGTCGGGCGTGTATCTGACGGGGAGGCTGCAGTAATGGGCCGCGTTGTCGATGGCCGCGTGAACGATGCGCCCTTTGCGGGCATTGTGCTCACGGCGGGAAGCGTGCTGCGCGCCGACGATGCCGCCGGCCCCGTGCTCTCCAAAAAGATGGAGGACGCGCCTCTTGCCGGCTGGTACACCATCGACGGCGGCCAGACGCCCGAGGATGACATCATCGAGGTCAAGCGTGAGCGTCCGCCGCGCCTGGTTCTGGTCGATGCCGCCGACATGGCCCTACCCGTCGGATCCATCCGTCTGCTCGATAAGACCGACGTCGCGCGCAAGTCGATGTTCACCACACATTCGCTTCCGCTCTCGATTCTGATCGAAGAGATCGAGCAATCATGCGATGATATCGTCTTCGTAGGGATTCAGCCGGGCGACACGGAGTTCTACAACCCCATGTCCCCGGAGGTCTTTGACGCCGTCGACGCCGTGTACGACGCCGTGGCCGCCAACGACTTTTCCCGCTTTGTCCGCTTGGGGCAGGAGCTGTAGGAGCGCTTGTCCCTGCTGATTTGGAAAGAAGTGATTGACATGGCAGATACCAAGGTGGAGTATCCCGCTCCCGATTGCCTGGCACCCGCCGCGATCGAGGCAAAGACCGAGGCCGCCGGCGTGACCAAGGCCAACCTGCCGGTCGCCAAGGCCTTTGTCTTGGCAATGTTCGCCGGTGCGTTCATCGCCTTCGGCGGCCTGTTCTTTACCGTGTTTTTGAGCGATAGCACGCTCGGCTGGGGCGCCCAGCGCTTTGTGGGCGGCTTGAGCTTTTGCCTGGGCCTGGTGCTCGTACTGGTGTGCGGCGCCGAGCTGTTTACCGGCAACTCGCTCATGGTCTGTGCGCTCAAGAGCAAAAAGATCACGCTGCCCCAGATGCTCAAGGCGTGGGTCATCGTGTGGGTCGGTAACCTTGTCGGTGCCCTGTTCATCGTCTTTTTGGTGTACATGGCCGGCATCTACAAGCTCAACGGCGAAGCGGTCGCCAACTCCATGGTGAGCGTGGCCGCCGGCAAGGTGACGATCGACTGGGTGACGATCTTCTTCCGCGGCATCCTGTGCAATATCTTTGTGTGCTTGGCCGTGTGGATCGGCACCGCCGGCAAGACCGTGGTCGATAAGGTCGTGGGTATTCTGCTGCCCATCGCCGCCTTTGTGGCCTGCGGTTTTGAGCACTGCGTTGCCAACATGTACTTTTTGCCCATGGGCGCCGTGATGCACGCGTGCGGCTACGGTGCCGACGTTGCCGGTGCCGATGCTTTGAACGTCGCAGGTATCGCGTTTAACCTGTCTGCCGCCACGCTGGGCAACATCGTGGGCGGCGCGGTCCTGATCGCACTGGGCTATTGGTTTATCTACGCCAAGAAGTCCGAGGCGTAAAAGGTCTGTTTGCTGGGTGTTGAGCCTCCCGCGGGGCGTTGCCGTGCGGGAGGCTTATTTGGCCTTGGGGCCTGTTGATCGCCCGTTGGTCTTTGTGCTTTGGTTGGAAAGGAATAATCGAGATGGCATCTGCTGTTGAGTGTGACGGTCGCGCCGTGGTGACCACGTGCGGGGGATGCTATGCCGATTGCGCCTTTGCGGCCCATATTAAGGACGGGCGTGTGGTGGCCGAGCTGCCGGTGCCGGGGCATCCGTGTGCGGCGCGCGCCCTGTGCGCCCGCGGGCGGCATCGCCTATCCATGCCGTTTGACGAGCGCGACCGCATCTTGCACCCCATGCGCCGCCGTGAGGATGGCTCGGGGTTCGATGCGGTGAGCTGGGACGAGGCGTTTGCTCAGATCGCGGCGCGCCTTGCGGGGATAGTGGACGCGCATGGCGCCCGTGCGCTGGGCATGACGCTCGGCGTGCCCTCGTTCGACCGGTATTGGGCCTATCGCTTTATGCATGCGCTGGGGTCGCCCAACGTGTACGGTGCCGATGGCGCCTGCGAGGTGAGCCGTCTGACCGGCTGGGAGCACAGCTTGGGCTACAGTCCGGCGTCCGACCTCGCGCACACCGATTGCATTATGTACCTGGGGCGCTCCATCGTGGATTCGTCGACGATGGGGGCTGTTGATGCGCTCAACGATGCGCGCCGCCGCGGCGCCAAGATCATTGTGGTGGATCCGCGGCGCAGCGGCTCGGCCGCGCTTGCCGACCGCTGGCTGCGCGTGCGCCCGGGCTGCGACTTGGCATTGCTTTTGGGTATTGCGCACGTGCTGATAACCGAGGACCTGTACGATCGCGACTTTGTGGCCCGCTATACCACGGGCTTTGATGAGCTGGCGCAGGCGGCTTGTGCCTGGACGCCCGAGTGGGCTGAGTCGATGTGTGATGTGCCGGCCGACGAGATTGTCGCGACGGCGCGAGATTTGGCCGCTGCGGCGCCCGCCGCCGTGGTCGATGCGGGCTTCCACGGTGGCATTGGCATCGCGTATGCCAACAGCACCCAGACGGCGCGCGCTATCTGCCTGGTCGATGTGTTACTGGGCTGCCTGGGACATGTGGGCGGTGCACTCAACCCGCCGACGCCGCTTGCGCTGGGCGACTTGGACCCTGCGCGCTTTGCGACGCCGCCGGTGCCGCGAGAGCCCAAGTTGGGCTCCGAGCACTATCCGCTCGTCGATCCGGTGCGCGGTCTGTGCACGACCATTGGCCAGTCCATTCTTGCCGGTGACCTGCGCGGGCTCATCGTCTATGCCAGCAATCCCGGTGCGGGCTATGGCAACGCCGATGCGTGGCTTGGCATCTTGCAGCAGCTCGACCTGCTCGTGACCATCGATATCCGCTGGTCCGAGACGGCGCGTGCGTCCGACTTTGTCCTGCCCGATGTGACATATTTGGAGGCCGACCGCGGCGTGGGTACGGTCGTGGGTCGCAACGATGCGCGCGTGTTCTACCGCAACGCGGTGCTGCCCGTGCTGCATGACGACACGCGTCCCGGCCGAGAGATTTTTGCCGGCCTGGCTGCTGCCTGCGGCGTGGGCGAGTACTTTGACTTTTCGCCGGATGACCTTGCGGCGGCCCAGGTGGCCCCGTTTGGAATCGACCTGGCTACGCTCAAGGAGCGCGGCTGGGCCGACACGGGCGTGCCGCTGCCGCCGCGTACGGGCGAGCCGGTGATTCCGCTCGACGGTGGCAAGATTTCGCTGGCAAGCGACGTGTGGGAGCGCGCCGGCTTGGGTCATGTTCCCGGCTGGATTGCGCCCATGGTGGAGCCCGGACCGGGGATGTTTCGCCTCATTAGCGGCAACCGGCCCTTTGAGTCGCATACGTCGCGTAGGCTCGCCGCGGCCGGTGCCGCCGAGTCAGGCTCCGACCTGGATGCCGTGCAGATGAATGCCGACGTCGCCGCGCGCATGGGCATCGCCAACGGCGAGGTCGTCGAGCTGGTGAGCGACATGGGTCGCGACTGTGTGCGCGTGGAGACCACGCCCTATCTGCATCCGGCGTGCATCTTTACGTCGGCGGCTCCGGGCGGGCGTTCGTTCGGTGCTGGTGTGGATGGTGCCCAAGCGCTTGGCGTCGGCCCGCTCGACCACATGCCGCTGCGCTGGGATCCCATTACGGGTGCTGCGCTCACCCAAGAAAACGCCGTTCGCGTGGAAAAGATTGCGCCGCGCGGGGATAATGACGAGTAATTGACTCAGCCGATTCATTTGGCTGATCCACGTTTGTTTTGAAAGGCCGCACATGAGCGATAGCCAGAACATTTCCGATGAGGTGCGCGCCTGTCTGCGCGCCATCCCTTCTGTCAACGAGTTGCTCGCCGAGTGGCCGGTGGTGAAGGCGGCGGGGGAGACGTGCGACGCGGTGGTCCATGCCGCTGTCACGGCCGAGCTCGACGAGGAACGTGCCGCCATCCGCGCCGGCGCTGCCCCGCGTTCCAAGCGCGAGCTGGCATCGGCCATCGAATTCCGTGCGCATCGCTCTGCGCTGCCGAGCCTGCGCCCGGCCGTTAACGCCACGGGCGTGGTCATCCATACCAACCTGGGTCGCGCTCCGCTCGCGGAGTCGGCTGCCAAGGCCGTGGCCGAGGTCGCGCGCGGGTACAGCACGCTCGAGTACAGCGTCGACACCTGTTCGCGCGGGTCGCGCAAGGAGCACGCCGCACAGCTGATTCGCTCGCTTACCGGTGCCGAAGATGCGCTCGTTGTCAATAACAATGCCGCCGCGGTGCTGCTGGTGCTGGCCACCCATGCCGCGGGCAAAGAGGTCATCGTGAGCCGCGGCGAGCTCGTCGAGATCGGTGGTAGCTTCCGCATCCCCGATGTCATGGCAGCCTCGGGTGCGCGACTTGTCGAGGTCGGTGCCACCAACCGCACGCACCTGGTCGATTACGAGCGCGCCATCACGCCCGACACGGCTATGATCCTGAAGGTCCACCCTTCCAACTACCGCATCGAGGGCTTTCACGAGGAAGTGAGCTCCAGGGAGCTTGCCGCGCTGGCCCACAAGCATGGACTGCTGTTCTACGAGGACCAGGGCTCGGGCGCGCTGCTGCCCGACGACATCCTGGTCCGCGGCGGCGAGGAGACCACGCCGACCTCGGTCGCCGCCGGGCTCGACATCGTGTCGTGCTCGGGCGATAAACTGCTCGGTGCCGCGCAGGCGGGCATTATCATGGGCCGTCGCGACCTGATCCAGGCCTGCGGCTCGCATCCGCTCATGCGCGCCCTGCGCCCGGGTAAGCTCGCGCTGACGGCGCTCGAGGCTACGCTGCGCATCTACATGGACGGCGCCGATGTGGCCCATCGCGACATTCCGGTGCTCAGCATGCTTACGCTTCCGCAAGCTCATCTGGAGCGTCGTGCACGCAAGCTGCGCGACCTTATGGCGGCTGGGCTCGATAAAGCCGGCTGCCCGTGCGCCGTTGAGCTGGAGATCGTCGAGGAGTCGTCGACCCCCGGTGGCGGATCGCTGCCCACCGTTGAGCTGCCGACGATGTGCGTTGCCGTGCGCCTTGTTGACGAGCGCCTGACGGTCGACGCACTCAAGCGCTCGCTTGTCCAAGACTTCGACACGCCGGTCGTCACGCGCACCTCGCATGATCGCATCCTGTTTGACGTTCGCACGCTCGTGGGCGACCGCGATATCGAGACCGCGGCCTCGACGCTTTCCGCGTGCGTTGCCAAGGCGGCGCGCCGATGAGCCCGGATAACACACTCGTGGAATGCCCCGTCATCGTGGGCACGGCGGGCCACGTCGACCATGGCAAGTCGGCGCTCATTGAGGCCCTGACCGGCAAAAACCCCGACCGCTTGGAAGTTGAGCGTCGCCGCGGCATGACCGTGGAGCTCGGCTTTGGCGAGCTGGCCCTGCCGAGCGGCAAGATCGTTGGCCTGGTCGATGTGCCGGGACATGCGCACTACCTGCGCGCCATGGTGCAGGGCGCCACGGGCATCGATGTGGCCGTACTGGTGGTTTCGGCCGTCGAGGGCGTGATGCCGCAGACGCGCGAGCACGTGCATGTGCTGGAGCTGTTGGGCGTTTCGCACATGGTGGTCGCGCTGACGATGTGCGACCTGGCTGATGCCGAGATGACCGAACTTGCCGAGCTCGATGTTGATGACTTTTTGTCGGGCACGGTATTTGCCGGCTCTCCGATCGTGCCCGTGTCGTCTAAGACGGGCGTGGGGATTGATTCGCTGCTGGCCGTGCTCGACGAGTGCGTGGATGCTTGCTGGGATGCTTGCCGCGGTCGTGCCGAGCGAACCGACGCCGCGCCGCGCCTGCCGATTGACCGCTGCTTTACGATCAAGGGCGCCGGCACAGTCGTGACGGGAACGCTGCACGATGCGCCGATCGCGGTGGGCGACGAACTCGTCGCGCTACCGCCGCGTACGACCTGCCGCGTGCGCGGAATTCAGGTGCATGGCGACACACAGCGGGCGCTGCCCGGTCAGCGTGTAGCGCTCAACCTGGTAGGCGATGGCGTCGCGGTGCTCGATCGCGGTGAGATGCTCGGCGTAGAGGGCCGCTTAGGCCAGACGCTGCGCTTTATGATGACGTTTACGTATCTGGGCCGCGAGGGCGCCAAGCCGCGCGTGCTCGAGTCGGGTGCGCGTGTGCACGTGATGGCGGGTACGGCCGAGGTCGTCGGTCGCATCATGTTCATGGAGGGCGAGGCCCCCATGGCGGTGGGCGAGACCCGTATTGTTCAGGTGCGCTTGGAAAACTCGCTGCCGCTACGCGCCGGGGACCATGCCGTGGTGCTGTCCTATTCGCCCGTGATGCTTATTGGCGGCGGGCGCGTGATGCTTTCGCGCTGCCGTCGCTCGCGCGAGCTTGTCGAAGGGGAGCGTGCGCTGTATGCGGCGCTCGAGTCCGGCGATATCGCGGGCGGTGTGGGCGCTTGGCTGGCGTTGCAGGCGCTGCCGGTTACGGCGGTTGATGTTGCCGAGGCTTTGGATCTTGGTGTCGGCGAGGTCGATGCCGCACTGCGCGGGTTTGTGGCGCAGGGCTCCGTTCGCAAGCTTGCCGTGGGTGATGCGGATCTCTTGGCGGACGCCGCGGTGCTCGACGCCGCGATGGATGCGCTGGCGGCGACCCTGTCAGCCATGCACGCGGCGGCTCCCAAGGAGACGGGCTTTACGCCCGGCGCCGTTGCCCATGCTGCGTGGCCTACCGCTGGTGATACAGTTGCCGCAGCCCTGATTTCCGAGGGCTGCTCGCGCGGCGTTTGTGCCGCCGAGGGCGCCGAGGTGTTCGATCCGCACTCCGCTGCCGCCGCGGCGCGTGTGGTGCGCGAGGCCTGCGAACGTATCGTTGCCTTGCTGGATGAAGCCGGCCTCGATGCACCGACGTTGCCCGAGATGGGCGAGCGGTTGCAGCTCGATCGCGACACCATGACGCGTGCCCTGCGCGAGCTTTCGCTCAACCGTTCCATCGTGAAGATCGAGCGCGACGTTGCCTTGTCCGACACCGTGGAGTCGCACGCGCGCGAGCTTGTCGCCGCCGCTATCGCCGATGCCGGTGGCGCTGCCACCACGAGTGTATTGCGCGAGGCGCTGGGCGTGTCGCGCAAACGTGCCATCAGCATCTTGGAGCACCTGGATGCTGTGCGCTTTACAGTGCTCGACAAGGAGGCCGGCGGCCTGAGGTCCCTACGCTAGATTGACTGCTCGGTTTGGTAAAATACCTCCGCACTTGGGAACGGATGGGCTCCGGTGGGCTCCGCGGTCCTCAAAACCGTTGCGAGGCGTGCAAAACGTCTTGGATGTGTTCGATTCACATACGTTCCCGCCATATGCTATCAGCGCTTTTGTGCTCGCGGTCTTGCTGCGTGCCGCAAAGGCGCTGTTTTGTTTTTGCGCGGGTTTGCCGTGCCGTCCGCTTTATCGGCGACGGTATTTGGCTTCGTGTGCCGGGTTTTGAGTATGCCGATGGGGGTGGTTTGCCGTATGACTACCGTAAGACGGGCCGATCTTTCTTGTGTCGTCCAGGCGGGCGGGCTGTCCTCGCGCATGGGCTGCGATAAGGCGCGCATGGCGTTTTGCGGCGAGCCGCTCATCGAGCGCGTGCTGGGTCGGCTGGCGCCAGTTGCCGGCGAGTTGGTCGTGACGACTTCGCGTCCCAGCGAGCTTGCCTACCTTGAGGAGCACACGTTTGGCGGCCTGGTGCCGCGTGTGGTGGCGGATCTTGAAGGGTCGGCGGGCGCCATGCGCGGCATCGCGAGCTCGTTGGCCGCGGCCCGATTGCCGCTCGTGGCGATCGTTGCCTGCGATATGCCGTTTGTCTCGCCGGAACTCATCGGCGCGCTTGCCGATCGTGTTGAGGCCGAGGCGCTCGATGTGTGCGTGCCGCGCGAGGAGCGGGGGATTGAGCCGCTTTGCGCTGTCTGGCGCCGTGACGCGTGCGCGCCGGTTGCCCAAGAGCTGCTCGCCTGCGACCGCCAACGCATTCGCTGCCTGATCAATCGCGTTCAAGCTGGTTATATGGATGAGCCGCAGATCGTTAAGGCCGCGGGCTCGACGCTCTGCTTCGAGAACGTCAATACGCCCGAGGAGTTTGCGGCGGCCGAGTTGCTTGCCTAGACGATTGGAGTTGCCATGTCTCACGATATTTGTCCCGACACGGGAGAACCTTGCACTTGCGACGGGTCCGAACCCTGTACCTGCGGCTGCGGAGGCTGCGGGCATACCGCGGAAGAGGAAGCGACCGCCGCGGCGTATCGTGAGGCACACCGCGAAGGCCCGTCCGGTGATGCCCTCGACCACGAACGCAAGATCATCGTATCGTTCGACAGCACGTTCGATGTGATGGAATGCGAGCAGCTGTGCCTTGCCGCCGGTGTTCCCGGGCGCATCATGCCGCTGCCCGGCTCCATCACCGCCGGCTGCGGACTGTGCTGGGCCATGCCGTTCTCGGGCGATGCCCTCGCCGCCTTCCGCGCCGCCACCGAGGGCCGCGTAACCCCCGCCGACTACCACCAACTCGTCCTCTAACCACCAAAACCACCACATTGGGGACAGGCCCCTTTGTGGTGGTTTGGAACACGTGGACGAAACAGGTTTGAAACACGGGTTTTGCACGTCAGGCACTCAAAAACGCCTCTACCTGCATCGTAATCAAAACGAAACATCTGCCCGTCGGCTTATGCGTAACTTTGCTGCAACAGTGCGATATTATCCATACTCGATAAAGCTCACGGCGCATGGGGCGCCGCGAACGACACCTTTCTTTTCCATCAATTGGAGGAAGCATGAGCTACACGCAGAAAGTTCTCGACGAGCTCAAGGCCCGCTATCCCGAGCAGCCTGAGTTCATCCAGGCCGCGACCGAGATCCTCGGTACCATCCAGCCGGCGCTCGACGCCCACCCCGAGTACGAGGAGGCCGCCCTGCTGGAGCGCCTCGTCGAGCCCGAGCGCATCGTTATGTTCCGTGTCCCCTGGGTCGACGACCAGGGCAAGGTCCAGGTCAACCGCGGTTACCGCGTCGAGTTCAACTCTGCCATTGGACCCTACAAGGGCGGCCTGCGCTTTAACCCGACGGTCACCCTGGGCATGCTCAAGTTCCTGGGCCTGGAGCAGATCCTCAAGAACAGCCTGACCACCCTTCCCATGGGCGGCGGCAAGGGCGGTTCCGACTTTGACCCCAAGGGCAAGTCCAACAACGAGATTATGCACTTCTGCCAGTCCTTCATGACCGAGCTCTATCGCCATATTGGCCCCAATACCGACGTTCCCGCCGGCGACCTGGGCGTTGGCGGCCGCGAGGTTGCCTACATGTTCGGTCAGTACAAGCGCCTGACCAACGAGTGGACCGGCGTCCTTACCGGCAAGGGCCTCTCCTTTGGCGGCTCGCTCGCCCGTACCGAGGCCACCGGCTACGGTCTGGTCTACTTTGTGGACGAGTTCCTCAAGAGCCGCGGCGAGTCCTTCGAGGGCAAGAACGTCGTCGTTCACGGCTCCGGTAACGTCGCTATCTACGCGGTCCAGAAGGTCGCCCAGCTCGGCGGCAAGGTCCTGGCTTGCTCCGACACCCACGGCTGGGTCGAGGATCCCGACGGCATCGACTACACCGTGCTCGAGCATGTCTACAACAAGAAGCGCTCCGGCCACGACAAGGGCGTCACGCTCGCTATGTACGTTGACGAGAAGCCCAATGCCACGTGGCACGAGGGCGACGGCCGCGGCGTGTGGCAGCTTCCCTGCGACATCGCGCTGCCCTGCGCTCGCGAGAACACGCTGTTGCTCGAGGACGCCCAGGCGCTCGTCGCCAACGGCTGCAAGGTGGTCGGCGAGGGCGCGAACATGCCCACGACCATCGAGGCCACGACCTACTTCCAGGAGAACGGCGTCGCCTTTATGCCCGGTAAGGCTGCCAACGCCGGCGGCGTGCTCGTGTCCGGCCTGGAGATGAGCCAGAACGCCGAGCACCTGTCCTGGACCTTCGAGGAGGTCGACGGCAAGCTCGAGCAGCTCATGCGCGGCATGTTCCACAACGTGGACGACACAGCCAAGGAGTACGGCGAGGAGGGCAACTTCGTCATGGGCGCCAACATCGCCGGCTTCCTGAAGGTCGCCGACGCCATGCTCGCCCAGGGCGTCTGCTAAATCTTCGCTCGATATAGCATCGCAGAAGGCTCCCAGTCATCTTGGCTGGGAGCCTTTTTGATCCGCATGCGACGGAGGAAAACGGTTCATTTTGTCCCGACACGAGCTGTGCCCCCTCGTTTGGTACACTTAAAGGTACTGGACAAGTGGAGAGATGGGGGAGAACGTGCTCAAGTTCGGTACCTACGTCCGTGTTGGAAACGCGGCCGAAGCCTATGAGCTCTTGCAGAAGAACCGCAACAACAAGATTGTGGGCGGCGGCATCTGGATGCGCCTGGGTTCGCGTCGTGTGGCGACGGCGATTGACCTTTCGGCCTGCGGACTCGATCAGATCGAGGAGACCGAGACCGAGTTTCGCATCGGTGCCATGTGCACCCTGCGCCAGCTCGAGCGTCATGCCGGGCTCAACGCGCTTGTCAACAATGTCTTTGAGTTCGCCGTCCACGACATCGTGGGCGTGCAGCTGCGCAATACCGCCACGGTGGGCGGCAGCATCTACGGCCGCTTTGGCTTCTCGGACGTTCTCTCGGCGTTCCTCGCGCTCGATTCCTATGTTGAGCTGACGGGTGCCGGCCGCGTGTCGCTCGCGGAGTTCGTGGATATGGGCTATGTGCGCGACGTGATCGAGCACGTCGTAGTCGTCAAGCACGATTACCGTGCGAGCTACGAGGCCGTGCGCAAGGCCGCGACCGATTTCCCCTCGCTGAACGTCACCGCCGCATGGTGGGACGGCTCCTGGCACGTCACCGTGGGCGCCCGCCCGTTGCGCGCGACCCTGCTGCAGGGCGAGGCATGTGGCCTTTCCAGCGAGCAGCCTTCCGAGGACGAGCTTCGCGCCCTTGCTGCATCCGTGCGTGCCCTGAGCTACGGAACCAACCTGTGGGGCTCGGCCGACTACCGCCGTCGCATCTCGGCCCCGCTCGCCGTCCAGGCCGTGCGCCGCGCCGCCGGCATCGAGCTTTCGGCCGCGCTTGCGCACGAGCTCGAGGGCGTGCAGATTCCTAAGTTTGCCACGGACGAGTATTCCTGCCGCCGCGTGCCCGGCGTCGATTCTAGCGAGGTGCGCTAATGGCTGCCAAACTCATCGATCTTTCCTTTACGCTCAACGTCCGCAAGGTCAAGGTTCAGATTGCCCCCGACACCATGCTCTTTTCGCTTTTGCGTGAGCAGGGTTGCGCGTCGGTGCGCTGTGCTTGCGAAACCACCAACTGCGGTCTGTGTACGGTGTGGCTCGACGGCGACCCGGTGCTGAGCTGCTCGGTTCCCGCCGCCCGTGTTGAGGGCCACACCATCACCACGCTTGAGGGCCTCAAGGCCGAGTCCGAGGCGCTTGCCCGCGCGATGGCTGCCGAAGGCGCCGAGCAGTGCGGTTTTTGCGCCCCCGGCCTTATCATGAACGTGCTGGCGCTTGCCCGCGCCGCCAAGGAGGACCCGAGCCTTGTCGCCACGCGCGAGGAGCTGTCGCGCCAGCTCGCCGGCAACCTCTGCCGTTGCAGCGGCTACGAGAGCCAGCTGCGCGCCATTGTCCGCTTCCTCAACGAGTCCGGCGTGCAGGTGGGCTTTGAGATGCCCGAGCTGCCGGTCAACGACACCAGCTGCGACGGTGTCTCGTACAAGCAGATCACCCACAAGCAGCCCAAGAAGGACTCGAAGGCCCTGCTCGAGGGCCGTCCCGTCTACGCGGGCGATATGGTGCCCGCCGGCGCGCTCATCGTCAAACTTAAGCGCAGCCCCTATGCCCGCGCCAAGATCCGCTCCATCGATACGTCGCGCGCCCTGAAGGTGCCTGGCGTGGTGGGCGTTTACACCTACGAGGACGTGCCCAAGCGCCGCTTTACCATCGCCGGTCAGAGCTATCCGCAGCCGAGTCCCTACGACCGCCTGATTCTCGAGAACCTCGTCCGTTACCAAAACGAAGAGGTGACGATTGTCGCCGCCGAGACCGAGGAGGCTGCCGACAAGGCGCTCAAGCTCATCAAGGTCGACTACGAGGTGCTCGAGCCCCTGCTCGACTTTACCCAGGCGCTCGATAACGACATCGTGGTCCACCCCGAGGGCGACGTGACCTTTATGTTCCCGCAGGGCGGCGACGTCCCACGCAACCTGGTGTGCAGCGGCACGAGCGACTTTGGCGATCTTGACGAGGCCTTCGCCCAGAGCGACATCGTCTTTGAGCGCACCTACACCAGCCAGGCCACGCAGACCGCGCCCATGGAGACCTTCCGCGCCTTCGCGACGACCGACGCGTTCGGCCGCATCTCGGTGACCACCTCTACGCAGGTGCCCTTCCACGTGCGCCGCATGGTCGCGCAGTCGCTCGACATTCCGCAGTCGCAGGTGCAGGTCATTAAGCCGCGCATCGGCGGCGGCTTTGGCTCCAAGCAGACGGGCTGCTGCGAGATCTTCGTGGCGTTCGTCACCCAGCAGACTGGCCGTCCGAGCTACTGCTGCTACACCCGCGAGGAGACCATCACTGCGGGCAACTCGCGCCACCAGATGCAGATGACCGTTAAGCTGGGCGCCATGAACGACGGCACCATCACGGCCATCGACCTGCACACGCTGTCCAACGCCGGAGCGTACGGCGAGCACGCCACCACGACGATCGGCCTTTCGGGCCACAAGAGCCTGCCGATTTACAACCATGTAAAGGCGAGCCGCTTTAGCTGGGACGCTGTCTACACCAATACCAACCGCGGCGGCGCGTATCGCGGCTACGGTGCCACCCAGGGCCAGTTTGCCGTGGAGAGTGCCGTCAACGAGCTCGCTGACATGCTGCACATGGACCCCGCCGACCTGCGCCTTAAGAACATCGTGCGCGAGGGCGAGATCATGCCGCAGTACTACAACGAAAAGCTCAACGCCTGCGCACTCGACCGCTGCCTGCTGCGCGCGATGGACATGGTCGGTTGGCGCGACAAGCCGCTGGCCGTCGACCTGGGCGACCGCGTGCGTGCTCTGGGCTGTGCGCTCACCATGCAGGGCTCGGGCATTTCCAACGTGGATATCGCCGGCATCGACATGCGCCTGGAAGAGGACGGCTTCATTTCCATCGGCACCGGCGCCACCGATAACGGCATGGGCGTCGACACGATCCTGGCGCAGATTGCCGCCGAGGAGTTGGGCGTGGAGAGCTCGCTCATTGTGGTGCGCGGCGTGGACACCGACGTGTCGCCGTTCGATGCCGGCTCGTACGCGAGCTCGGGTACGTACGTGACGGGCCTGGCAGCCAAGAACGCCGCGACCGAGCTGCGCGAGAAGATCTGCGCTAAGGCCGCCCAGATGTGGGACGTGGACGCCGCCGACGTGGTCTTTGATGGCCAGTACGTGCGCCTGTCCGACGAGCGTGCCGCGCGCGAGCAGAACCGCTACCTCACGCTGCGTGACTTTGCCAACCTGTGCGTCAAGAACATCGCGGGAGGCGACGCGCTGACCTCGCATGCCTCTGCCTGCCTGCCCGTTTCGCCTCCGCCGTTTATGGCCGGCATTGCCGAGGTCGAGGTCGACAAGGCCACCGGCAAGGTGACTGTGGTGGACTATGCGGCGGCCGTCGACTGCGGCACCGTGATCAACGAGGCGCTCGCGCGCGTCCAGGCCGAGGGCGGCATTGCCCAGGGCATCGGCCACGCGCTCTACGAGATTGTCGAGCACGACGACCGCGGCCGCCTGCGCACCGGCAACTTTATGAGCTACAAGCTGCCCACGCGCCTGGATATCGGCAGTATTCGCGTGGCCTTTGAGCCGAGCTACGAGCCTACGGGCCCGTTTGGCGCCAAGTCGATCGGCGAGGTCGTCATCAACACGCCGCTCGCCGCCGTGGCCTCGGCCGTGGCACACGCCACCGGCCACCAGGTGCGCTCGCTGCCGATCACGCCCGAGAAGGCCCTGCTGGGGGAGTAGCGGGTCGGCGAACAAGTCGTAATGGGCGGGGCGGGGCAACTCGCCCCGCCTTTCGCACTCGTGGTGAGGTCGTGAGCCTGTAAAACGTGTGCGTGCGCTTGTCGTTCGTATCTGCTATCATTCCTAGTCTGTGCGCTCATGCGGGCGTGGCGGAATTGGTAGACGCGCCAGATTTAGGTTCTGGTGGGATTCCCGTGAAGGTTCGAGTCCTTTCGCCCGCACCAACGCATCTGCGTCGGCTTCGGCCGTCGCGACTCTTTGTTGCATAAAGGTACCAGCACCTCAGATAAGCTGGGCAGTATGAGGAGGAACGTGTTGAACATCACCGCTTCTGACGTCAAGGACGCCAAGCTCACCGCTACGGTCACCATCCCGGCCGCCGACGTCGACGCCGCGATCAAGAAGGCCTACAAGGACACCGCCAAGAAGTACCGCTTCCCGGGCTTCCGTGCCGGCAAGGCTCCCCGTCCGGTCATCGATTCCGCTCTTGGCGCCGAGGCTACCCTCGCTCAGGCCACCAACGACCTGATCGCCGCCAACGAGCCCGCCGTCCTCAACGAGCTGGACATCGTCCCCACCAAGAGCGGTGACTACAAGGAGCTCGACCTCGCCAAGGATCACGAGGACTACACCTACACCGTCGAGTTCTCCCTGCGTCCCGCCGCTGAGCTCTCCTCCTTCGACGCTGTCGAGATCGAGATGCCCCCTGCGGAGGTCACCGAGTCCGAGATCAACAACCAGGTCGAGATGCTCCTCAACTACCGTGCCACCTTCGAGGACGTCGAGGGCCGCGCTGTCGAGTCCGAGGACTACGTTACCGTCGACCTCAAGGCCGTCGAGAACGCCGACAACTTTGCCGCCGAGGGCCGTATGCTCATCGCCGGTAGCGACAGCAACCCCGCCGAGTTCAACGAGGCTCTGATCGGCGCCAACGTTGACGACGTCAAGTCCGTCACCTGGACCGACGAGGCCGAGGAGGGCGAGGAGGCCGAGACCCACACCGTCGAGGTCACCGTCAAGGGCATCAAGGTCCGCAACACCCCCGAGCTCACCGACGAGCTCGTCAAGTCTGACTTTGGCTTCGACAGCATCGACGCTATGCGCGACGCCATCAAGATCGAGATCGAGCAGGACAAGGCTTCCCGCCTCCCGGCCGAGAAGGAGAACCGTTGCGTCTCCGCTCTCGCCGAGCGCCTGCAGCTCGACGAGATGGACGCCGACTACGAGCAGTCCGTCTTTGAGGAGCTTGGCCAGAACTTCCTGTCCAACCTCGCTGCCCGCGGCATGACGCTGGACACCTGGCTGCCCGCTTCCGGCCTGACCATGGAGCAGTTCATCGGCGACCTGCACAAGCAGGCCAACGACGTTGCCCGTGAGTCCCTGGCGCTCGACGCTCTCGCCCGTGAGCTCAAGATTGAGGTCACCGAGGACGACATCAACGCCGAGTTCGAGAAGGCTGGCGTCAAGGACGTCGAGGCTTCCAAGGCCGAGTTCATCGCCGATGGCCGCATGCCTGCCGTCCGCGAGTCCATCCGTCGCTCCAAGGCCGTCGATCACCTGGTCGAGAACGCCAAGGTGACTGAGGTCGACGAGACCGCCAAGGACGCCGAGTAATTCTCGCCACCTTGCACGCGAGCGCATGTATGTGCCCGTGATGGGGTAAAGTTATAAGCCGGTTATCCGGTTGCTTCGTACGGTGCCAGCCAATGCATAGCATGCGGGCACCGTACGTTTGTCTAGAGCCACTATTGGTCCGTAAGAGAAATGGAGATGCGTATGATCGCTAAGTTCGATTCCGCCCTCGTGCCATACGTTATCGAGCAGACGCCGCGCGGCGAGCGCAGCTACGATATCTATTCGCGCCTGCTCAACGACCGCATCATCTTCTTGGGCGAGGAGATCAACTCCGTCAGCGCCAACCTGGTCGTTGCCCAGCTGCTGCATCTTGAGAGCCAGGATGCCGAGAAGGATATCTCGCTCTACATCAATTCGCCCGGTGGCGAGGTTTACTCTGGCCTGGCGATTCTTGACACCATGAACTTCATCAAGCCGCAGGTCTCCACCATCTGCGTCGGTATGGCCGCGTCTATGGCTGCCGTGCTGCTTTCGGCCGGCGCCAAGGGCAAGCGCTTCTGCCTGCCGCACTCCAAGGTCATGATTCACCAGCCCAGCGGCGGTGCCCAGGGTCAGCAGACCGAGATCGAGATCGTGGCCGAGGAGATCAAGAAGACCCGCCGTGAGCTCAACCAGATCCTGTCCGATGCCTCGGGCCAGCCGATCGAGAAGGTCCAGGCCGACACCGAGCGCGACAACTACCTGACCGCTGCCGAGGCCCTCGACTACGGCCTGATCGACCGTATCGTCACCTCGCGCGATCTCGCCGCGAAGGACGCCTAGGATGGCAGGAAACATGCAGGACAACTTTGACGAGAACGGCAACCCCATCCGCTGCTCCTTCTGCGGAAAAGAGCAGGGGCAGGTTCGCCGCCTTGTAAAGGGTCCGACCAACATCTTTATCTGCGACGAGTGCGTTGCCGCCTGCTCCGAGATCCTTGAGGAGTCGCTGGCTTCGGACTTTATGGACGCTGCCCGCAACGGCAAGCTGCCGGGCTTCCTCAACGACCACGGCCAGGCTGCATCCCAGCCCGCCGCGGACCCCGAGACCGAGGGTTTTGAGCTCGAGGACGATCGCCAGGTCATCACGCACGTGCCGACGCCGCACGAGATCTATGACGAGCTTTCGGCCTATGTTATGGGTCAGGAGGACGCCAAGCGCGCCATGTCGGTGGCCGTGTACAACCACTATCGCCGCGTGATTGAGGGCGGCGCTGCGGTGTCTGCCTTTGATGACGACATGGGCTCGCAGTTCGATGACGATATGGACGAGGTAGAGCTCGCCAAGTCCAACATCCTGCTGCTCGGTCCCACCGGTACCGGTAAGACCCTGCTGGCCCAGACGCTCGCGCGCATTCTTGAGGTGCCGTTTGCTATCGCCGATGCCACCGCGCTCACCGAGGCCGGCTATGTGGGCGAGGACGTGGAGAACATCCTACTCAAGCTCATTAATGCTGCCGATGGCGACATTGAGCGCGCACAGGTTGGCATCATCTACGTTGACGAGATCGACAAGATTGCCCGCAAGGCTGAGAACCTCTCCATTACCCGTGATGTTTCGGGCGAGGGTGTTCAGCAGGCGCTGCTTAAGATTCTTGAGGGCACGGTGGCCAGCGTTCCGCCCACCGGCGGCCGCAAGCATCCCCAGCAGGAGCTGCTGCAGATCGACACGACCAACATCCTGTTCATCTGCGGCGGTGCCTTTGTGGGTCTGGATAAGATTATCGCCGACCGCGTTGGCAACAAGGGCGTAGGCTTTAACTCCGAGATCGCCGGCCCCACCTCGGTCGACGAGAACGACCTGCTGCGCCAGGTGCTCCCGCAGGACCTCAACGCCTTTGGCATGATCCCCGAGTTCGTGGGCCGTACGCCCGTCGTCACCCAGACGCAGGCACTCGACGAGGACGACCTGGTGTCGATCCTGACCGAGCCAAAGAATGCCGTGGTGCGCCAGTACCGTAAGATGTTCCAGCTCGAGGACGTTGAGCTTGAGTTTGAGGCCGCGGCCCTTCACGAGATCGCCCGTATGGCGCTCGCCCGCAAGACCGGCGCCCGCGGCCTGCGTTCCATCTGCGAGGACGTGCTTCAGCAGACGATGTTCGACCTCCCCAGCGAGGAGGGTGTCGCCAAGGTCATCGTGACCGAAGCGGCGGTTAAGGGCGAAGAACAGCCCCAACGCATCTACGGGTAAACCAGCCAAAAACGTGCTTGCAAATAGCCTCCGACCATCCGCGGTCGGAGGCTATTTTATATATACGCAATAACCCCAACTACCTGTGTTATTCTGTGTGTTTGTTTAAGCCTCAGCGAAGTCATATCAGACTGAAGTAATCGATACCTAAGGGGAGGAATGCAGACCCTAGCGGGCCTACATTCCTCCCCGGCGGGACAGGGAGAGATATATGGAAGAAATGCCCAAGAACTACGATCCGTCGACCAACGAGCCGGCGATCCTGCAGAAGTGGCTTGACGGCGGCTACTACAAGCGCCGTGAGGGCGTGGGCGACTGCACCGTCACCATTCCGCCTCCCAACGTGACCGGCAAGCTCCACATGGGTCACGCTACCGACGACTCCATCCAGGACGCCATCGTCCGTATGGCCCGCATGCGCGGCAAGTCCACGCGCTGGGTGCTGGGCACCGACCACGCCGGTATCGCCACGCAGACCAAGGTCGACAAGAAGCTCAAGAGCGAGGGCATCAGTCGCCTGGAGATCGGTCGCGACAAGTTTGTCGACGCCTGCTGGGACTGGACCCACGAGTACGGCGGCATCATCGTCGAGCAGATCAAGCGCATGGGCTGCTCCGTCGACTTCGATAACGAGCGTTTTACCATGGACGAGGACTACGCGCAGGCCGTGCGCAAGGTCTTCTGCGACTGGTACCACGACGGTCTGATTTACCGCGGCAAGCGCATCGTCAACTGGTGCCCCAACTGCACTACCGCTATCTCGGACGACGAGGCCGAGTATAAGGACGAGAAGGGCCACCTGTGGCACCTGCGCTACCCGCTGACCGAGCCGGTCAACGGCCAGGACTACATCGTCGTCGCCACCACGCGCCCCGAGACCATGCTCGGCGACACGGGCGTTGCCGTCTCCCCGAAGGATCCCGAGAAGGCCGCCTTTGTGGGTAAGACCGTCATGCTGCCGATCGTCAACCGCGAGATCCCCATCTTCTCCGACTACCACGTTGACGCCAACTTCGGTTCCGGCTTTGTCAAGGTCACCCCGGCTCACGACCCCAACGACTACGCCATGGGTCAGGCCCACGACCTGCCGCAGATCAACATTTTCGACGAGCACGCGGTGGTCGTCGAGGGCTATGGCGAGTTCACTGGCATGAACCGCGACGAGTGCCGCGAAGCCGTTATCAAGTGGTTCGAGGAGCACGATCTGCTCGACCACGTCGAAGAGCTCGACCACTCCGTCATGCACTGCTACCGTTGCGACTCCGCCCTGGAGCCGTGGCTGTCCGAGCAGTGGTTTGTGGCCGTCGACAAGCTCAAGGGGCCGGCGCTTGACGCCGTCAACTCCGGCAAGGTCACCTTCCACCCCGCGCGCTGGACGCAGACCTACACCACCTGGATGGAGAACCTCAAGGACTGGTGCATTAGCCGCCAGCTGTGGTGGGGCCACCGCATCCCCGTGTTCTACTGCGAGGACTGCGGCTGGGAGGACGCCCTGACCGAGGACACCGACGTGTGCCCCAAGTGCGGCGGTCATCACGTGCATCAGGACGAGAACGTGCTGGATACCTGGTTCAGCTCACAGCTGTGGACCTTTGCCACGCAGGGCTGGCCGCAAAAGCCCGAGCTGCTCGAGGGCCATCACCCCACGACGGCGCTCGTCACCGCGCGCGACATCATCGCGCTGTGGGTCGCCCGCATGGTCATGAGCTCGCTGTACTTCCTGGACGAGGTTCCGTTTAAGGACGTCGTCATCTACCCGACGATCCTTGCCAAGGACGGCAGCCGCATGTCCAAGTCCAAGGGCAACGGTGTTGACCCCATGGACCTCATTGGCATGTACGGCGCCGACGCCATGCGCTATAACCTGCTCACGCTGTGCACCAACAACCAGGACGTCAAATTTGATGCGAACATCGACAAGAAGACCAAGAAGCTTATCGACAGCCCGCGTACCGACCAGGCCAAGTCGTTTGTGACCAAGATCTGGAATGCCAGCCGCTTCCTGCTCATGAACATGGAGGGCTATACGCCAGGTGAGCCCGTCGTGGAGACGCCGGCCGACGCCTGGATGTTCAGCCGCCTTGCCAAGGCCGTCAAGATGGTCACCGAGGGTATCGAGCAGTACACCTTTGGCGACATGGCCCGCGGCGTGCAGCAGTTCTTCTGGAACGAGGTCTGCGACTGGTACGTCGAGGTCACCAAGGCCCGCCTGAAGGGCGAGGGCCGTCTACAGGCTCAGCGCAACCTGATCTTTGTGCTCGATACCTCCATTCGCCTGATGCACCCGCTCATGCCGTTCGTTACCGAGGAGATTTGGGACAACATGCCGGCGAGCGTGCTCGATCTGGACGCCGAGGGCAACGTGGACCGCGCCGAGGCGCTCATGATCGCCAAGTGGCCCGAGCCCGCCGACTACGCCAAGTATGTCGACGAGGACGCCGAGCGCGCATTTGAGCTGTGCCGTACCGTCGTGTCTGCCGCCCGCGCCACGCGTTCGCGTTATCGCTTGAGCCCCAAGGCTGAGCTCGACGTGGTCGTGCGCGCCGGTGCCGAGGACATCGAGAAGCTCGAGAGCCTGCGCTCGACCATCGAGCCACTGGCCAACACCGCCTCGCTGGTCATGGGTACCGACGTCGAGAAGCCGGCCGCGAGCATTGCCGTGGTCGATAGCGGCGTCGAGGTCTTTGTGGTGCTCGAGGGCAAGGTTGACCTTTCGGCCGAGAAGGCACGCCTGGAGAAGGAGATCGCCGCGGCCCAGAAGGAGCTTGCCGGCTGCGAGAAGACGCTCGCCAACGAGGGCTTTGTGGCCAAGGCCGCGCCCGCGGTGGTCCAGAAGAAGAGGGACCGTGCGGCTGAGCTCAAGGAGATCCTTGCGGCGCTGACTGCTCAGGTTGCTGACTTCTCGTAAGGTTTACTCGGGGGCGCGTCCCGATGCTTTGCTCTCCGCTGCGGACACCTATTCCGCCGTTCTAACGAACGGCGGCTGACTCGACGCTGCAAACGCCTCTGATGGCCAATCTGCCGTTCAACTTCGGGCGCATGGGCATAAGCCCTATGCGCCCTTGTTTCACGGCACCTTGGCTCATCAGAGGCGTTTTCGCTGACTATCCTCAACCTATACTGTTTTATTTTTCTATGAATGGCGGTTCTAAAAATGCCTAAGCGTTCTGGCTTGTATACCGTTCCTTTTGAGTTTGATTTGCTTTCGTTTGATGAGGCTGTTGGGCTGGCTGCTGATACGGGGCGGATTTCTGGGGATGCTGGTCCTTTGCTCGAGACGGTTGTCGATATGCTTGATGAGCTTGGGCGTCCGGACGAGTATTTCGATTGCATTCAGGTTGCCGGTACCAATGGCAAGACTTCGACCACGCGTTTTTCGGTTGCCATCCTTCGTGGTGAGGGGTTAAAGACCGCGCTGTATACGTCGCCGCAGCTGGTGCGCTATCCCGAGCGCATGGAGGTCGATGGGCGCGTCGTGAGCGATGAGGCCTTTGCCCGTGGCGTTTCCGCCGCTGTTGAGGCGGGACATCGCGTGAATGCCCGTCGTGTGGCGGCGGGGGAGCGCGCCTATACCATCACGCCGTTTGACCTTTTGACGGCTGCTGCACTTGTGGTGTTTGCCGAGGCTCGCGTGGATGTTGCCGTGCTTGAGGTTGGCATGGGCGGACGCTGGGACGCCACGAGTGCGACCGATCCCGTCGCCGTTGCCATTACGGGCATTGGGCTCGATCACACACGCATTTTGGGCGATACGCTCGAGGCCATTGCGGGGGAGAAGGCTGCGGTTATTAAGCCTGGACGCCTGGTTGTTTTGGGCGAGGGTACGCACGAGGCGAGCGTTCAGCGCGTGATGGATGCACGTTGTCGCGAGTGCGGCATAGTGCCGCTGGTGATGAACCATGCCACGACCAAGGTGCCGGCACATGTGGGCGACACGGTTGAGTTTAGCTGCACCACGCCGCGTGCGATCTATACGTCTAGCATGGTCAAGCCGGCGTATCAGCCGCAGAATGCCGCGTGCGCGATTATGCTGTGCGAGGGGTATCTGGGTCGCGAGCTCGATCATGACAAGCTCGATGCGTCGCTTATGGGCTGCCCCACGCCGGGTCGCTTTGATGTGCTGGGAACCGATCCGCTCAAGCTGATTGACGCCTGCCATAACCCTCAGAGCTGCGAGAACTTTGTGAGCGCGCTGGACGAGATCGATCCGTGCGTGGAGAACCGCCCCACGTTGCTGTGCGCCGCGCTGGCCGATAAGGACGTGGCGGGTATCGTCGACGTGCTGATCCCGGCCTTCCCACGCGTGGTCGTGACGCAGACCGATTCCGATCGTGCCTTGCCCGCGCAGGAGCTTGCCGCCCTGGTGGATGCCGACAAGCTTGCGGGCGTGTATCCGAGCGTACCCGAGGCCCTCGCTGCCTTCGATGCCGCGGGCGAGTCCTTCGTAGCCGCCGGCACCATCACCCTAGCCGGCGAAGTAGCGGGCTTGCTCCGTTAACCCATCCCCTCATCAGTTGCGGTGATATACGGACTGTTTTTCAAGCCAGAAGCCTCAAACAGTCCGTATATCACCGCAACTCAAAAGCAGTCAATTTGGGACGGGGCTTTTTTGGCTGCCCTGCGCCCCGAGTTGACTCGCTTGCCACGAAATGGGCCTATCTACTATGTTTTAGCGAATACCCCCGACCACACCGAGAATCGCAAAATGAAAACCGCAGGTAGACGGCTTGCGGGTTTTGCGAAAACCCAGTTATGGTCGACCCATGCGGGTTAAACGTAGTAGATAGCCCGTTTTCGTGGCGCGACGTTAGCGGAATGTGTCAACGGGACTGTCCCTTTGCCACATTTGCTAGTCTAGGCGGACTGGGTCGTGGGGGTAGGCGTTGAGAATCTCGACGCCGGACTTGGTAACTAGGGCCAAGTCCTCGATGCGGACGCCGGTGCGGCCGGGGAGATAGATGCCCGGTTCGATGGAGAACGTCATGCCCGGCTCCACGACCTGCTCGTTGACCAGCGAGACGTCGCCCGGCTCGTGGTCCTGCAGACCGATCGAGTGGCCCAGGCGATGCGTAAAGTATTTGCCGTAGCCCGCGTCTTCAATCACATCGCGTGCGGCGCGGTCCAGGTCGCACATGCGCACGCCCGGTTCGATGAGAGCCTCGACGGCCTCGTTGGCGCGGCGTACGATGTCGTAGACGTGCGCGGTCTCCTCGTCCGGCTCGCCCCAAAAGAACGTGCGTGTCATGTCCGAGCAGTAGTTGCGATGGCGTCCGCCAATGTCGAACAGCACCACGTCGCCATGCTTGAGCACGGTATCGTCGGGTTCGTGATGCGGGTCGCCGGCGTTGGCGCCAAAGCTCACGATTGGAGGAAAGCTAAAGCCCTCGCAGCCGTGCTTGCGGTACAGGCCGAGCATTTGGTCGGCGATTTCGCGCTCCGTCACGCCCTCGTGGACGAGTTTGATCGCGTCGGCCATCACGGCGTCGTTGGCTGCCGAGGACACGCGCATGAGCTCCTGCTCGGCGGCGTCTTTGTAGGTGCGCGCGGCGGTGACGGCAAAGTCGCCCAGGAAAAACTCACTTGCGGCGTGGCGCTCCATAAGCGGCATCAAAAAACCGGAGCGCATGACGGTGTCGATGCCGAGCGGTTTGGTCGGATCGATCTCACTCGCGATGGCGTCGGCCACGACGTCGGTATCGGTGTGGTAGGCGATGCGGGCATTGTCGTATTCCGGCAGCTGGTGTAGAGCGTTGACCAGGATCACGGGCTCGGCATTGCGCGCGAGCAGCACGCCGCTAAAACGCTCGAACATATCGGCATAGAAGCCGGTCAGGTAATAAATCGACCACGGGTCGTTTACAAGCAGCTGCGCGCCGGGGTGCTGAGCCTCGAGCGCATCGAGCACGCGCGCCACGCGCTGGTCATCGACATGTGCCATACATCGTCCTTTCGCTAGGTTGCCACCATGGTATCCCAAGCCCGGCACATGGGGACGTTCCTTTTATGCCGGCACCTTGGGACACTCCTTTGCATATCCCATGCGGCCCTCATAAGTTGCGGTGAATTACGGAGGAGGACCGGGTGGATGGCGGGGTAGCTAAAAGAGCTCCGTCCCCAATTAGCTGCTTAGGCTGGATCGATGTTCATGCTGGCGACTAGGTCAATGTTGGTGCCGAGAAGATCTTCCAGCACGACGTCGCCCATGCGGATGGGGGCGTCGACGACCAGGGCGCGGATGAGGTCCATGGCTTGGGCATGGATCGCCAGCGGGATGGCTTCGGCCGTGCGCACGGGGAGCAGGGCTTCGTCGCCGCCGGAGACGGCCACGGTGGTGGTGAGCACGCGCATGGGGCAGGTGAGCTCCTGATGTGCGAACTTATCGCCGCGCGGGCAGTTGTTGCCGGTTACGGAGCGCACTTCTACCACGGCGCCATTGGCGTCGCGCTCCACCTCTACGGTCAGAAGGCATTCGGATGGGCAGGTCGTACAGTTGAACTGCAGCGTTTCGGTCGCATTCGTGCTCATGAGCTATGCCTCCTCAATGGGATCGACGGACAAGACAATCTTGCTGGCACTCAGGTCGAGCGCTTGTTTGATGACCTTTGCCGGCAGTGGGAAGCTTTCCATAACGCTCGGCTTAAACGCGCGGACCTTGCCGGCGAACAGTTCTTCGTCGCCTGCCAGAATGCGCACGCGGGCGGCGTCGACTGGCCGGCGCACGCGGAAGTTCAGCTTGGTGAGCGCCACGGCCGTAATGCGTCCCGGCAGCGCGAATCCCGCAATGCCGGCAGGGGAGACCGTGAGCTCGCAGCCCGTGTCCTCGACCGCGTTCGTTTCGGCTCCGCCACCCAGCGCGTACGCCGCCGCAGCTGCGCCAGCCCTCTCGGACTCGGTTGTCACGTTGTCGGCCAGGTCGTGCACGTGCAGCACGTTGCCGCAGGCAAAGATGCCCGGCACGCCCGTCTGCAGGCGCTGGTCCACCACGGCGCCGCGTGTGCGCGGGTCAAGCTCTACGCCCGCGGCAACCGAAAGCTCGTTCTCGGGAATCAGGCCCACCGAAAGCAGCAACGTGTCGCACGGAACAATGTGCTCGGTCCCCGGAATGGGCGCCAGGTGCTCGTCGACTTGGCTCACCTCGACGGCTTCCACTCGGTCGTGCCCGATCACGCGCGTGACCGTGGTAGACAGATGCAGCGGAATGTCAAAGTCGTCCAGGCAGTTCTTCACATTGCGGCGCAGCCCGTTGGCGTACGGCATAAGCTCGTACACGCCCTCGACCGAAATCCCCTCGAGCGTGCAGCGACGTGCAATGATGAGCCCGATATCGCCCGAACCCAAAATGACGGCGCGCGAGCCGGGTTTGAGATTTTCGATATTGATGTATCGCTGCGCCAGGCCGGCCGTAAACACGCCGGCGGGTCGGCTGCCGGGAATCTTTATCTCGCTGCGGGTGCGCTCGCGGCACCCCATGGCAAGGACGACCGCATGCCCGGTGAGCTGCATCATGCCGGTAGGGCTCATGAGCGTGACGGTGCGGACCGCGGTGTCTTCCGCAGGCTCGCCTGAATCAATCCCAATCACCATGCTGTTCAGGAACAGCGCAATGTCGGTTGCGTGCACCTGGTCGATAAAGCGCTGCGCGTACTCGGGACCGGTGAGCTCCTGTTTAAAATGCGACAGGCCAAAGCCGGGGTGGATGCATTGGCGGAGGATGCCGCCCAGGTGCTGCTCGCGCTCCACGATGGCCACGCACGCTCCAGCCTTATGCGCGGCCAGCGCGGCCGCCATGCCGGCGGGGCCGCCGCCGATAACGACCACGTCAAAGACTTGCGTTTGTACGGGCGCTGCAGCTCCGACCTCTGCGGTTCCGGCCTCCGCGCGTCCGTTGCGCACATCGATCGTCGCCATTCTAGCGCACCCCCTTCAAAGGACCCTCGACCAGCCAGGAGCCGGCGTCCTCCAGTAATACCTCGCTGGGGTCACAGTCCAGCTCTCGGGCAAGAATCGCCACCACGCGGCTTTGACAGAAACCACTCTGGCACCGACCCATGCCGGCACGGCAGCGGCGCTTGACGCCCTCGACCGAAACCGCGCCCGGCTGGCGTCGGATCGCGGCCACAATCTCGGCCTCGGGAACCGTCTCGCAGCGGCAGACAATCTGGCCCCACGCGGGATCGGACTCAATGAGTTCTTCCTTGCGCGTAAGCGTCGCGCGATCAAAGTCGTCTGGCGCGCGGCGAATTGGGTTCCAGTCCGTCCGCTCGTGCAGCTCCACGCCCGCCTCACGCATCACATGCTCCATGCGCTCGGCAATGGCCGGCGTGCTCGCCACGCCCGGCGACTGAATGCCCGCCGCCTGGAACAGCCCCGGCACCACGGCCGACTGTCCAATAAAGAAGTCGTTCGTTTCCTGAATGACCGGACGCCCGCCGGCAAATGCGCGCACCACGCGGCGCGTATCCAGATCGGGCACCAGCTTGCGCGCGCCGCTCAGCAGCGCGTTCACATCGCTCGCATAGGTCTGCGTGTCGCTCGGTTCGCGCACGGCGGCCGTCGCGGTGATCACGGTGTTGCCGTGCACGGTGCCCGTCACGATAACGCCCTTCGACACCGGCGTCGGCACGGGGTAGAGCGGCATGAGCGTGCGCGGCTCCTTATCCAGCACCACGATGTTGCCCTGACGCCAGACCATCTGAAACTCCTCGGCGCCCGCCATATGCGAGATGTCGGCGGCGCCGTTGCCCGCGGCGTTGATCAGATAGCGGCAGCGCACGTTGCCAGCGGGGCACACCAGTGTAAAGCGCGCGTCGTCGTTCGAGCCCGCGACTTCAATCGCCTCCACCGACGCGGACCGCATAAACGTCACCCCGTTGGCCACGGCGTTCTCCAGTGCGGCGATGGCAACCTCAAACGGGTCGACAAACCCAGTCGAGGGGCACCACAGCGCGCACGTCGCCTTGGTACTGGCGCGCGGCTCTAATTCGTGGATGCGGTCGGGTCCGACGATCGACAGCTCGGGCACACCGTTGACATGGCCGTTGCTGCGCAGCTGCTCCAGCTGCGCACGGTCCTCGTCGTTAAAGCCCAACACCATCGACCCGGTGCGGCTGAACAGAAAGCCCAGCTCCTGGGCCCACGTACCGTACAGTTCACAGCCACGGGCGTTGACCTGCGCCTTTACGGTGCCTGGCGCCGGATCGTAGCCGGCGTGCACCAGGCCGCCGTTGGCCTTCGACGCGCCCAGCGCAATATCGTTAGCCGCCTCGACCACGCAAATGGACAGGTCAAACCGCGCGAGCTGCCGCGCGATGGCGCATCCGGTGATGCCCGCGCCGACAATCGCGATATCAAACGTTTCTGTCACAGTGCCTCCCAGACGAGTTGACAGGCTGTCAATAAGACTATCCTACGGTCTACACACCCCCAGCGCGGCGGCAATGCGGCGAACAGCCCCGCAATACCCGCCAACGTGAGGAGAGGGGGAGGCTCAACAAGGTAGACAACCTTGCCTGCCGGCTTTGATGTCGGAGGTTTGTCTCGTTCTGTAACAGTAAGCTGAGGATTTGGGTTCCAGTTGTTACAGATTGAGATTGAAGCCGGGGAGAGATTCTTCTGTCTCAATCTGTAACATCTGGGGGCTGTTTTGGGGTCTAGATGTTACAGTGCTGACCAGTAAGAACGACAAAATCGAACACACTGCTTACCTGCGGGTTTAAGTACGGCAACAACGGCACAAGCGCGTAAAAACGGGTTGGCACACGCACTTGGGATAATTTGGGGATACGAAAGCCACGCGGACGTGCACCCCAAATATCCGTGTTTATTAACACAAAGATCACCATGCCGCCCAGGGTCGTGATGTCGTCGGGCAGTTCGTAGCTCCTCCCAGTCATTCCTCTTCCTCCATCCCTATGCGGCCTCGTCCGTGTTCCAGGCCATCAGGTCGTTGCGCGGACAACCAGGAACCTGCGAGATAGCCAAGAGCTTGTCGGCTCCAGGAATGTAATCGCCACTTTCGTACTTCGCGAAAGTGCTGACGTTCACTCCGACCTTGGAAGCGACCTCAGCCTGAGAAAGGCCAGCTCGGGCGCGTGCGGCGCGGATATTCCCGCCAGCTCCTTACTGAAATCCATTCGTTCCTCCTTAGAGACGTTTTTCTGTCTGTCGAATTTCATTATGAATAGTTTTATGTCCCTGTTGATCAAATAAGCAACATTTTTTTGCGTAAAGACATTTTATGTTTACTATTCACTTAACGTAAAGAAAGGAGTGAGGATGAACCTTCGTCTAAGAGAGCGCCGAGAAGCCCTGGGGCTAAACCAAAAGGAGCTTGCACAAAAAGTCGGCAAGTCATTCCGAACTATTCAGTCTTGGGAGCGCGAGGAGAGCTATCCGAACGCAGAGCTCGTAGGCGCGCTCTGCGAAGTATTCAAAACCGACCCCAACGACCTGCTCGGATGGTACGAGGAGCATCCCGAGGGCAAGCCGACGGCGCCGGCAGGCGCGGAGGGCGAGCTGATCACTTGCTACCGGCAGAGCACCGAGAAGAGGCGCTCGAAGATCCTGGAGACGGCACGCGACCAGGCCGAGTTGTCCAAAGCTCAGGTTGCAGCGCCTGAAGGCGAAGGGCTGGAAGCGGATCAAGTAAGGTCCGCGTAGGCATTCAAAGGAACCACCTGCGAGAGTGGCAGATAACATGGGAATGTACGATTCAATCGACCGCCTGGTGGATTTGTGCGACGAGGTCATTGAGAGCGACCTGCCCGGTCTCAGGCAGAAGGTGGTGGCTAGGTACATGACGACATTCGGAAATATTATCGAGCGTGAGACCGGAACGAGGGTGACGGCCGTCGTCAACCCCGGCATGATCGACATCACGTCCATCGAGACGATCCGCGACCTGTTGCTCGACTACAGGGACCGCATGGAGTACGAGTACATGATGGCCAAGGCGACCTCCGACCAATTCGAGTCAACCGAGACGGCCACCGTCGAGGCAACCGTCGCGGTCGACTTCAACCAGACGATCAAGCGGATATCGAGCAGCCAGGGCCTGTCGCCCGAGGACCTCGCCGTGAAACTAGCCCTCGCCGACCTGCGGTTCGCCGCCGAGGAAAAGACGAGGGAGGCTTCGCCGGGAAGGCAAAGGACACGCTCGACCTCGCATCCAAGGGCGCGGGGCTCGTCCCCACATTCGCCAGCGCCATCGGCACGCTTGCAAAGCTGTTCGGTGCCTAGGCAGGCTGCCACGAATCGAATCGTTGGCAAACTCAAGGCTTTATCTGTCATTTGACTAGGCGCAAGAGGTCGAATCCACAGAATCACCTCGATTTCTTCACCATCATTGTAACTAATTGATTACACTTCTTGCTAAGGAGAGGGATGGACAACATAGGGCTCTTCCTTCATTTTATGAAGGAAATCGTGGACAAGAACAACTTCATCCTCGTGGAACGCGAGGCAAGTCTGGAGTTCATGGCGGGCATGGGAATCACCATGGACGAGCTCAAAAGCGTGATCTTATCGCTCACGCCAAGAGATTGTTTTGATGGACCCGAGGCGGACCGCGACTCGCGATACCCGGGATGGATAGTTGCCGAATTCTCACCCAAGGCATTCGGCAAGACGCTGTACCTAAAGATGTCCATAAAACGCAAGGCCGAGCGATGCAAATGCCTCTCTGTAAAGTTGTACCGGGATAGATCGGAGGTCCCGAGATGAGCGAGATGAAGAGCACTTTCAGCACCTATTGCATTGAATGCGACCAGGAAGTCGAGGCACGCGTAGAGCGTCGTACCGAGACGATGCGCATCAGAAAACAGGATATTACGTATGAGGCCACGGTCGCGGTATGCCCCGTCTGTGGAGCGGTTATTGCGGACGCACGCATAGAAAGCGAGAACCTCGCAGCCGCCTATGCCGCCTATCGCGCCGCCAATCACTTACTTTCCCCCGAGGAAATCAAGGCCGTCCGTGAACACTACGGCCTGTCGTTGAGAGATTTCAGCCGCTTCCTTGGCTTCGGTGAGCAAACTGTGGCTCGATATGAGTCTGGCGCGCTGCAGGACGAGGCTCACGATGGAATGATCAGGCTGGCAGCAAGCCCCGCTGGCGCCCTGTCACTTTTAAACGTAAAGAGAGACCAACTGTCTGAGAAGATCATCAGCGCCGTCGAAAACTTTGTCGACTCCCAGGCTCCGAATCGCTTCAGCACTTTAGATTTTAGCTGGCCGCCACTTGAGGCATACTCGCCGTCGAGGACGAACGGATACCGACCGTTCGACTGGTCGCGCGTGTGTGGCGCCGTTGTCATTCTTGCCCACCGCTGCAAGAGGCTCTATAAGACCAAACTGCAGAAGGCCATGTTCTTCCTCGACTACTACTGCTACGGCATGACGAGCACCTCCCTCACGGGAATCGAATACGCACATGCCGACTATGGCCCCGTCATAAACGATAAGGACACTTTGCTCTATGCCCTGCAGCAACAGGGCAAGATAGAGCTTGTCCCCAACGGCTGGGGCGAAATCGTAAAACCACTCGTCGAACCAGAGGAAACGTTTGACGAAAAGGAACTCGAGTATATCGATCTTGTAGCCAGATTCGTCGACACGTTTGACACCGCAAGCGAGATATCAGAGTTCTCCCATGAGCTATCGGCATGGAAGGAAACGGGGAGCGGCAAGGTCATCGACTATCCAAAATATGCAGCGGAGGTCGTAGACGCTGTTGACACCAGGATGGCAGTCTAAAGGACCTCTGAAGGAACAGGGCAGGTCCCAGCAAAAGGCCAGTTATTGCAGATGACGCAACAACTGTTCCAGACATAAAGAAACCCCACCGCGCACGGCTGGAACCTTGGCGCGGTGGGGTGACAACAAGGATGCCGGAGCAACATGGAGATAGCTCCGGGCAACCTAGGGACATTGTATGACACGCAGGCAGAGGCGCCGCGCGTTGGGCTCAATCACCGAGGCCAAGCGTGGCAAGAAATGCATCCTCCGATGGCAGGAGAACACGCCATGCGGACGCAAACGTAAGACCAAGACGGTATACGGCACCTACCGCGAGGCATGCACCGAGCTCGATCGCATCCACGTCGAGCGTGCCAACGACAATCCCGTGCCTACCATCGCACAGGCGTACGGCACATGGCTCGAACCGAGTATGGAGGCGCTGGTGGCCGCCGGCACGCTCGCGCCGAACACCCGCAACCTCGTCACAAGGTCGTGGGCGAACTACGTCGGCCCCACATGCGGCACGATGCCGGTCGACCAGCTGCGCCCCGTGCATCTGCAGGAATGGCTCCTGACCCTGTCGGCGGCAACGGCGGACACTGCCGGTTGTCCGTACATCTCGATCTGTAACAGTTGGCAGGTTATTTGGGTCCTTACTGTTACAGATCAAGATGTAGGTTGGGGAAAAATCCTTCTGTTGCGGGGGAGAGATTCTTCCGTCTCGATCTGTAACAGTTAGCTGATGATTTGGGTTCTAGATGTTACAGATCGAGACAAACCTTCCGGCGGATTTTGAATGTCTTGATTTGTAACAGTAAGAGGGGTTTTGCGGCCCAAGATGTTACAGATCGAGATTGAAGTCGGGGAGGGACCCCTGTGTCTCGATCTGTAACACCTAGACCCGGATTCCGCTCCCACTTGTTACAGATTGAGATGTTTGTGTCCGCGTCAGCCCCGTATCCAGCCGTGGTCCCATATAAACAAACCCCGTGGTAAACTTGAGCGAGCTGTAAATATTCCGAAAGGTACCCGTAATGTCCAAGTACATCTCCGAGCTCATGTCGCCGCAGCTTATGGGCGTCGTCTATGCCTTCGTTGGCTTTATCATCGCCCTGTATGTGCTGTCGGTCGTCTATGTGTTCATCGACGCTCGCCGCCGCGGCGCCAGCGCCTACGTGGCATGGGGCATCATCGCCCTCATCCCGTTTGTGGGCCTCATTGCCTACCTGGTCCTGCGTCCGCACTCCTATGCGTCCGACCGCGAGGAGCAGGAGCTGGACATGGCCCTGCGCGAGCGCCAGCTTGCCCAGTACGGCACCTGCCCGCAGTGCGGCGCGCCCATCGAGAAGGACTTCGTCGTCTGCCCGGTGTGCGATACCCAGGTTCGCAACGTGTGTCCCAGCTGCCATCGCCCGCTCGATGCGCACTGGAAGGTCTGCCCCTACTGCCGAACTCGCATCCAGTAACGCATCCATCGCCGGGCCGGCCGCAAGCCACGGGCGCCTCACGCGCCACAAGCCACACGCGCAACCCGCCCCACACGATGAAGCATGCGTAGAAAATCGCCCGCCGTGCCATTAAGGTGCGGCGGGCGCTTGTATACCAAGGCAACCTGCCTATAATGATGCAAGTTAAAACGCCGAGCGCATCGCACGCACTTGCATCAGGCATCCGAGAGGAGAAAACATACCCATGAAGGCACTCTACAATGACGGTTCGGTGGCCGAGCTCCCGCAGGACGAGGTCACGCACGTCATCCGTCACTCCGCCGCGCACATCATGGCGCAGGCCATCAAGCGCCTGTACCCCCAGGCCGACTTTGCCTATGGCCCCGCGACCGACAACGGCTTCTACTACGACGTTGACCTGCCCGAGGGCGTCAAGATCAGCGAGGACGACTTCCCCGCGATCGAGGCCGAGATGAAGAAGATCGTCAAGGAGAACCTCAAGTTCTCCGTGTACGAGAAGCCCCGCGCCGAGGCCATCGCCCTTATGGAGGAGCGCGGCGAGAAGTACAAGGTCGAGCACATCGGCGACCTGGACGACGACGCCCGTATCACCTTCTACCAGCAGGGCGACTACATCGACATGTGCGTCGGCCCCCACATCTGCTACACCAAGGCGCTCAAGGCCTTTAAGCTCACCGGTGTCTCGGGCGCCTACTGGAAGGGCGACAAGGACAACAAGATGCTCACCCGCATCAACGGCGTCGCCTTTGCCACCAAGGAAGAGCTCGACGAGCACATGCACATGCTGGAGGAGGCCAAGAAGCGCGACCACCGCAAGATCGGCCGCGAGATGGACCTCTTTATGATGCGCGACGAGGCCCCTGGCTTCCCGTTCTTCCTGCCCAACGGCATGATCCTTAAGAACACGCTGCTGGACTACTGGCGCGAGATTCACCACAAGGCCGGCTACGTGGAGATCTCCACGCCGCTCATCATGAACAAGCAGCTGTGGAAGACCAGTGGCCACTGGGATCACTACAAGGACAACATGTATTCCACCGTCATCGACGACGAAGAGTACTGCATTAAGCCCATGAACTGCCCGGGCGGCGTGCTGGTGTACGCCTCCAAGCCGCATTCCTACCGCGAGCTGCCCATCCGAGCCGGCGAGATTGGCCTGGTGCACCGCCACGAGCTGCGCGGCGCCCTGCACGGCCTGTTCCGCGTGCGCTGCTTTAACCAGGACGACGCCCACCTGTTTGTGCGTCCCGACCAGCTGACCGACGAGATCGTGGGCGTGGTCAACCTCATCGATTCCGTGTACCAAAAGTTTGGCTTTAAGTACCACGTTGAGCTTTCCACTCGCCCCGAGGACTCCATGGGCTCCGACGAGGACTGGGCGCGCGCCGAGGAGGGCCTGCGCACCGCTCTGGAGAAGCTGGGCATGGACTACGAGGTTAACGAGGGCGACGGCGCCTTCTACGGCCCCAAGATCGACTTCCACCTGGAGGACTCGCTCGGCCGTACCTGGCAGTGCGGTACCGTCCAGCTCGACTTCCAGATGCCGTTCAACTTTGACCTGGAGTACGTGGACGCCGACGGCACCAAGAAGCGCCCCATCATGCTGCATCGCGTGTGCTTTGGCTCCATCGAGCGCTTCATCGGTATTCTGATTGAGCACTTTGCGGGCAAGTTCCCCACCTGGCTGGCTCCCGTGCAGGTCAAGGCCCTGCCCGTGTCCGAGAAGAGCCGCGACTACGCCCACGAGGTGTGCGCCAAGCTGGAGGAGGCCGGCATTCGCGTTGTCTGCGACGACCGCGACGAGAAGATCGGTTACAAGATCCGCGAGGCCCGCAGCATCGACCGCGTGCCCTACATGCTCATCTTGGGCGAAAAGGAGGTCGAGGCCGGCAACATCTCCGTCCGCGATCGCTCCAACGAGACCGTTCAGATGAGCGTTGACGAGTTTGTTGCTAAGGTGCTCGAGGAGATCAAGACCCGCGCCTAACGTAAACTTCACAACAATTAATAAAGGCGACCGTCCACAAAGGGCGGTCGCCTTTTTTCATGCCCAAACAAGAAAAGCCGCTGGTTGAGCGGCTTTTTTTGTTGCACAAAAAGGTACAGGTTTTTGTATCTTTCAGCAGATGACATTATACGAGCAATTAATCAGCGTTTTCCCAGATTACGCAAAATGTACTGCCAGTAGGTGCATCTCCATACCCCTCTACAAAAACCTGTACTTTTGCGACTGCGCCTAGCTGCGAGCGAGAAGCCTGTTCTAAACGCTCCTGCATTTGCGTACATCGCAAAGCCAAAAGAGGGGGCGAGAACATGGAACAGACGGCACGGCGCCAAGAGCAGCTGCCGGGCGCTTTTAACGGCGCTACATCCAACAGCCAGCATGGCCGCGTCCGCTGGTATCTGGTCCACACCCCCAATGGAAAAGAGCGCGAGACCTGCGAAAAGGTTCGTCGCATTATCCCGCACAACCTGATGCAGGACGCTTTTGTGATGCAAAAGGAGTTCTGGTTTAAGCGGGATGGCGCCTGGTCGCTCCAAACCAAACCTATGTACAAGGAATATTTCTTCGTCGCCACGCACGATGCCGCTGCGCTCGATAGGGCCCTGGCCCAGTTGAGCTTTGGCTGTCGCATCGCCGGCAGTAGGGAGCGGGCGTACATGCCCATGCCGGACGATGCGCAGGATTGGTACCGCAGCGTGCTCGACGACGACGGCGTGGTGCGCAACAGCGTCGCCCGCATAGAAGACGGCGTGTTGCACATAGAGCAGGGGCCCTTGATGGGGCAAGAGGCCCGCGTAAAGAAAGTCGACCGTCATAAACGCTGGTGCCTGGTAGACGTGGGCGAGGGTGACTCCACATTTAGGGAGCTGCTACCGCTTGACGTTCCTAGCAAAACGTAAGGGAGACGTTGCACCAGCTATTCGTTTGCATTTTTGATTTTACCGATTGGGGGATCCCTAGGGAACGGGGATGTATTTTTGACTGTGGCTGCTAAAGAAGTAACAAAGAGCTGTGCGCCTGCGGGGGCGGCACTGATTGCCCAGGCCATGGACCGGCGCGAGGGCGCCGGCCGTTACAAGGCCATGCAATCCATCATGGACTGGGACCGCTCGCGCTTGGCATATAGGGCAGTGAAGCGCGCATTCGACATCGTGTTCAGCGGTGCCGTGCTCGTCGTCATCGCTGTGCCCAGCCTGGTGCTGGCCGCGGCCATCCGACTGGAGAGCGAGGGCAGCCCCTTCTATAGTCAGATCCGCGTTGGCCGCACCCGTCCCGACGGTAGTTTGACTACCTTCCGCATGTGGAAGTTCCGCTCCATGTACAAGGACGCCGACGAGCGCCTCGCCGAGCTCAGGGAGCAGAACGAGATCGCCGGCGCCATGTTCAAGATGAAGAATGACCCGCGTGTCACCAAGATTGGAAAGTTCATCCGCAAGCACTCCATCGACGAGTTCCCGCAGTTCCTGAACGTGTTCATGGGTCAGATGTCCGTCGTCGGCCCGCGCCCGCCGCTGCCCAACGAGGTCGCGGAGTATACCGAGTACGACCTGCAGCGCTTGGCTGTGAAGCCGGGCATTACCGGCTGGTGGCAGGTGACTGACCGCAACGATACCGACTTCGACGGCATGGTCCGCCGTGATTTGGAGTACATCGCCAAGCGCGGCCCCATCACGGACTTGAAGATTGTTCTCCTCACGGTCGTTGAGGTCTTTACCGGTGGAGGTGCTTGCTAAATGACTGAACCGGTTAGGGTGGCTCAGGTTGTTGGCAAGATGGTTGGTGGCGGCGTCGAAGCTGTCGTTATGAATTACTATCGTCACATCGATCGCGGTAAAGTGCAGTTTGACTTTCTTGTTGATTCCGATTCGACGCTTGTTCCCCGTGACGAGATCGAATCGCTCGGTGGCAGGGTCTTTGAGATACCGCCCTATCAGCATGTAGCTGAATACCAGCGAGAGCTTCAGCGTCTCTTTAAGCAAGAGGGCTGGAAGATTGTCCATAGTCACATCAACGCGCTTTCGGTCTTTCCTCTTCGTGCTGCGAAGAAGGCGGGTGTCCCCGTGCGTATCGCCCATAGCCACTCTACGAGTGGTAGGGGTGAGTATGCCAAGAATGCCCTGAAGGCCGTGCTGAAAACGCAATCAAACCGGTATCCGACTCACCGTTTTGCATGTAGTAAATTCGCTGGTGAATGGTTATTTGGATCGAGTTCTCAATTTGTAGTCATGCGTAATGCTGTCGACTTGTCTGTTTTCGCGCCAGATGATGAGGATCGCCTAAGGACGCGGCGATCGCTTGGTGTTGCTGATGGACAGCTTCTAATTGGGCACATTGGTCGTTTTACAGAGCAGAAGAATCACTCATATTTGCTTAATATATTCGATCAGGTTTTAAAGATTCGTAATGATGCAGTTTTAGTTTTGGTTGGTTCTGGTCCGTTGGTTGAAAAGATAAAGGACCAAGCTGATTGTCTGGGGATTAGCCATTCTGTTCGGTTTTTGGGCACTAGAAGCGACGCAGCATCTTTATATCGAGCATTTGATGTTTTCTGCCTGCCGAGCCTGTATGAAGGCCTCCCAATGGTCGGAGTTGAATGCCAGGCATCGCATACACCCATTCTTGCGTCTGATACCGTTACCTCTGAGACCGCTGTTACATCCATGATGCAATTTGAATCACTTTCTAGCTCCTGTATAAAGTGGGCCGAAAGACTTATTGAGTTGAGCACAGAGGTCTTCGCGCCTGGCGACGATGCCGGTTTGCAGGTATTTGAAATTAATGCTGCGGCCAGAGTGTTATTGGATTGTTATATGACCTATTTAGGTTCTGTTGATTAAGGGGATAGCTTGACTATTACATGTTCTAAGCGAGTCGCAGTCGCGTCGTGTCATGACAAAATCAACTTTGGCAGCGTTCTTCAGGCGTACGCGACCCAGCGTGCCCTTGAGGAGCTGGGAGTTGAAGTCAATACTATTGATAAACGTGGCCTGGGTCATGCTATTTCTGAAGGACGCAATGATTACTATCTTGAGCATCTATTTGATGTAGATCTTTATCGTGCAAAGCTGGGTTTTGTAAAGCATCGCATCAAGCAGAAGCTTGATGCTGACTTTGGAAAGAAAATGGCAAAGAGGAAAAGTGCATTTTCATCTTTCGAGTCAACACATTTTAGTTTTACTCCTCAAGCCGCTTCGTTTGAAGAACTTGGGGCGCTTGTGGCTGATTATGACAGCGTTGTTGTTGGCAGCGATCAGCTTTGGCTGCCTGTTAACATTGCTGGTAGGTACTTTACACTATCTTTCGTGCAGCCTCCTGTCCGCAAGGTGTCTTATTCCACTAGTTTTGGAGTATCTTCCCTTTCTGAAAAATATCTTCGTAAAACAAAAGATTTTCTTTCCGATTTTTCGGCCATTTCTGTTCGCGAGGATACGGGAGCGGATTTGGTAGAGAAAGCTACGGGCGTCCGATGCTCTGTTGTATGCGACCCTACGATGCTGCTAGCTAGAGATCAGTGGGCAAGCCTTGCTTGTTCCTCTTCGATTGACGTTCCTGACGAGCCCTATGTTTTCTGCTATTTCATGGGTAAGAAT